>JBFWZA010000006.1:0-309549 GCA_050185825.1 Pseudomonadales bacterium | reverse complement strand
CGTCACTGAACTATCTGAAGAAATTCCCCATCAACACGGTCAAGGTGGACCGCAGCTTCATCATGGACATCCCGGACAGCGCCGACGACAAGGCCATCACCTCGGCGGTGATCGCCATGGCGCACCGACTGAACATGGAAGTGGTGGCGGAAGGCGTGGAGACCCGCGAGCAGTACGAGTTCCTGATGGAGCACGACTGCGAATACGCCCAGGGCTATCTCTTCAGCAAACCCCTCCCCCTCACCAACGTCCGGCCCATGATCCAGCCGAACGTCCGGGTCATGCGAGGTCACTAGCTACGCTGCCCGCGGGACACGACACCCCTGCGCAGGCGATCGGGCAGCACGGACAGCAGCGCCGGAACCACCAGGAACGTCACCACCAGCATCACCGAGATGGCGATGGTGAGCAGCATGCCAACCGACGCAGCCCCCTTGTGCGGGCTGAACGACAGGGAAAAGAACGTACCGATGGTGGTGAGCGCGCTGATCACGACAGCGTGCGCCGTGCTCGACCCCAAAAGTGCGGCGACGTCCCCGTCCGTACGGTAGCGATGCACCACGTGGATGCCCGTGTCCACGCCGAGGCCGAAGATCAGCGGCATGACCAGGATGTTGGCCATGTTCAGCGTCAGCGGCGTGATCTGGATGACAGCGAAGGTCACCAGCGTGGTCAGGGACAGCGGTACCAGCACGATCAGCGGCAGCACGACGCCGCGGAAGTAGACGACCAGCAGCACGGCGATGGCCACGATGGCGAGCGACAGCGCCTCGACGAAGGACCGTACGGCCACGCCACCCACCCCCCACTCGACCATGGCGCGGCCGCCCGCCTCCGGCTCGATGCTGGTCACCGCACCGACGAAGCGATCCGTTGCCGCCCGGCTGTCGATGATTCCGGCCGGCAGCACGGTCAGCAGTTGCCAGCCCTCCGGGGACACGAGCCTGGCCTGGAGGTCCGCCGGCAGATCGTCGAACCGGAAAGGATCGGCGGACGAGATCCGCTCGAGCTCGCCCAGTTCCGAGGTGATTCCGTCCACCAGCTCGCGGTTCAGCGTCGCCAGCCGATCCGGATCGGCGGAGAGTTCCTCGAGACCGTCGAGAAAGGCGTCGAAGAGCGCGCGCTCCGCCTCCGGCACCTCGCCGCGGACCTCCTCCAGATAACGCACCGCCTCCGTCAGACCCTCCACGGCCATCGAGCCGTCTGCCGGCTGCACGACGCCCAGATCCGCCAGCAACGCTTCCAGCTCCGCGAGCAGCAAGGCCTTCGCGGGCTGGTCGGCAGGCACCAGGTCGGACGGTATCAGTACATCGCCCACCTCCGGCAGCGCCTCGAGCCGCCGCTTCAGCCGACGCGCCTCGTCGTCGTCCGGGGCGAGCACGTTGATGCTGTAGTCCGTGGTGACGCCGTTCGCCTGCAGCTCGAGCAGCGTGCTCATGGCTTCCGTGCTCGAGTCCCTGAGCGCGAGCACGCTGTAGTCGAAGCGGACGTCCTTCGCCAGCCAGGCCGCGATCAGCGCCAGCAGTCCGGCGCCGATCAGCACCGGCACGGGACGGCCCTGCCAGCGCCAGGCCCGCTGCCGGACCGCACCGGCAGACACCGGCATGCCGAACAGGCTGTAGAACGCGGGCAGCAGGGTCAGCGTCAGCAGCAAGGCGATCACCATGCCGCCGGCCGAGACGATGCCGAGCTCGCCCAGTCCCCGGTAAGGGGTCGGTGCAAAGGAGAGAAAGGCGATGGCGGAGGTCAGCATGCACAGCGCCAGCGCCGGTCCCACCTCGCGGACGAAGTGAACCTCCGCATCCTCCGTCGATCCCGGCGCCAGGCCTTCCCGCATCCTGAGCGAGAAGTGCACGGCGAAATCCACGCCGAGGCCGAAGAACATCACCACGAAGATGAGCGCCAGGGTGTTGAACGCTCCCACGGTGGCGACCGCGAAGGCCAGCGTCAGGAGCACGCCGGTGCCGAGCAATGCGAACGTGGCGCCGATGATACGCCAGCTGCCGACGCCGAAGTGCAGAATCAGGGCCAGCAGCACCAGCGAGAGGGTGCCGGCAATCCCGATCCCATCCAGCGCCATGCCGATCTCCTCGTGCGCCAGCGGCACCTCGCCGGTCAGCCGCACACGCACACCGGGTTCCACCGCCACGGTGTCGACCAGTGACCGGATCAGGCTCACCTGCGCGGCGTTCGGCAGACGCTGATCCAGCTGCGCATGACCCTTCAGCATCATGATCAGGTAGTGAACGTCCGCCTCCGGCACCAGGTGCGGATAAGCCGCCACCGTCAGCGTGTCCGGTACACCGTCCGCGAAGGCTTCCATCAGGCTCCTGAGCACGGTCGGAATCCGCAGCCCGTCCGTCGCGGATACCTGATCGGCGAGGGTGAACGCCGCGTTCGCGAGGTCGGCACCATCGGCGAGCCGGAGCAGCGCGCCGTAGTCATACTGGACGCCGGCCACCCAGTCCGACAGCAGCGCCTCGTCCAGGAAGTAGGCCCGATGGTCGCGCAGAAACCCGCTGAGCGCCGGGGCAAAGACGAACTGAAACCGGCCGCTTTCGCTGAAGGCCGCCTGCAGCCGCATCGCCGTCCGCTCCACCGCGGTTGCATCGCCACCCGACACCACCACCAGTGAGGTTTCCTGCAGCTCCGGAAATGCTGCCTTGTAACGCTCGTTCGCCCGATACCAGGTCAGCGCTTCAGAGGGCCGGATCAGCTTGCCGAGATCCGAATCGATGGAGAAGTTCAGAGACACGTAGACGGCGGCCAGCAGGGACGTGGCGACGAGTGCCGCAAGAATCGTTCTGGGTCGATGTTCGCAGACCTCGACCCAGCGGCTGAGGACCCGACCCAGAGCGCTCAAGAGGTGCCGTTCATCCGCGGCTCAAGCCCCGTGACCGTCTCGCGCAGCATCTCCTCGTAGAGAGACATCAGCCGACCGGAGACCTTGTCGTGAGACAGGGACTGCGCATACAGCCGGTTGAAGCGCTGCTGAGCGGCTCGCGCCTCCGGCCGGGCCAGCCAGTAGTCGATGCGCTCCGCCAGGTCTGCGCTGTCGCCCTTGCGGAATCTTGCATGCGCTTCGTGGATCATGGCCGCACAGGCGCTTGCGGAGGCGTCCGAGACGACCACGACGTTGCCTGTCGCCATGGCCTCGAGCACCGACATGCCTTCGAGCTCGATGGTTCCGGTGTGCACGAACAGGTCCGCCTGACCGTGAAGCTCGAGCAGCGCCTCGTCATCCACCCAGCCTATCCGCGCGTTAACCTTCAGCCGCGCCGCCAGCCGCTCGAGATAAGCCTGGCGGGGGCCGACGCCGGCCAGCACCACCGTGATATCGGCCCGATGACGGGAGAGCGCGACCGCATGCAGCAACGTCTCCTGCTGCTTCTCCCGGGCCAGGCGGCCCACCGAGAGGAGCAGAAAGCCCTGCTCTGGCCGCGGGCTGCGCGCCACGCCAAAGAAGCGATCGGGCACCCCGTTCGAGACCACGGCGACGGGTCGGTTCAGACCATGCCGCGTCAGCAGCCCTGCAGCAAACGACGACGGCGCGATCACCTGGTCCGCACGGCTGTAGATGAAACGGATGAACAGCCGATACAGCAGGTTGGAGAGCAGACGGCTCGGCAGCCGGATATTCTGCAGGATGTTTTCCGGTTGCACGTGAAAGGAGCAGACCACGGGTATGCCCAGCCGTCTGGCCTCCCCGATGGCGGCGTGGGCGAGGAAGAACGGGTACTGCACATGAAGCAGGTCGCAGCCGGTCAGCAGCGATCTCAGCTTCGCCCGGCCCGGCCTGGCAAGCGGCGCCCGCATGGTGTCGATGATCCTGTTGAACCCCGGAATGGACAGCTTCTCGAACGCTTCCTTCCCGGGCAGATCGGGTGCTGCGAGCGACAGGATCTGAAACTCGTAGCCCGCCTGCGTGAGTGCAGCAACGAACCGCCGTGTCGACACGACGGTACCGTTGTAGGGATAGTTCCAGGGATCTATGACGACGGCGATACGACCCGCCACTCGTTACCTCACTTGTCTGCAGCCACCCGCTGCCTCTCTCTGCCCGGAGGCTCGCGTCAGCGGATCAGCACCATGCTGAACCAGGGAACGTAAGTGATCAACAGCAGCGCCACAAGCAGCACGAGCATGAAGGGGATGCAGGCCGCATAGATCTCCAGCAGCGGCCGGTTGAACCGGTAGCTGGCAATGAACAGGTTCATGCCCACCGGTGGTGTGAAGTAACCGATCTGCATGTTGGCGAGGAAGATGATGCCGAGATGCACAGGGTGAATACCGTACCCCGCCGCCACCGGCAGGATCAGCGGCACTACGATCACCAGAGCCGAAAAGATGTCCAGCATCGCCCCGAGCACGAGCAGCAGGACGTTGAGCAGCAGCAGGAAACCCAGCGCGCTCTGCACGTGCGCCTGCATGAACTCGAACAGCATCTGCGGCACTTCCGCATCGATCAGGAAGTTGGTGAACGCCAGCGCCACGCCGAGGATCAGCAGGATACCCCCCACCATCACCATGGAGTCCACCATGATCTTCGGCAGCGCCGACCAGCGGATCTCCCGGTACAACATCACTTCGGCGATGGTCACGTAAACCGCGGTGATGGCCGCCGCCTCGGAGATGGCGAACCAGCCGGAATAGATGCCGCCCAGCACCACCACAGGCAGCGGCAGCTCCCAGCGGGCATCCCAGATGGCCGACCCGAGCCGCCGCCGCGAGAAAGGTATCCGCGGAATGGTGCCGCCGCGGTGGTGCCAGAGCGTGTAGAGGATGAGGGCACCCAGCATGAGCAGCAGCGGCAGCACGCCCGCAAGAAAGAGCTCGCCGATGGTGAACGGCTCGCCCACGTCCATCTGCTGAGCCACGATGCCGTAGAGGATGAGTGGAACGGACGGCACCAGCAGCAGTCCGAGGCTGCCCGACGTGGTCACCAGGCCGAGGGAAAAGCGGTCCGAGTACCCGGCGCTGGTCAGCGCCGGCAGCAGCAGCGCGCCGAGCGCGACGATGGTCACGCCGGAGGCACCGGTGAGCGCCGTGAAGATCGCGCACGCCACGAATCCCACCAGAGCCAGGCCGCTCGGCAGTGCCCCGAACAGACTCTGCACCAGGTTGACCAGGCGTCTGGACGTTCCGGCTTCGGCGAGCACGTAGCCCGCAAACGTGAACAGCGGCAGTGTCACCAGCAGCGGGGTGTCGACAATCCGGTAGACCTCGATGGCCACCACCGTCAGCGGGATGTCCGTGGCGAGGAAACCCACCATGGCCGCACCCATCAGCACCGCGAACAGCGGCGCACCGGCGAGCGCCGCGGCGATGAGCAGCAGAATCAGCAGCCAGGTCATTTCAGCGTCACCGTCCTGAGCAGGTAGCGCACGCTGATGAGCGCGGCACCGACCGGCATGACCGCCTCACAGACCCAGGCGGGCACCGACGCGAAAGCGATGATGCCGTCCTGATAGTCGAGGATCACGAACTCGAGGCTGTACCAGGCAAACAGTCCGGCGACAGCAGCGGTGAACAGGCTCCGGAACCGGTCGACCCAGGCGTTGGACACGTCGCCCAGAAACCGGGTGAGCAGATCGATGCGGATGTGCTGATCATCCCGCGAGGCGATGGTCGCACCGATGAACGTCACCCAGAGCACCAGCACGCGGACCAGCGCATCGCCCCACAGAATTCCGGTATCGAAGAAGTTGCGGCCGATGACCTGATAGGCTGCGAGCAGGATCATCGTCCCCAGCAGGACGACGAGCAGCGCGCTTTCGACCCATCTGATTCCGGCGATCAGGCGGTCAGTCAAGACCGCCTCGAAACGCGGCGAGCTCGCTCTCGAGTTCCTCGTGCAGCGCCCCGGAAATCACACCCTGACTGATCATCTCCTCGGAAGCCTGCTCGGCCAGCCCCTTCCAGCGCTCGGCCTCCGCCGGCGTCGGCACGGTGAAGGTGAGACCCTGGGTTTTCAGGACCTCCACGGCCCGCTCGTGATCGATCCGGTTCTGGGCGTTGACCCGTTTCACGACCTCACCCATCACCTCCGAGACGATGGCCTGGTCACCGGCGTCGAGCGCATCGAACTGCCGATCCCGGACGGTGAGCAGGCCGTATACGTAGAGCAGCGGCAGATCGAAGACATATCTGAGCTGGGTGTGCCACTGCAGCGCGATGGCGCCCACCGGCGGCACCGCCACGCTGTCGATCAGCCCGGTCTGCAGTCCACCCAGGACGTCGGCGATGGACAGCGGAATGGGGGTGATGTCGAACGTGCGGATGGCCATCTCCGCGCCGGGATCGCCATCGGGAATCCAGACCTTCTGCGCGCGGATCTCCTCGAAGGTCTCGACGTGGTCCTTCGACATGGCGTAGGCGAAACCGACCTCGGCGATACCGAAGCCGACGAAGCCGCGTTCCCGGAGCCCACCCATCAGCATGGGGTCCATGCGGCTGCGGACGTAGTCCACTTCCGCCAGGTTGTCGAAGACCATGGGCAGGGTATAGAGCTGGATGTCGCTGTACACCTGGGAGAGGCCACCGGCGGTGATAACGGCACCGTGCAGCTGCCCGGAGCGGATCTTGCGCAGCACCGCCTTGTCGTCACCCATGACGCCGCCCGGATAGAACTTGAACGTCACCCGGCCGTCGGTCCGCTCGGCCACCTCGGCGGCGCCCTCGCGCAGCATCTTCATCCAGCCGGAGCCATCCGGCGACAGCGTGGCCACCTTGAAGGTGACGGCCTGTGCCTGCCCGCCGAGCAGGCAGCCGAGAAGCAGCAGTATCCATCCGGTCCGGAAGGCAGCCTTGGGCAACCGGTCAGAAATAGTCATCGGCAGATTCCAGCAGTTCGTCGGCCCGCCGCTGCGCGACCGTGTTGATCAGGGTGAGTCCGGGTACGTTCGGGTCGGCAGACAGAACCTCGCGCAGCAGCCGGTCGTGCAGCTCCCGGTCGAACATGAGGCGGGCATACTGGTCCGCGTACATCACCTTCGCCATCAGGAACTTACCATCGGAGATCTCGATGGCACGCTCGAAGTGTGACCGACCCTCCTCCGGGCGTCCACCGAGGCTCGGCGGCAGCAGCGTTTCGAAAACCCCGAGATAGAGATAGGCACCGCCGTAGTCGTAGCCCGGATCGAGCTCGGCCACCCTGGCCATCAGCGCCTTGACCCGGCCGAGCTCGGCAATCGCCGCAAAGTCGTCGCTGTTGGCCTGAATCCAGCCGGCCCAGACGCTGCCGAGCTGATAGAGTTCCGCAACATCCTTGTCGGTACGATCGGACAGCCAGGCTTCGTAGTCCGCGTAGGGCCGGGTTCTCAGGTCGCAGGCGTTCTTCATGCCGAGGCAGACGGATCGCTCCATGGCCGCCAGCGCGCTGGCTGCCAGCAGGCGGGCACGCTCTGGGTCACTGACGAAGGCGGTGGCATAGGCGGAGTTCAGGCGGGCGGACTGGGCGAGCAGATCGGGATTGTCCGGACTCTTCTGCACCATGGCGTCCACGAGCAGGAGGTAGGCCGGCGCCCCTTCCTGCACCATCTCGACGTCCGGATTGTCGAGTATGGCGTCGCCCAGGTCTTCGGCGAAGTCGGCGGTGAAGGAGGCGACCATGGACATGCAGCCGCCCAGCGCCAGCAGAACGAGCGGAACCGTCACGGCGAACGCGCCACGGCCCGGCATCATCCGGGCCACACTCTGCGCCCTGCCAGTCCCGTTATCGTGCGTATTCCGCATACCTTGCCGCGCCATGCGGGCGCATTTAATCGAGGTGCTGCGGGTTATTCAACCGTAGCCGGGGCCCCACCGACCCCCTGCAGGCCGACGATGACGTCCAGCATTTCCTCGAACGGCGGTCGTTGGCGGTACCCGGGCACGGCGAACTTTGCGAGCACCGTGCCGTCCCGAGCGACGTAGAGCACGCCCGGATGGGGGATGCCGTAACCGGACTCACCGGGCTCATAGTCCAGGTTGCGCACGCCGTAGGCATCGACGTGCTTCACGTCCACGTCCTGCAGCAGCGGATAGCGCAGGTTCTGCGCGGCGTGGAAGGTCACCAGGGTGCTGCGGTCGTCATAGGTCATTGCGGCAACGTGCACGCCCACTGCTTCGAAGTCGTCCTGCCACTGTGCCAGTTGGACCAACTGGCGCTGACAGAAGGGTCACCAGTCGGCGGAACGGCTCAGGAAGAGCAGCAGCCCCCGCTCACCCGCCAGGTCGGCCAGACCACGCATGGCACCGGTCTGATCCGGCGCAGCAAGCACCGGCAACCGGCTGCCCACCGCGGGGCCCCAGGCATCGGAATAATCGTCTCCCCAGGCACCAGCCGCCATCAGCAGGCCCGCCACGACGGACAGCCATCTCGCCACACCTCTCACCCTGCTCATCCGGTCTCCTTCTCGATGCTGAACGGTACGTCCAGCGGCAGCAGCGTGATGGCTTCGAGGCCCAGCTGGGCCACCGCTTCCATCACCTCGCCCCGATAGGCCATGCTGCCGCCGGCAAACGCTCCGATGGTCAGTTTCCGACGCTGTTTGTCCAGCCGCTTGCGCTCATCCCCGATCAGCCGCTTCAGGCGCACGGAGGCCTTCGGCTTGAGATCCACGAGCACGAGCATCCGGGCCAGCTTCTCGAGCGCCCACTGCTCATCGAGCTTGTGTGCGAGCCGGGTCAGGTGCCAGCGCCGGGTCCTGCCAGCTTCAGACAGCGCCGGACGGAGAAGTTCAAGGTGATTGACGCAGTGCTGGGTCCAGCGGCCGGTACGGACCAGACGCTTGGCGCTGGGTTGCTTGCCCGCCTCGGCGGCAATGCCATCCAGCCGCTCGGACAGCGACCGGGACTTCTCGAACGCCCGCAGCATGCCGTGCTCCACCAGCTCCGACTGGTCGATGATTCGCAGCGGCGTGTACGTCCGCCAGCGTACCGATTCCGCCTGCAGCAGGTCGTTGAGCCGATCCAGAACGTGGGCCTGGGCGTCCCGACCCGCGGCCGGTGGGGCGAGGCCGCCGACGAGGTCTTCCAGGATCTGGCGAGCCTTGGGCTCCGCCTTCTCGAGCAGGCGCTCCGCAGCCTCCCGCTCCGGCGACCGGTCTGCCGAGCACAGCTCGACGATGGCGGCGAGATCCGCCTGGGCGCGCTTGAATTCGATCTTCGAGACCGACCACTGCGCCATCTGCCAGAGCGAGAAGATCCGCTCAGCCGTCTGCGCCAGGGCCTTCTGGTCGCTGCAGCGCAGCTCCGTCGGCGCCGGACCGGTTCGACCCCCGACTTTCTGCAGACTTCGGGACAGGGACTGCAGGGCCCAGCTGACGACATAGTCGGCAAACTGCATGCGGCCGTACACGCGAGCGGACCTCCGCTGATCAGATGTGATGATCGCCGCTTCGGGGGGAGCCGCTCATGGTAGCGCAGACCGAATGGGGTGCAAAGCCGTCAGCCTGGCTGTCGAAACCCCCGGCCTCGCCGGGCGCAGCGAGACCCGGTAATCTGCCCGGCTTCGAACGCAATCAAGGAGGAGCCGACATGTCGGAATCGCTGGTCCTGACCGAGCGGCGGGACGGGGTCACCGTCGTCACCCTGAACCGCCCCGAGGCGTTGAACGCCCTGTCGGCTGCCCTGCGCGGCGCCCTGGTGAACACGCTGGACATGCTGGCCGCCGACCCTGAAACCCAGGTCGTCGTGCTCACCGGCGCCGGCCGGGCCTTCACCGTGGGCCTGGATCTCAAGGAGCTGGGCGGCGAAACCGATCCGGGCAGGGTCACCTCCAGCGTCGATCTGAGCAACGCCATGGCCGCCCTGCCGCAACCGGTGATCGGGGCCGTGAACGGCTTCGCCATCACCGGCGGATTCGAGCTGGCGCTGATGTGCGACTTCCTCTTCGCCTCCCCGGCGGCGCGGTTCGCGGACACCCACGCCCGGGTAGGGGTCGTGCCGGGCTGGGGCCTGTCTCAGCGCCTGCCGCGACTGATCGGTATCAATCGCGCCAAGGAGTTGTCGCTGACAGGTAACTACCTGGAAGCCGAGCAGGCGCTGGCGTGGGGCCTGGTGAACCGCATCGTGCCGGCGGAAGCGCTGGTGGACACGGCGGTCGCCGTGGGTCATGACATCTGCAGCACCGAGCCGGTCACGCTGGCCGAGATTCTGCGGATCATGGATGCCGGCTGGGCCGCGACCCTGGAGGAAGGTCTGGCGCTGGAGCAGACCGCGAGTCGTGCCCATGAGGTTCGCGCCGATCAGGTGGCCGCCCGCCGGGCCGGCATCCAGAGTCGCGGTCGCGACCAGAGCAAGGGGCAGGGGTGAACGTCTCGCGGTTCCGGATGAGGTCGAGTGCCGGCCGCTGGCTGGTCATCCTTCTGCTGCCGGGACTGTTGCCGGGACTCGCTGCCGCAACACCACCGGCAAGCGGCTACCGGCTGCCGGGGGGCGCAGCGGACTATGCGGATCCCTATGTGGCGGCCGGCTTCCGGGCCCTGTTCACGTGCTCGGCCCACTTCCTGATGAACCGCCCGCTGGACGACATCCTCGAGGTGGAGCTGGCGGACACCACGCCGCTGAACCTGCCCACCCCGGAGATCGATACTGCGCGCCGTCTGGTCAGGGCCGAGGACGGACGCGGTGACACGGTGGTCGCCGTGTTCCGCGACAGCATGGGATGCTCGCTGTTGCCGCCGGACTGGTCGATCGGGGACGCGGCTCATCTGCCTCATGCGTCCATCCCGCAGCGGGCAAACGACCCGGAGGTGGACTACCCCCTGGGCGATCGGGCTGTGCCGCGTCCGACCGCGGCGCAGCGCGCGCTGCTCGAGCGCGCCTTCGACGGCGCAAGCTTCGGGACCGACACCCTCACCGCCGGCGTGCTGATCATTCACAAAGGCCGCATCGTCGGCGAGCGCTACCGGCAGGGGTTCGGCATTCACCAGGGCTACCGGACCTGGTCCACCGCCAAGAGCTTGAGCGCGACGCTGATCGCCATTGCCGCCGGGGACGGGCTGATCGATCTCGACGCGCCGGTGGGCCTCGAGGCCTGGTCCGGCCCCGCCGACCCGCGCGCGGCCATCACCTGGAAACAGCTGCTGTGGATGTCGAGCGGGCTGTGGAGCCGCGGCTCGAACAGCTACGCCGTCTACTTCGCCGGTCAGGACGCTGCCAGCGCCGCCACCAGCACCCCGCTCGAGGCGGGGCCGGGCAAGCGCTGGCAGTACGCCAACAGCGACACGCTCCTACTGCTGCTCGGTCTCAGGCAGGTGCTCGACGACGATCTCGCCTACCTGCGGTTTCCCTACGACCGGCTCCTGCACCGGATCGGCATGTACCACACCTGGATGGAAACGGACCATGCCGGCAACTTCATCGGCTCGAGCCAGATCTACACCACCGCCCGGGATCTCGGCCGCTTTGCGCTGCTCTATCTCCAGAATGGGGTGTGGGCCGGTGAGCGCCTGCTGCCCCAGGGCTGGACCACGTTCGCCGCAAGCCCGGCGCCGGCATTCGAGCGGACAGCGGGAGAACGGGGCTATGGCGCCCAGTTCTGGCTGTTCGACGGCGTTGCCGGTCTGCCGGCCGGCACCTACACCACCGCCGGCAACAAGGGACAGTACGCCACCATCGTCCCCGAGGCGGATCTGGTGGTGGTGCGCACCGGGGTAGACCCGGTGGGTGCGGGTTGGGATCAGCCGCGCTTCGTGCGCGCGGTGATCAATACCTTCGTCAACTGAGCGTCAACTGAGCCAGACGATGGCCGAGCAGACCGCCACCCCGACCACCAGGTTCATGGGGATGCCTACCTTCAGGAAGTCGTTGAACTGGTAGTTGGCGGCGCCGTACACCAGGGTATTGGTCTGGTAGCCGATGGGGGTGGCGAAGCTCGCGCTGGCACCGAACATCACCGCCACCACCAGCGGCCGCGCATCCACGCCCAGGCTCGCCGCCAGCTCGATGACGATGGGCGTCAGGATCACGGCCACCGCGTTGTTGGTGACCACCTCCGTGAGCACGCTCGCCAGGGCGTAGACACCGAGCAGCACCAGCACCGGGTGCGCACCTGCGAGCCAGGGCGCCATGGCGTCGACGATGAGGGAAACGGTGCCCGCTTCCTGCAGACCTGCCCCGAACGCCAGCATGGCGAAGATCAGCACCAGGGTGTTGCCATCCAGCGCCGACCAGGCTTCCTCCGGCTCCAGACAGCGACTCCAGAGCACCACCCCGACACCGGCAATGGCCAGGGTGACGATCGGCAGCTCGAGCATCGCGGCCCCGAGCACGATGGCGAGCAGGGTCAGCACCGCCACCGGGGCTTTCCGCCTTGCGTAGGCACGGACGCTCGAGTGGGTGACGTCGGACAGGTCGACGCTGTCGCGCAGCGCCTGCAGGGTGTCCGGCTCCGCGGCGATGAGCAGCCGGTCGCCGGCGCGGATGCGCGCGTTGGCGAGATCCGGTCCCGGCAGGTGTCGCGGCCGCGACAGCCCCAGCACCCGCACCTTCAGCCGCGACAGCAGCGGGATCTCCACGAGCTTGCGGCCGATGGCCGGATGGGTGCTGGAGATGACCGCCTCTGCCAGCCTCAGGTCCGCAGGCCGGCGGTTCTTCTTCGTGGAGATGGGGCCGCCGATGCCGATCAGGCCGACCCGCACGTCGTACTCCTCGGCGAGTGATGCCAGCTCCGCGGGATGGGCGCTCACCACCAGGCAGTCACCCGCGGCGAGCACGTATGACTCGAGCTGCTGGCGCTGAATCTCCGTGCCGCGGCGGATGCCGAGGACGCGCACGCCCGGCCGGCTGCGAAGCCGGGTCTCGTCGATGCGTTTCCCCGTGAACGTCCCGCTCTCCAGCACGGTGCACTCGGAGAGATAGCGGTCGCTCTCCCGGCCACCGAGCTCGCTTTCAGGCCGGTCCGGCAGCAGCAGCCGACCGGCCGTCACCAGATAGGCAACACCGGCCAGCGCGGCAACGAGACCCACACCGGTGATCTCGAACATGCTGAACGGCGCCAGACCGTGCGTCTGAGCCACGCCGTCCACCAGCAGGTTGGTGGACGTGCCAATCAGGGTCAGGGTACCGCCGAGAATGGTGAGGTAGGAGAGGGGGATGAGCAGCCGGGTCGCGTTGACACCGATGGCCCTGGCGAGCCGTCGGATCACCGGGATCATGATCATCACCACCGGCGTGTTGTTCACGAACGCCGATGCGACCACGGTTCCCGCGCCGAGCTCTGTGAGTGACAACCCAGGGCGACGGCGCGTGCGGCGGAGAATGACACCCGCTGCGGATTCCAGCACACCCGTGCGCTGCAGCGCCCCGGAGACGATGAACATCGCACCGATGGTGAGCGGCGCCGGGTTGCCGAACACCGCCAGCAGGCTGTCCGGTGAGAGCAGGCCGAGCGCCAGCAGCGCCACCACGCCCACCACGGCGTGCACCACGGGCGGTCGTTTTTCGCGCACGAACGCTACCAGCAGCGCCAGCAGCAGCAACAGGCCGATCAACGCAGCCGTGTGTTCACCCATTCAGGCAGGCTGCCGCGCCGAGCAGGCCGGGATGCTCGTCCAGGATGAGGAGCAGGGGAATGTCCTTCATGAGGTGGTCGAGCTCGGCCCGCTCCTCGAAGCGGCGACGCAGCGGGCTGGTCCGGGCGAAGCCCGCCAGGGCCGGCACGATGCCCCCGCCGATATAGACACCGGCGTCCGCGCACACCGTCAGCGCGAGGTTGCCGGCCGCCGCACCGAGCAGGCCGAAGAACATCTCGAGCGTCTGGTGGCAGACCGGGTCCTCCGCATCCACACCGCGCCGGCTGATCTCCTCGGCGGTGAGCGGATCCACGGGCAGACCCCAGAGCTGGCAGACGGCCTGGTGCAGCCGGACCAGACCCGGCCCCGAGAGCACCGTCTCCCAGCAGACCGTGCCGTGCTCGGTCATGAGCAGCGACAGGAGCTCCTGCTCCAGATGGTTACCCGGCGCCAGGTCCGCATGGCCACCCTCCGAGGCGAGCACCCGCCAGCCGCCGTCATCCTCGGGCAGGAGCGCGCTCATGCCGAGCCCGCTCCCGGGTCCGAGCACCGCTTTCACGCCTCGCCTGCCTACCGCTTCCGGATCGCCGCCGATGATGTCGAAATGCTCGAGCAAGGGGATCGCCGTCGCCAGCGCGAAGAAATCGTTGACCAGCTTCACCCGGCAGCCGAGCGTCCGCTCGAGCTCGGCGGTATCGAAGGCGAGGCCGCCATTGGTCACCTCCACGCGTCCGTTCACCAGCGGTCCGGCCACCGCGAAGCAGGCTGCCCGGATGGGTGCCGCCGTCAACGAGCGCAGCGCCGCCGCGACCAGGTCTGCCGCGTCCCGATAGTCACCGGTCGCGAGCAGCACCGGCTCTCCCGCCGGTCGGCCGGCAACGGCACGGCAGAAACGGGCGTGGGTCGCACCGACGTCGGCGATCAGGCAGTCTGCGGCGGGGGTCATGGCGCGGCAGTATGCGTGAGCGCCAACCCTTGCATCAATGACGCCTTCCAGTAAGGTTCCGCCATGATTCACCCCATCGCCAGGCACCTCTTTTTCAACGCCACGCTGATCCTGCTCGCCGGCGGCAGCGTGCTGGCTGCGGAGCGTGCTCCCGGCAACCCGGCGCTTCGCCTCGGCAATGCCGGGGAACCGCAGACCCTGGATCCCCAGCGCTACAACCTGCGTCTGGAGGAGACCATCCTCACCGACCTCTTCCTCGGGCTGACAGCGATGAACGCGGAAGGCCTGATCGTTCCCGGCGCTGCGGAGTCCTGGAGCACGAGCGAGGACGGACTCACCTGGACCTTTGTTCTGCGCGACGATCTGAAGTGGTCGGACGGCACGCCCGTGACCGCCGACGACTTCGTCTATTCCTACCGGCGCCTGCTCGATCCCCGGACGGCGGCGAGCCTCGCCTACTTCATGTACCCGCTGAAGCACGCCCGGGCGGTCAACGCCGGCGAGCTGCCCGTGGAGCAACTCGGCGTCTTCGCGCCGGATCCGCGCACCCTCGTCATCGAGCTCGGCGAGCCCTACCCGCACCTGCCGGAGCGGCTGCTCTACCCCACCGCCTTTCCGGTGCCGCGACACGTCATCGAACGGATCGGTGACGACTGGGTGCGCGCGGAGAACTGGGTCAGCAACGGCGCCTACGTGCTGGACGAGTGGCGTCCGCAGGCCTACGTGCGCCTGCGCGCCAACCCGCACTTCTTCGAACCGCTCGCCATCCGCCAGGTCGACTACTACCCGCTCGCCAACGAGCAGAACGCCTACAACCGCTACCGGGCCGGAGAGGTCAGCGCCATCGGCGCCTTCCCCGCCAACGAGCTCGACCGCATACGCGGCACCATGCCGGAGCATCTGCGGGTGTCACCCCTGCTCTCCATGATCTATCTGGTGTTCAACACCCGGCAGCCGCCCTTCGACGACGCCCGGATCCGCGAGGCGCTGGCCATCGTGATCGAGCCGAGGGTGCTGACGGACAAGGTTCAGAGAACCGGCAACTATCCGGCCGTCAGCTTCGTGCCGTTCATGGTCGACGACTACGAGAGCCCGCCGGCCACCTGGCAGAACGAGCCACCGCCGGCCCGCGCCGAACGGGCCCGGTCGCTGCTTCGGGCAGCCGGCTACGGACCTGACAATCCGCTGCACGTCACCCTGCGCTACTACGACGAGGGCGACGGCAAACGCACCAACGTGGCGATCGCCAGCTTCTGGAAGCAGATCGGCGTCAGCACGGCGCTGCACCACAGCGAGCTCAAGGTCCACTTCAGCGATCTCCGCTCCGGCGACTTTCAGGTGGCCCAGGCCGGCTGGATCGGCGAGAACAACCCGGGGCACTATCTGGATCTGCTCGTATCGGACGCCGGCAATGTGAACTACGGTGGCTATCACAGCGCCGCCTACGACGCGCTCATGAACGAGGCACGCAGCAAGGCCCGAATTCCGGAGCGCTACGCGCTGATGGCGCAGGCGGAAGCGCTCGCCCTGCAGGAGTTCCCTGTGGTGCCGCTGTGGTCGGTGGCCGTCCGGCGGCTGGTGGATCCGAGGCTCAACGGCTGGCACGGCAACAACCGGGACGTGCATCCGGTGCGGTTCCTTTCCTGGTAGCCTGCGACGCACCATGACCCGCTACCTGGTCACCAGGCTCGCACTCAGCCTGGTGACCTTCTGGGTGATTGTCAGCGTGGTCTTCTTCCTGGTCCGGGCCGCCCCAGGAGGGCCGTTCGACGGCGAGCGACGCCTGCCGCCCGAGGTGGAGGCCAACCTGCTGGCCGCTTATCACCTGGATCAACCCCTGCACCGGCAATATCTCGACTACCTCGGCAGGCTGCTGGAAGGCGACCTCGGCCCTTCGTTCAGGCAGAAGGACTTCTCCGTGGGCGAGCTGATCGCTGCCGGGCTGCCCGTCAGCCTCGCTGTCGGCATCACGGCACTGTTGATCAGCGTCGCGTTGGGCGTAGCGCTCGGTACCCGGGCGGGACTGAGCCCGGGGTCCGCCGTTGACGTGCTTGTCATGAGCATTGCCAACGTCGGTCTGGCCCTGCCTTCGATCGTGCTCGCACCGCTCGCCGTGCTCGGCTTCGCCGTCTGGCTGGACTGGCTGCCGGCGGGCGGCACGGGCAGCCTCGCCCACTTCGTGCTGCCACCGCTGACCCTCGCCCTGCCCTTCGTCGCCGCCATCGCCCGGCTCACCCGAGGCAGCGTTGCCGAGGTGATGCTCGAGCCGCACGTCATGACGGCGCGCGCCAAGGGCCTGTCCCGATCCCGGATCGTCATCCGCCACGTGCTGCCGAACGCGCTGCTGCCGGTGGTCTCCTTCCTCGGTCCGGCGGCGGCCGCTCTGCTCACCGGCTCGGTGGTGATCGAGCAGGTCTTCGAGCTGCCCGGCATCGGCCGCTACTTCGTCCAGGCGGCGCTGAACCGCGACTACACCCTGGTCATGGGAGTGGTGGTGGTCTACGCCGCCTTCATCCTCTCCTTCAATCTGCTGGTCGATCTCTGCTACGCCAGGCTCGACCCGCGAATCCGGCTCACCGGCTGATGCGGCGCCTGCTCGCCACCGCCCTCGCCGGGAGCCTGACGGCCCGCCTCGCGAGCGCCTGGGTGCTGCTGGTGCTCTTCGGCGCGCTGGCCGGGGTGGCCCTGTCGGGCCGTGATCCCGAAGCCATCGACTGGGACGCGCTGGAGGCTGCGCCCAGCGCTGCACACTGGTTCGGCACGGACCTCGTGGGCCGGGACCTGTTCGCCCGCGTCATGCTGGGCGCCCAGGTCAGTCTCTCGGTTGCGGCGGTGGCAACCTGTGTCAGCGTGCTGATCGGCGTGCCGTTCGGTGCCTTTTCCGGGCTGCGCGGCGGCCGCACCGACCAGCTGATGATGCGGATCGTGGACGTGCTCTACGCGGTGCCGTTCATCCTCATCGTCATTCTGCTGATGGTGGTGTTCGGCCGGGAACCGCATCTGCTCTATCTGGCGCTCGGTGCCGTCTTCTGGCTCGACATCGCCCGCATCGTCCGCGGTCAGACGCTGTCCATCCGCGAGCGCGGCTACATCCAGGCTGCCCGCAGCCTGGGCGCCGGGCCGCTCGCGATCCTCTTCCGGCACGTGGTGCCGAACGTGGCCGGACCCACCCTGGTGTATGCGACGCTGACCATTCCGGCCGTGATCCTGGCGGAAAGCTTCGTCAGCTTCCTGGGGCTCGGCATCCAGGAGCCCGACACCAGCTGGGGGGTGCTCATCGCCGACGGCACGCGCACCATGGAGTCCGCACCCTGGACCCTGTTCTTTCCCGCCCTGTTTCTCGGGCTCACCGTCTGGTGCTTCAACATGCTCGGCGACCGGCTGCGCGACCAGTACGATCTGGAAACCCGCGGGCAGGCTGCCATACTCGACGTGGCGGAGCGGGTGCGGCAGACGGAGAGAGCACAGGCATGACCATCGGCGCAGGGCTCGGGATCGCGAATTTCCCCTTCGAGAACGCGGACGGCTTCTGGCGCTGGGTGGATCTCTGCGACGATGCCCGGGTGAACTCGCTCTGGCAGTCGGACCGGATCATCGGCACGGACCCGTTTCTCGAGTGCCTGTCGGTGATGGCAGCACTGGCCGGCCGCACGAAGCACGTCAAGTTCGGCATGAACGTCGCCAGCCTCGGCCTTCGCGACCCCGTGCTCACCGCCAAGGCCTGCGCCACCATCGACGTGCTCTCGAACGGGCGCCTGCTGCCGGCCTTCGGTCTAGGCAGCGCCCGCTCCCGCGACTATGCCGCCACCGGCACGGACACCCGGGGCCGCGGAAAACGCATGAACGAGGCGCTGGAAATCGTCTCCCGGCTCTGGACGGAAACGGGGGTGTTCTTCGAGGGCGAGTTCTACCGGCTCGACGACGCCAGCATCGCGCCGCGGCCGCTGCAGAGTCCCATGCCGCTCTGGATCGGCGGGTCTGCTCCTGCAGCGGTGGAACGCACGGCCCGCTGGGGCACGGGCTGGCAGGCCGGTATCGAAACCCCCGAGGACGTGGCGCCGGTGATCGATGCCATCAAGGCCGCCCTGCCCCGCTATGGCCGAGCGATCGACGAGGATCACTACGGAGCCGGCTTTGCGTTCCGTTTCGGCAGCGCGGACGAGCCCGTCTGCCGGCGTTACGACGAGGTGCTGGCCAAGCGGCTCGGCAAGGATCCGCGCGGGCTCTCCGCCGTCGGCGGCACGGACGAGATCATGACGCTACTCGGCCGGTTCCGGCGGGCCGGGGTGCACAAGTTCATCCTCCGCCCTATCGCTACAGACGGGGCGGACGTGATGACCCAGACCGAGCGCCTCATCGAGCAGGTGCTGCCGGAAGTCGACCGGCTGAACGCAGCCGCATGACGGGAGGTTGACATGGCAACCAACGCAACCCCATCAGCCGCATCACCTGAGCACACCGAGGCGACGCTCGCCTCGCTCGACCGCGACGGCTACGTGATCCTCGAGCGCCAGATCCCGCCGGAAGTCGTCGACCGGATCCGGCAGGAACTCGCGCTCTACCTCAGGAAGGAGAAGATGGGGCGCAACGACTTCGAGGGATTCTCCACCGAGCGCGTCTACGCGCTGCTGGCCAAGGCTCCCTCCGTGGCGCTGCTTATCGAGCATCCCGCCGTCCTGCCCCTGGTCGACCGGCTGCTGCCGAAGAACTACCTGCTGTCCTCGGCGCTGGCCATCAACGTTCACCCCGGCGAGACGCCGCAGGCATTTCACATCGACGACGCCGCCGGCGGCGCGCCGGCCACCACCGGCCCACGACCGCCGTACGGAATCAGCACGATCTGGGCGCTGGACGACTTCACGGATACCAACGGCGCCACGGAAGTGGTGCCCGGCAGCCATCGCTGGGCGGCGCCACGCGAGCCGCAGCCGGAGGAAATCGTCAAGGTGCTGATGCCCGCGGGATCCGTCGTCGTCTTCGTCGGCAATCTGCGCCACCGGGGCGGCGCCAACAGGACCACCACGAGCCGGCTCGCCATCACGCCCCAGTACTGCGTGCCGTGGATGCGCCAGCTCGAGAACATGACCCTGGCCGTGCCGCCGGCCCTGGCCGGGCGCTACAGTGCCCGCGTGCAGGCCCTGCTCGGCTACAGCGTGGTGGATCCGGGCTTCATGGGCCACGTGGACGGCCTGCACCCGAAGCGCCTCATTGATCCGGCTTACGCCGGTCGCAGGCAGCGTGGCGACCTGCCGTCGTAACCAGGGGTTCGCGCCCTACTTCAGGCTCGCGAGGAACTCCAGCGTCCGCGCCCGCGCCCCGTCCTCCACGTCTGCGATGGCCGCGTTGAAGTCCGTGACACCCATGTTCTCGAGCCGCCGGATCTCGCCGCGCAGAGCGTTCTCATCGCCGAGCAGCGCAATGTCCGCCGGGCCCTTCGCGCCTTCCTTGTCGAGCATCGCGCGGTAGCTCGGCAACTGACCGTAGATCACGAGCTGCTCGTTGATCTTCTCCTTTGCAGCGTCCACCCTGGTGGTCAGCGCGATGGGATAGCCGCCGACGACGCGCGGCGATGGCCGCCCGGCCGCATCCGCCGCCCGGCTGAGATTGGCAACGATGTGCTTCTCCATGGTCTTCGGCCCCACCATCCAGGTGTTGGTGCCGTCGGCCAGCTCACCGGCGAGCTTCAGCATCACCGGGCCGAGGGCCGCGACCACCACGGGCAATGGCGCCCCGCCGGGAATGTCCAGCGCCGCGTTCACCCGGTACTGCTCGCCCTGAAACGCCACCGGCTCGCCACGTGCGAGCGGCATGAGCACGGACAGGTACTCCCGCATGTGCTTCGCAGGCTTGTCGTAGGACATGCCGAGCATGTCCTCGATGACGATCTTGTGCGAAAGCCCGATCCCCAGCGTGAAGCGACCGCCGCTGGCCGCGTTGGTGGTGAGTGCCTGCTGGGCAATGGCGGTGGGATGGCGGGGATAGGTGGGCGTGACGGCCGTGCCGAGCTGAATGCGGCTCGTTTCCCTGCCGATGAGGGCCAGGGTCGAGATCGCATCGAAGCTGAAGATGTTGGCCATCCAGACGCTGTCCAGACCGCGGGCCTCCGCATCCTTGGCGATTCCGATCACGTCCTCCAGGGACGCGCCGGGGCCGTCGGCGCCGATCATCACGCCGATGCGCATGGCTTCACTCATTTCGTCTCTCCCGACATCGTTGCACAAGGTTCCGCGCATGATACGGGCTCGGGCGCGGGTCTGGCACTCGGAAGTCGGTTGGCGGCATAATCGCCCGCTTTTTAGGCGCAAAGAGAGGCAAGCACATGACAGACGGCGCGAGCAGCACCGGGGAAACCATCGCCATCCTGGGCGGTACCGGCGATCTGGGCACGGGGCTGGCCATCCGCTGGTCCAAGGCCGGGCACCGGATCATCATCGGCTCCCGGACCCTGGAGAAAGCGCAGAACGCCGTGGCCGAGCTGGCCAAGATCAGCCCGGACACCCCCGCCGAGGCCATGGAGAACAGGGACGCGGCAAAGGCCGGGGACATCGTGGTGCTCACCGTCCCTGCCGAGCATCAGATCTCCACCCTGGGCACCGTCAGGGACGGCCTCAAAGGCAAGATCCTCATCGACGTGACCGTGCCCCTGGTGCCGCCGAAGGTGGGCACTGTGCAGCTGCCAGCGGAAGGCAGCGCCGGCAAGCGGGCTCAGGACTTCCTGGGCGAGGACGTGATGGTGGTCACCGCCTTCCAGAACATCGCTGCGCACCTTCTGCAGCAGGACGTGGCCATCGAGTGCGACGTGCTGGTGGCGGGCAACAAGAAAGCCGCCCGCGAGAAGGTGATCGAGCTCGCCGCCGAAGCCGGCATGACCGGCTATCACGCCGGCCCCATCGAGAACTCGGCCGCCGCGGAAGCGCTGACCTCGATCCTCATTCAGATCAACCGCCAGGGTAAGTTCTCTCACTCCGGCATCAAGATCGTCGGTCAGGGCGATCACTGACCCCCGGCGGCACCCAGTGAGCACCGGCTTTCAGGTATTCGGCGTTCCCAATCTGCCCCTGGTCGCGCCCGGAGACGACCTGACGTCCCTGATCCTGGCCGCCATGACCGGCAACGGTCAGATGCTGGAAGACGGCGACTGCCTGTGCCTGGCGCAGAAGATCGTCTCCAAGGCAGAAGGCCGGCAGGTGGCGCTGGCCACGGTGACGCCGTCTGCCGAAGCGATCGCGCTCGCGCAGGAGACCGACAAGGATCCACGGCTCGTGGAGCTGATCCTGAACGAATCCACGGAGATGCTGCGCAAGAAACCCGGCGTGCTCATCATGCGCCACCGGCTCGGCCTGGTGGGCGCGCATGCCGGTATCGATCAATCGAACATCGTTCACGGCGAGGGTGAGGAAGCCCTGCTGCTGCCTGAGGATCCCGACGGTTCCGCGGCGGCAGTCCGACAGGCCATCCGTGAGCGGCTCGGTATCGACGTGGGCGTGATCATCACCGACAGCGCCAACCGGCCCTGGCGCCTCGGCACCATCGGCATCGCCATCGGCGCCGCCGGCCTGACGGTGCTGGACGACCACCGCGGCGGTGTGGACATGTTCGGCCGGGAGCTCAAGGTGACGCTGATCAACCGGGCTGACGCCATCGCCAGCGCCGCCATCATGGTCATGGGGGAAACCACGGAAAGAATGCCGGTGGCCGTGGTCCGCGGCCTGCCGCTGAGAGTGGGCAGCGCTCCTGATCAGAATGCGGCGGTGATCATCCGGCCGCTGGAAGAAGATCTGTTCCGCTGATGGCAGACTACCTGGCCATCACGGGCGGGGTCGGTGGTGCCAAGCTCTCTCTCGGACTCGCCCAGGTGCTGGATCCGGAGCGGGTGGTGTTCGCCGTCAACACCGGCGACGACTTCGAGCACCTGGGATTCGCCATCAGCCCGGACATCGACACCCTCACCTACACCCTGGCGGGACTGGCGAATCCGAAGGAAGGCTGGGGCCGTCACGACGAGACCTGGTCGTTCATGGAGACGCTCGAGCGCCTCGGCGGCGAAACCTGGTTCCGGCTCGGCGATCGCGATCTGGCGCTGCACGCTCATCGGACCGCGGCCCTCACCAGGGGGCGCTCGCTCACCGAGGTGACGGCCGACATCGCCGGCCGGCTGGGCGTTGCGCACCGCATCCTGCCCATGTCGGACCATCCCGTGCGAACCACCATTCTCACCGCGGACGGGGAGCTCGCCTTCCAGCACTACTTCGTGCGTGACCGCTGTGCGCCACACGTCACCGGCTTCGAGTTCCGCGGCGCACGCCAGGCACAGCTCAATCCTGAAATCACCGCGCTGCTCCCCTCGCTCAAGGGCATCATCATCTGCCCGTCCAATCCTTTCGTCTCCGTCGATCCGCTGCTCGCCATCGCTGACGTCCGCCAGCAGCTCGCCGCGCTCGACGTGCCCATCGTGGCGGTGTCACCCATCGTCGGCGGCATCGCCATCAAGGGGCCGACGGCGAAGATGATGGCCGAGCTCGCCATCCCCTCCACGGCTGCAGCGGTGGCGGATCACTACGGTGACCTGCTCGATGGCTTCGTGCTCGACGAGCAGGATCGGGCGCTGCACGGCACCCTGGCGGTGCCAACTGTCGTGACCCCCACGGTCATGGTAAGTTTGGCCGACCGTATCGCGCTGGCCAGGGCCACGCTGGAGTTTGTCGATTCGCTTGCGTGAACTCCCGGCCCCTCTCCGACTCTAAAGACCCATTCAGAAATAGACCCATCCAGAAACCAATCCAGGAACGCCCGATCACGACCAGACCGCCATGTGGGCCATCGTACCGCTGAAATCGCTGGAGTCCGCCAAACGGCGGCTGGCCGGCAAGCTCTCCGCCGGAGAACGGCGCGACCTGATGCTCGCCATGGCCCGCGACGTGCTCGCGGCGCTCTGCCGTGCGAAGCGGCTTTCCGGGATCCTGATCGTGTCCCGCACGCCGGAGGCCGACGCGCTGGCCCAGACCTTTTCCACCGAGCGCTTCGCAGAGAGTCCCGACGCGGACCTGCCCGAGGCCCTGACCCAGGCGAGCGCCTACCTCACCCGGCACTTCGGCGCCCGCGGCGTGATGGTGATCCCGGCCGACGTGCCGCTGATCCGTAGCGAGGAGGTCGACGACATTCTCAAGGGCCATGCAGAGATGGAGGACGAGCACGGCGCGGTGACCGTGGTGCCGGACGGCGAGAATCTGGGCACCAACTGCCTGGTGCTGTCGCCGCCCGATGTGATCGGCTTCGTCTTCGACGGCAAGAGCTTCCGGCCCCATGTGGAAGCGGCTTTTGCCCGCGGCCTGACGCCACGCATCGTCCAGAGCAGGGGCTTTGCGCTCGACATCGACACCGAGGACGACCTTCGCCACCTGCTGAAGGTCGGACGATCCAGCCAGACCTGCACCTTTCTCGAGAAATCCGGTATCTCCGGCCGTCTCGAGGGCAGCGCAGCAGGCAGCGCGATTGACAAAGGCAACCCCGAAGCCACACCCTGATTCGGGCAATCACGGACACCGTGGAGAGACGATCTGATGGAACTCATCGACAGACTGCGTTCGGCCCACACCCGGGGCGAGCTGCCGTCCGACGCTGACGCACTCGCACTGGCCACCGTCGACGACACCCGCGCCCTGGCGACGCTTGCCGCCGAGCTCAGGGATCAGGGCTTCGGCGGCGTGGTCACCTACTCGCGCAAGGTCTTCATCCCGCTCACTCACCTCTGCCGCGACGTCTGCCACTACTGCACGTTCGCCCAGGTGCCGCGCAAGGTCCAGGCGCCCTACCTCAGCATCGACGAGGTGCTCGAGACGGCCCGCCACGGCACCGAGATGGGCTGCAAGGAGGCGCTGTTCACCCTCGGCGAAAAGCCCGAGCTCCGCTACCGGGCGGCCCGGGAAGCGCTCGCGGAAATGGGCTTCGAGACCACCCTGGACTATCTCTTTCACGCGGCGAAGCGTGTCTATGAGGAAACGGGCCTCATGCCGCACCTCAATCCGGGCACCCTGACACCGGCGGAGCTGCGCCGGCTGCGGCACATCTCGCCGTCCATGGGCATCATGATCGAGTCCACGTCCGACCGGCTCACGGAAAAGGGCATGCCCCACTACGGCTCCCCGGACAAGGTGCCCGCCGTGCGCCTGAAGACGCTGGCCGACGCCGGCGAGGCCCGGGTGCCGTTCACCACCGGAATCCTGATCGGCATCGGCGAGACCCGGACCGAGCGCATCGAGTCGCTGCTCGCCATCCGTGCCATCCACGAGCGCTACGGGCACGTGCAGGAGATCATCATCCAGAACTTCCGCGCCAAGCCCGAAACCAAGATGGCGCACGCACCGGAGCCGGATCTCAACGAGCTGCTCTGGACCATCGCCGTGGCCCGTATCGTCTTCGGACCGTCCATGAGCGTGCAGGCGCCACCGAACCTGAGCCCGGGCGTGCTCGAGAAGATCGTCGCCGCCGGCATCAACGACTGGGGCGGCGTCTCACCGCTCACCCCGGATTTCGTCAACCCGGAAGCGCCATGGCCGCATCTGGACGATCTGGCCGCCCAGACCCGCGCCGCGGGCAAGAGCCTCCACGAGCGGCTGACCATCTATCCGCGCTACGCGAAGGACCTGGACACCTGGGTAGATTCGGAGCTGCACGAGTCGCTCCTGAACGCCACCGACGCGGACGGCTTCCCGCGCACCGACCGCTGGAGCCCGGGAGAGCCGGTGGAGCCGCCGGCGGACATGCTCGCAGCGATCACCGCCGCGCCGAAGCACGTCTCCACCGACGTGAAGCACATCCTCGGCAAGGTGGACACCGGCGAGCTGCTTTCCGAAGCGGAGGTTGTCCGCCTCTTCGAAGCGCGGGGCGACGATTTCAGCGCCGTGGTGCAGGCGGCGGATCGCATTCGGCGTCAGGTCAACGGCGACACCGTGAGCTTCGTCGTCAACCGCAACATCAACTACACCAACATCTGCTACTTCAAGTGCCAGTTCTGCGCGTTCTCCAAGGGCAAGCTCTCGGAGAACCTGCGCGGCAAGCCCTACGACCTCTCGCACGAGGAAATCCAGCGCAGAACGAAGGAAGCCTGGGACCGTGGTGCCACCGAGGTGTGCATGCAGGGCGGCATCCACCCCGAGTACACGGGCAAGACCTACACCGACATCGTCAGGGCGGTGAAGGAGGCGGTGCCGGACATGCACGTGCACGCCTTCTCGCCGCTCGAGGTCTGGCAGGGCGCGGCGAGCTCGAACAAGGACCTGGACGGCTATCTCGAGGAGCTGAAGGCGTCCGGGCTCTCCACCCTGCCCGGTACGGCGGCGGAAATTCTCGACGACGAGGTCCGGCAGATCATCTGTCCGGACAAGATCAACACCGGCCAGTGGCTGGACGTCATGCGCGCTGCCCATCGGGCCGGCTTCCGCACCACGGCCACCATCATGTACGGCCACGTGGAGCGGCCCGTGCACTGGGCCCGGCACCTGATCCGCGTGCGCGATCTGCAGCGGGAAACCGGCGGCTTCACCGAGTTCGTGCCGCTGCCCTTCGTGCACATGGAAGCGCCCATGTACCTGAAGGGTAAGGCGCGCAAGGGCCCGACCTTCCGGGAGGCGATCCTCATGCACTCCGTGGCCCGCCTGGTGCTGCACCCGTGGATCGGGAACATCCAGTCGAGCTGGGTGAAGATGGGGCACGCCGGTGTGGTCGCCTCGCTGAATGCCGGCTGCAACGACCTCGGCGGCACGCTCATGAACGAGAGCATCAGCCGCGCGGCCGGAACGCTGCATGGTCAGGAGACCTCGCCGCAGCAGATGATCCAGATGATCGAACGCGCCGGGCGCCGGCCGCGTCAGCGCACCACGCTCTATGAGGACGCGCCGGCCGAGCGGATCGCTGCAGGCCTCGCAGCGGGCGAACTCACCGAGATCGTCAACACGCCCGCACACAAGTACGAGCGGACCGGCAAGCGGGAGCTGCTCCGTCCCGGACTGATCGCCGCTTCCGCGGATTGAAAAATCCCGGAGCCCGAAGGCTCCGGGCAGGTCGTGGCACCGGCAGACGGTGCCACGTACGCGCTGCCCATGCGGGGGATCGGCAGCGCGGTCCGCGGGAGGGGATCCCGCGGCACTTCCTCGAGCCCGGCTAGCCGCCGGGCACCTTCTCCACGAAGGACTCCGGCGCCGGCGGCGCGTTCAGCAGCGCCAGCTCCCGTCGATCCAGCTCGCGGTTCGTGGGCAGGCCCCGCACCGCGAGCAGCAGCGGCAGCACCAGCACCAGGAAGATCACCAGGGTGGCGAGCGCCAGCAGGTACAGCGTGGCCTGCATGCCCCAGAGATCCAGGTAGTAGCCCACCAGCGGTCCGGTGAGCATGAACGCCCCCCGGAAGCCGAAGCTCGTCAGCGAGTTGGCGGTGGCCCGGTACTGGCTGGGTACGCGCCGGTTGAGCGCATCCCTCAGCACCACCAGACCGAAACCGCGGCTCACGAAGAACGTCGCGCTCGCCAGGTAGCCTCCGATCACACCGAAATGCTGGAGCCCGAGGTAGCCCACCACCGGCGACAGACCGATGAAGAGCATCAGCCCCGTGGTGCCGAGCAGGTCCTCGGCCCGGTGCGCCCAGCGCCCCGCCACCGCCGACGCCACCGTCAGCCCGGCCCAGAGCCAGCCGAAGTGCACCAGATCGATGCCCTGGTCTTCCCAGATCTTCTGCAGCAACCACACCGCGAAGAACGTGGTCAGGCTCCAGATGCACAGCGCCAGCACGATGAGCCGCAGCAGCCGCGAACGGGTGAGCAGCAGCCGGCAGATCTCCGTCATGTTGCCCAGGTGATCGTCGGAGGCGAGCCGGCTGCCCGGCGGCTCCACCAGCATCACCGCCAGCACCAGCGGCAGCCAGCCCGCGATCGCCTGCACCACCACCACCGCCTGCATGGAATGCAGCAGCAGCAGGCTGCAGAGGAGCGCCGCGATGGACTCCGACACCGTCTGGAAGCCATATAGACGCCCGACGATCTGTCGCTGCGCCTGCTCACCGCGGCCGAGCGCGAGCTCCGTGTCGTAGAGCAGGGCCACGTCCGCGCCTGAAATCAGGCTGTGACCGATACCGAGGCAGAGCTCGAAGAGCGCCAGCCCCCAGAATCCATCCGCCACCAGCAGCACGCTGTTGCCGACACCCACCGCCACCGCGCCCACGAGCAGCGTGATCTTCCGGCCGAACAGGTCGGCAAGGTATCCGGAAGGTACTTCCGTGATCAGCACGACGAACCCGAACCACGCCTGCAGGACGAACACGTCCTGCATGGACAGACCTTTGGATTGAAAAAACGGCACGGCAATGGGCATGAACACCAGGAAAACCTGGAAGAAACCCAGCCACAGCGTTCTGAGCAGATTGTTCTGTAACCGTCCGTAGGACGGTGCGTTGGTCACCAGTGCCATGATCCTCTCCTCGTCCCCACTCGCAGCACTGACGAATCGGGATGCCTAAAACGAAAAACCCCGAAGGCTTTTGGCTCTTCGGGGTTTCGGATTCGTTTCTTCTCTTCGAAATCGATCGTCTATCCGCTGGAGCCGTAGTCTCCCTTCACGGTGCGCAGCACGTCGAACACGATGGACGCACACGCACTGGCCGTGGAAATGCCTTCATCAGCCGGCATGCCGTGCGGCCACGTATACCCACGCACACGCGTACGCGCGGCGGCAGGCGCTGCTACGTAGTTGTCGGGTTGTGCGTTATTCATGTTCAACTTCGCTGGTTCTGCTTCGACGGATTTCGAAGGAGGCGCATGTTGCGCCTCGCTTCGGATCAAGTCAATGACGATTCGATGAAATGTGTGCTTTTCCGCACAGCGGAACATTCATGCACGACCATGTACGACTTGCAAACGCACGGCACGTAAATGTAGAGCGTGCAGCACGCTGGATACCGGTCACGATGTCCGGTCGAGGCCGAGGATCGCTCGGTTGGCTGCCTCGTCCGTGCCCGCCGCCGCGAAATCGTCGAAGGCGCGATCCGTCACCCGGATGATGTGCGACTCGATGAAGGCGGCACCCTCTCTCGCGCCATCCTCGGGATGCTTCAGCGCACACTCCCACTCCAGCACGGCCCAGCCGGGAAAGTCATACTGGGCGAGCTTCGAGAAGATCGCCCTGAAATCGATCTGGCCGTCACCCAGCGAGCGGAACCGTCCGGGACGATGCACCCAGTCCTGATAGCCGCCGTACACCCCGGCCCGCCCTGTCGGTCGGAACTCCGCGTCCTTGACGTGAAACATGCGGATCCGTTCGTGGTAGAGATCGATGAACTCGAGGTAATCGAGCTGCTGCAGCACGAAGTGGCTGGGATCGTAGAGGATGTTCGCCCGCGGATGCCCGTCGACCGCATCGAGGAAGCGCTCGAAGGTGACCCCGTCGTGCAGGTCTTCTCCCGGGTGCAGCTCGTAGCAGCAGTCCACACCCGCGTCCTCGAAGGCATCGAGAATCGGCCGCCAGCGCCGCCCGAGCTCCTCGAAGCCGAGCTCCACCAGACCGGGCGGCCGCTGCGGCCAGGGATAGAGCATGGGCCAGAGCAGCGCGCCGGAAAATGCTGCCTGCGCCGTGAGGCCGAGGTTGGCGCTCGCCCGCGCCGCCAGCTTCACCTGCTCGATCGCCCACGCCGTGCGTGCTGTGGGATTGCCGTGCACGGTCTTCGGCGCGAAGGCGTCGAACAGCTTGTCGTACACCGGATGCACGGCAATGAGCTGGCCTTCGAGATGGGTGGAGAGCTCGGTGATCTGCACCCCGCAATCCTCGACGCGACCTTTCAGCTCGTCGCAGTAGTCGCGGCTCTCGGCAGCCAGCGCGACGTCGATGAAGGCGGGGTTGCCGATCGGCACCTGCACGCCCACGAAGCCGAGATCGGCCGCCCAGCGGGCCATGGCCTCGATGCTGTTGAACGGTGTCCCTTCCCCCATGAACTGCGCCAGGAAGATAGCGGGGCCTTTCAGGGTTCTCATCTGCTGCTCCTCGAGTCTCGTCCGCATCAGGCCGGAAGGTCGAGCCAGCGCCCGCCTTCCCTTGAGCTCTTGACCACGGTGTCGATGAAGGCCATGCCGCGCACGCCTTCCGCCACCCCCGGAAAGTCCAGATCCACCCGGGCGCCGTCGTTGCGCGCCCGCAGTGCCCGGGCGAAGTTCCGGTACAGCACCGCAAACGCTTCCAGGTAACCCTCCGGGTGGCCCGCCGGCAGTCGCGTCGCCTCCCCTGCCGCGACGGAGGCGCCCGGGCCACCGGTGCGTTGAAGAGTCAGCGAGCGGTCCGGCCACTTCAGGTGCAGCGTGTTCGGCGACATCTGCCGCCACTCCAGACCGCCCTGCTCGCCATAGATCCTGAGCGTCAGCGCGTTTTCCTCCCCCACGGCGATCTGCGAGGCAGACAGCACGCCGCGCGCACCGCCGGAGAGCCGCAGCAGCACATCGCCGTCGTCATCCAGCGCCCGGCCGGGCACCCAGGTCCTGATGTCGGCAGCCACAGCCTCGATCCGCTCTCCGGTGACGAACTCCAGCAGATTCTGGGCATGGCTGCCGATGTCGCCGAAGCATCCCGCCGCGCCTGCGCGCTGCGGGTCGGTGCGCCACTCGGCCTGCCTGTTGCCCGACCTCTCCTCCGCACCCGCGAGCCAGCCCTGGAGATACTCGCAGCTCACCCGGCGGATGCGCCCGAGCCTGCCCGATGCCACCAGCGAGCGTGCCTCGCGGACCATGGGATAGCCGGTGTAGTTGTGCGTCAGGCAGAACAGACGATCGCTCTTCGCGAGCCGATCCGAGAGCGCCAGGGCGTCGGCGAGACGGTGCGTGAGCGGCTTGTCGCAGACCACGTCGAAGCCCGACTCGATGGCAAGCCGCGCCGCGTCGAAGTGTACGTGGTTGGGAGTGGCGACGGTGACGAAGTCCATGCGCTCGGACGCATCGAGCTGCGCTTCGGCCTCGAACATCGACCGGTAATCCGGATAGCAGCGAGCGGCTGGCAGCCGGTAGAGACGCTCCCCCGACCGGCGTGACCGCGCCGGGTCCGACGAGAAGGCGCCGCAGACCAGCGTTATCTCGCCGTCGAGCTCCGCAGCCATACGATGCACCGCACCGATGAAGGCGCCCTCACCACCGCCGATCAGTCCCATCCTGAGCTTGCGCTCCGCCACCTTCTCCCCCGAGCTCCCCGCTGACATCGCCGTGCTACGATACCGCATTCGCCACGGCGCGGCCCTCGCAGCGCCTCGCCCGGCGATCAGGGGAAATCCATGAAGACCATTCGACTCGGCATGATCGGTGCCGGACAGATTGCCGCGTTCACCGCCAGGGAGTTCCGACGGCATCCGGACTGCCGGATCGTCGCCGTCGCGGATCCCAGCGCCGAACGGGCCGCCGCACTGGCTGGAAGCATGGGCATCGGGCAGGTGCACGAGGACGCGACCGCGCTGCTGGCCCGGGACGATCTGGACGCCGTGTACATTGCCGTGCCCAACGTCCTGCACGAATCCCTGGCCGTGGCAGCACTGGACTCCGGCAGGCACGTGCTGCTCGACAAGCCCTTCGCCACCAGCGCGCAGGCGGCGGAGAACGTCATCGCCGCGGCGCGGAACAGCGGCCGCACCCTGATGATCGGCATGAACCAGCGTTTCGAGGCGGGCGTGCAGCGGGCGTGGCAGCTCTGCCGCGCGGGCCGCTTCGGTGAGATCTATCACGTCAAGGCTTACTGGCGCCGGCGCGCCGGCATTCCCCGGCTCGGCAGCTGGTTCACCAACCGCGCCACGTCCGGAGGCGGTGCGCTGCTCGACATCGGCGTGCACGTGCTGGACGTGGCCCTGCACCTCATCGACAACTTCTCGCCCGTCTCGGTGAGCGGTGCGACGTTCACCCGCTTCGGCAACCGCGGTCTCGGCGAGGGTGGCTGGGGACGCTCCGAGCGGACGTTCACCGACTTCGACGTGGACGACTTCGCCACCGCGCTGATCCGCCTCGATGGCGGTGCCGTGGTGTCGCTGGAAGCGGCCTGGGCACTGCACCAGAGCCGCGGCAACGATCACGACGTAGTGATCTACGGCGAGGATGCGGGCATGGCCGTGTACGCGGGCGAGCTCTTCGAGCCCGGAGCCGGTGGCGAGTACCGTGTCATCCAGAATCCGGAAGCGCCGCCGCCGGCGTACCCGCACGGTTCCCGCGCCGAGCATTTCGTCAACGTGCTGCTCGACCGCGAAGCCCCGATCATCGATCTGGATCAGGCGCTGGCCGTGCAGCGCGTGCTCGATGCGATCTATGCCTCTGCTGCCAGCAACCGGGAGGTGCTGCTGTGAAACCCCTGTCCATCCAGCTCTACTCGCTGCGTGACGCGTCGGCAGACGACTTCGACGCCGTGCTCGACGAGCTCGCGGCGATCGGCTACCGCGGCGTCGAGCCCTTCAACCTGTTCGGAAAAACCCCGCGGGAGTTCCGCACGCGGGTGGAGGGCCTGGGCATGGTGGTGTCGTCCAGCCACACCCCATGGGCGAACCGCTCGCCCACGGGCGAGGTGGTGGAAATCCTCTCCGAGCTCGGGCTCAGCCGCGCCATCGGCGGCTTCATGCCAGACGACTTCGCGGACCTCGACGCCGTGCGGCGCACGGCAGAGACCTGCCAGCAGCTCATCGATACCCTCGCCCCGCAGGGCCTCGAGCTCGCGATCCACAACCACTGGTGGGAGTTCAAGCTGATCGACGGCAGGCCGGCATTCCACTACCTGCAGGAATGGGTACCCGATCTGAAGTTCGAGCTGGATACCTACTGGGCAGCCAACTTCGGCGCCTGCGATCCGGCAGCAGAGCTTGCCCGCATCCGCAGCCGCGCACCGCTGCTGCACATCAAGGATGGTCCTCTGCAAGCGAAACAGCCGCACGTGGCGGTCGGCACGGGCCGCATGGACATCGCCGGCGTCATCAGAGCCGCAGACGAGTCGGTGCTCGAGTGGCTCGTCGTCGAACTCGATGCCTGCGCCACGGACATGATGACGGCCGTGCGCGAAAGCCACGACTACCTCACGAGCCACGGGCTCGCCGAAGGGAGGCCATCCGCATGAGCCAGATCCGCTACGACTTCGGCAGCGGCCGCTCCAACCCCGAGACCTTTCCGGTGAAGGCACTGCAGGAGGCCGCGGTCCGGGTGATCGAGCGTGAGGCTGCGGCGCTCAACGACTACCCCGGCAAGCTCGGTTTCCTGCCCCTGCGCCAAGCCATGGCGCGCCGGGAATCCGAGCGGGAAGAAGTACCGGTGAACCCCGACCACCTGATGCTCACCAACGGCTCCATGCAGGCGGTCACGCTCGTTGCCGAGGCGCTGCAGGATGCACCCGGCGACACCTGCATCGTCGAGGAGTTCAGCTATCCGGGCACCCTCGCCGCCTACCGCAGCCTGAAGCTCGACATGGTCGGCGTGCCGCTCTCCGAGGAAGGCATGCAGCTCGACGTGCTCTCCGACCGCCTCGAGACCCTCGGCGCCACCGGCCGGTTGCCCAGGTTCATCTACACCATCACCACCTATCAGAACCCCACTGGCTTCACCATGCCGGAGGGAAAGCGGCGCGCGCTCATCGACATCGCCCGGCGCTTCGATGTGCCCCTGATCGAGGACAACTGCTACGGAGACGTGCACTACGAGGGTCCGGTCGTGCCGGCGATCTACGCCCTGGACGACGATCCGCGGCACATCTACCTGTGCTCGCTGTCGAAGATCCTGGCGCCGGGCCTCAGACTCGGCTACGTGCTCGCCCGACCGCCCATGCTCGAGAAGATCATGGCACGCCGCCACGACGCCGGCAGCAACACGCTGGCCGCCGCCATCGTCGCGGAATTCTACAAGGACGGCATCTGGGAGCAGACGGCATTCGGCAACGAGGCGCTGAAGGTGAAGCGGGATCTGGTACTCGGGGCGCTCACCGCCGAGCTCGACGACCTCTGCGTGTGGTCACACCCCGTCGGCGGGCTCTTCGTCTGGCTGCGGCATCCCGACGACGTGGACGGCAAGCGGCTGCTCGAGCTCGCCAACGAGCGCGGCGTGCATTTCCTGCCAGGGATCTCGTTTCACTACCAGAACGCCAAGGTGCCGTATCTCAGGCTCGCCTTCGGGCACCTCACCGCGGAGCAGATCCAGGAAGGCATTCCGATTCTCGCCCGCTGCATCCGCGAGGTGCGGACGAGCAACGAACCACGGACGTTCGAGTCGCTGTTCGCTTAGCTCCAGTCGCGCGAAACTTCTCCGCCATGGACAACTTCGCCGACAGGCTGATCCGCCGGACGCGTGAGCTCGGACATCCCCTCTGCGTCGGTTTGGACCCCTATCTCGAACGCATACCGCCGCAGTTCAGGGCCGGGTCCGACCCCGCCACCATTCTGAACTTCTTTTCCGAGTTCCTGCCGATCGCGAGCCGCCGCATCGCGATCGTCAAACCCCAGATCTCGCTCTTCGAACGTTTCGGCATTCCCGGACTGGAAGTCCTGCAGACACTCGTCGGTCAGGCGAGATCGCTGGGCCTGATCGTGCTGCTGGACGCGAAGCGCGGAGACATCGGTGAAACGGCGAGAGGCTATGCCGATGCCTATCTGAGCGGACAGGGGTTCATCGATGCGGATGCAGTGACGGTCAATCCCTATATGGGGCTGGACGCGATCGAACCCTTCGTCGACGTCGCTGCGTCGAACGGCAAAGGCGTGGTCGTCTTGGTCCGGAACAGCAATCCCGGTTCAGACCGCTTTCAGCTGCTCCAGATCGAAGGTCGGCCGCTGTTCGAGGTCGTGGCGCTGTCTCTGCAGGATTTCGAGGCACGGCTGATGGGGGAGTCCGGCTGGTCCTCGCTGACGGTCACGGTGTCTGCGCGCGCCCCCGCAGACTCCCTGGCGGTGCGCCGGCAACTCCCCCGGTCCCTGTTCCTGGTTCTCGGCTACGGCACACAGGGCGGCGATCCCGCCGGCTCGGTTGCCGGGTTGACAGCCGGACCCAACGGGTTGGAGGGAGGCATGGTCAACAGCTCCCGCGCCGTGCTCTATCCGGACACTGTCGGGTTCAGTTCCTGGGAGAAGGCCATCGAGTCATCGCTGGCAGACGCCATCGGCGGCCTGAGGGCCGTCATCTGACCCGGCAGGATGCCCGGGCACCTCCCGTCGCAGCCACTCACGGCGTCCGGCTCGCCAGCCAACTCAGCAGCTCGGCATCGAACAGCGCCGGCTCCTCGTAGGGCGGCGTGTGCCCCGAGCGCTCGAACACACGTAGCGTCAGCTCCCGGAATCGATCACGGAATGGATCCCATGAAGACGGCGGCGCCACGGAGAAATCATAGCGTCCGAGAGCGAGAAACACGGGGGCCTGCAGAGCGGAGAGCCCTGTGGCGATGTCGATACGAGCAAAGTCCTCACCCCAGATCTTGCCCATGATCGCGTTCGGTACTACCCCTTCCCAGAGCTCACTGGCATCGAAGCGTGGATCGAACCAGAACCGCGGCGCGTTGCGCAGGTAAAACGGCACGAAGAACTCGGAGAACGGCCGCCCCTCGAATGCAGAGTCCGGCAGCCGGGCCAGGTTCTCTGCCATCACGGCCTTGCGAACGGGATCGACGGACTCTTCCCAGTACCGGTCTGCCGCGGCGAACGCTTCCGGTCCGAGCCTCGGCGAGCAGCCGATGAGCACCACGTGGGAGACGTGCTGCGGGAAACGTTTGGCATACTCCAGCGCCATGAAGGCGTGCCCCGAGTGACCGATCACCACCACGGCGCCCAGTTCGAGGGACGACCGCAGATGCTCGGTATCCTCGAGGATCGTATCGAGCTCGAAGGCGCGCGGCGGAACGTCTGCCGGCATCGGCACGAATCCGCGATGGTCGACGAAGACGAGCCTCAGGTGCTCGCGGAGGTTACGTGAGAAGGTTCTCGGGTAGTAAACGCTGCTGCCGATGACGAGGGCATTCGTCCCGGCACCTTCGATCCGGTAACCCAGCTCGAATCCATCGCGGTCGAGCCTGCCGCTCACACCCGCCAAGTTCAACCCTCCGGCCGAGACCCTTTCACAAAATCCCGCACGCGATCCATGAGCGTGTCGTACTTCAGATCCGTGATCTCGCCCGCATCGAAGAACATGCCGCCGCACTCAGGGCACGCTTCGATCCAGATGTGGGTCTGGCGGTCGTCCGTCCGATTCTCCATGATGGCGCCATCCTCCGGGCAGCGGATGTCGTCCAGCTTGTCCAGCACGGCACCGAGCTTCGGATCGCCGGAATCCAGCACCGCCTCGGACATCCACTCCTTCTTCATCTCCAGCAGCACATCCGGCTTGCACCAGAGTCCGCCGCAGTCCGTGCAGCGGTGCACGCTGATCTTGCGGCCGTAGGTGCGCGGCTCGAGCTCGCCGGGACACTTCGGGCAGTCGAGGCGCGCCGTTGTCACGACCGGCTGCCCCAGGTGCCGGGTCGGTAGTAACGATCGTGCCAGATGCCTTCCTGGCGCTCGCCTTCGAGCGGCATGCGCCAGGTCTTCACCCGGGCATCGTTCAGGTTCAGGCGGTAGAGGCCTCGCGGCTGCTCGATGGTGTTCTGCACGTAAGCTTCTGCCGCGTCCTCCGGGACGTAGCGCTTCGCGATCCGCCGGTAGCGGTCGCGCCAGAGATCGTCCTCACCCACGTCGTGGACGAGCTCGGCCTCGCCTTCCGCGATCACCTTGCGGTAGGGCAGCGGCTGCTCGTCGATACACAGCGCCACCCGCGGGTCACGACGCAGGCAGGCGAACCACTCGGACTTCTCCCGCGGCGTGAAGTAGATGAACTCTCCCTGGGCATCCGCCTCGAACAGAAACCAGATCGGGGTGACCAGTGGCGAGCCGTCGGCCCGCACCACGGCCACCCGCATCAGCACGCCGGGTTCGCCGAGAAAGGCATTCCGCTCCGCGCGGCTCAGCTGCGGCACGGTACGCCCCGGCCTGCCTCAGTTGCCAAAGTCCCAGGTCTCACCGGCGTGGTAACGACGCAGCACGTTCTTGGCGATGAGGATCTTGTGCACCTCGTCCGGACCGTCTGCGATCCTGAGCGTCCGCGCGCCCTGATACATGCTGGCGAGCGGCAGGTCGCCGGACACACCGGCGGCGCCGTACACCTGAATGGCCCGGTCCACCACCCGGTGGTAGGCGGCGGGCACGAAGATCTTGATGGCAGAAATGTCGGTGCGCGGGTCCGCACCGCTCTCCATCTTCTCGGCGCAGTGGATGGTCATCAGCCGCGCGCTCTGGATGTCCATGTAGGAGTCGGCAATGAAGCCCTGCATGAACTGCTTGTCCTCGAGCTTCTCACCGCCGTGCACCTCGCGGGTGGTGAGCCGGTCGATCATCAGGTCGAAGGCGCGCCACATGGAGCCGATGGAGTTCATGCAGTGGTACACCCTGCCCGCACCCAGGCGGTCCTGGGCGGCCTGGTGGCCCGTGCCCGTGCGCCCGAGCTGATTCTCCTTCGGCACCCGGACGTTGTCGTAGATGATCTCACAGTGGCTGGAAGAGCGTCCCCACACCGGCACCCCGCGGACGATGTTCACCCCCGGGGTGTTCTTCGGGACGATGATCTGGGTCATCTTCTCGTTGGCACCGCCCGGATCGTTCGGATCCGACGTGCGGCACATGACGATGTAGAAATCCGAGGCGAAGCCGTTGGAGGTGAACCACTTGTGGCCGTTGATCACCCACTCGTCGCCGTCGAGCACGGCCTTCGTCTGGATGGAGCGGGGATCCGAGCCCGGGTTGTGCGGCTCGGTCATGGAGAAGCCGGACTGCATGGTGCCGTCCGTCAGCGGCTTCAGCCACTTCTCGTGCTGCTCCGGGGTGCCGTATTTCACCAGGATCTTCTGATTTCCGGAGTTGGGGGCCACCACCCCGAACAGGCTCGCCGCCCCCGGGCTGTAGGAGAGCACCTCGTTCATGTAGGCGTGCTGCATGAAGGACAGCCCCATGCCGCCGAACTCCGGCGGCAGGTGCGGCGCCCAGAGCTTGGCCTTCTTCACCTTGTTCTGGATGTCGTGCCGGAGCGCCTTGGCCTCCTGGATGACCTCGTTGGGCGCATTGGCACTGTCGGACAGCCAGCCCCAGAGCTTGCCCTCGTTGGGCAGGATGTCCCGGTTGACGATCTCCGCCGTGGCCAGACGGATCTCGTTGACCTCGTCGTCCAGGGTCGGTACCGGTTTGACGTTCATTCTGACTTTCGTGCTGGCGGTCGTGCTGACTGTGGCAGCCATGGTGAATCTCTCCCTCGTTTCCCTCGTTCGCGAACCGGCTAATCTAGCGAATCGGCGTGCGCTTTGCACCGGATTCCGGGCGATTCGCTATACTCGCGGTTTGCTCAAGAGCCCGAGGCACGGCCGTGACCGAACTCCGTTACCCCTATGACGAGCACCCGTCGCCAGGCACCACCGTGGAGGTGGCGCCGGGTGTGCGCTGGCTGACCATGCCCATGGGCGGCGGCTCGCTGAACCACATCAACCTCTACCTGCTCGCCGACGACGAGGGCTGGTGGGTGTTCGACACCGGATTGCCGCTGCCGGAAACCACCGAGTACTGGCAGCAGATCTTCTCGAGCGAGCTCGGCGGTAAGCCCGTGGTCGGCGTGATCTGCTCGCACATGCATCCGGACCACATCGGCCAGTCCGGCATGATCACCGAGCAGTTCCACTGCCCGCTGTACATGACCCGCACCGAGTACTACCAGGCTCGGACCTTCTCGGTGGGCGGACCCAGCCACTACGGCACCTGGCAGAGTGAGGAGTATTTCCGTCGGGCCGGCATGCCCGCTGACTACCTGGAGGCGCTGAGAACGGCCTGGCAGGACCGGGGCGCCTCGAACCCGGCGATGAGCATGTCGCAGACCGGTGTGCCCGGCAGCTACATCCGGCTCCAGGAAGGCGAGATCCTCAATATCGGCGGCCGCGAGTGGCGCGTCGTGGTCGGTCAGGGGCACTCACCCGAGCACGCCTGCCTCTACTGCTCCTCGCTCAAGGTGCTGCTTTCCGGCGATCAGATTCTGCCGGTGATCACCTCCAACGTCAGCGTTCACGCGAACGAGCCGCTCGCCAACCCGCTCATGGTGTGGATGGAATCCCTGGACCGGCTGCTCGCCATCCCGGCGGACACCTTCGTGCTGCCCGCCCACAACCTGCCCTTCTACGGCGTGCGCGACCGGCTCCGGGGCCTGATGAGCCACCACGAGGACCGGATGCTGGCGATCGAGGAGCACTGTGCTGTGGAGCCGGCAACAGCGAAGGAGCTTCTGCCCGTGCTCTTCGCCCGGGAGCTCGACGCCCGGCAGATGACCATGGCGCTCGGCGAGGCGATTGCGCACCTGCATCTGCTCATGCACCGGAACCGCATCGAGCGGGACCTCGGCGAGGACGGCTGCTATCGCTACCGGTCCATCGATCCGGATCTGGGACGTCGATCCAATCCGGACCGTCACGACGCGCCCAGCGATCAGCCCGTCATGGTCTGATGGGACGGGACCAGCGGCTGCTGGGCCCGGTAATCACAGCGGTAAATCCACTCCATGAACAAGGCTGAGCTGCGTCGCCGGGTCGCCGAGTACACCTACCGGATGCTGCACTGGGGCAACCAGCGCGTGCCGCCCGGCCTCAGGACCCTGGTCGGCTTTCTGTTCATGGTGGGCGGGGTATTCGGTTTCCTGCCGGTGCTGGGCTTCTGGATGTTTCCGCTGGGCGTGGCCTTCGTGGCCCTGGACGTGCCGCCGGCCCGGCGCCGGCTGGACGTCTGGATGGAGCGTCTGCACCGGCTCTCCGAGATCAAGGAGGATCACGTGCGGCTGGACGGCCCCACGTCCAACCAGTAACCACCCTCTGCCCTGGGCCGGATGCGGCCCGCCGTGGGCGTGGCGAAGTGCGTGCCGATCACGAGCACGTCCGAATCCGCGTAGCGCTCGAGCAGCGTCTCCCGGGTCTTCTGACCCGCCGCACGATCGAAGTCCGCCGACGAGCACCAGTCGACGCGCGTCATCTGGCAGGGATGGTGGAAGCAGTCTCCGGTGATCAGCGCTTCCTGCCCTTCCGAGCGGATGGCGATGCTGACATGACCCGGCGTGTGTCCCGGCGTGGGGGTGAGTGCCACCTCTTCGCAGACCCGGTGCTCCCAGTCCACCAGATCCACCAGACCCGCCTCCACCACGGGCCGCACGGAGTCCGCCATCACCCCGTCGTTCAGGGCGTCGGCTTCCGCCGCATCCCAGTACTCGAATTCGCGTCGGGCCAGCAGGTAGCGGGCCTCGGGAAAGGTCGGCACCCACTCGCCGTCCACGAGCATGGTGTTCCAGCCCACGTGGTCCACGTGCAGGTGCGTGCAGAGCACCGTATCGATGCTCTCCCGCGGGTAGCCGGCGGCGGCCAGATCCGCGAGGAAGGACGTCTGCAGGTTCGTCCAGTTGGGGATCGAGCGCTGCTTGTCGTTGCCGATGCAGGTATCGACGATGATGCGACGCTCGCCGGTGTCCACCACCAGAGCGTGGATGCTCATGATCAGGTTGCCCGCCGCGTCCATGAAGTGCGGCTGCATCCACTCGAGCGGCTGGCAGGCTTCCCGGGTGGCGTCCGGCAGGATGAACCGGGTCCCGCCGGCCACCTCCATCTCCACGATCCGCGTGATCTTCACGCGTCCCACCTGCCACTGCCTGCCCCAGGTCGTCGATGCCGTCGCCGCGTCCACCCTTGCCTCCCGACTCATACGCTGCACGCAAGCATGGCACAAAGAAGCTTGCTGGGGCGAATGCACGCCGCTATGTTGGATCGCACACCCCGGGGGAGGATGCAATGGGTCTCGTCGATACGGTACGCACTCTGGCCAACGTGCCCACGCTGCTGACGCTGAAGAAAGGCATGGCGCCGCGTGCGCTGGACGAAAAGGACTGCATCGGTGCCCAGGTGGCCCGCAATGCGGAAGCCTTTGCAGACCGGCCTGCCATTCTCTTCGAAGGCACGACGCTCACCTGGTCCGAATTCAACGCGCTGTCCAACCGCTTCGCCAACACCCTCGCCGCCCAGGGTCTGAAACGCGGCGACACCGCCAGCGTCATCATGGAAAACCGGATCGAGTTTCTGGCCACCGTGGTGGCTCTGAACAAGCTCGGGGTCACGGGCGCCCTGATCAACACGAACCTGCGCGGCCGCCAGCTCAGGCACTGCATCACCGTCACCCACTCGAAGAAGTGCATCTTCGGTGAGGAGCTGGGCACGGCGCTGAACGAGGTGAAGGAGGAGCTGCCGCTGGAGGAAGGCAGCGATTATGTCTTCGTCCCCGACGCCGGCGCCTACTCCGCACCGAACTGGGCCAGCGACCTGGCGCTCGACAGCGCGAGCGCCTCCTCGGACAACCCGGGCGCCACGGCCGACATCAGCCTCGGCGACAAGGCATTCTACATCTACACCTCCGGAACGACCGGGCTGCCGAAGGCCGCCGTCATGTCCAACCGGCGCTTCATGCAGAGCTCGGCGCTCGCCCATCGCGCCCTGTATCGATGCACGGAAAAGGACCGGTTCTATGTCTGCCTGCCGCTCTATCACGCGACCGGCCTGATGATCGGCATGGGCTCCGTGATTTCCTCCGGCGCCAGCGCCTTCGTCCGCCGCAAGTTCTCCGCAAGCAACTTCCTGCCGGAGGTCCGCGAGCACGGCACCAACATGCTCGTCTACATCGGCGAGATGTGCCGATACCTGGTCAACACGCCCGAGAAGAACGATGACGCGGACAACCCGCTCACCACCATGACGGGCAACGGTCTGCGTCCGGACGTCTGGATGCGGTTCAAGACGCGTTTCGGCATCAAGCGCATCAGCGAGTTCTACGGCGCGAGCGAAGGCAACGTGGCCTTTGCCAACCTGTTGAACAAGGACTGCACCGTGGGCATGACCTCCGCGCGGGTGGCGCTGGTCCGCTATGACGTGAACGCCGACGAGATCGTCCGCGATGGCGATGGCCGCTGCATCGAGGTGGCGCGCGGCGAGCCCGGGCTGCTGCTCGGCCACATCAACGAGCTCGCGGTCTTCGAGGGTTACACCGATCCGGAAGCCACCGAGAAGAAGATCATCCGCAACGCCTTCGAGGAGGGAGACGCCTGGTTCAACTCCGGCGACCTCATGCGTGTCGTCGACGTGGGCTACAGCCTCGGCTACGACCACTATCAGTTCGTGGATCGGGTGGGCGACACGTTCCGCTGGAAGTCGGAGAACGTCTCCACCAACGAGGTGGGCGAGATCCTCAACGGCTTTCCTCAGGTCCGCTTCAGCAATGTCTACGGGGTGGAAGTACCCGGCGCCGATGGCCGGGCCGGCATGGCCGCGGTGACCCTGGCCGAAGGCCTGACCCGTCTGGATCTGGAGGCGTTCTCGGAGTACGTGAACGCAAACCTGCCGGTCTACGCGCGGCCGGTGTTCGTGCGCGTGCAGACCGACATCGAGGTGACGGGCACGTTCAAGATGGTGAAGGGCGATCTGAAGACGCAGGGATACGATCTGGCATCCATCAGCGACCCGGTCTTCGTCATGCGCCCCCACAGCGATCGCTACGAACCCCTCACCGAGGACTTCCTCGCCACCATCCGCCGGGGAGAAGCGGGCTACTAGACCGCAAGGGTGGCGATCAGCCGTCGAAGATCCGATCCGCCCAGAGGGTGAGACCGCGGGTGACGCTAGTGAAGTGATCCGAATCCACCAGCGGCACGTCACCCAGCACGGCAGCCAGATGCGTGCGCAGCACCGCCGAGCGGGCCATGCCGCCGGTGAGGTAAACGGTATCGGGCCTCGCCCCGCCCTGGTTGAGCACCTCGCGGACGAGGGCGGCCAGATGCGCGAGCAGCCGCTCGGCGCCCTGTTCCAGGTCCCGGCGGCCGATCTCCAGGGCAAGTCCCCGCTCGACGAAACCGAGATCCACCACCGTCGACCCCGCCGCCGAAAGATCGATCTTGCCGAGCTCCGCCTGCCGCAGCAGCCGGTGGGAACCGCGCTCCTCACGCAGACGATCGAGACGTCGGAAGCGCTCCGGGCACACCGCATCCCGGAGGATTTCCCGAAACCGCTCCCCGGTCTGGCGGCCGTAGAAACGCTGCTGAGCATTCACGTCGTTGGTGCTCACCGCGTCCACGTAGTAGCCGTTGGCGATGGGCAGCCCCGTGGCCAGCGCATCCCCCATCCCGAAGACGGGCATGAGTGCCTTAAGGGCCAGGGCCTGATCATAGTCGTTCCCGCCCAGGCGCTCGCCCGCGTGCCCGAGCACGTCCGGCTCCCTATTGCGTCTGCCAATCCGCTCGGGACCGACCCGCACGAAGGAGCAGTCCGTGGTGCCACCGCCGATGTCCACGACGAGCACCTGCTGGTCCGTCGTCAGCGACTGCTCGAAGTCGAACGCCGCGGCCATGGGCTCGAAGAGAAACGCCGTCTCCTCGAATCCCGCCTCGCGGGCAGCCGCCACCAGCATGGCCAGCGCCTGCTGGTTTTCCGCCGTGCCGGCCGCACCCTGGAAGTTGACGGGCCTGCCGATGACGACCCGGGTCACCGGCATCCCGGCCGCCGCTTCGGCCCGCTGCCTGACATTCGCCATCATCGCCGCCACCACCGAGATGAACCGGTCCTTCACCCGCTCCGAGAGCCCCGGCGCGCCGAGAAAGCTCTTCGGGCTCTTCACGAAGTACCCCTCCGTGGGTGCATTGAGGTAGGCAGACAGCGCGGCGGAACCGAAGCGCAGATCGCGAAACGACTGGCTGGCCATATCCAGCACCGCATCGTCACCCAGCGACAGCTCGAAATCGGCTTTCGGCGCGAAGAGCGTGGAAGCGATGAGGGGATCGTCCCCTTCCAGCGGCACCATCGAGAGGCGCGTCGCCTCGCCAGGCCGCCCCGGTGTAGCCAGGCCGATGGCGCAGTGGGAGGTGCCGTAGTCGAAGCCGGCGACGGTGTCCGTGCGTCCAGACATGGAGGCGGGTCCTCACAGAGGGCCGCGCAGTCTACACGACCGGCACCCGAAAAAAAGAACCCCGGGGCATCGCCCGGGGTTCCGGTTCGCTCGGCAGGGGGGGACGGGAGGAGGCGGGTAGAACCCACCCGGCGGGTAGAACCCTCCCGGCGGGTGGAACTCACCCGGCGGGTGGAAACCACCCAGGCCAGGGACGCCGTCGCGAACCTGGTGCCATACTAGGCGGCCCCGACTGAACGGAAACTGAATGCTCTTCACCCGGGAATTCAAGACCGCCATACGGGAAGGTCGCGTCACCCGCAGCTACCGGCGCTGGAAGCGACCCCAGGCCCGCGTCGGTGGCCGGTACACCCTTGCGCCGGACGGTGTCATCGAGGTCACCGCCATGGTGAAGACCTCGCCCGCCCGGATTCGCGATGCCGATGCGCGCCGTGCGGGCTTTCCCGACCGCGCCACCCTGCTCGCCTTTCTGAAGGCCACGCAGAGCACCGAGCTCTATCAGGTGGACTTCCGCTACCTCGGTAGCGGCACCACGACAACGCCCGAGCGGGGACGGGCGACGGCCGCGGAGCGTGATCGGCTCCTCAGCCGTCTCGCGCGCATGGACGAGCGGGCCGGACGCGCGTGGACCGGACCGGTGCTCGACGCCATCGGTCGGCGTCCAGGCACCCGCGCGGCCGACCTGGCAAAGGGCTTCCCGGATTGGGATACCGCCACTTTCAAGCAGCAGGTGCGCAAGCTCAAGGCGCTGGGGCTCACCCGCTCGCTGGAAACCGGGTACGAGCTATCGCCCCGCGGTCGGCAGGTGCTGGAGCGGCAGCGTGATTGACGCCCTGCTTCTCGATCTCGGCAACGTCGTGATGGAGATCGATTTCCGCCGCACCTTCCGGCACTGGGCTGCGCATGCCAGCGTGGACGCCGGCGAGCTGCACGCCCGGTGGTCGGAAGACGAGGCCTATCGCGCCCACGAGCGTGGCGAGCTGGCGTTCGACGAGTATGTGGCGGCGCTCGGTGATCGGCTCGGCATCACCCTGTCGCCCGACGTCTGGGAAGCGGGCTGGAACGACATCTTCGTCGGCCCCTACGAGCAGGTTCAGACGGCACTCGCAGACGTCGCACAACGGCTGCCGCTGTTCGCGTTCACCAACACGAATCCCACCCACGAGCGGGCCTGGAGACACCGCTACGGGAACGCCCTTATCCATTTCGACGAGATATTCGTGTCGTCCACCATCGGGCAGCGCAAGCCCGAGCCTGCAGCCTTTCTCTGGGTGGCCGACGCCATGGGGGTGCACCCCGAACGGATCCTGTTCCTGGACGACAACGCGGAGAACGTCGCGGGCGCCAGATCCGCGGGGCTGCAGACGGTGTGGGTGAGAAGCGAAGCGGACGTCGTCGACGCGCTCGGCCGGTTTTAACCGCCTGTTGAGCCGGTCAGCCTCTGCCGATCTCGTGCGCGAGCGCCGCGTAGCGATCCATGAGCGGCAGCACGGTGTCTGCGTCCGCGGGTGGCAGCGCGAAGATGATCCGATTGAAGCCGATATCGATCAGCTCCCGGACCCGATCGCCATCGGGGCCGACGCCGAAGATGCTGAAATCCGGCTCGGCCGTCCGACCCGCTTCCCGCCAGGCTGCACGCACCTGTTGAATGCCATCCGCGTAATCCACCGCACCCTGCGCTGCCGCCCGCCGAGGATCCTGGTGGATGGGGAACCAGCCGTCGGCGTACTCGGCGATACGTCGCCACGTGAACCTCGACGACGCGCCCATGAGGATCTTCGGTCCACCTGCCTGCACGGGCTTGGGATACGACCAGACCGGATCGAAGTCAACGAACTCGCCGTGAAACTCGGCGGCTTCCTGCGTCCAGATCTCCCGCATGGCCAGGATCCGCTCCCGAAGCACCTTCCAGCGGTCCTCGAAGCGCACTCCATGGTTGGCCATTTCCTCCACGTTCCAGCCCGCGCCGATGCCGAGCAGCAGCCGCCCGCCGGAGATCATGTCCAGCGATGCCACCTGCTTGGCCATGAGCAGCGGATCGCGCTCGGTGACGAGCGTGATGCCGGTGCCCACCCTGAGCGTGCGGGTGACTGCCGCCGCGGCGGCCAGCGCCACGAACGGGTCGTGGGTATGCCAGTACTCCCGTGGCAGATCCGCGCCGCCCGGCCAGGGCGTGAGCCGGCTCGCCGGTATGTGGGTGTGCTCGGGAAAGAACAGCGACTCGAAGCCCCGCTCCTCCGCGGCGCGTGCAAGCTGCACGGGCGCGATCGCGAAGTCCGCGGGAAACATGAGAACGCCGAAATCCGTCACGATGCGCTCCGGGAACGGCGTTCCGCAGAGACGGGCTGCATCAGAGCGGGTACTTTCTGAGGGTTTCCGTGTACTCGTCGACCTTCGACACGTAGCGCCGGCCGGCCTGCTTCTCGCTGCCGTACGGGCCGATGTTGTAGGCCGTGAGCGCACAGCCGGTGTCGTCGCCGCAGCGGTCGAGAAGGTGCGAGAGCACCTGAGCACCGCAGTAGATGTTGTCTGCGGGATCCTGAAGATCACCGCCGCAGAACGTGCTCCAGAATTCGGGACGCACCTGCGCGGGTCCGATGGCGCCGAGGTGAGAGCGGGCGTCCTTCTTGAAGGAGCTCTCCGTGAGCACCAGGCTCGCGAGCAGCTCAGGCTCGATACCCTGACGTTCGCTGGCTTCGAGAATCCAGCCGGCGAACTCCGTGGCCGTGGTGCGATGCACGCCGAACGCCTGGCTCACCTTGTGTCCGAACGCGTCCACCTCTGAATGCCAGGGCACGCTGGTGTGCTCGACCGCCGGCAATGCGAACGCCAGGCGCTGGTAGCCGGCGTGGGTGCCGTTGAAAGACACCACAGACGCTATGGCAGCAAGCGCGAAGACGAAAGCGAGGTGGCACGTCACCAGGATCCGGAACATCCTCGGCACGGCCTGCCAGCTCGAGCGCATGCCTTCCGTTCCCGAGCGCACCAGGTGTGCTGCATAGCGTCTGAAGTCGTGTTCGGTTCTCATCTGTCGTGTCGAGTTCTTTCGTCTGTGGTTCGATCGGTCGTTTTTGTTTCGATCGGTCGTTCTTTCGTTCGATCGTTCTCGATGTCGAGCGCCGCCTGCGACTGCCCGCGAGCACCGGTTCCGCGATCTCCGGGGTGACTGTGCGGTGCGCTTCCTGACTGGAACCTGAACGGTACCGTCCTGCACCCGGTCTTCCCCCGACTCTCGCCGAACCGGCCACCGACCTCACCGCAGCGGGCCAGGTCGATGTCGGCGCGCATTTTACTGATGCTGCACCACACAATAAACCGGAATCCCGTCACAGGAGGTTGCGGGTCTGTGACCCGCTTGTAACACACTGTCAGGTGAGTAGATGCTTACCCTGATATATCAGCATACGGCGCGTGCAAATTCTCACAGGCCAGCACAAGCCGGTTTTTACCGTGGGTTTTAGAAGAAAATGGTCTAAAAAGATCCGCTGTTGGGCACCTCGATGCGCCAGAGCCGGCGCTTCACAAGGCACCCAACGGGCTCGTCCGCTGTGGGTGTCAGCCGGCGCGGAGCTGCGCGATGATGGCCTCGCGCTCGGCATCGTCCGCCACCGGAAACGATGCCGAGGTGCGGTCGGTGAAGCTGCCGTAGCGGGACAGCATCTGTGGGGCAATCTCCTTCGGCTCGCCGACCACGCCGAACGCGTCGAGGATGTCGTCGGTGATCAGCGTGCCCATTTCCTTCCAGCGGCCCTGCTTGGACATGGCATTGAGCTCGCCCTGCAGCTCGCCCACGCCGATGGCCTCGAGAACGCCCCGATAGGCTGGCGTGGAGCCGTAGAACGCGACCCGTTCCTTCGACGCCTTCTTGGCCGCCTCGAATTCCTCCTCCGTGCGTCCGGTGACCACGAAGCAGGAGTAGGAGATCTCGAAGTCCTCACGGCGGCGCCCGGACTTGGCAAGCCCGCGCTCGATGGCCGGCAGCGTCACCGATTCGATGTAGGGCAGCGTGCTGAACGGGTGGATGATCATGCCGTCCGCCACCTCCCCGGCGACTTCCGTCATGTGCGGGCCCACCGCAGCGAGAATCACCTTGGGTGCGCCGTGCTCCCGGTTCTCGGGCGTGAATGCGGGGGTCATCAGCGTGTGCCGGTAGTACTCGCCGACGAACTCCAGCGGCTTGCCTTCGTACCAGTTGGCCCAGATGGCCCGCATGGCGAGCACCAGCTCCCGCATCTGCGCCGCCGGCGCGCCCCACTGCATGCTGAAGCGCTTGGTGATGTGCGGCTTGATCTGGGAGCCGAGACCCAGGGTGAAGCGCCCTTTCGAATAGGCGTTCAGGTCGTGGCCGATGTTCGCCAGAATCATGGGCGAACGGGCAAACGCCACGGCGATGGAGGTGATGATCTCGAGCTTCTCGCTGTGTTCCGCCGCGAGCAGCAGCGGGAAGAACGGATCGTGGTTCATCTCCGCCGTCCGCACGCCGTCGTAACCGGCCTTCTCGATGGCGGCCACCTGGCCAGGCACCTTGTGCAGATCCGTGCCGATTCCCGCGTCTACCTTCATGTCACTCCCCCCGTTTCCCTGATGTCAGAACCGACGCCACGCTCAGGCGGCCGTGAGCTCGGCGATGATGCCGGCCCGGTCTTCCTTGCCGATGTGCGCATAGGCCGCCGAGGTGCGGTCGATGATGTCGCCGTAACGCGCCAGGATCTGACCGGCGATGGTCTGCGGCTCGCCGATGACGGCGAACGCCTTGAGCATCGACTCGTCGATCAGCCCGCCCATCTCCTCCCAGCGTCCCTGTTTGGACATGGTATTGAGCTCACCCTGCAGCTCGCCGACCCCGATGCTGTCCAGCACCGGCTTGTAGGCCGGGGTGGAGCCGTAGAAGGCGATCTGCTGCTTGGTGGCCACCTTGGCCTGGGCGAGGTCTTCCTCGCTCTTACCGGTGACCACGAACACGGGATAGCTGATCTCGAAATCCTTGCGCTTCTTCCCGGCTTTCGCAAAACCGCGCTCCAGTGCCGGCAGCGTCGTCTCGCGGATGTACTTTTCCGTGCTGAAGGCGTGAATGATCACCCCGTCCGCCACCTCGCCGGCCACCTCGGTCATCTTCGGGCCGACGGCGGCGAGAAACACCCGCGGCGCGCCATACTCGCTGTTGGTGGGGGTGAAGAACGGCGTCATCAGCGTGTGGGTGTAGAACTTCCCGGTGAACGCCAGCGGCTCGCCCTGGTGCCAGTTCGCCCAGATCGCCCGCATGGCAAGGATGAACTCCCGCATCCTCGCGGCCGGGCTCGACCAGGGCATGCTGAAGCGCTTGGTGATGTGGGGTTTGATCTGCGAGCCGAGCCCCAGCACGAAGCGGCCCTTAGATGCCGCGTTGAGATCGTGCCCGATGTTGGCGAGCACCATGGGCGTGCGCGCGAACGCCACGGCGATGGACGTCATCAGATCGACCCGGCGGGTGTTCTGTGCGGCGACCAGCAGCGGAAAGAACGGATCGTGCGACGTTTCCGCCGTCATCACGCCCGAGTAGCCCATCTCCTCGAGTTCCTGCGCCTGCGCGCCAACCGTGTCGAGCTCCCAGCCGACACCACCGTCAACTTTCATGTTCCTGATCCCCCAGTTTTTCCAGATGCCGCCCGGTGCGTCAGCGCTTTCCGGCCAGCGGCGGAATTGTTTCATCGTCCCCGAGGCGAAGCAAACCGTCGAACGGACCACGACCCGCGAGGTAGTGGCGGACGTCGGCCACCTCTTCGATCTCCACCCGGTAGAGCGCGTCGTTGGGATGAACGACACGAACGATCTCCTCGGGCAGGAGTGCGAGCAGCCGGCCGAGAATCACGCGCGACATCACCTGGTGAGTCACCAGCGCGACTGCCTGCTCCGGACTGCCGAGAACGTCGTCGATGAAGCCGGCCACACGGACCGTCATGTCCGCCAGGCTCTCCCCTTCCGGGGGCCGGTGGTTGTACGGATCCTCGAGGCGCCCCTTCCAGGCCTGCGGAAACGCCTCCTGCAGCTCGTCCACGGTCAGCCCGGACCACAGACCCACGTCCCGCTCGAGCAGGGCGTCGACATACTCGACGCGCGCACGGACGTAGGAGTTGATGATGTAGGCCGTCTCACGAGTGCGCCCCGACGGTGACACGTACATCACCTCCACGGGATCGAGCGTTTTCAGGAGCGCGCCGTGACCGTGCGCCTGCTCCATGCCCTCCTGGGTGAGCGGCGAGTCGAGGCGCCCCTGCATGCGCCGCGCGAGGTTCCATTCGGTCTGGCCGTGCCGGATCACGTAGATCAGTTTCATCGACTTCCCTGTCGGCGTGTGTCGAACGGACGCCCGTCTTCAGATGGACGTGTCGTCCGGCTTCGCCGAGCCCGATGTCCGGTAGTCGCCGAAGGCGGCATCCCGCTTGGTGAGCGCTTCCGTGAGCCCCTTGCGGAGATCCGCCAGATGCGCCTGCGTGGACGCCGTGAAGGTCGCCAGCTGCTGCATCTCCGTGCCGGCGCGGATGCCGGCGCGGATACCCATCGCATCCATCTGCCGGTGCACGGCCCGTTTGTTGATCTGCTGCAGGTCGGTGGGCACCTGGGCAACCCGGCTTGCGATGTCCAGCACCGAGGTCTCGAGCGCTGCCTCCGGGAACGCCCGATTGGCGAAGCCGCAGGCCACCGCCTCGACGCCGGTCATGTGATCGCCGGTGAGCATGAGCTCCATGGCCCGTCGCAGGCCGACGATCCACGGGTAGAACTGGTTGTCCGGCGGGCTGATGGAGCGAACCACCGGATAGCCGATCCTCGCATCTTCCGCCACGTAGACGAGATCACAGGCCGTGGCGAGCTCCGTACCGCCCGCCAGGCAGTATCCGTGCACCTGGGCGATGACGGGCTTGGCCAGGTCCCAGATCCGGAAGAAGCCTTCCACTACATGCCGCGGCCAGTTGCCGAGCCCGCCCGCCGTGTAGAAGGGCTGCCCTTCCGCGACGTTCGATTTCAGATCGTACCCTGCCGAGAAGCAGCTGCCCGCCCCGCGAATCACCATGACCCGTACGTTCTCGTCGGTGTCAGCCGCCTCCAGCGCCGCGAACAGCTCCGTGCGCAACGCGTTGGACAGCGGATTGCGTTTGTCCGGTCGGTTCAGCGTCAGCCGGCGGACACCCGGCCGGGGATCGTCGACGATGATCAGGCTCTCGCTCACGCCGATCTCCTAGAAGCTGAACACATCCGCCCGGAACGCATCGAACGTGCGTTGCAGGTCGGCGGCCGAGGCGGCGAGCGGCGCGATGATGGACGTGTGCACGCCCCCGGCCGCATCCGACCGGATCCGCTCGCGGATCTCGTCCTCCGTGCCGATGATGGCGATCTCGTCGATCATCTCGTCGGTGAGCGCGCCGGTCGTTTTCTCCCGGTCTTTCTTCGCCCAGCCCTCGGTAATCGTTGCCGCGGCATCCGCATATCCCGCCCAGGCGAGAAACTTGTTGTACACGGGCGTGGCGTAGTACGGCGCGAACGCCGCCCGGAAGAGGTTCCGTCCCGCGGCCTTGTCGTCCGTGGCGAGCACCATGGCCCGATTGACGATCTCCACGTCCTCCGCCTTCTTGCCGGCGCGTGCGGCGCCGATGGCGACGTGCTCCATCATCTTCGGCAGCGCCGATTTTGGCCAGAGATTGAAGATCACGCCGTCGCCGTATTCGGCTGCCATTTCGATCATCTTCGGCCGCAGCGCCCCGATGTAGACCGGCGGCGGGTTCGTGAGCGGCGCCTGCCGATAACCGCGGCTGTAGAGCGTCTCGCCCTGAAAGTCCGTCTTCTCACCGGAGAGCATCGTGCGCACGAGCTGTGCCGTCTCCTTCACCCGGGTTAGGGGCTTCTCGAGCGGGATGCCATTCCACTGCCCCATGATCGTCTGGCTCGAGGAGCCGATGCCCATGACGAAGCGCCGCGGCAGGAGCTGCGAGATGACGTTGGCGCTGGCGGCGATGACCGACGGGCTGCGCGTGTACACCGGCGTCACGGCAACGCCGATACGGATGGTTTTCGTATAGTGGGCCACCGCCGCGATCTGGGTCAGCGTGTCCGGGGCGCCGGAGTCACTGAACCAGGCATCCGGATAGCCGTTGGCTTCCGCCCACTGCAGCCGGTCGATGGTGGACTGGATGTTCGGACCTGCCGGCAGCGTGACCGCCACTCGCTTCTGAAGCGCCATGCTCTGAAGCCCCCCCTACGCGTTTTCGATGAAAGCCCGCAAGCGTCGCATTTTGCGGCCCGGGAGATCAAGCCGTATCCTCACGGGTCCGCCTGCTTTCAGCGAGAGTGATTCATGAGCGACGTGGCCCTCACCCCCGTCCGGGACGCCCACCGATTCGACGAGACCGCGCTTGCCCGGTATCTGGAGGCCAACGTGGCCGGCTTCCAGGGACCGCTCACCGTGCGTCAGTTCGAAGGCGGCCAGTCCAATCCCACCTTCCAGCTCGTGACCCCGAGCCGCCGTTACGTGATGCGCAAGCAGCCCCCCGGCGAGCTGCTGCCGTCTGCCCATCAGGTGGACAGGGAGTTCCGGGTGATGAAAGCGCTGGAGCACACCGACGTGCCGGTGCCCACCATGTTCTGCCTGTGCAACGACACCAGCGTCATCGGCACCAAGTTCTACGTGATGGAGATGGTGGACGGACGGATATTCACGGAGACGCTGCTGCCCGGCCTGGAGCCGGCGGAGCGCCGGGCCATCTACCTCGACCTGGCACGCGTGCTCGCCTGCCTGCACAACGTCGACGTCGATGCAGTGGGGCTCACGGATTTCGGCCGGCCCGGCAATTACTACGAGCGGCAGATCAGCCGCTGGACCAAGCAGTACCTCGCCTCGAAAACCGAGGAGATCGAGGCCATGGAAAGGCTCATGGCGTGGCTGCCGGACAACATCCCCGAGCAGAAGAAGACCGTCGTCGTGCATGGCGACTACCGCCTCGGCAACACGATCCTTCATCCCACCGAGCCGAAGGTCGTCGCCGTGCTCGACTGGGAGCTCTCCACCCTCGGCGACGGGCTGGCGGATCTGGGCTACCTCTGCCAGGACTACCACGGCGACTCCTACTTCTCCGAAGGGCTCGCCAGCGCCGATCTCGACGCGCTCGGCATACCGACCGAGGAGGAATTCGTCGCCGAGTACTGCCGCCACGCCGGCATCGACCGCATCGACAACTGGCCCTTCTACCTCATCTACAACATGTTCCGCTCGGCGGCCATCATCCAGGGCGTGTACAAGCGCGGCCTCGACGGCAACGCGAGCTCGGAGACGGCGAAGCTGATGGGGGATGTGGCGCGGATCAGATCGGAAAGGGCTTGGGGAATGGTGGAATCGCTTTAGTAATCCGCCGCGGTTGCCGCGGAGGTGGATTGGGATTCACGGCACGCTTGACTGATCCGGCGCGATGCGCCGGATCAGTCGACATCCTGTCCGCTCTAGTCGGCGCATCCATGCGCCTCTACGGCCGTGAATCCCAATCCACCTCCGCAGCAACCGCTGCATCTTCCGTTTTGCGGTGGTGTTCAGCCTGCATCAGAATGCAGGCCTGCTGGATCCTCCGTTCGATAAACGTCTCCAGCGCCGGAGCCGCGTGATTCTGCTGTTCGATGCCGATCAGTTGCGGGTACACGCACGGGAGCAGAGGTACCAACCACTGAACAGGGGCAGCACCTGCTTCGGTGAACCTTGGAAGATGCAGCCTCGCGCGCCCGAATCGGGTTGCGGGGCCGTTGCCGCACAGGGATGTGGTGCCAATTCGCCGAGCGAATTGGCCTACGCTGTTCGCGAAGCGAACAGCCCGGCGCAGAGCGGACAGGGATGTCGGCCTTTCAGCCGTTTCCGGCTGAAAGGCCCAGCGTGCCGCGCAATCCCCTGCGGGATCGCGTGGCGGCACCCTACAGAACGTTCTCCGCCAGCAGCTGCAGCACCTCCGGCTGCTGGGAACCGATCAGCATGCTCGACACATGCCCCTTCTTCCCCGCATCGATCCAGCGCGACAGTCGATCCTTGATCCGGTCCGCCGGACCCACCAGATGGCAGGCGTCGATCAGCTCGGCGGGTACCGCCGCCATGGCTTCGTCTTTTTTGCCGGCGAGGTAGAGGTCCTGGATCTTCACCGCCGCTTCCTCGAAGCCGAGGCGCTTGGCGTAGTCGTTGTAGAAGTTCTTGTCGCGGGCACCCATGCCGCCGATGTAGAGGGCCATGCTGCCGCGGATCGGCATCATGCACTTCTCCACGTCGTCGCCCATGATCGCCGTGACGAACGGCGCGATGTCGAACTGGGCCAGGCTCTTGCCGCCGCCGGCCGCCGCGAAGCCTTTCTGGATCGGCTTCTCGAACACGTGGTACTGCTCAGGATCCATCCACACCGGGAAGAAGCCGTCCGCCACCTCGGCCGCTGCCGCCACGCCCGCCGGGGTGATGGTGGCCGCGTAGATCGGAATCTCCTCGTGGACGTGCAGGATGCTCTTCAGCGGCTTGCCGAGGCCCGTAGCGCCGGGTCCGCTGTAGGGCAGCTGGTACATGTCGCCGTCGAAGGTCAGCGGTGCTTCGCGGGCGAAGATCTTCTTCATGATCTGGATGTATTCCTTCAGGCGCGTCACGGGCTTGCCGTAAGGCACGCCGTGCCAGCCTTCCACCACCTGCGGGCCCGAAGCGCCGAGACCGCAGATGAAGCGCCCGCCCGAGAGCTCGGCGAGGCTCATGGCCGTCATCGCCGCCATAGCGGGGGTGCGCGCCGGCATCTGCATGATGGCCGTGCCCGCCTTGATCTTCTGGGTCTGGGCCAGGATCCAGGCGGCAGGCGTGACCGCGTCGGAGCCGTAGGCCTCCGCCGTCCAGATGGACTCGTAGCCGAGGTTTTCCGCGTGGCGGATGGCGTCGATGGGAATGCTCATTCGGGCCCCGGAGTAACCGGAGATCAGTCCTAGCTTCATGGTGTCCCCCTTGCTTTAAGGTATTGAAGGTGATGGTTAGCGTGAACGAGAGAGAAAGACGTGTAGCCGAGCAACATAGCAGGGGCGCCCGGGCGGCTCAAACGGCGGCGGAACCGATGTTCAGCCGCTGTCCCTGGCTCCGGCCGCGTCGGCTCCCGCCGCCTCCCGCCGGGCTTTGAGGTAGTCGATGATATCGAGTGATTCGTACAGCCAGACGTCCTCCCCATCGCGCCGGATACGCAGGCAGGGAACCTGGGCCTTGCCGCCGCCCCGGATCAGCTCGGCACGGGCGTCGGGATCGCGCAGGGTGTCCCTGAGCGGCAGCTGCCAGCCCACCTGATCCAGATAACGACGCACCCGATGACAGAATCCGCAGATCTCGGAGTAGTACAGCTCGTAGGTTTCGCTCATGGGCTTCTTTCGGGCACGAAGCACTCGAGTATGCCAGATCCGGGGTAACCCACCCAGACACGGTTTGGCCGGACCCGCCATATGGGTAGAATCTGCGGGGCCACACCATCCGGGCAAGACCATGTCGAAGAAGAAGTCCAGCAACGTCGCACTCGTGCGCAACCTGATCATCGCCGCCGTCGCCATCGTCGTGGCGCTGGTCGTCGGCTACGGTCTGCTCTACACCAGCGGCGTCACTCAGGGTGAGTTCGTCGAGGGCGAGCACTACCAGGTGCTCCCGGACGCACCGCGCCGGCGACCGGGGGCGCCCATCGTCGTGCAGGAGTTCTTCTCCTATGGCTGCATCCACTGCCGGAATTTCGATCCGCTGGTCGAGGAATGGCTGCCTACCCTGCCCGAGGGCGTTCGCTTCGAGCGGGTACCGGTGGCGTTCTCGCCGGACTGGTCGCTGCTCGGGCAGACCTACTACGCGCTCGATGCGCTCGGCATCCTTGCCGAAAACCACGAGCGGATCTTCGCGCGCATCCACGATCGCCGCGATTTCTTCGACTCCGCGGCAGAAGTGGCCGACTTCGTGGACGGTCACGGCACCACGGCGGACGTCTTCCTCGCCACCGTCAACGGGCCCGATGTCCGCCGACGCATGCGCGACGCCGACAATGCCCAGCGTCGCGTCGGCCTCACCGCCGTGCCCACGCTTGTCGTCGACGGCACCTACGTGGTCACCATGGACGTGGGCCGCAAGGTGGCGCTGGAGGTGGTGGACTACCTCATCGCTCAACAGCTCGCCGGCACGGAGCCGGACACCGCGCCGCAGTAATCCGCCGTCAGATCCGCACGTTCAGCGTCAGCCCCACGCGTCTCGGCTCCCCGAGCTGGAACCAGCCGCGCTCGGTGTAGCCGTCCCTGGGATCGTTCGGAAAGTAGAAACCGCGGATCGTGTGGTCCTTGTCGGTGAGGTTCTGCCCCCACAGCCGCAGGTCCCAGCGAGCGCGCGCATAGCCGACGGCGGCGTTCAGGAGCGCGTAGGGGTCGGATCGTAGATCGTCCGGCCGCTCGGAGAAGCGGCGGCTGTCGCTGTAGTAGAAGCCGTCACGGCCTTCCAGCTCGATGCGACCGAAGAAGCCCAGCGCCGGGCGATACTCGGCTCCGAGGTAGAACTGGTACTCCGGAGCATGCGCCTGCGGCTCGCCGTCCAGGTCCTCACCGGCCGAATTCACGAAGTCCCTGAACGCCGTACGCAGCAGACCCAGATTACCGAAGAGGCGGATGGCATCGGTCACCTGCCAGGTCAGCTCCATCTCGAAACCGCTGTTCACCCCTTCTGCGGCATTGCTCGTGAGCTGCACGAACTCGGTGCTGCCGTCCGGCCGCTCGATCAGGATGGACGTGTCCGCCTGCACGTCCCGACGCTGCATGGTGAAGAGCGCGAAGCGTCCGGTGAGCCGGTCGTCCAGCCAGTGGCCCTTCAGACCCAGCTCGTAGTTCCAGAGCGTTTCCGGGTCGAACTCCCTGAGCGACGCCTCCAGGGAGTTGCTGGCGTTGAAGCCACCCGCCTTGTAGCCACGGGTCACCCCCGCATAAGTCATGAGTGAGTCCGACACCGCCCACTCGAGCACCGCCCGTCCGCCCCAGAGATCATCCTTTGGGTCGAACCGAACTCCTTGCGAATCCCGGTAATCGGCCCGGTGCTGCTCGCCCCGCACCCCGAGAGTCAGCCGCCAGCGCTCGCCCAACGCGCTGGAGAGCTCCCCGTAGGCGGCGATGCGGTCGATCTCGTAGCGGCTGGTGTAGGGCGCCGGGAAGAAGGTGTAGGTGCGCCTCAGATCCACCGTCTGATTCAGCCCGTAGATCCCGAGCACCCAGTCCGTGGTGCCGCCGAGGAGCCGCCCGCCGTCGCCGGAAAGCGCTCGCAGGTCCACGGTGGTGGTGTCCCGGTCGCGCTGGTAGCGGTCGGTGGAGGCATAGCCGTCCGGGTGGAAGCCGGGGTAGGTCCAGTCCTCGTCGTAGCCGTAGTCGGTCTCGCTTTCCGCATACCCCACGGTGCCTTCCACGATCACCGCGTCGTTCATCACCCAGTCACCACGCGCCGAGAGGAACGTGGACCGCTGCGCGTCCCGACCCGGCTCGTCCGAGCGGGTATGGCGGTCGTTGTCCAGTGAGAAGGCGTCGTAGCCGTTGTCCACGTCCACGTAGCCCGCAGCGAGTCCGAGCCCGAGCCGATCGGACAGGGTGAGCGCGAGCTTGCCGCGTACCGACAGCTCGTCGTGACCGTTGGTATCCGACCGCCCCAGATAGACGTTGTCGTAGAAGCCGTCGTCCTGGTAGGTACGCACCGCCAGCCGGCCGGCAACGGCATCGGTGAGGGGACCGGAAACCACCGCGCCGACTCCCCAGCCATCGTAGTTGGCAGCATCCACGGTCATACCCGCCTCGAAGGTCTCTGTCGGGTCGTTGGTACGCACCTGCATGAGTCCAGCCAGGGCATTGGCGCCGTAGAGCGTCCCCTGAGGACCACGCAGCACTTCCACCTGCGCGGCGTCGTAGAGCACGGCCGCCGTGCCGATGCCGCTGAAGTCCACGCCGTCGATCAGAAGGCCCACCGAGGCATTGAGCGGCTCCTCATACTGGGAGCGCTCGCCGATGCCGCGGATCTGGTAGAACCGGGCCCGGGTGCTGCCGCCCGCCAGGTTGACGTTGGGAATCCTGTCGAGCACCTCCTCCAGGTGGTTGATGGCGCGGCCCTCGAGCTCGTCGATGCTGACCACGCTCACCGCGGCGGGGGTACGGTCCACGGTGTTCTGGCGGAACTCGCTGGTGACCACGATCTCCTCGATGACGATCGTCTCTTCGGCCGCTGTCGCCACCTGCAGGGACGCAGACAGTCCGACAGACAGACAGACGGCGGAACACAGAGCAGGCGCCCTTCGGGTGCGGCGAAGATGGCGAGGCTGGAAAGGAATCTGCATGACGGCTCCGGTTGGGGGTTCGTAGTGACCGGGAGCAGCGTCCGCTGGATACCTATTCCTACGCCGGTATGATCCGGATCAGGTTCGAAGGGTCCGCCGCATCGCGCTCGCGATGGCAGGCGTCTCAGGTCGTTACCGCCCCTTAGGTCGAGGGCATTCTGTCGCAGCAGGACAGCCGGGGCAAGCCGGTGCCGCAGAGCGCCCGCCGCCTGCTCTCACTTCAGTTTCCGTTCAGGATGCCTGCCGTAGCGTGGCGACCGTCACGACACCGGACCTCGAGGCATGAGCGAATACAGCGATCTGATCCACACCATCGCCCTGACGCTGGGCGTGGCCTGGGCGAGCGGCATCAATCTCTACGCCGTGGTGGCCGTGCTCGGCCTGGGCGGCGCTGCGGGCTACATCGAGCTGCCCCCCACCCTGGCGGTGGTTCAGGACCCGATGGTGATCGTCGCCGCCGCCATCATGTACTGCGTGGAGTTCATGGCGGACAAGACCCCTGGGGTCGACAGCGCCTGGGACACCCTGCACACCTTCATCCGCATCCCGGCCGGCGCCATGCTGGCGGCGGGCGCTGTAGGTCCCGTAGATCCTGCCATCGGCGTCGCGGCCGGACTGCTCGGAGGCGGCATCACGGCCGCCACCCACGCCACCAAGGCAGGCAGCCGGCTGCTCATCAACACCTCGCCGGAGCCGTTCTCGAATTTCGGCGCCTCTCTGGCCGAGGATCTGGCCGTTTTTGCAGGCCTGTGGGCAGCGCTCGCGCACCCCGTGCTATTCTTGCTCGCCCTCGCTGTCTTTCTGACCCTCGTATGCCTGCTTCTGCCGAAAATTCTCCGCGCCGCCGCCCGTGTCTTCCGGCGGCTCGGCGGCTGGCTGGGCCTGTCCCGGCAGGAGCCGGTGCCGGCGCGCCAGCCGCTGCCACCCGTCTGACCAGCAGAGCCGTCGCACCTGCCGACGCAGCAACGGCCCGGCAGACCGGATCGCCATGAGCCTGCTCGGCAGTATCGAGAGCGATCGGGTTCGCCTTGCGGCCAGGGTTCTGCTCGGCCTGACGGCCGTCGTGCTGGTGGCGCTGACCGCCTATCTCTATTACCTGAACCGGCTCATCACCGACACTTTCGAAGGTCGTCGCTGGACCGTGCCGGCCCAGGTCTACGCACAGCCCGTGGAGCTCTTCGCGGGATCGGAGCTCACCCTCGCCGACGTGATCGAGGAGCTCAGCCGGCTTGGCTACGCGGCCAACGCCAACCTGGCAGTGCCCGGCACCTACGCCCGGCGCGACCGGTCCCTGGACATTCACCTCCGTGCCTTCGACTTTCCCGAGACCCGCCGCCAGAGCCAGCGCATCCGGCTCGATTTCGACGGTCGCGGCGTCATCGGCGTCAGTGACGCCAGTGGCCGGCCGGTGCCGCTGATCCGCCTCGACCCGCTGAGCATCGGCAACTTCTTCCCCACCCACGGCGAGGATCGGCTGGTGCTGCAGCCGGATCAGATTCCGCCGCTGCTCACCGGCGCCCTCATCGCGGTGGAGGATTCGAGCTTCGAGGATCACTTCGGCTTCGACCTGTCCGGGATCGCCCGCGCCGCCTGGGTGAACCTGACCTCCGGCGAGATCCGCCAGGGAGGCAGCACGCTCACCCAGCAGCTCGTCAAGAGCTACTACCTGAGCAACCGCCAGACCCTGGAACGAAAGATTCAGGAGCTCTTCATGTCCATCATGCTGGAGATGAAGTTCGACAAGGACGAGCTGCTCAATGCCTACGTGAACGAGATCTATCTGGGTCAGGACGGCGTCCGCGCCGTGCACGGCTTCGGCCTCGGCGCCCAGTTCTACTTCAACCGGCCACTGTCCGAGCTCGATGTGCACGAGCTCGCCACGCTCGTCGCCATCATCCGCGGACCTTCGTATTACAACCCCTACCGGCATACGGAGCGCACCCACCAACGGCGGGATCTGGTGCTCGGTAAGATGCACGACGCCGGGCTCATCGACGGGGAGACGCTGGAACGCAGCATCGCCGAGCCCTTCGAGGTGGTCCACGGCGCCAGGAGCGGCGGCGCCTACTATCCGGCATTCATGGACCTGGTGCGTGCTTCCCTCGCCGACACCTACGACGAAGCGGATCTCACCGGCGCCGGCCTCAGAGTGTTCACCACCCTGTCACCGCGCACCCAGGACGCGGTGGAAGCCGCGCTTGCGGACACGCTGGTGCGCCTCGAGAGCCAGAAGATGCTGCCGGAGGGCGAGCTGCAGGGTGCGGTGGTGGTCGCCGATACCCAGACCGGCGAGATCGAGGCGGTCTCGGGTGGGCGTGCCGCCGGCGTGGACGGCTTCAACAGGGCGCTCAACGCCCGGCGGCCCATCGGCTCGCTGATCAAGCCCGTCGTCTATCTGGCGGCGCTGGAGCGCGGCTACAACCTGGGCAGCACGCTGCAGGACGTGCCTGTTTCGCTGACGCTCAGGGGCTCGGATCCGTGGACGCCGAAGAACTTCGACGGTGAGGTCTACGGTCCGGTGCCGCTGGTGCGGGCCATCGGTGACTCCCTGAACCTGGCCACCATCAACCTGGGGTTGTCGCTTGGCGTGGATCAGGTGGCCGAACGCCTGACGAGACTGACCGGCACCGCACCCGAGCACGCCTACCCTTCCCTGCTGCTCGGCGCGGAGCCCCGCTCTCCGCTGGAGGTCGCCTCCCTGTATGGCACGTTTGCCAGCGGCGGCTTCTACATGAAGCCCAAATCCGTGGTCGTGGTGCTCGATGAGCAGGGCAAACCGCTGACCCGCCAGCCTTTCTCCCTCGAGCAGCGTATCGACCCCGACAAGGCACGCGACGTAGTCCGCGCGCTCGAGGTGGTGATGGAACGGGGCACGGGGCACACGTCCCGCTTCGCCCGGCTGGGCACCGCGGGTAAGACGGGTACATCGGACGACTACCGGGACAGCTGGTTCGCCGGCTTCGACTCGGCCCGGCTGGCCGTGGTGTGGGTAGGCTACGACGACAACCGGCCCACGGCGCTGACAGGCGCCGGTGGCGCCATGCAGGTGTGGGACTCGGTTTTCGCGCGGATCGGCGTCCAGCCGCTGCCCGCACCCTCTCCCGAGTGGGAGAGCATCGAGTACCAGACGGGCCTGCTCGCCAATGCCGACTGCGCGGAGGTGGTGAGCGTGCCTCTGCCGCCCGATGCGGACAACGACGCGAAATCCGGCTGCGGCGTCGACTTCAAGCGCGTGGCCAACCGGCTCGGGCGTAAGTTCAGGGAGTGGCTGAATTGATTTGGATCTCACGCGGGCAGCCGATCCTCGGGCATCTGGCGTTGCCATTACTGCTCATCGCAGGCCTGCTGGGCGGATGCGCCACCACGCCGGTCACGACCTCCGGGACACCGCCCGCGGGCGAACCGACTGTCGGGGAAGGCGCTGCTGCGGAACCGTCCGCCGCGCCTTCTGACGCGCCCGGCACCGCACCACCTGCCGTCCCACCCCGTCCGTCCACCGACACCGCCACCCTCGCCCTGCTGCAGCAGAGCGACCGGGCCGTGGAAAGCGGCTCCATCGATGAGGCCCTTTCCTACGTGGAGCGTGCCGTGCGCATCGAGCCACGCCGGGCCGATCTCTGGACGCGGCTGGCATCCCTCGAGCTTTCCGCCGGCAATCCCACCACTGCCATTCAGTACGCCCAGAAGGCGCTGACGCTGGCGACGGACCGTCCCGACTGGCAGCGCGACGCCTGGCTGGTGATCGCCGGGGCCAGGGAAGCGCTCGGCGATACCGCGGAAGCGGCCGCCATCCGTAAGCGCTGGCAGACGGCGAAGGGTTGAGCGGAGAACAGCCGGCCGTTCAGCGCGGCCGGGTCGGCGCGCGCAGCTCAAGAAGCGAGATCGCCGCGTAGACCCGCGTGTTCCTGAGGCTGCCATCCGCGACGCGGACGTCGTTGCGAATCAGGGCCTCGCGGGTAAAACCCAGCCGCTCAGCCACCCGCCAGCTGCGTTCGTTCCGGTCGTCCATACGCAGCTCCACCCGCCGGGCGCCGAGGGCCTCGAACGCGTGGCGGCTGAGCGCCCAGGTCGCTTCGCTGGCATAACCCCGTCCCACGTGCGCGGTGCGGCACCAGTAACCGATCTCGAACCGCGGCACCGACCAGTCGAGGCGGGGATAGCCGCTGGCGCCGACGATGCTGCCGCTCGCCTTGTCGATCATGAGCAGGTTGCATGCAGTGTCCGCCTCCCAGAGCGCGCGAGACTCCTCGCAGAAGGCCCGGGTTTCCGCTAGCGTCTGGGGTTTGACCGCCCAGTCCATCCAGGCGTTGAGCGCCTCGAAGGAATCGGCAATCGCCTGGTTGAGCGGCCCGGCATCGGCCGCCGAGGGCAACCGGAGCAGCAGGCGGTCCGCCTCGATGCGCTCCGGCAGCCGTGACATCAGTGGTCTGCCACGGTCAGCAGCTCCACCCAGTGCTTCACGGGCAGCGGCGCCAGGGCACCGAGATGCACCTGGCAGCCGACGTTGGCGGTGGCGATCAGCTCCGGCTCGGCGATGCTGAGGGCCGCCACCTTGTTCGTGCCCAGCGTCTGTGACAGCTCGGGCTGCAGGATGGCGTAGCTGCCGGCGGAGCCGCAGCACAGATGGGCGTCCCGCACGGGAACGACCGTGTATCCCGCGCGCTCGAGCAGCGCCGCGGGCAGGCTACCGCACCGCTGGCCATGCTGCAGCGTGCACGGCACGTGCACGGCGACCCGATCCACGTCGATCGCCTTCTTCCAGTCGACATCGAGCGCATCCAGGAACTCGCCGACGTCCACCACCTTGTCAGCGAGCACCGAAGCCCCGGCAGATCGCTCCGCATTGCCGGCGAGCAGGCGGCCGTAATCCTTCAGCGTGACGCCGCAGCCGCTGGCGGTGGAAATCACGGCGTCCACTTCGCCGAGATGGGGCGTCAGCGCACCCAGGCTCGCGGTCATGGTGGCGTGCGCCTGCGCCTCCTCACCCAGGTGCAGAGCCAGCGCGCCGCAGCAGCCCTCGTCGGGAACTCGGATCACCCGCACCCGAAGGACGGCGAGCAGGCGTACGAGCGCGTCGTTGACCTCCGGGGTGCTCACACTCTGCGCGCAGCCGTCCAGCAGCAGCACGGTGCGCACCGGATCGGCGATCTCACCGACTGACTCGGGGCATTTCCGGCGGCGCGGCAGCTGCGCTCTGAGCCGGGCCGGCAGGAACGGGCCCGCCAGCCGGCCGAGCGCCGCCCAGCGTGCGAACACCCGGCGGCGGGGCACCACCGACAGCAGCCAGCGTCGCTGCAGCCGCTCGAACCAGCTCCGGTGGCCGCGCACCGCCCGCGCCTGCTCCCGCTCCAGATAGTTGCGGCCGATCTCCGCGAGCTCCCCGTAGGCCACGCCGCTCGGGCAGGTGATCTCGCAGGCCCGGCAGGTGAGGCAACGGTCCAGATGTCGTACCGCCACCGGGTCCACCCTCTGGGTTTCCAGCATGTCCTTGATCAGGTAGATGCGGCCACGGGGACCATCCAGCTCGTCGCCCAGCAGCTGGTAGGTCGGGCAGGTGGCATTGCAGAAACCGCAGTGCACGCAGCTGCGCAGAATGGCCTCCGCGCGCCGACCTTCCGGCGTCGCGGCGTATGCCTCAGGCAGCGACGTCTGCATTCGTCAGCTCCGCGTTGAAGAGGTTGTCCGGGTCGAAGGCCAGCTTCAGCCGCTGCTGGTACTTCGCGAGCACGGCGTTGCCACCGGCGTCCCGGCAGCGGTGGCGCGCGAAGCCCGACCCGAACGGCCGGAAGCCGTCCGGCCCTTCGGCCCGCGCCCAGCGCCAGGCGCCATTCCAGTCGATCAGGGCATCCGCCTTGGCCAGCGGCGTAGCGGGCGCCACGTACCGGCAGGCCAGGTCTCCTTCCCGGAAGAACGGCAGCGACTGATCCCGGAGTGCGGCCCAGAACCCCGTGTCTGCAGAGGTGTCGCCGCCGATGTGACCGGCCGCGCGCTGCACCGCCGCCTCGGCACCGGAGAGCCGGACGTGCAGCCGGCCATCCAGCCAGCAGGCCGCCGTGATCGGCAGCGGCAGCGCCGCCATCCGCACCATCCAGGCATGGCCGGCGGCGCGATCGAGCTCGAGCACACACGTCCGCTCCGCCTGCGGCAGCGGAATCACCCTGAGGCTCACCCGCAGCAGGACGCCGAAGATGCCGAACGCGCCCGCCTGCAGCCGCGACACGTCGAAGCCGGCGACGTTCTTCATCACCTGCCCACCGAAAGTGAGACGCTCGCCGAGCCCGTTGATCAGGGTGATGCCCAGCACGGCATCCCGAACGGCACCACGCCAGGGTCGTCCCGGCCCGGCGAGACCAGCTGCCACCGCACCACCGACGGTGCCGAGGCCGCGGTATTCCGGCGGCTCGAAGGCGAGCATCTGACCTTCCCGGGCGAGTGACTGGCGCAGGGTGCGCAGCGCAGTGCCCGTGCGGACGGTCACCACCAGCTCGTCCGGCCGGTAGTCCTCGATGCCTTCGTGCTCGCTGGTGGAGAGGATCCGGCTGCCCGTATCGGCGTCCGTGCTGGTGAGAAATCCCTTGCTGCCACTGCCCAGGATCGATACCCGTTGTCCCGCCGCCCGCGCGCTCTGCACCGCCTCCGTCAGGGCGTCGCTCCGGTCGGCCACGATCAGAAGCGCTCCAGGTTCGGAAACGGCAGCCGACCGCCGTGCACGTGCATGCCGCCCACCTCCGCGCAGCGTGTCAGGGTGGGAATGGCCTTGCCGGGATTCAGCAGGCCGTCCGGATCGAAGGCCGCCTTCAGGCGGAAGAACTGGCTGAGCTCCGCGGCAGTGAACTGACCACACATGGGGGCGAGCTTTTCCACCCCCACGCCGTGCTCGCCGGTCACCGTGCCGCCCACCGCCACGCACAGACCGAGGATCTCCGCGCCGAAGGCTTCCGCCTGCTCGAGCTCCCCCGGCCGGTTGGCGTCGTAGAGGATGAGCGGGTGCAGGTTGCCGTCGCCCGCGTGAAAGACGTTGGCCACCGCCAGCCCGTAGTGCGCCGAGCGCTCGGAGATCCTGCCCAGCACCGCCGCGAGGCTCGCCCTGGGGATGGTGCCATCCATGCAGTAGTAGTCCGGCGCGAGGCGGCCCACCGCCGGAAAGGCCGCCTTCCGCCCGAGCCACAGCCGGGACTGCTCCTCCGGCGTCTCGGCAACCTGCACGTCCGTGGCGCCGAAATCCCTGAACAGCCGCTTCACCAACCGGGCATCGGCCGCCACTTCCTCCGCCACCCCGTCGAGCTCACAGAGCAGCACCGCTTCCGCGTCGAGAGGGTATCCGGCATGGACGAACGCTTCCGCCGCCTGCACGGCGAGCCGGTCCATCATCTCGAGACCGGCCGGCACCAGGCCGGAGCCGATGATGGCCGCCACCGCATCCGCCGCGCCGGCCACGGCCGGGAAGGCACCGAGCAGCACCCGGCGCTGCGGCGGTACCGGCAGCAGACGCACCCATACCTCCGTCACCACGCCGAGCAGACCTTCCGAGCCGCAGAACAGGGCGAGCAGGTCCAGACACTCCGGCTCGTTGCCCGGACCGCCGATTTCCAGGCGATCGCCCTCGAAGGTGAGCACGGTGAGCCCCAGCACGTTGTGCACGGTCAGCCCGTATTTGAGGCAGTGCACGCCGCCGGAATTCTCCGCCACGTTGCCGCCGATGGAGCAGGCGATCTGCGACGACGGATCCGGGGCGTAGTAGAAGCCGTCCGCCGCCACTGCTTCGCTGATGGCCAGATTGCGTACCCCGGGTTGGACCCGCGCCGCACGGTTCTCGAGGTCGATCTCGAGGATCCGGTCGAGCTTTGAAAGCCCGAGCAGCACCCCGTCGGCGAGCGGCCGGGCGCCGCCGGACAACCCCGTGCCCGCACCCCGGGGAACCACCGGCACGCCCTCCTCCCGGCAGATCGCGAGCACGCCGGCCACCGCCGCTTCGGTCTCCGGCAGCGCGACCAGCCACGGCCGTTCCCGGATCGCGGTCAGGCCATCCGTTTCGTAAGGCTTCAGCGCCGCCGGCCGGGTCAGCAGGCAATTCTCGGGCAGCAGCGATCGCAGGCGCTTCAAGGCACGCCGCTGCTGCGCCTCCGTCACCGGCGATCGCTCCCCGGCGTCTGTTCCCTGCACGTGGATCGGTTCGCTCATGGAGCGCACCCTACACGCAAACCGGATGGGCGAACAACGCGCCGCCGCGATGCGCGGCAGGCCGGCCTGCGGTAAATCCGCTACAGTACGCGCCGGATAAGTTTTCCCGAGCACCGTCAATGAGCGACGCCAGCACCCTCATCATCCGTCGGCCCGACGACTGGCACGTGCACCTCCGGGACGGCGCCATGCTTGCGCTCGCGGCAGATCACACGGCCCGGCAGTTCGGCCGCGCCATCGTCATGCCCAACCTGGTGCCGCCGGTGACCACCGTCGCCGCCGCGGATGCCTATCGACAGCGTATCCTGGCCGCGGTACAGAAGGATCGACACTTCACACCGCTCATGACGGCCTACCTCACGGACACCATCGATGCGGACGAGATCGCCGCTGGCCATCGGGACGGCGTGTTCACCGCCTGCAAGCTCTACCCCGCCGGGGCCACCACCAACTCCGCCGCCGGTGTCACCGACATCAGGAGAATCCACCCGGTGCTCGAGCGCCTGCAGCGGATCGGCATGCCGCTGCTCGTCCACGGTGAGGTGGTCTCGCCGGACGTGGACGTCTTCGACCGCGAAGCCGTGTTCATCGACACCGTGCTCGCGCCGCTGCTGGCCGACTTTCCCGAGCTCAAGGTGGTCCTCGAGCACATCACCACGGAAGACGCGGTCCGGTTCGTGGAGTCCGCCGGGCCGAACCTGGCCGCCACCCTCACGGCCCACCACCTGCACATCGATCGCAACGCGCTGTTTGCCGGTGGCCTGCGGCCCCACGCCTACTGCCTGCCCGTGGCCAAGCGCCGGCATCACCGCACCGCCCTTCGCCGGGCGGCCATCTCCGGCAATCCGAAGTTCTTCCTGGGCACCGACTCGGCGCCGCACCCCCGCGCGGAGAAGGAGAGCGGCTGCGGCTGCGCCGGCATCTTCACGGCGCCTGTGGCGCTGGAAAGCTATGTTCAGGTGTTCGAGGCGGAGGGCGCCCTGGACAGTTTCGAAGCCTTTGCCTCCGAGTTCGGTCCCCGGTTCTACGGATTGCCACTGAACGAGAGCCGCATCGCGCTCGCCAGAACGGCCCAGGCCGTTCCGGCAGTGGTCAGCGGCGACGGCCAGCACGTGGTGCCCTTCCACGCCGGCGAGACGCTGGCGTGGCGCTTCGCGGGCGAGGCGACCTGATCCTCAGTCGAGATACTGCCCGGCCAGGCTGCCGAGCGTCTCGAAGAACTCCCGTTTCACCGACTCGATGATCTCCGCGACCGGTCGCACCGAGTCGATGCGGCCCGCGACCTGCCCGGACAGCGCGATGCTCGCCTCCATGTCACCGCCGAAGTAGAGATCGAGCGCCCGCCCGAACTCCACCATGGCGTTGGTCTGGGTGTCGAATTCGAGACGGGTCGTCTTCTCCGTGCGCAGCGCCCGCAGCGCGGGTGACTGATGACGGTTCAGGAACACGGTGTCCGTTTCCTTCGCACGGACGATGGCATCCTTCCAGTTCTGGTGCACCGGGGACTCCGCCGCGGACACCATGCGGGTGCCCATCTGCACGGCCTCGGCGCCGAGCGCGAAGGCAGCGGCCATGGTTCTGCCGTCCACGAATCCGCCAGCGGCGATGATGGGCACGTCCACCTTGGAACGTACCAGCGGCAGCAGCACCATGGTGGAAACATCCCGCGGATTCTTGAAGCCGCCACCCTCACCGCCTTCCACGACAAGGCCGTCCACGCCGCACTCCACCGCCTTGAGCGCCGCGGCGAGACTCGGAACGACGTGAAAGACCGTGAGCCCCGCGGACTTGAGCTGCTCCGTGTACCGCTCCGGATTCCCCGCGGAGGTGGTCACGAACTTCACGCCCTGGTCGATCACGAAGCGGACGATGTCCGGATCGCGGACGAACGCCTGAGCGATGTTCACGCCGAAGGGTTTGTCCGTGAGGGTGCGCATCTTGCGGATCTCCTCGCGGATCGCGTCGAGCTCACCGGAGGAGGTTTCGATGATACCGAGCCCGCCGGCATTGGAGACGGCAGAGGCGAGCTGCGAGCGGGCGATCCAGCCCATGGGGGCCTGAACGATGGGGACCTCCACGCCGAGGAGCTCGGTGATGCGATTGTTGAACGGCATGATTTCTCCTTGAGGAAATGTGATGTCTGGCAGATGTGCGTCAGAGCGGCACCGGCAGCTCCAGGTGCTGCCGGTAGACGTTCTCCTGGTGCGTCTTGAGCGCGGGCGTCAGCGCGGCCAGCACCCGCTCCCGGGTGCTGGCATAGATGCCGCGGATCGGCTCCGGCATGGGCAGCTGTGCCGCGTCGAGCGGCGAGATCAGGTTGGCCATGGTCGCCCAGTAGATGTCGAGCGCCGTCAGGCCGCTCTCGAAAAAATAGGGTTTGCCGGCGAGCGCCCGGTCGAGCAGACCGAGCGATTCCACCACCCGGTCCTCTGCGATCCGCAGGTGCGCCGGGTGGAAGCCGTATTTCGCCGCAAGCCGGCCGCCGACCTCGGCGGGAAACCCGCCGCCGCCGGAATGGTCGAGGCTCGCGCGGATCATGAGCAGCCGCATGCACCAGCCGATGCCGAGCTCACCGCAGATCTCCCGGGCAAGACCGAACAGGCGCACCCGGTCCTCGGGCGCCGCCGGAATCAGCGCCGGTTCGGGAGCCAGGCGTTCGGCCAGAATCAGAATCTCCGCCCAGCCCGTCCGCAGCGGCTCGTTCTCGTAGGCCACCACCGGTACGGAGGAATCCCCCGCCCAGTCGGAGATGGCGTCGGGCACGTCGGCCTTGGCCTGAGCTGCGTAGGTGCAGGACAGACCCTTGACGTGAAAGATGCCCTTGGCCGCTTCGGTCCACGGGCTCGGCACGTGGCGGATGCAGAGCAGGCGCAGACCGCGCGCGGCACGCGCCTCGGCAATGCTCACGAACCGGCTCATCCGCTCCCCCGGAAAAAACGAAGCGGCAGCCTAACTCAGCTGCCTGTGGAGGTGTAGTGGCGGATCCCGGCCCGCCAGGTGGCCAGAGAGAGTGCGAAAAACGCATAACCAGCCAGCGGTGCCGCCACCTGCACCGCCCGCCCGGTGCCGAGCGGATCCTCGATGCCAAGCAGGGCCACTGCCGGAAAGTAGCTGATGCAGCCGAGCGGGACCACAAAGGTGAAGAAGCGCCGGAACCCCGGGCGGTAGATGGCGAGTGGGTACTGCGCCGTCTCCACGCCGCCGTAGGTGAGCGTGTTCATGATCTCCAGAGAGTCCACGGTCCAGAAGGAGAGCGTGGCCTGGAAGATGAACAGCGCATAGAAGAACACCACGGCGGACAACACCGTGTAGAGCAGCAGCGCCACCCGCGCCGGATCCCAGTCGAGATCCAGGGCGACGATGGCCCAGCCGAGCACGATCAGCCCCTGGGCAAGCCGCCCGATGCGCTGGAGCTGAAAGTCGTGGCCGGCGAGCTGCAGCACCGTGCTGCGCGGCCGCAGCAGCAGCCGGTCGAAGTCTCCCGTCTTCACGAACTGGGCGCCGAAGACGTCGAAGCCCCGGGCCAGGGCCTCGCTCACGGGGAAGGCCACGTTGACGATGCCGTAGAGGAAGGCCACCTGCGCCAGGGTCCACTGGCCGAGCATGCCGAACCGCTCGAAGAGCGCCCAGATGCCGATCGCCTCGACCACCGAGGTGACAAAGTGCCCAACGGCCATCAGCAGAAATGACAGCCGGTACTGGATCTGCGCCCGGATGGATTGCGACACGAACCGGCCGTAGAGCCGCAGCGCGGTGGGTCCAGGTCGTTCTGCTGCTGCGTGAGCGGCCTGCGACATGCGCTCAGCCTCCCTGCACCACGAGCCGCCGCCGCGCCCTGCCGAGCAGCCAGACCCCGAACGCAACCAGCACCACCACCCACCCCCACTGCAGGCCGATTTCGGTGAGCGCCATCTCCGGTGCGATGTGGCCGCTGTAGATGCGGAAAGGCACGTCCGCCATGCCGCGGAACGGCTGCCAGCGGAGAAATCCCTGGAGAAAATCCGGAAACAGCGGCAGCGGCACGATGAGGCCCGAGAGTACCGGCACGATGCCGGGCATCATCCGGTTGATGCCCTCGCCGGAGATCGTCCAGATCAGGGTCACGTGCATGATCATGGTGAAGGCGGTGGACAGCAGCAGCGTCGCCATCACCGAGGCAAGGAAGAGTGCGGCGCTGAGAGCCCCCGCGGGCGCCGGCAGTGCCCAGTCCGCCAGCGGCGTGAGCGGCATCACGAGTCCGGTGAAGATCAGCATGGGCAGCATGCGCAGCAGCGTCGGCGCGATCCGGAAGGCCAGGGTCCGGGCGAACCAGAAGCGGTAGAGGTCGAGCGGCCGCAGCAGCTCATAGGCCACGCCGCCGGTGCGGATCTGCGCCGCGATCTCCGCGTCCACGTTCCAGGGCAGGAGCGCGAGCAGCGCCTGGCCGAGCCATATGTACACCAGCACCTCGGCGAACGACATGGGCGGCGTCCTCGTCGCCGAGGCGTAGAACGCCACGAACACCATCACCTTGATGAAGCCCCAGAAGAGCTGCGTGCCGAATCCGGCAACGGCGGCCGTCCGGTACTGCAGCAGCATCCGGCAGCGGACGGAGACGATGGCGAGGTAGGCCCGCCAGAGCCCGCCGCCGTTCACAAGAGGGCTCCGGCCTGATCGGGCCCCCGCTGATAGAGCTCGGCCACCGTTTCCTCGATGGGCAGATGGGTGACGGTCAGGTCGTGCAGCCGGTAGCGGGCGGTGACGGAGGCGACGAACTCGGCCACCCGGCCCGGCACCTCGAACACCACCCGCTCACCCTGTCGGGACACCACCAGCGCGGCATCGGCATCAGCGAGCGCCGCCGGACCGTCGAAGTCCACCACCACCCGGCGCCGCTCGCTCCTGAGATCGTCGACGGTGCCGTCGAGCAGCAGCGTGCCGTGATTGATCAGCATCACCCGGGTACACAGCGCTTCCACGTCATCCATGTCGTGGGTGGTGAGCAGCACGGTGGTGCCCCGCTCCCGGTTCTGGCGCATCACGAACTGGCGCATGGCGAGCTTCGAGACCGCATCCAGACCGATGCTGGGCTCGTCCAGAAACAGGATGTCCGGGTCGTGCAGCAGCGACGCGGCAAGATCGCAGCGCATGCGCTGGCCGAGGCTCAGCTGCCGCACCGGCACATCGAGCAGCGCTTCCAGGCCGAGCAGGGTGACCAGCTCGTCGCGCAGGCGCCGGTAGCGGGCGGGCGCCACCCGGTAGATGTCCCGGAGCAGATCGAAGGACTCCACCACCGGCAGGTCCCACCAGAGCTGGGTCCGCTGCCCGAACACCACCCCGATGCCGGCTACGTGGGCGACCCGGTCGGTCCAGGGGACCCGGCCGGCCACCCGACACTCGCCCGACGATGGCACCAGGATGCCGGAGAGGATCTTGATGGTGGTGGACTTGCCCGCGCCGTTCGGACCGATGTAGCCCACCAGCTCGCCCGCGGTGATGTCGAAGCTCACCCCGTGCAGCGCGTTCACGGTGCGGTAGCGGCGCCTGGCCAGGCTCTTCAGCGCCCCCCAGAGCCCGGCCTGCCGCTCGGCGATACGGAAGTGCTTCGCGAGATCCCTGACGACGATGAGGGGCTCGGCCATGGCGCTGTCCCGGCAGGAGGGCCGGGCATTCTAAAGACTAACGCGGCCGCTGCCGAGCCCGTCCGCAGCACGTCCAACTCACCCGCCTGCAGAGGTGCGCGCGGGGTATCATTCGAATCTCGGGAGGGGCTGGTATGATCGACTGCTACTGGGTGAACACGCCGAACGGCCGCAAGGTCTCCATCGCGCTGGAAGAGATGGGTCTCGCGCACCGCCTGCTGACCAGCGCCGAACACGGCTTCGACATCCTCTCCCGCGAGTTCCGGCGCATCAATCCGAATGCCAGGCTGCCGGCCATCGTCGACCACGACCCGCCCGGCGGCGGTGAGCCGTTCCCCGTCTTCGAGTCCGGCGCCATCCTGATCTACCTCGCGGAAAAGTCTGGCAGGTTTCTGTCCACGAATCCGCGGGTGCGCTCCACCGAGCTGCAGTGGCTCATGTGGCAGATGGCGGGCGTCGGCCCCATGCACGGCCAGGCCCATCACTTCCATCGTTACGCACCGCGGCCGGCGGACCCCTACGCCCTGCAGCGCTACTCACGCGAAGCCGAGCGACTGGTCTACGTCGCCAACCGCCGCCTGCGCGAAAGCGCCTATCTCGGCGGTGACGAGTATTCGATTGCCGACATGGCCACCTGGCCCTGGTTCAATCAGATGAACGTCATTCACATCGCCAGGGAGAACTTTCCAGACCTGAATCGCTGGTTCGAAGCCATCGCCGCCCGGCCGGCGGTTCAGCGCGGCTGCCCGCCGCTGCCCCGGCGGATGCGGGAACCCGGCTTCATTGCTCTGGACGAGGAAGCGTTCAGCCGGGGATTCGGAGACGTCCTGCATGAGGCGAATCGCGCGGACTGAGCGGACGCGGGAACATTCACGATCACAATCATCGCAACCAGGAGATAGCCAATGCCCAGATTGAGCCAGGTCAGACGCGCGGATGCCGACGAGTCGGTGCTGAAGCTGTACGACGCGCTGTTCGGAAAGGACCGGGACCCGGTGGAGAAGCCGGGTACGGCGACCGGCACGCCGGGAGACTGGTGGACCGTGTTCGCCCTCTCACCCGCCGTGTTCAATCATGCGGTGGCGGGCTTCCAGCTCTACCGGGGCTCGAAGCTCGATCCACGCCTTCGCGAGCTCGGGCAGACGCGCGCCGGCTTTGCCCGCGGCAGCCAGTTCGTCTTCTCGCAGCACTGCAAGGCGATGCGCGCCTGCGGCTTCAGCGAGGAGCAGATCGAGGCGATTCCCTACTGGGCGTCCACCAACCTGTTTTCCGACCTGGAGCGGGCGGTGCTCGCGTACACGGACGACCTGGTGCTCTCCGGCGGCCGCACCCAGGACGGAACCTTCGATGTGCTCAAGCAGCATCTCTCGGAGGCGGAGATTCTGGAGCTGACGTACATCACCTGCACCTACGAGCTGCACGCCACCATGTGCCGGGCGCTCCGGCTCGAGTACGACAACGTGGACGAGCGGATCGTCGAGATCCCGGTGCCCAAGGGTGAGCAGCGGGATATCGACTTCATGCGCGCCGTCGACGAAGACTAGAAGCCGACGGGTTGTTGCAGACGGGTTATCAGCCTGCCTGACGCTGGTCTGGCAGCTGGTAACCCTTCGCGTCCAGGTCTGCCCGCACCACCTTCTTGTCCATCTTGCCGGTGGAGGTCAGCGGGATGCTGTCCACGAACAGCACGTCGTCGGGCAGCTGCCACTTGGCGAACTTCGTGCTGCAGTGCTTGAGAATGGCTTCGCGGCTCACCTCGGCGCCCGCACCGAGCACCACCAGCGCCACCGGTCGCTCGTCCCAGCGTGGGTGGGGGTGGGCCACCACGCAGGCCTGCGCGACACCGGGCAGCGCGACGATGTGGTTCTCGAGATCCACGGACGAGATCCACTCGCCGCCGCTCTTCACCAGATCCTTGGAGCGGTCGCTGATGATCAGGTACTCCTCCGGATCGATCATCCCCACGTCGCCGGTCACCAGCCAGCCGTCGTGGAACTTCTCCGGCTGCGGGTTGTTGTAGTACTCCGAGCAGATCCAGGGGCCGCGAATGAGAATCTCGCCCACCGACTTGCCGTCGTGCGGCACCGGCTTGAAGTTCTCGTCGAAGATTTCCACCTCGATGCCAGGCATGATCTGACCGGCCTTGGCCACGTTGGCGAACTTCTCGTCCTCGCTGAGTGCCAGATGCGAGCGCTTCGCGACCCGTCGCGACAGGGTGGCCAGCGGCGAAGTTTCCGTCATGCCCCAGCCCTGGATCATCTCTACGCCCAGCGTGTCCCAGTACCAGCGGATGAGCGACGGCGGCGGCGCCGAACCGCCGCAGGTGAGCCGCTGGAGCGTCGAGAAGTCGTACTCTCCCGGACGGGTTTCGTAGAGCTGCTTCACGCCCTGCCAGATGGTGGGCACACCGGAGGAGATGGTCACCCCTTCGTCCGCCATCAGCCGGGCGAGACGCGCCGGATCCATGAACCGGTGCGGCAGCACCTGCTTGCAGCCGAGCATGAGCCCCGCCCAGGGCACGCCCCAGCCCATGGCGTGGAACATGGGGACGATGCCGCAGACGGTGTCGGTGGCCGACAGGCCGATGCTGTCCGCCATGCAGATGGTGATGGTGTGCAGGTACTGGGAGCGGTGCTCGTACTCCACGCCCTTGGGGTTGCCCGTGGTGCCGCTGGTGTAGCAGAGCCCCAGCGGTGAGTTCTCGTCGATCACGGGCCACTCGTAACGGGTGGGTTTGCCGGCGATGAAGTCTTCGTAGTCCACCGGATTCGGCAGGTCCGTCTGCCAGTCCTCGAAGCCCTCCTCCACCGCAACGACGATGCGCTCCACGCTCGGCATGCGGCCTTTGAGCTTCTCGAGCAGCGGCAGCGTGTCCGCGTCGGCGATGATGATCCTGTCCTGGGCGTGGCCGATGATGTACTCGAGATCCGTGTCCGAGAGGCGGATGTTGAGGGTGTGCAGCACCGCACCCATGCCGGCGCAGGCGTGATAGGCCTCGAGGTGCCGGGAGCCGTTCCACATGAAGGTGCCCACCCGGTCGCCGATGCCGATGCCGGCGTCCTTGAGCGCGTGCGCGAGCTGGTGCGCCCGGTCGCGGGTCTCCCGGTAGGTCTGGCGGCGCACGCCGGATTCCGTGGCGGTGACGATCTCCTCATCGGGCGCCACCTTCGCCCCGCGATCCAGAATGTTCGACATCAACAGCGGCGTGTGCTGCATGGCCATGGCGTTCGACCCCCTCGAAAAAGCGTGGAAAAGCCCGCAGTGTACCACCCGGAACTCGGGCGTTTGAGCGTGGCAGCACGCGTCAGGCGGCGGAGAACACCAGGTCGTCGCGGAGCCGGTCGCGCAGGGTGCCGAGTTCCCGATCCCGGCGGGCCGCATCCCAGCCGAGCAGCTCGGCCATGATGTCGACCGCGGCCAGCGCCACGGTCTGGGACTCTCCGGGTCGGAACCACGGTACCCGCAGCCGCCGGTAAACCGTGTCCTCCAGCGTCTGCGCGCTTTCGGTGCGCACGGCCCAGCGGACTTCTTCCGCAAACACCCCGCCGGCGATGGGCACCGGAGACTCGCCGAGCACCGTTTCCACCTCGCTGCCGTAGAGCCGCATGAGACGCAGGGATACCCGCTCTCCCTGGCCGTAACGCTCCCCGATCCGCCGTGCCAGGGCGCCCGTATCCGGCTCGTCGCCGCCGGGAAGCCGGGTCAGCGGATCGGCCAGGGTCACGTCCCGACCGAGCACGGCGCCCACCCGGGCAAGCACCTGCTCCGCCATCTTCCGGTAGCCGGTGAGCTTGCCTCCGGCGATGGAGATGAACCGCGCCGGGTCCTGCCAGATCTCGTCACGCCGGGACATCTCCTTCGGCGCCTTGCCGGCCTGATGCACCAGCGGCCTGAGCCCCGCCCAGCTGCCTACCACGTCCGACGGCGTCACGGTCACACCGGTGAAGTGCTCGTTCACCGTGGCGATCAGGTAGGCCACGTCCGCGGCGGTGACCTCCGGCCAGTAGCCGGGGCCTCCTTTCACCGTGGTGTCCGTGGTCCCCACATACACCACCTGCCCCCGCGGGATCGCGAACACCGGACGCCGATCACTGGCCGTCATCATCACCATGTTGTTGAGCGGCAGCTGCTCTCGCGCCAGCGCGATGTGCACGCCCTTGGAGAGATGCAGCCGCGGCCGGCTGAGCGCCGCGTTGCCGCCGAGGTTCAGCACGCTCTCCACCCACGGGCCGGCGGCGTTCACCACCACCCGGGTACGGCCGCTGAGGTGCTCGCCCGTGAGCATGTCCTGCAGCTCGAGGGTGACGTCGTCCTCACCCGGCTCAAAGCCCGCGAGCCGCGTATAGTTGCAGGTCACGGCGCCGGCCGCGGCGGCACCTCTGAGCGTCGCCACCACGAGCCGGGCGTCGTCGGTGAGGTACTCGCGGTAGGTGCAGGCATAGGGGTAACGTCCGCGGTCCAGCAGCGGCTCGCGCTGGGCGAGCTCCGCCGCCTGCCAGTTCTGGTGGCGTTCTGCCCGATCGACCGCGCCCAGCCATTCGTAGACCGTGATGCCGAGCTTGAGCTTCAGCATCCCGAGCCGGGACGTAGCCGGCACCACCATCCACTGCGGCTGGGTGAGGTGCGGCGCCATGCGCTTCAGGCTCTTGCGCTCGAGCGCTCCCTCCCGGACCAGGGCGAAATCGCCCATGGCCAGGTAGCGCAGGCCGCCGTGAATCAGCTTGGTGGACCGCGAGGAGGTGCCGGAAGCGAAGTCGGCCGCTTCCACCAGCAGGGTGGACAACCCGGCAAGCGCCGCGTGGCGGGCGACGCCGGCGCCGGTGATGCCACCACCGATCACGGCCACGTCGAAGGTCTGGTTCTTGATCGCCGCGAGATCGCGGCACAGGCTCGTCATGCGCGTATCCTTGCGCTCACTTCCTTGCGCGCTGCCGTAAGAATGGACTGGCTTCAGGCCACCACGCCCGCTGCCTTGAGCGGAGCGGGATCGACACCCAGCTCGGCGAGAATCTCGTCGCTGTGCTCGCCGAGCGTCGGCGCGTGGCGCTGCATGCCGGCCGGGGTGCGATCGAAGCGCGCGGCCGGCCGGGGCTGGCGGATTCTACCCGCAACCGGATGGTCGTGCTCGGCCACCATCTCGTTGATGCGGATCTGCTCGTGCTCGAACACCTGGTGGCGCTCGAGCACCGGCGCGCAGGGCACGCCCTGGGCGTCGAGCCGCTCGAGCCACTCGGCGCTCCCGCGGGTGGCCAGCACCTCCGCGGTCATGGCCAGGCGCTCGGCCACGTTGACGATACGGTCGTTGGCGGTGCGGAAACGCGGATCCTCGAGCCAGGCCTCGCGGTCGAGCGCCCGGCACATGCCTTCCCACTCCGCGTCGGACACCGCACCGGCCGTGATGTAGCCGTCCGTGGTCTGGAAGATCAGGTCCTGGGCGAACTGCGCCCGGGCGGCCTTCACCTCGCGGCCGATGAACGTGTAGCCTGTCATGCCTTCGGGCCAGAGGTAGGCCACCATGGTATCGAGCATGGCGAGCCGGACGTGCTGGCCGCCGCGACCGCGCTCCCGGGCAAAGAGGGCGGCGGTGATGGCCTGGGCCGCGGTCACCGCCGTGGTCTTGTCCGGAATGATGGTGCGGATCATCTTCGGGCGGCCGGTGGCGCCGTCCTTCTGAATGTCGGCGAGTCCCGAGAGCGCCTGGATGACCGGATCGTAGACCCGCTTGTGCGCGTAGGGACCCGTCTCGCCGAAGCCGCTGATCGACACGTAGACGATGTCCTCGCGGATCGTGCGCACGGCCGCTTCGCCGAGCCCCATGCGGTCGATGGCACCCGGCCTGAAGTTCTGCACGAAGACGTCGGCGGTGGCAACGAGCCGGCGGATCACGTCCATGCCTTCCGCCGTCTTCAGGTCGACGGCGAGGCTGCGCTTGCTGCGGTTGGCGGAGATGAACCCCGCCGTCAGGCCTTCCCGGTTCGGCCCCATGTAGCGGACCAGATCACCGGAGAGCGGCTCCACCTTGATCACGTCCGCACCCTGGTCCGCCAGCATCATGGTGGCGACGGGACCGGAGATCATGCTGGTGAGATCCACCACGCGGATGCCGGCGAGGGGTCCGCTGGCCCCGGCCGTGCTCACGCCGGCGTTCCGAAGGCGGCGTTGGCCACCTGCTTCGCCCACCTGTAGTCCGCCTTGCCGTTCGGCGCCCGCTGTACCCGATCGACGAAGACCACGTGCCTCGGCATCTTGTACCCCGCCAGGTGCTCCCGGGCGAACTCGATCAGGGCCGCTTCGTCGCAGCTCTCGCCGCTCTGGTAGGAGGCCACCGCCACCACGCGCTCACCGAAGCGCTCGTCCGGAATGCCCACCACCAGGCAGTCCGCCACTGCCGGATGCCGCTTCACGGCCTCCTCCACTTCCTCCGGGAAGACCTTCTCACCCGCGGTGTTGATGCACACGCTGCCCCGGCCGAGCAGGGTGATGGTGCCGTCGGCCTCCACGGTGGCGTAGTCACCGGGGAAGCTGTAGCGCACGCCGTCGATCTCCCGGAAGGTCTCCGCGGACTTCTTCGGATCCTTGTAGTAGCCGATGGGCACGAAGCCGCTGGTGGCCACCCGGCCGATCTCGCCGGATCCGGGTGCCACGGGCCGGCCGTCGTCCGTGAATACGGCCACGCCGGGATTGAGCTGGAACTTGGCCGTCTTCACCCTGGCGTCCCGGGAGGTGACCGACGAGCCCATACCACCCTCCGTGGAGCCCATGATGTCGTTCAGCACCATGTCGTGGTGGCGCAGCAGGCCCTGCTTGGTCTCTGCGCTCCACATCACGCCGCTCGAGGTGATCTGCTTGAGCGAGGTGAGGTCGTACGGATGCCCGCGGCGGTAGGCTTCGTCCAGGGCGGCGAGCAGCGGGCGCGCGAACGCATCGCCGACGATCACCATGTCGGTGACGCCCTGCTCCTCCACCAGGCCCCAGAGCACGTCGGGGTCCAGACCCAGCCGGGAGGTGAGCACCACCGTGCCGCCGCTGAGCAGCGGCGCCATGGCACCGAGCCACATCCCCGTGCCGTGCATGAGCGGACAGGCGGCCAGAGAGACCGGCGGCGTCTCGATCTTCGCCAGGTAATCCGGATAGTCGGCGAGCGAGGCCGGCGGCTCGAGCCCGCGTCCCATGGCACCGGCGGCGACGAAGTAGTAGCAGAACTCACCGCCGGGATACATCACCCCCTTGGGCAGACCGGTGGTGCCGCCGGTGTAGAGCATGTAGACGTCGCCGGGGTCCCGACCGATCCGCGGCAGCGGCTCGGCCCGGCGGATGGCCGCCTCGTAGTCGAGCGCGCCGTCGAGCAGCGCTTCGGTGCCGTCGTCCACCTGGATGAATACCTTGACCTTGGGCAGCCGGTCGCGGATCTCCCAGATCCGCATGGCGTAGCAGCCCTGGAAGACCACCGCTTCGGCATCGGCGTTGTCGAGCAGGTAAACGAGCTCGTCTGCCTTGTAACGGTAGTTCACGTTGATGGGGCAGCCGCGGATCTTGAAGACCCCGAACTGGGCCTCGAGATACTCCGTGGCGTTGTGGTGATAGATGCCCACCTTGCTGTCCCGGCCGAGACCGTGGTCGGCGAGCACGCGCGCGATGCACGCCGCCCGGCGCTCAAAATCGCCCCAGCGGGTGGCCCGCCCGTCCGTGACGGCTGCGAGACGCTCCGGATAGGCGTCCGCCACCGCTTCCCAGGCCGATGCAAAATGAAAATCCATGCTGGCGCTCCGCCTCCCGGTTTCAAGCCCTTCTAACTGATGAGGCCCGTCGAGGGCAAGTGGCGGACATGCGCGGGTCCGCGACGACCAGACTCACACCAAATCTTGGCGAATTTCACCAAACTGCCGGCGGCGGTGGTCCTGAGGCGCCGGGATTTCGGGCGTTGCAGGATCTGGCACGCCAATTGAATACCAGCAGAGCAACGGGATAACCCAAGCAGCGACCGAGAGACCAGACCGTGAACACCAAGCCCACCTTCCGCTACGGCCCCACCATCGGCGAGATGCGCCTCTCCCGCCTCAGCCACCCGCGGGCGACGCTCTTCGCCATCATCCTGCTGGCCGTGGTGTTTCTGCTGTTCGGTCTGTTCACGAGCTCGGTGGACGTCAGCCATACCCCGGCCCCGAACACGGTGGACGGCGCGGTATCGCTGATCGGCCACTGGGTCGTGGCGTCTCTGGGGATGTCGTAAACCGATGGCACGGGAGAGAAGAATGGCCAACTCGACGCTCGAGCGGATTCGCGGCCGGATCCGGCTCGACAGCCGCAACGGTTGGATCGCCGGCGTCTGTGCCGGAGTCGCGAATTTCCTGGAAACCGACCCGGCCTTCGTGCGCGTGGCCGTCGCCGTCAGCGCCCTGTTCTTTCCGAAGCTGACGATCGCCGCCTACCTGATCGCCTGGCTGATCCTGGACGAGGAACGCAAGCTCTAGGGAAGCCGTCCGGCTCAGGACTCACCCACACCAGCTTCGATGTCACCCGCATCCGGAGCCGCCGGACACACCAGACACCCGCCCCCCACCGGTACGTCGGCGGGCACCTCGGCGGCGAGTTCGCGGAAGGTGGTGGCCATCTCCGAGAGCCGCTCGCTGAACCGGACGCGCTGCTGGTCGGTCAGGTTGTTCAGCAGCCAGGCGGTGACCTCGGTCGCGAGCGCTTCGTTGCGATCGAACACGGCGGTGAGCTCCTCCCCGTAGTACGCCTCCCGACTGGTCGCCAGGCGTCGGAACGCCTCCGGGAAGGCCGCCGGGTCGTGGCGCTCGTCCGTGAGCAGCTTGAGGAGGTCGCGCTGCCAGCGCTGCCGGTACTCGGCCCAGAGCTCGAACTGCGGCACGTAGCGCACCGACTGCAGCTCCAGATAACGCTTCTGCTCGCTGGTCAGACGGCCGCTGAAGCGGCTCATGGTGTCGGCGTACTGCTTCATCCACTCCGCCTGGATCTCCTCGAGCGGCCGGTCCAGCTCGTCCTCGGCGAACTCCCGGTTGTCCTTTTCGAAGCGCTCCGGCAGCCGGGCGACCTGCTCGTCGGAGAGCGACATCATCATCTGCGTGACGAACGGCATGGCCTTGGCCTCGAGGACCTCCCACCAGCTGTAGAACGTATCGAAGATGTCCTGCACCTCCGCCTCGTCCACGCCGTTCTCCAGGTTGCCCGGCAGCGCATCCAGATAGTCGGCATAGAGAGGCAGCTCCTCCGTCCGGTGCCAGTAGTGCAGGGCCTTCACCTCGTTCGTGAAGTAGGCCTCCTGGGCAGCATCCATCTGCAGATAGTCGTTCGCCGCCCAGCGGGCGAAGCGGTCGGCGTTGTTGTAGAGCATCTTGATGCTGCAGCCGGCCGACAGCAGCAGCACGGCGGCGAGCACCACCACCCGGTGCAGAACTGCGAAACCCCTGCTCAACATTCCTCCCCGTGTTCCTGCAGATCGTCCTGCAGCAGGAAATCGACGATCCACCGCCCCACCCGATCCTCGTCGGTCTCCTTGTCCAGCGATGCCATACCGGCGTTGAAAACGGACTCGCCGAGAATCTCCCGGCGCATGGTCATCAGGTCCCGGGAGTAGGCCCGCTGAAACTCCGGGTGACCCTGCAGCGTCATCACCCGATCGCCCATGACAAACCCGCCCACAGGACAGAAATCGCTCGTGGCGATCAGCTTCGCGCCTTCCGGCATCTCCACCACCTGGTCCTTGTGGCTGGCGATGAGGTTCAGGCGGTTACCGGACTCCCCGTCCATCCAGGGCTCACGGCTGACGATCCGGTTCTCCTGAACGCCCACCCCCCAGCCCCCGGCCGCGGGCGCCGTCCGGCCGCCGAAGAAGTGGGCGATGAGCTGGTGACCGAAGCAGATGCCGACGATCCGGCTGCCCTCGGCCAGCGCCTCACGCAGGAAGTCCGCCAGCTCACCGATCCAGGGCTCGTCGTCGTAGACGCTGTTGCGGCTGCCGGTGATCAGGTACGCCCGGTGCGCCCCCGGCTCCGGCAGGGTTTCCGGGCGGCGGGCGTCGTACTCCGAGAACTCGACCCTGACCGGCGGCTCGTGTGCCGCCGCGGCCCGAGAGATCAGCGCTTCGAACATCCCCGGGTAGTCGCCGTGCTCGGGCTGAAACCGCGGCAGCACCTCGTCTGTGCGGAGAATGGCGAGATCGAGCTCGGATGGTTTCAAGGCAGCGCCTCCACGGTGAGACGCCCCTTATACGCGTCGTCCGCGCCGGCGTCACCACCGCGCCCGGGGAGGGCCGTGGCTGGCGTGAAAACAGGGTGAAAAACGACTCGGGTGCTGTGGATAACTCTCTGGATAAGTGCTTCGCCCAGCAGAGTCAATAGGCAGTCCTGGAAAAGCACCCTGTCAGCACAGGGATCGCGGTGTCTCTGTAATAATTCTTTAAATTCAATGAGTTATAAAACTGACATAGTCCGACACGCGAAGGAAAGGCTCCATCTTTGCAGTCTCGTAACGGAAAACCTTCCGGTGTGCATAACGTCGGTGTCAGAGCTCCTGATCCTCGGGCATCCGGACCCCCAACTCCGGTACCGTAACCGGGGAAATCTCCGTGAACACGGCTTCGTCCAGCGCCACCGGCTCCCGGGTATCCGCGTTGAGGTCCTGGTAGGCCGCTTCCGCCTCGGGCGGCAGCGGCAGGGGCGCCTCCGCGGCAACCGCAAGCAGCGGCGCCAGGAGTCCCGCCAGCGCCCAGCGCCAGCGTCTCGCCCGGGAATGCCCCTCAGCGGATGTAGCGCAGCGACCAGAACAGCATATCGCCTTCATCGTTCAGCCCTCCTTCGCCTTTTGCCGTGATGGGGGTGGCCCAGGAAATCGAGCTCAGGAAGTGGGCGCCGAAGCGCACTTCCCAGGCAACGCCCAGATCTGCCAGATAAGCCCAGCCGGGCGTCAGCTCGTTCTCGATCTTGCCGTAGGCCGCGTCCGCGAACACGGCCAGCTCGCCGAGCGCGAGCGACGTGCGCAGCTCGCCCCGGACCAGCAGCGCCCGATCCGCGAGATACTGATCCCGCTCGAACCCCCGGGCGCCGCCGATGCCGCCGAGCGCCAGACGGCGCGTGCTCGGCAGCTGGGTGTTGGCCATCTGCCCACTGAGCTCGATGGACGCCTTCTGCCGGCCGGGCAGGAACCCTACGTCGAAGGGATGCCAGCCGAAGAGCTGGAAGCCCAGATCCCAGAATCCGGAGTCCTGGCCGGCGAACGTGTCGCCGTCGATGCTTCCCGCATCCGCGTAGAGGCGAAAGTCCGCGGCAATCCGTGCGCTGTCCCAGACCCGCCGGGCGTTCAGGGCCCCGGACACCAGGGTCACGGACTGGTCCACGTCGCCGGCAGGTGTCTGCCAGCCCAGCTCGTGGCGGCCGACACCGAGCTCCCAGGACAACCCGGTCAGCCGGTCGCGGTAGAGGTAGGTTTCCAGCACCGCGTCGAACAGCCAGCCGTCGGCCTCCACGTCGTCCACCCCACCGGTGTTGAACTCGTTGCGCGCCAGGCGGCCACGCAGCTGCCGGCGACCGCCCACGGGTGTGGCGTACTCGGCAAAGCCCAGCAGCTCGTTGTCCGGATCGATGGCCGCCGTGAGGCCGACGCTCAGCACGTCGCCACGGCCCGCCGGATTGATCAGATCTCCCGCCAGCACCAGGCGTCGCCGGCCGGTATGATCGTCGCCGTAGTTGTCGAGCATCACGCTGCCGTGCAGCGCGCGCTGCTCTAGAACGTCCAGGTTCAGCCTCGTCTCTCCGACCCCGTCGCCGGGCTCGAACCCGGCGCGCGCCGAGAAGCCGGGTGCCTGATTGAGCGCATACAGGCGGGTGTTGATCTCGCGGCGTGTCACCGGCCGGCCGATGAGGTCGTCGAAGCGGCGGGCCAGCTTCTCCGGCGCCCCTTCCACGCGCACGTCGCCGAGCACGCCCGGCAGAAAGCCGATGTCCACGCGGCCCTGCGTCACTTCCTGAGCGGGCACGAAGGCGACGGCCAGAATGTAGCCTGCTTCTCTCAGATAGGTCTGAACGGCGACCGCCACCTCTTCCAGCTCGACGACGGAGACACCGCGCCGCAGCTTCTGATCCGCGAGCAGCTCGGACAGATCCGCGGCGTCCTCCGCCGAGAGGACGTTTCCGGACTGATGCGCGCCGAGCGCATTGAGAAACCGGCCGATCTCGGCCAGCTCCGGCCCGGTGAATCCGTGGCTGCCGGGCTGATTGCGCAGGCGGATCTCTTCGAGCTTGCCATCGATCACGGCCTGCAGCTCCGCTTCCGTCACCGCCAGACCTTCGAGGCTCGACGCGTGGGCAAGCTGCACCGTGCTGACGGCAAGCCTCGGGCTCGTCGCCGGATTCGGGTCGCGCTCGACCACGGCCGGTATCCAGGCCGGCTCCGCGGCGAACAGGCGGGTTGCCGCCACCACGGCGACGGCCGCCAGCAGCCACACGAGCCAGCGTGACCGGCGCCTCGACGGGGCCCTTGCGTCCATGATTGCCTGTCCTCCGTTGTCCTGCGGCGATTCCAGTCGCGGCTGCGTATCGTCGTCGTCCGGCCGGTGAGGTTCGAAGTTGTCGATCACCTCCCGTCGCGCCTGGCGGTACTCGGCCATGGAGAACTCTCCCAGCGCGTGCGCCTTTGCCACCCGCCGCAGGCGAACGGTTTCCGGCGACAGCTTCATCAGGCTCACGAGATTTCCCTCACCAGACGGAACCCCGTGTCCGCAGCCGGTGCACCGTCGTGCGGCCGCTCCGTGGCGGCGATGCACGCACCGATGGGATCGCTGTACGAGCCACCCACCGCGTAGATACCGTCTTCCTCGAGCACCCATTCCTGGACGTTGCCCAGCATGTTGAGCAGCCCGAAATCATTGCCGGCACCGGTCGCCGCGGGCACCGGCGAGCGGCCCCGCTCCACCCCGTCGATCTGCACGCGGCAGTTGCGGTTGGGATCCGGCTCGCCGCGGGCGGCCCACAGCCACTCGTTGTGGGTGGGCAGCCGGTAGATATACCCCGTGGTCTCGCTGAGCCAGCGGGCGAAAGCCTGAGCCGTGCGCAGGGATACACCCGTGACCGGCAAGCGGTCGTCGGTCTGCAGACGCTCGATTTCCGCCGGCGCGCAGCCCTCGAGCTCCACGCAGAAGCGCTTGAACTGCGACCAGGAGATTTCCTGCTTGGTCATGGCGAAGCGGCCGCTGCCGTCCGCTTTCGGCAGCACCACGAGCTTCGGCCCCTGATCGTCGCCGCTCACCCGGTCGGCACAGTATCCCTGCCGCCCGGCCTGAGCACCGTTGCCCACCAGATAGCTGAGCGAGCACGGATCCACGGCGACGGCGGAGGCCAGCAGGTCGCTGCCGAATCGGGCAACCACATCCCGCTCGAGGCGTGCAGCGCGATCCGGGTCGAGCTCGGCAAGCTGCGCGACGCACTCGCTGAAGCGGCTGGCCAGCCGGTCGAGCACGTTCTCCCCATCGAGGGCGTCGGCTGCCGCCAGGGTCTGGATGCGGGCAATGTCCAGGCGCAGGCAGGAGGCGCCGAGCGCCTCGTCGAGCGCCGCCTCCTGGGCACGCCGCTCGGCGGCGAGGAGCTCAGCCTGACGGGCTCGCTCCGCACGCTGCCTCGCCGCGGCGACGGCGGCCAGCAGGGCCTCGCGGGTCTGGTCGTCGAACAGCCTCGGCTCGAGCTCGGCAAGCAGGCGTGCCGCCGTTTCCAGACGGCCGGCGTCGAGCGCCTCGCGAACCAGGATTTCCAGGGTTTCGGCGACGGCGAGGTCGAGCTCCGCGAGCATCCGGCTGTGCGGAAACGCGGCGCGGAGCCGTTCGCTCTCCCCGCGCAGCGCCTCGAGCCAGTCCATGTCCGGCCTCGGGGTCTCGAGCAGGCGCCAGATACGCTCGAACGCGCGCTGCTCCACGACCTGTGTCGTCGCCGTCAGGTCGCCATATGCTGCTCCGCGGTGGAGCAGGTCGATGGCCAGGTCCAGATCGTCGAGCGAGAGAATGTAGACCCCGTAGGTGTCCCTTATTTTTTCCGAGAGCTCGTCGCGCACCGCGCCCGCGGTATCCAGTTCGGCCAGGGTGCGGTACTCCGACGCCACGCTCTGCTCCCAGTTGGCATCGAAGGTAGCCGCGTCGAGCAGCGCCGTGAGGCGCGCGCGTTGAGCATCCAGCAGCGTGGTCTGACGGACCTCCTGCTTCACCTCCGAGAGCTCTTCCTCGCCGATCAGGTAGTTGGCCGTCAGCGCGACGAGCAGGGTCGCGGCCACGGCGAGCAGGCCGCGGGCCGGCCAGGGCGAGGGTCCGAGCAGGTATTTCTCCACCTCCGCGATGTCCTGCGGACGGTCCTGCCGGTTGAACGCCAGGCAGCGCTGCAGCACCTGCCACTGGCGGCGTGACAGACCCCGGGGCCGTTCGGGTTTCAGTCCTTCCCTCGCCGCGTCCTCCGCCGACATGCGGCCGTAGGGGTGGTGGCCGGTCAGGATCAGGTAGATGACGATGCCGAGAGAGTAAAGGTCGTCCCGCGGCTCGGGATTGTCGCCGGCGAGCATCTCCCGGCTCGCGTAGGCCGGCGTCAGGGCGGCCAGACGCGCCGGGTCGAACAGCGTGTCCTCGCCCTGCACGTCCGTGAGCTGCACCGCACGGGCTATGCCGAAATCGAGGATCTTCGGCGCGTTGGTCGGCGACACGAAGACGTTGCCCGGCTTGAAGTCGGCGTGCACGATGCCGGCGCCGTGCGCGTGCTTGAGACCCGCGCAGATGCCGCCGATCACCGGCCAGGCCGTGGTCTCCGGCAACCCGTTCGGGTAGGCACGGAGCAGCTCGGCCAGCTCCTGACCTTCCAGCAGCTCCATGGTCATGAAGGGTACGTCGCCGTCCTTATCGAAATCGTAGATGGTGACGATGTTCGGATGGGCGAGTGCCTGGGACTTGGCCGCTTCGCGCTGCAGCGCGATGAACGCTTCCGGATGCTCGCGGAAGTCGTTGTTCAGCACTTTGATGGCCAGAAACGGCTGGCGGTCGCGGGCTTCCACCTTGCGCAGGTCCTTCGCCCGGAACACCGTGCCCATGCCGCCGCTGCCGAGCTTCTCCTCGAGCACGAAGCGGGATTTGAGCACGCGGGGCGCGTCCGCCGTTCCCGGGGCCGTCTTCGGATTGCCGGAGAAGCTGCGGGAAACGCTGCTGTCCGTTCTGAGAACGGTGGCGTCGTCCGGATTGCGATCGGTCATGACGGCGGCCTCGCCACCACCAGGGAGACGTTGTCCCGGGCGGCCCCGGCCAGGGCGCGATCCAGCAGCCGTCTGGCCACCTCGTGGATGGCGTCACCCGCGAGAATCTGTTTGAGTGCCGCCTCGTCGAGCTCCCGGTACAGGCCGTCGCTGCACAGCAGCAGGGTATCGCCAACGGCGACGTCGAAGACCGCCACGTCGAGACTGAGGCTCGCCTGGCCACCCACCGCGCGGGTGATGATGTTGGTGTCCGCCGCCAGAGCGTCGGCTTCGCTCACCATGCCGGAATCCAGCAGGTCCGAGACCGGATTGTGATCACGGGTCACCTGCTCCAGACGCCCGTTCCGCAACCGGTACAGACGAGAGTCGCCGGCCCAGAGCACCACGGCGACCTCGTCCCGGACCAGCAGCGTCACCACGGTCGAGCCCACCGTGCCGCCCTGGCACTGCGTCCGGGAGTGCAGTCGCAGCTCGTCGTTCACAGACAGCAACGTGTCCTCCACCCGATCGACGTCATCCGACAGCGGCCCTGCCAGCGGCAGCCTGCCCAGCGCGTCGGTGATCGCCTGGCTGGCCACGTCGCCCGCCATGTGACCGCCCATGCCGTCCGCCACGGCCCACAGCGCCACATCGGGCCGGCACAGCACCGAGTCCTCGTTGGTCTTGCGCCGGTTGCCGCGATGGCTCTCGGCCGCTGATTGCCAGTAAAGCGTCATGAGCTTTACGTGTGCCTGAAGCGGATGGCGGACTCCGGCGACAGAGGCTCGCCGAGCGCGATCCAGCCGTCGCCCCACAGCCGGAGCTCGCCGCGGCGCAGGAAGGTGACCTTCTCGTCCTCCGTCTGGACGTAGGTGCCGTTGGTGCTGTGATCGACCAGCACGAAGTACTGCTTACGGTGCTCGATGTGCGCGTGGGAACGGGATGCGCTGCGTCCCGACACCGTCAGATCCGCGTCCGCATCGGTGCCGAGCGAAACGCATCGCGTCTCACCGAGCGTCAGGTGACGATCGTGCCAGTCCAGCACCAGCTGAGATGCTTCGCGCGCGTCCATGTCGCAGCATGCCTCGGGTTAGAAGTCGGGTACGGACAGCATAGGCGAGGGCCATCCGTCAGGATGGGACGCCCATCACACTTGCAGGGGGTAGGCGGAGTCGCCCCGGGGCGACTTCAGTGCATGAAATTGAACATCCGCCGGCGGTAGGTGGTGGCCAGCTCCGAGCCTTTCCCGAGCACGGCGAAGATGCGGATCATCGTCAGCCGACCCAGGTCGTCGCGGTAGCTGCGATCGGTGCGGAGGATGCTCATCGCCTGCTCCAGCGCCGCCTCGAAGTCGCGCTGGTGAGCGAGCACCACGGCGAGCTGATAGCGGGCATCGAGGTCGTCCGGCGTCGCCTCCACCCGGGCGGCGAGCGTGGCCGGATCCGCCATCCCCGCGGCTTCCTCGGCGAGCTCCAGCCGGGTCGCGGGACGTTCCCGCCCTTCCGTGCCCTCCGGTATGCCGGCCAGCACGGTGCGGGCGTCGTCGAGCTGGTCGCGGATCACCAGCACGTCGGCGAGCTCGACGCGGAAGCCGTGGTTGCCCGGCTCCTCGCTGATGGCCCGCTGCAGCATGGCCACGGCCGTGTCGTAGTCGCCCCTTTCCAGCAGCACCTCGAGCTGCTCGCGCAGCATGTCGGCAGGCGACTGCGTGAGCACCTCCAGCAGGCTGCGCAGCGCCGCTTCCGGCTGCGGGCCGTCGAGCTGGTCCACGAGCTGCCCGTCACGCACCACGCGGATGCTCGGCAGTCCCTGGATTCTCAGATGCTGCGCCAGCGTCTGGTCCCGGGCCACGTCCACCAGACCCACCATCACCTTGCCCTGGAACTGAGCGGCGAGCCTGGTGAGCACGTCCCGCGTCTGCGCGGACGGCCCCACTTGCGCCGCCCAGAACAGGAGCAGCACGGGCATCTGCTTCGACCGGTCGATCACGTCGGTCTGAAACGTCTGCGGGCTGACCTCGAATACGCTGCTGTTGGCTTCGTTCATGACTCAAGCACGGTTCCGTTCGAAGCGGGGCATTCTAGCGAGGCATCCGTCGGGGGACCAACAGTCCCCTCCGTCGCGCATGGGTGTGGCCGCTGCCAGCCATTCCTGGCGCACAATACAGCCATGAAAACGCGACGCCCCCGCTGCCGCCGACTGCCCGCTGCCCTGCTCTGCACGCTGCTCGCTGCATCCGTGCACGCGGGCAGCGCCAAGATCCTGCTCTATCACCACGTGGCCACGGACACGCCGCCGGCCACCAGCACGACGCCGGCGCGTTTCGAGGCGCACCTGGATCTCATCGAATCCGCGGGCTATCAGGTGGTGCCCCTGACCCGCATCGTGGACGCGCTGGAAAGCGGCGGGGCGCTCGATTCCCGCTGGGTGGCGATTACCTTCGACGACGCCTACAAGAGCCTCGCCACCGAGGCGGCGCCGAGGCTGATGGCCCGGGGATGGCCGTTCACGGTCTTTGTCGGCACGGCGGACGTGGACGCCGGACACCGGCCGTTTCTGGGTTGGGCGGCATTGCGCGCCCTGCACCGGCAGGGTGCCCTCGTCGCCAACCACAGCCGCACGCACGACCATCTGGTCAGGCGGCTGCCCGGGGAATCCGACACGGACCGACACACCCGGCTGACCCGTGAGGTGACGGACGCCCAGACCCGACTGGAGGCGGAGCTCGGCGCGGTGCCTCGCCTCTTTGCCTATCCCTACGGCGAGCTGGACGAGACCGTGATCGACGTGCTGCGCGGGCTCGGCTTCGTCGCCTTCGGTCAGCAGTCCGGGCCGGTGGGCGCCACCACGAACCGCTTCGCCATTCCCCGGTTCCCGCTCGCGACCGGATTCGATTCGCTCGAGGGCCTGGCGGAGAAGCTCCGCACCGAACACCTGCCTCTCGTGGCGCCGGAAGTGCCCGCGACCGTGCTGCCGCCCGACACGGTCCGTCCCGTACTGAGGCTCGAGCTCGCGCTCGCGAGCGTGCGCCCGGGCAGCCTGACCTGCTTCGTCAACGGCGAACCACAGGCGACGGTGCGCTGGCCGAGCCCGGGCACGGTGGAGGTCATTGCCGAAAGGGACATCGACGCCGGCCGCTCACGCTTCACCTGCACGGCGTCGTTTCCGGGCATCCCCGGCGCCTACTACTGGCATACGCATCTGTTCATGAAGCCGTTCGCCGACGGGCACTGGTACGACGGCTGAAAAGAACCCGGGGATCACGCCGCCAGCAGCGTCGGCCGCTCGCACAGCAGGCCCACCAGCCGCGCCATCTGCGCGTCGTCCAGGTCGCCGTTGCGCACCGACGAGCCACAGACGTTCACGGCCAGCACGCTGTCCCGGCAGGCGCCGAGAAAACGCTCCAGGGCTCTGCCGCCGCCGGCCAGCAGATCGGTGATCACCGCCGGGCTCAGGACCCCCGCAGTCTCGAGCACGTCGAAGCCGATGGCGTTGTGCAGCAGCGTCAGGAGCTTCGGGCCGATGAGCTGCGGCACCATGGCGTCACCGGTCCGGTCGTAGCGCTCGAGAATCCGGGTCGCCGCATGCCGGTAGAACGGCAGCACCGGCTCGTCCCGCCGAAAGGCCATGACGGCGTTGTGGATTCTGCGGTAGACCTTCAGCGCCCCGCTTGCCTCGCGCTGTACCCACACTTCCCGGCCGAACTGGGCCGCGGCGTCCGCGAGCCGGAAGCGCTCCGCATCCAGTACCAGCACGTCCGCATCCATCCAGACCACCGGGTCGTAGCCTTCGACCAGGGCGGATTGCAGCACCGCGAGCCGCGCCAGATCCGTGGCCACCACCCGCTGATTGCGCGTCTTCTCGCGCAGCGGCGCCGGCAGCGTCGCGAAGAGCTCGTCCCCCATCCACCGGTAGTCGTAGCCGCGGGCCGCCGCGAAGCGGCGCACGGAGGCGGTGCAGACACCGAGCCAGGCCGCGGGCAGCGGCTCGGTGTGGGACTGGATGACAAGGCCCGACACGGCGAACGCCGGTCAGCCGTTGCCGCGCTCGAGAAACCGCGCGAGCAGAGCGTTGAAGGCGTCCGGCTGCTCGAAGTACGGCGAGTGGCCGGCGTCCTGCACGATCTCGAGCCGGGCGTCGGTGAACCAGGGTACGTAGCCGGCCAGCTGCGCGCTCGGAAACAGCGGGTCCTCGGCACCGGAGATGAACAACACGGGTTGGCGGATCGCCGCCACCGCATCACGGCTCACAGCGTGGGCCGGGTCCGTGAGCGAGCGCAGGTTGGTCATGCTGAACCGGGTGTTGAAGGCGTTGATGGTCTGATAGAGCTGCATGCGCACGGGGTCGGCGGCGGTGACCCGCGACATGGTGGCCATCACCCCGCCCGTGCCCCGGTCGTCGCTCCTGGTGAGGTTCCTGGCGGATTCGGTGGGCTCGGGGTTCGGCAGGCCACCCGGCGTGCAGCTCATGGTCAGCGAGCGGACCCGATCCGGATGATCCAGGGCCAGTCGCAGGCAGGTCCAGCCGCCCATGGACTGTCCCACCAGATGCGCAAGCTCCACGTCCAGCGCATCGAGAATGGCGAGCGCATCGTCGCGAAACTGCACCGGGGAGATCGAGGCCGCGTCCGCCGGAGACCGGGCGAACGTGCGGTGATCGAAGGTGACGCACCTATAACTCGTCGAGAATGCCGCCACCTGCTCGAACCAGATGCCCGCATTGCCGCCCGCGCCGTGCGCGAACAGGATCGTGTCTCCCTCGCCCTGGCACTCGTAGTAGATGTCCACGCCCGCGCTCTTCACGTACGGCATTGCCGCCTCCTTTCCCCAGAGTGTCCGCTCCCGCATTATGAACCAAGCCTCCAGGAGAACGAACGCCATGCCGACCCTCACCCGTCCGATCACCCTGCTGCGCATCGCGCTGTGCTGCAGCGGCGCCCTGCTGCTCGGCGCCTGCAGCAACGGTGGCACGCCAGCCGACAACGCGAGCGCCGGCGCAGCACCGCCACCCAATCTCTGCACCGACCCACGACCGGAGATCTGCACCCAGGAATACATCGGGGTGTGTGCCACCCTGTCAGACGGCAGCACCCGGACCGCCGCCACCGGCTGCACCGCGTGCGCCGATCCCGACGTGGTGGGCTGGCGCCTCGGGGAGTGCGACTGATGCCGGAAAAGTGACGCGCGTCGCACCCGGAGCCTCAAGGCCCGCCGGCGGGCTGCCGTTAGCCCGGGTGCCTGTGGTTGGTAAACGGATGAGCCATGTCCATCAACGGCGTCTATTTTCAGGTCTACCGGGAGATCACGTCCGGCACGATTCAGCTGCCCGGCCTGCCCGACGTCGCCATGCGGGTCCGCCGCGCCGTGGCGGACGAGCAGAACGATCTCAACAAGGTGGTCCGTATCATCCAGGCGGATCCGGGCCTCGCCGCACATCTGGTGCGCATCGCCAACAGCCCGCTGTACCGCACCCGGGTACCTGCGGAGAACCTGTCCAGCGCCGTGCGCTGCTTCGGCCTGGAAGGCACCAGCAACCTGGTGACGAGCTACATCCTGCGCAGCATGTACCTGAGCCGCTCGAAGATGATCCGCGAGCTCCTCGCGGAGATCTGGCAGCAGAGCGTGCGGGTGGCGTCCATCAGCTCCGTGCTCGCCAGTCGCTGCCGCGGATTCGACCCGCACAGCGCCATGCTCGCCGGCCTGCTGCAGGAGATCGGCGCCCTGCCGCTGCTCAACCGGCTGGAGAAGCAGAAGAACCTCACCCTGGACAAAGCCGAGGTTCGCGCCGCGGTATCCAGGCTGACGCCGCAGATCGGCGCCCACCTGCTCACCCACTGGGGATTCGATGAGCGCTATGTGGAGGTGGCCCGACGGCGCGATGCCTGGGACCACGACCCGGATGCGCCCGTGCATCTCGCCGATCTGGTGCTGATGGCGAGACTCCACACCTTCATCGGCACGCCACGCATGCACAAGTTTCCGCGCATCGATCAGGTGACCGCCTACGCCAAGCTGCCGCTCGGCGCGCTGTCTCCGCGGATGAGCCTGGTGATGCTCGACGAGGCCGGCCAGGACATTGAAGAGGTGCGGCAACTGCTCGCCGCATGAGTGCGGCAACTGCTCGCCGCATGACAGGCGACTATCGTTCGGGCGCCGCCGGTGCCCCGGCCGCGGCCAGCCTGAGCGATAGCCGCACCAGGGTGGGATCCTCGGTGAAGATGGACTCCGTGAAGCCGAGCGAGCGCGCGAGCGCACGCATGACGGCGTTTTCCCGCAGCGTCACGCCCCACACCTCACGGATACCGCGCGAGCGGGCGTAGTCGATGATCCGCTGCATGAGCGTGCTGCCGAGCCCCTGCCGGCTCATCTCGTGGCGGACGATGATGGCGAACTCGGCCTGCTCGTTGTCCGGGTCCGCGGAGATTCTCACCACGGCCCAGATTTCCGCCCGACCGGGCACACCGGGGCCGGTCAGCACCAGCGCCATGTCGCGGTCGTAGTCGAGCTGGGTGAACCGCGCCGCCAGCATGTGGGTCAGCATGCCCACGGGCGCGAGGAATCGCAGTCGGATCTCCTCCGGCGTCAGCCTGGCAAAGCCGGCGTGCAGCGCGGGCTCGTCCTCCGGAACGATGGGGCGCAGCAGCAGCGTCTGTCCGTCCTTCGTGGTCACGGTGGACTCCAGCGCCTTCGGATACGGACGGATCGCCAGGCGCGCGGCGCCGTCACCCGTGCCGGTGCGCTCCACGTGGATGCGGGCATCCAGCGCCAGCACACCGTTCTCGTCCGCCAGCAGCGGGTTGATGTCCAGGGTGCGGATCTCGGGAACGTCCACCACCAGCTGGGAGACCCGCAGCAGCGTCATGGCGATGGCGTCCAGATCGGCGGCCGGACGATCCCGGTAACCCTCGAGCAGCCGGTGGATGCGGGTCCGGCGCATCATGTCCCGGGCGAGCTTGAGATTCAGCGGCGGCAGGCCGAGAGCGCGGTCGTTGATCACCTCCACCGCCGTCCCCCCGTGGCCGAACAGCAGCACCGGGCCGAACTGGGCGTCCTCGTGCATGCCGACGATGAGCTCGTGCGCCCCGGGCCGGATCACCATGGGCTGCACCGTGAAACCGTCGATGCGGGCGGCCGGCACCGCGGCCCGGATGCGTTCCAGCATGAGCCTGGCCGCGTCCGTCACGGCGGCACCCCCGGCGAGGTCGAGCACCACACCGCCCACGTCCGATTTGTGGGTGACGTCCGGAGACAGGATCTTCAGCGCCACCGCCACACCCAGCTCCTCCGCGATCCGACCCGCCGCCTCCGGGGTCCCGGCCGTCCGGGAGCCCACCACCTCGATTCCGTAGGCGGTGAGCACACGCTGCACGTCGGCCTCGGACAGCCAGCCGCCTTCACCGCCTTCGAGGCGCCGATCGATCGCCGTGCGCACGCCTGTCAGATCCGGCTCGAACGCCTCCGGTACGGATGGCGGCGTCTCCATGAGCAGGTCCTGATTGCGCACGTAGTCCACCAGCTGCATGAACGCGCGCACCGCGAGCCCGGGCGTTTCGTAGCTGGCGAACCCTCCGGCGTTGAGCACGTCGCGGCCCGCCGCGGCCGTCGATTCGCCCACCCAGCTGGTGAGCACGGGCACCGGCGCGCGATCCGGGCGGACAACGCCCGTCAGTGCCCGGGCACAGTCCGCGGGAGCGGCGACCGCGGTCGGACAGTTCAGCACCAGCAGCGCATCCATGTCCCGGTGGTGCTCCACGAGCACGCGCACGGCGTCGGCGAACCGTTCCGGCGGCGCGTCGCCGATGATGTCCACCGGGTTGCCGCGCGACCAGCTCGCCGGCAGCACCCGATCCAGCTCGGCGAGCGTCGTCTCCGGCAGGGTCGCCAGACGGCCGCCCAGAGCGGCCAGCTCGTCCGCGGCCAGCACGCCCATGCCGCCGCCGTTGGTGACGATGGCGAGCCGGTCCCCCTTCGGCAGGCGCACGTCCGCCAGGGTTTCCGTGGCGGTGAAGAGCTCCTCCAGGCTGCCTACCCGCAGCATCCCCGCCCGCTGGAAGGCGGCTTCGTAGACGTCGTCCGCACCCGCCATGGAGCCGGTGTGGGAGGCGGCCGCCTGCGCACCTTCCGGCTGCCGTCCGCCCTTGACGACGATCACCGGCTTCATCCGCGCCGCCGCGCGCGCGGCCGACATGAACTTGCGCGCGTGGCGGATGCCTTCCACATAGAGAAGGATGGCGCGGGTGTCGCCATCGCTGGCCAGGTAGTCCAGCAGGTCGCCGAAATCCACGTCGCTCATGTCGCCGAGTGACACCAGGTGGGAGAAGCCGATGCCGCGCGGCTTCGCCCAGTCGATGACGGCGGTCACCACCGCGCCGGACTGGGTGACGAAAGCCAGATGCCCCGGGTCCGGCGACAGGTGCGCGAAGCTCGCGTTCAGGCCGCGGTTCGGCGACAGCACACCCACCGTGTTCGGACCCACGACACGGAGCAGGTGAGGTCTGGCAGCATCGAGAATGGCCTGCTCCGCAGCGCTGCCGCGCCCGAAACCCGCGCTGATGATGACGACGGCCCGGGTGCCCCGCGCGCCGAGCTCGGCCACCAGCGGCGCCACCGTCTGCGGCGGCGTGGCAATGACCGCCAGGTCCGGCACCACCGGCAGGCTCGCCACGTCCGGGTAGGCCAGCACACCCTCCACGGACCGATGACGCGGGTGCACGGGCAGCACCGGCCCTTCGAAGCCCGCACGCAGCAGGTTCTTCGCGATCACGGCGCCGATGGAGCCGGGCTCCGTGCTCGCCCCGATCAGGGCGACGGATTCCGGCTTGAAGAGGTGGTCGAGGTTGCGGACGGACATGAGCAGCCCCTACCGGGTGGGAACGTGATCCGCCAGGGGCGCGCTGCCTGCGGAGGCGCCACCTGTCTCGAGCAGCGCCCGGCAGTGCTCGAGCGCCTCCAGCCGCGTCGGGCGCCGGTCGACTTCCTTCACGAGGTGCAGGATGCCGAGCTTGGCGAAGATTCTCGCCACGTGCAGCGACATGCCGGCCAGCACCACGTAGATGCCGTCGTCCCGGGCGGTGTTGATGATCTGCTCGAGCGCGATGCTCGCACTGCTGTCCACCATGGGAACCTCGCTGAGATCGAGCACCAGGATCCGGCTGCGCCGGAAGGCGTTGACCCGTCGCACCATGCCCGTGGCCACTCCGAAGCTCAAGGGGCCGGAGAAGCTCACCAGCGTCACCGCGTCACCGCAGGCTTCCAGCACCCCGCGCTCGGTCGCGTCCAGCTCGTGGTGTTCCGCCTCCACCGAGCGGATCCCCTCGAGCTGCAGGTCTGCCATCCGCTTCACGAACATGAGGCTCGCCATCACCGTCCCCGCGGCCACGGCGGTGATCAGGTCGACGAATATGGTGAGCAGCGCCACGGTGACCATGAGCACCACGCCGCCGATGGGCGCCGTGCGGATCCGCCGCAGATAGCGCCAGTCGACGATGTCGATGCCGACCTTGACGAGCAGACCGGCGAGCACGGCGAGCGGCACCTGCTCCGCGAGCGGCGCGAACGCCACCAGCACCAGGAGCAGAATCAGGGAGTGAATCACGCCGGACAGCTCCGTGCGGCCTCCGGCCTTGACGTTGGCGATGGTCCGCATGGTGGCGCCGGCACCAGGCAGCGCGCCGAGCGCACCGGCCACCAGATTGGCGATGCCCTGACCCCGGAGCTCACGGTCGGAGTCGTGCTCGCCGCGGGTGATGTTGTCCGCCACCACCGAGGTGAGCAGGCTGTCGATGGAGCCGAGCAGGCCGAGGATCATGGCGGACACCAGCACGTCCACCAGCGCTGCCGGTGGCAGCACCGGCAGGTGCGGCGACGGCCAGCCGCTCGGGATGGCGCCGATCACCGGCGCATCGGTGAAGACGAGCACCCCGAGCAGGCTGCCGACGAGCAGGGCGGCCAGCGGCGGGGGAAAGAGTGACGCGACACGGCCGCGGAGACCGAAGGCGATGGCGATGGCAATGAGCCCCAGCGCGAGCGCATCGAGATTCACGTCCGCCAGGTAGTGCGGCAGCATCACCAGGTCGTTCAGCACCTCCGGCGGGCTGCGGTGACCGAGCAGGGGTGCGAGCTGCACGATGAGGATGATGCCGCCGATTCCGGTCATGAAGCCCGAGATCACCTCGTAAGGCATCAGCGTGATGTAGCGCCCGAGCCGCGCCCAGCCGGACAGGATCTGCACCACCCCGCCCAGCATGATGATGGTGAAGGCCACGTCCGGCGTCGCGGCATAACGCGTGAAGAGCGCGGCCGTGACGACCGTCATGGGGCCGGTGGGGCCGGTGATCTGCGGCTTGGTGCCGCCGAACAGGGCAGCGAAGAGTCCGGTCCAGATGGCACCGTAGAGCCCTGCCAGGGCGCCGGCGCCGCTGGCGATGCCGAACGCCAGCGCCAGCGGTAGTGCCACCACCGCCGCGGTGAGGCCGCCGGCGAGATCACCGGCCAGATTGGTGAGTGGCAGCCGGTTGAGCACGGGCAGCGACCTCGACGACGCAGGAAGCGGCCAGCTTAGGCCAGCGCGGGGGAACCGGCCATAGGGGCTTCCACCACCCTGCCCTCGTCCCCGCTGATCTGGACCCGTTCAACGCGAATTATAAACACGAACAATTCCCATTTAGATTTGCATCAGCTAGACTGCCCTCCCTTTCTTCCAGCGCAACTCGGAGCCCGTTCATGACCAGCTCGATTCTCTGGCGCCAGGCCACCCTCGCCTGTCTGGCACTCACCGCGATCGCGGCGGTGCCGACGGCCCGCGCCGCGGAAACCCCGTCGCTCGAAGCGCTCTGGGCCCTCGTCCAGCAGCAGCAGGCGGAAATCGAGCGGCTCTCCGGCGAGCTGGAGGACACCCGCACCCAGCTCGCCAGTGCCGAGTCCCAGGTCGAGCAGACCGAAGAGCGGCTGACCATCACCACCGACTACCTCGACCAGATCGCCCAGAGCGGCAGCGGCGCGGAATCGAAGCGCGGGGTCAGCATCGGCGGCTATGGCGAGCTGCACTACAACAACGTGGAAGCGCGGGACAGCGACGCCGATTATGAGGAAATCGACTTCCACCGCCTGGTCACCTTCATCGGCTACGAGTTCACCGACCGGGTGCGCTTCTTCTCCGAGATCGAGATCGAGCATGCGCTGGTGGAGGACACGGACGACGGCTCCGGCGCTGGAGAGCTCGAGATCGAGCAGGCCTTCATCGAGTTCGATGTGGGCGACAACTACTTCGCGCGCACCGGTCTGTTTCTGGTGCCCGTGGGCATCCTCAACGAGACCCACGAGCCCGACACCTTCTATGGCGTCGAGCGCAACGACGTGGAGAGCATCATCATCCCGTCCACCTGGTGGGAGGCCGGTGCCAGCACGGGCGGACGCTACGGCAACGGGCTGTCCTGGGATTTCGCGCTGACCTCGGGGCTCGCCATTCCCACAACCGGCTCCAGCGCCTTTCGGGTCCGCAGCGGCCGCCAGAAGGTCTCCGAGGCGAACGCGGACTACCCCGCGCTCACCGGCCGCCTGAAGTACACCGGGGTGCCTGGTCTCGAGCTCGCCGCCACGCTGCAGTACCAGGAGGATGCGAGCCAGGTCGCAGGCGACGGTCTCGACGACGGCACGCTGGTCAGCCTGCAGGGCATCTGGAACTGGCAGCGCTTCCAGCTGCGGGCGCTGTGGGCCGAGTGGCAGTTCGACGGTGCCGCCGTGGAGCTCGCCGGCGCCGAACAGCAGACGGGCTGGTACGTGGAGCCGAGCTTCCGTCTGGGCAGGCCCGACAACGACTGGGGTTTCTACGCCCGCTACGAGGACGTGGACGGCGCCCGGGCGCAGGACCAGTTCGACCAGTGGGAAGCCGGATTCAACTACTGGCCGGTGCCGAACGTGGTGCTCAAGTTCGACTACCGGGAGCGGAACCTGGATCTGCCGGCCCAGTCCGGCAGCGATTTCCGCGCGGTGGATCTGGGGGTGGGCTACTCGTTCTGACGGTTCCCTTTTCGCCGCCGGAACGGCAGAATGCGATTCATGAAAATGAGAATGATTCTCTGTCGTGTTCTCGGTTGTCTGGCCATCGCCTGGGCGGTGGCCGCTGGCGCCCGGGCGGAGGATCAGGTCTACCGCAGCGAAGACGCCTTTCTGGCCGATGCCTTCCACGGCGCGCCGCCGGCCTCCCAGGCGCTCTGGGTTCAACCCGCTTTGCGCGAGGAGCTCGACCGGCGCTTCGGCTGGCGGGCGGGGCTCCGGGTCCGCTACTGGCAGGCGGGTGACCGCTCGGCCTGGATCCTGGACGAGATCGGCAAGGACAAGCCGATCACCGCCGGTATCGTCATCGACGGCGGCAGCATCGCCCATCTCGAGGTGCTGGTGTTCCGCGAGAGCCGCGGCTGGGAAGTTCGCTACCCGTTCTTCACCGAGCAGTTCTTCCAGGCGTCCCTGTCCGAACGGGGCGATCTCTCCCGGCACATCGACGGCATCACCGGTGCCACCCTCTCCGTCCGGGCGGTGACCCGCATGGCGCGTGTCGCCCTGAGGCTGCATGACGAGCTCCGCCAGACGACCCTCGCCCGCCGTCCGTAAGCCGCCGCTGCGGCATCGCCTGCACCGGATCACCGGCATCACCACCGGTCTGGTGCTGCTGTACCTGATCGGGACCGGCCTGCCCCTGCAGCTCACCGGCGAGCTGGACCTGGGCAGTCGCTACGTGGCGACCCCGGCCGTTCTCGACTGGTACGGCATCGGCGCGCCGGCGTCCGGCTGGCAGAGCGGCGGCGTCACCTACGTGGGTGGTCTTGTCTTCAGCGGTCGTCAGCCCGTCATTGACGCGGACGGTTTTCAGGGCGCGGTGACGCAGGGAGATCTGAGCGCCGTGGCCGCGGGAGAAGTGCTGCTGATCTTCCCGCCGTCCGACCCCGATCTGGTCGATTCCGTGCGCCTGCCCGCGCCCGCTCTCCGGATCGGCCGGCATGACGGTGACATCGTCATCGACACCGCCCTCGGACTGCAGGTGCTGAGTGCGCAGACGCTGACGCTCTCGCCGCTGGAGGCCGCAGTGGACGGTGTCGAGTGGGCCCACCTGACGACGCTGACCGGAGACGGGCTGGCACCGTTTGCAGCGGCCGCGCGGGCGCGGGTGCTGACCGTCGAGCGGCTGCTCCAGGACCTGCACAGCGGCCGCGCCTTCGGACCGGCGGGTGAGTGGCTCGTGGGCCTCGCGAGCCTGGCGCTCAGCGTCCTGGCTGTCAGCGGCTTCTGGATCTGGTGGCGTTCCCGGTGAGCATCTCGGAGATCGAGGCCGCACGCACCGCGCTCAGGCGCGATCGCACCATCGATATCGTCACCACGGGCGCTCGAACCGGGCTCGAGCGGACCACGGAGATCTGGTTCACCAACATCGGCGGCCGCATCATCCTCTGCGGCACGCCGTCCGCCGACGGCGGCCGCGGGCCACGCTCCGCGCGCGACTGGCTGGCCAACCTCAAGCGTAATCCGGAGTTCCTGTTCCGGTTCAAGGAGTCGCTGACGCTCACGGTGCCCTCGCGGGCGGTGGTTGTGACGGATCCAGCCGACCGCCGGCAGATCATGAGCGCGCCGGAAACGCGCTGGTATCGCGATCAGGGATTCAGCGCCGACGATCTGGTGCAGGGTGCGCCGATCGTGGAGGTGTTCTTCCTCGGCGCGTTCGCGTCCCTGACCCGCAGGGCCTGACTCCCGTCAGGGTCAACTTCCGGTCAGCGTCACACTCAGCGATCCTGAAGCACCCGGACGTAGCCCACCAGCGCCGCCAGCTCTTCGTCCGACAGGCTGCTCCACGCCGGCATGAGCGGCGAGCCGCCGTAAGCGCGGGTGCCGTTTCTGATCACGTTGGCGAGATCCGCATCCGTGCCCGTTTCCCAGTCGGCGTCGGTGTCGAACTTGAACGCCGCGGCGCTGAACGGCCGCGGCCGGATGGCCGCTTCCGGCACGCCGGGACCATCGCCCTTGCCGTCAGGACCATGACAGACCTGACAGTACGTCTCGAACAGCGCCTTGCCGTCCGCCAGCACGGCAGGCGCGGCCAGAACCGTCGACACCAGCAACGCGCAAGCCCATCTCGTCCCCGTCGGCATACCTGTCAGCCCCCCTTGCTCAGCCCCGCCCCCGCAGGGTCGTCCACGTCGAATTCCAGCACCCGCACCTCGAAGAACTCCCGCTCCACCAGGCCGTGCACCTCGTGCTGGAGTCGGCCATCCCGGCTCACCGTCACGGCATACGGCGCCGGCTCGCGGCTGGTGCTGCCGTCGCAGCGGTGCGGAAAGTCCACCCCCACCCGGTATCGACCCGCCCAGGGTCGTGCAAACCGGATCTCCTCCACCCGCGGCCCGGACGTGTCGCAGCGCACGTCCGAGACGATCCGGCCGCCCGTGCGGGAGTCGTGCCGGGCGAAGTACACGGTCTCCAGCAGCGGATCCGTCACGTACAGATCCAGGTCGACGTGCTCGTCGAACATGAGGCGCACCACCAGACCGTCCGGCGCCGCCACGGGCAGATCGGCGAGCGAGCCGGCGAGCCGACCCGCTTCGGCCGTCAGCGCCGCGCGCTCATCGGCGGTGGGCGCCGGCTCGGCACACCCGGCGAGCAGCCAGCAGGCCAGGGTCGCGCCGAGCGCGCGGATGCCCTCACTCCCCACCGGTGGTGACGGTGTCTGCGGCCGCGGTCGTCTGCGACGGCGACGGCATCAGGCGAACGACCCTGGGAATGCCGGTCTCGATCTGCCAGGCGGGAATGTTCGAGTTGGTGGTCCAGATGGACCCGTCCTCACCGAAGTCGATCTCCCGCGTGTAGGTCACCCGGGTCGGCATCGGATAGACGGTGAACTTCTCCGTGGCGGGGTCGAAGCGCATGAGCGTGTCGCTGTTGGTGCCGCAGATCCACACGGTGTCGCTGCTCCGGTCGACGTTGAGCGCGTACGGCGTCTCCGTGCCGAGGGGCTCGATGGGGATCTCGAAGAGCTCGAAGGCCTCCGTCTCGATGTCGAACTTCGCCAGCACGTTGGAAGAGAAGCCGGGGATCCAGAGATTGCCCTTGGAGTCGAAACGCATCCGCCGGGGTGCGGCGAACGGCGTCTCGATCATGCGCACGTCGTAGGTATCGGGATCGATCACGCCGATGCGGTGGGCATTGAGCTGGCTGAACCAGACGTCGCCGTTCGGGGCGATGTCGATACCGTAGGGCACGGGGCCGCCGCCCTCGCCGCTGCCGGCACCGCTGGCGCCGGACAGGTCCACGTACTGACTGAGCCAGAGGAAGAAGGGCAGCATACGCAGCATCACCGCCTCACCGAAGCTGCGTGCCGGGACGCGGATGTTCACGTGCTCGCCGGTGGCCGGGTCGTACATGCCGACGTGATTGGAGCCGGCGACCGTGTACCAGACGCGGTTCTCGTCATCGATGCGCAGCGTATGCGGATAGATGCCGCCGGGCAGCGGCTCGACGCTGAACGAGTTGTCCTTCGGGTCGAACTTAGCGAGCCGGTTGCCGACCGCGAGGGTGATCCAGATCGCGCCGTCGTGATCCACCTGCAGCGAGTGCGGCCCCACGTACATCTCGGTGTTGGCCGGCAGCGCGCCGGAACCCATGACGCCACCCATGGCGAGATCTTCCCGCGGGATGCTGAACCACTCCCGGCTGCCGCCCGGCACGCTCGGGTCAAGCCGGAACAGGGTGTCCGTGGTCATGTCCACGGAATAGATCTGCCCGCTCGGGTGCACGATCATGTCGTGCTGCATGGAGGAACGGCCGCCGAGCTGGTACTCGTCGATCACCGCCCGCCGGACCTCCGCTGGCGGCGGCGGTGCGAAGTCCGGCTCCTGCCAGCCTTCGGTGAGCGCCGGAATCGCGGTCGCGGGATCGTAGGCGCTGTTCAGGATGGCGGGCATGCGGTTGCTCAGGTCCTCATCGAGCCCGGCGCCCATCCGCGCCATGAGCGCGAACACCTTGTGCCACTCCGCCTCGTCGCGCTGCAGGCGCGTGGCCGGGTTGCCCTGCTGGTGGCAGAACGTGCACTGGCGGACGAACTGCTCACGGTCGTGTTCGGTCTCGAGCCGCTCCAGCACGAGCTCGTACCAGCGGTTCGCCGGCAGCTGCTCGGCCACTGCCGCGGGATCCGTGTGCCGCGCCATCGTGAAGCTCAGCGCCGTCAGCGACGCCTCGCTCTCGGGAACGTGCCCCTCGGAACGGACGTCGTGCCAGCCCACCCGCCTCACCCGAAGCGTGTGATCCACACCGGCCGGCAGTCCTTCCAGGCGGTAGCGACCTGCATCGTCCGTGAACACGGTGCGTTCCTGGAAGGGCGTGTTGAAGCGGGCCGTGACCATGGCGCCGGCTACCGGCGCGCCGTTCTGGTCGAGGATGAGGCCTTCGAAACCGGCGGCGTGTGCCCCGCCGGCGAGCAGAAGACAGGCAAGGGCGCCGGCATCCACGAGCCGGCAGGATCGCATGTGCATGTTTATCTCCCCTCTGATGACCGTCTGATCATAACGCCGCGTACGACGTCTTTTCGAACGCGCCGCTCGTCAGTGCGCCAGATCGCGGATCGTCCGCCGGCCGAGCTGCGACAGGTGCACCTCGTCCGGACCGTCGGCGATGCGGCAGTAGCGGCTCGTCAGGTAGATGCGGGCGATGGGCGTGTCCTGAGTGACACCCATGCCGCCGTGGGCCTGCAGCGCCCGGTCCGCCACGGCCTGACACATCGCCGGCGCCGCCACCTTGACCATGGAAATGTAATCCCTCGCACCCTTGGCACCGAATTTGTCCATCTTGTCCGCCGCTGCGAGCACCAGCAGCCGGCACTGCTCGATCTCGTAGCGCGAGCGGGCGACGTCGTGCTGGATGCTGGTCTTCTCCGAGAGCTTCTCCCCGAAGGCGACCCGCTCCTCCACCCGTCTGCACATCAGCTCCAGGCAGCGCTGGGCCATGCCGACGAACATCATGGCGTACTGGAAGCGGCCCGGCCCGAGTCGTCCCTGGGCGATCTCGAAGCCGCGGCCCTCGCCGAGAATGAGATTTTCCACCGGCACCCTGACGTTGTCGTAGAGCACCTGGGCGTGGCCGCCCGGCGAGTGGACGCTGCCGAAAGCGCGCACCGGCCGTTCCAGGATCACCCCCGGTGTGTCCTTCGGCACCAGGATCATGGAGAACTGCTGGTGGCGCGGCGCGTCGGGGTCCGTCTTGCCCATGACCACCAGAATCCGGCAGAGCGGATTGAAGGCATTGGACGTGAACCACTTGCGGCCATTGACCACGTACTCGTCGCCGTCGCGGACGATGCTGGTCTCGAGATTCGAGGCATCCGAGGATGCCACCGCCGGCTCGGTCATGGAGAACGCGGAGCGGATCTCGCCGGCCAAGAGCGGCTTCAGCCAGCGCTCCTGCTGCTCGGCATTCCCGAAGCGGGCGAGCACCTCCATGTTGCCGCGGTCCGGCGCGCTGCAGTTGAACACCTCCTGCGCCCAGGGCACCCGGCAGATGCGCTCCATGAGCGGCGCGAACTCGAGGTTCGAAAGCCCTGGGCTCCAGTCCTCGTACTCGCGGGGCAGGAACCAGTTCCAGATGCCCGCAGCGCGGGCTTTCGCCTTCAGATCCTCGAACCACGGCGGGTAGGACCACTCGTTGCCGGACGACTCCACCCAGTCGCCGAACTCGAGCTCTCGTGGAAAGATGTGCTCGTCCATGAAGGCGTCCACCCGGGCACGCAGCTCCAGGACCTTCTCACTCGGTTCGAAGTCCATGTTCCCCCTCCCTTGCAGGCTCCGCCTACATTTCTACGCAAGCCACCGCCAGGGATCAACTCCGGCCAGCCAGCTTGAACGGTGCGGGAATCTCAGGCCGCGTCCACGGGCCCGTCGCTGGGGCCGCCGAACTGGCGGTCGAGATGCGCTGCGAAGGTGCGACAGGCATCCGTGGTGGTGAAGATGCCGGCAAGGCGTCCGTGGGTCGTCACCAGCGCCGCGCCGATGTGGCGGTCGGCCATGGCGTGCAGGACCACCGCCAGCGGCGTGTTCAGCTCCACCCGGTAGCAGTCGTCCACGCAGACATCCCCCACGGTGAGCCCTTCGGCCAGCCGGTCGGCGGTTGCCCGCTGCAGCGTCGAGCCCAGCAGTCGGCGCATGTCCCGGTCGGTGACGATGCCGTGCAGCTCACCATCCCGGGTGACCGGCAGATGCCGCACGCCGTGCTCCCGCATCATCGTCTGTGCCGCCTCGATGGGCGCGTCGAACGCCACCGAGTAGGGGAACGGTGTCATGACGGATTTGACCAGCGGTGCTCTCACCGGAGCTTCACTCGGCAGCCGCCACGTCCGGCTGGTACTGCTCGTAAACGTAGACCGGAATCGTGAGATCGCCCAGGTGGCGTTCGATCAGCGCCCGCACGTCGTCCCAGGCGAGGCCGCCGACGCCGGTGGCCAGCCGCGGCAGCGCCAGGCTGGTGAAGGCCTCTTCCTCGACCACCTTCCTGAGGTTCCTGAGCGCCACGTTGACGTTGTGGGTGGAAGCCTTGCCCGGATGCGAATGACTGGACTTCGCCTCTTCCTGGGTCAGGAGGTTGACGATGCGCTTGCCGTCCGCACCCGCCCAGCTCCACACGTCGCCCGGTTTCGGATGCTCGAGCTGGCAGTAGTGCCGGAAGTCCTTGGCCATGGCCGGATAGGCCTGGCGGAGCGCGAGCGCGAGCCCCTGGTTGAAGTGATCGCCTGGCGCAACGCCATGGGCAATGGCCTGGGCGCTGCTCAGCAGGATGTCCCCGGAAACGGTTTTCAGCACGATGATCGCCTGTGGCTGTTTTCCCCATCGTCGGACAGTGCCGCAGCGGTATCCATACGTAGATTTCCGGCTGTGTTTTTCCGGGGACAGGAGCAGCGGATCACGTTTTGCTTTCCAGCGATTCGCAGTACGCTTGCGGCTTTTCGACGCGAGGAGACCCGATGTTCAGCCACATCATGATCGGCGCCAACGACATGGAGGCATCGAAGAAGTTCTACGATGCGGTCCTTGGCGCGCTCGGCCACAAACCCGGCACCATGGATCCCAAGGGCCGCTGCTTCTACCGCACCGCCACAGGCGTCTTCGCCCTGACGAAGCCCATCGACGGCGAGCCCGCTACCCACGGCAATGGCAGCACCATCGGCTTCGCGGCGTCGAGCCCGGAGGCGGCGGCCGCCTGGCATGCCGCTGGTATCGCCAATGGCGGCACTAGCTGCGAAGACCCGCCCGGGGTACGCGAAGGCAGTGGCCTCTATCTGGCCTACCTGCGCGATCCGTCCGGCAACAAGATCTGCGCGCTGCACCGCCCGGGCTGATCCCGAACGCGATTCAGCGGGGGGCTTCCCGCGGCAGCTCTGCCGCGGGATCACCGCGGTGCCACCACTCGGGCTGCGCCCGCTTCAGTCCCGGCACCAGCAGCCAGCAGCTCGCCGCAAACCCCATGCTGATCAGCACCACCCACCGGTAGGCGGCGAGCTCGCCCGATACCGGCTGCAGATACTCGTAGAGGTAGCCGCCGAGCGCCTCGGAGAGCGAGGCCGCGAAGTTCGTCAGCGCCATGATCAGGGCGAAGAGCGTGGCCGCCACCGGGATCGGCACCACCCGCGCCGCCAGGTCGAGCTGGATGAGCATCCCCGTCATGTAGGCCCAGCCGGCGACCACCGAGATGACGTAGGCCGCTGTGGGCGTGCTCATGGACCAGTACACGGCATTCGCGACGATGCCCGTCACGATGGAGGCGTGCAGCAGGAAACCCATCCGCACGTGCCGGCAGTAAACCGCGTAACCGAGGCTCGCCACCACGCAACCGGCGGAGAACAGGGAGTAGGTGTTGCCGTACACCTGCTCACTGAATCCGAGCGCATCGGTGAGGTGCAGATAGAGCACAGACACCCACAAGGGGTTCATGCTCCACAGGAACTGGATGCCCACCACGTGCGCGAGACCTGGCGTAGCGAGCGCGCGCCTGAGCTCGGCGGCACTGTGCGGCGCCCGCACCTGCGCCGGTTCCCGGGCATAGAACCAGGCGAGCACGAACGCGCCGCCCCACAGCAACGCGCAGAGCCCGAAAGCCTCCGTCTGCAGACCTTCGTTCGCCAGGTAGCCGGCGGTCACACCGGTCAGCAGCAGGGCGATGTAGGCAGCCGCCCACTGCACCGATTGCAGCCGACCGGTGAGCCCCAGCGGCTGGCCACGCTCGATCATCAGCGCGTCCACCAGCACGTCACCAAAGGCGATGCCGATCGTGGGCACGAGCAACAGCACGAACAGCAGCCACCGCTCACCGGCCGGCAGCGGCGTCAACCAGAGCACGAGCAGACCGATCGCTGCCCCGGCCGTCGCTACCAGCAGGTAGCCGCGACGCCGGTAACCCAGAAACGGCAGATAGTCGGAGAGGAGACCGAAGAGAGGCTTCAGCGTCCAGGGCACTGCGAGCAGCGCCATGAAACCGGCGATGGCGGCCGGTGACTCCCCCCACGATCGGAGCAGAGATCGGACCGGCTGCGCGATCAGTCCCGAGGTCGGATCACCAAGGCCCTGAACGAAGTACATCGTCGCAAAAAATGCGGCCAGACCGGTGACAACGGAATTGTTTCTGGCATGATTGGCGCCGCCTTCGTCGCGACCGAACATTAGAGGCTGACTCGCAAGGAGCGGCCCTCGGTGGTGACCTCCCTCGACAGGCGGGTCGGGCACGAATCGATGCCCGGTTTGGTGGACACTTCTATTTCGGGGGTTCCTCTAAGTGAACGAACGTCCTGCCCAGTCGGCCTCCAGCCAGGAGGAAGACAAACCTCCGTCGCCTGCAGGGGCGGCATCATCGAATCTCATACTCGTCAGCAAAGCAAGCGTCCAGCCCGGGCCCCACGTTCACCGTGACGTGCCGCCCGCGTTCGATCGCGCGCGGGTGCGTGGCCGCACGCCCAGGGACAGCCGCAGGGTGCGCCTGTTCCGGCGCGTGCACTACCCGAGCGTCCCGGACGCCGAGTGGAACGACTGGCGCTGGCAGTCACGGCATCGGATCAGGAACCTCGCTCAGCTGGAGAAGCTGATCGACCTGTCTGCCGATGAGCGCGAAGCGCTGATTCGCGCCGAATCCATGCTGCCGCTCGGCATCACCCCTTACTACCTGGCGCTGGTCGATCCTGTCGACCCGGAGGATCCGTTGCGCCGAACCGTGATTCCGGTCACCGGCGAGTTCCTGCGGCTGCCCGGCGAGGCGGACGATCCGCTCGGTGAGGACGGCCACAGCCCGGTGCCCGGGCTCGTGCACCGCTATCCCGACCGGGTGCTGTTCCTCGCCATCGACTTCTGCACGACCTACTGCCGCTACTGCACGCGTTCCCGCGTGGTCGGTCACGGCGAGCTGGCCCCGTCGGAGGCCCGGCTCGAGGCCATGTTCGACTACATCCGGGCGCACCCCGAGATCCGCGACGTGCTGATCTCCGGCGGCGATCCGCTGTCGCTGGCGGATGACAAGCTGGACTACATCCTCACCCGGCTGCGCGGGATTCCGCACGTGGAGTTCATCCGCATCGGCACCAAGATGCCCGCGGTGCTGCCGCAGCGGATCACGCCGAACCTGGTGCGCATCCTGCGCAAGCATCACCCGATCTGGATGAGCCTGCACTTCCTGCACCCGGCGGAGTGCACCTGGGAAGCCTTCACCGCCTGCGCGCGGCTGGCCGACGCCGGCATCCCGCTCGGCGCGCAGACCGTGCTGCTCAAGGGTGTGAACGACAGCGTGCCGGTGATGAAGGATCTGGTGCAGCGGCTGCTGCTGATGCGCGTGCGGCCCTACTACCTCTACCAGTGCGATCCGATCTCCGGATCGGCCCACTTCCGCACCACGATCCAGACAGGCCTGGACATCATCGAGGGCCTTCGCGGCCACACCACCGGTTACGGCGTGCCCACTTACGTGGTGGACGCCCCCGGGGGTGGCGGCAAGATCCCCCTGCAGCCCGACTATCTGGTGGGACGGGAAGGCGATGACGTGGTGCTGCGCAACTACGAGCACAACCGCTATCGCTACCACGATCAGGAGATGCCGCGATGAGGATCGGACTGACGTACGACCTCCGCGAAGAGTACCTGGCGCTCGGCTACTCCGAGGAGGAAACGGCCGAGTTCGACCAGCCCGGCACCATCGACGCCATCGCCGGTGCGCTCCTCGAGCTCGGGCATGAGGTGGACCGGATCGGCTCGGCGCCGGCCCTCATCGAGCGCCTCGCACGCGGCGACCGCTGGGAACTGGTGTTCAACATCGCCGAGGGTCTGAACGGCTACGGCCGGGAAGCCCAGGTGCCCGCCATCCTCGACGTGTACGGCATTCCCTATACCTTCAGCGATCCGCTGACCGCGTCGCTGTGCCTGCACAAGGCATGGACCAAGCGGCTCGTGGCGGTCGCCGGCATCCCCACTGCCAGGGACCGGCTCATTGCCAGGAGCCGGGACTGCGCCCGGTTCGACCTCAATTTCCCGGTGCTGCTCAAGCCGGTGGCGGAAGGCACCGGCAAGGGTGTCAGCCCGGACTCCCTGGTGACGGATCCGAAGCAGCTCGGCGCCACCGCCAGGATGCTGCTCTCCCGCTACCGGCAGCCGGTGCTCGCCGAGGAGTATCTGCCGGGCAGGGAGTTCACCGTGGGCATCGTCGGCACGGGCAGCAGCGCCCGGGTGCTCGGCACGCTGGAAATCGTGCTGCTCGAAGGTGCCGAGCAGGACGTCTACTCCTACGTGAACAAGGAGCAGTGCGAGACCCTGGTGGACTATCGCCCGGTCAGCAACGAGGACGAGGAGGTCGTGCAGGACGCGGAGACCATCGCGCTGAAGGCGTGGATCACCCTCGGCTGCCGTGATGCCGGCCGCATCGACCTGCGTTGCGACGATCGCGGCAACCCGGTGTTCATCGAGGTAAACCCGCTGGCGGGTCTGCACCCGACCCATTCCGACCTGCCCATGATCGCGACGGCGGAAGGTCTGCCTTACGCCGACCTCATCGAAGCGATCGTGGCGTCGGCAGCCGCGCGGCGTCCAAGAGCCTCGAAGGGCAAGGCACGCGCGAGAAAGGCCGCGTCGACGGATCGCCCAGAGCCGGAGTCCGGGGCACTGATGGTCGCATGCGCGTCCTGATCCTGCATGACGCCGTAGCACCCGATGCAGCACCCGAAACCACGGACACGCTGCTGCAGGCGCTGACGGCCGAAAGAACCCTGCGCGAGATGGGCATGGACGCCCATCGGCTGCCGGTGTCCGGCGACCTGACCGGACTGGCCCGCCAGCTCAAGGTCACGCAGCCCCATGTGGTCTTCAACCTCGTGGAGGCCATCGCCGGTGTGGATGGCGTCGCCATCGCCATTCCCGCGCTGCTCGATGGTCTGGGCATTCCCTATACGGGCAGCAACGCTGCCGCCCAGGCGCTGGCCAACGACAAGTGCATGGCCAAGGCCCTCATGCGTCGCGAGGGACTCCCGACGCCTCGATGGCTGCCGGGTCCGGACCCCTTCGAGCCGGGCACCTACCTCATCAAGACCCGCTTCGAGCATGGCTCCTGCGGTATCGACGACGACGCGGTAGCGGCGTTCAGGAGCCCGCGAGCGCTGACGGAGGCCATTGAGGCCCGCCGGAAGAAGCTCGGGCGTCCCTGCTTCGCGGAGGCCTACATCGAGGGTCGCGAGTTCAACATGGCGGTGCTGGAGACGCCCGACGGTTTGCGCGTGCTGCCCGCGGCCGAGATCGACTTTTCCGCCTTCCACCCGGACAAGCCGCGAATCGTCGGTTACCGCGCGAAGTGGATCGCGGACAGCTTCGAGTATCGGGCCACACCCCGCTACTTCCCGACGCTCGAGACCCGCCTCGCCGGCGAGCTGGAATCTCTGAGCCTCCGTGCGTTCACCTCCTTCGGGCTGTCCGGCTACGGTCGGGTAGACTATCGGGTGGGCAGCGACGGCAGGCCGCAGATTCTCGAGCTGAACCCGAATCCCTGCCTGTCACCGGACGCCGGCTTCGCCGCCGCGCTGGATCGCGCCGGCCTCTCCTACCGCGACGCACTCGGATATCTCTTAAGCAGCGCCCGATGTTCCGCATAAGAACCATTCACGACGACATCCACCCCGCCAACCACGCGGCCATCATCGAGGTGCAGAAGATCCTGCGCGCGCAGTTTCCCGGTCTCGACAATGACGAGATCGCCAACGTGCGGAAGCAGCTCGTCAATCCCTTCGCCAAGCGTTTCAAGACGATGCTCTACGTGGCGGAGAACGGCCGGCGTGAGGTCCAGGGCTTCGCCATCCTCATGCACGATCCGGTGGCGGCCTTCTGCTATCTGGACTTCATTGCCGCCGACCGGGGGCTCACCAGCCGCGGCATCGGCGGCGCGCTCTACCAGCGGCTGCGGGAAGAAGCGCAGGAGCTGGGTGCCCGCGGGCTCTTCTTCGAGTGCCTGCCGGACGACCCGGCCGCAGTGAGCGATCCGGAGGTGGTGGCGGCCAACCGGGCGCGGCTGCGTTTCTACGCCCAGTGGGGCGCCTACCCGATCATCGGCACCGCCTACGAAGCACCCATGAAGCCCGGCGACAAGGACATGCCCTATCTGGTCTTCGACGGCCTCGACCGCGAGGAGCCGCTCGACCGCCGAACGCTCAAAGGCGTGGTACGCGCGATCCTGGAACGCAAGTACGCCTCCCTGTGCCCGCCGGAGTACGTCGAGAAGGTGGTCAGCTCCATTCAGGAAGATCCCGTGCGTCTGCGGCTGCCCAAGGGCAGGACCGAGCCGGCCAGACGACCGATCGTGTCCCGCCCCACCCCGCTCATCATCAACGAGAAGCACGACATCCACCGGGTGCGCGACCGGGGCTATGTGGAAGCGCCCATCCGCATCCGCGCAATCCTCAGGACGCTGGAAAACTCCGGCCTGTTCAGCCGGGTCAGCGCCAGGGATTTCGGGGAGTCACACATCACCGCCGTGCACGACAGCGGTTTCGTCCGCTATCTGGGCCGGGTGTGCAGGGGTGTTCCCCCGGAGAAGTCCGTGTATCCCTACGTGTTTCCGATCAGAAACGCAGCCCGCCCGCCGCAGGATCTGTCGGTGCAGGCGGGCTACTACTGCATCGACACCTTCACCCCGCTGAACGAGTCCGCCTATCTGGCGGCTCGGGAGTCCGTGGACTGCGCCATGACCGGCGCCACCCGGATCGCCGCGGGCGAGCGCTTTGCCTACGCGCTGGTTCGCCCGCCGGGCCATCATGCCGAGCATCGGGTCTACGGCGGCTTCTGTTATTTCAACAATGCCGCCGTGGCCGCTCATCACCTCTCGGGGTTCGGGCGGGTTGCGATGCTGGACGTGGATTACCATCACGGCAACGGCCAGCAGGACATCTTCTACCGGCGCAGCGATGTGCTCACCATCTCGATTCACGGTCATCCCCGCTTCGCCTATCCGTACTTCTCCGGCCACGAGGAAGAGCGCGGCGAGGCGGAAGGTGAGGGCTTCAACGTCAACCTGCCCCTGCCCGAGCACATCGACGCCAGCCGCTATCACCGGACCCTTGAGCAGGCCTTGAAGCGCATCCAGGATTTCCGGCCGGACTATCTGGTGCTCTGCCTCGGGTTCGACACGGCCCGCGGCGATCCCACCGGCACGTGGGCCCTGAACGCCGCGGACTTCGAGAAGAACGGCCGGCTGATCAGGAGCCTGCGGCTGCCGACCCTGATCGTTCAGGAAGGCGGCTATCGCACGCGCACGCTGGGCAGCAACGCGCTGGGATTCTTCACCGGCTTCCTCGGCTCGCACGGCAGATGAGCGGCGTGGTGCGGCTTCGGGACAGAGCGACAGCCGACGACCGGTCCGTGGTGCACGACCTGGTGGTCGCCACCGGCGTGTTCCGTCCGAACGAAGTGCCCGTGGCCATCGAGGTGCTGGATGCCCGGCTGTCCCGGGGCCCTGTTTCCGGCTACGAGTTTCTCTTCGCCGAGAACGACACCGAGGTGGTCGGCTATGCCTGCTACGGCTACAACGAGATGACGGCGAGCTCCTGGGAGCTCTACTGGATCGCCGTCTACCCGCATCTGCAGGGTCAGGGCATCGGCCGGGCACTCATGGACGAGGTGCACCGGCGGGTGGCGGCGGCCGGCGGCGAGCGGATCTGTCTGGACACCAGCGGCAAGCCGATCTACGACCCGACCCGTGCCTTCTATCAGGCCAACGGCTACCGGGAGGTCGCGCGGCTTCCCGACTACTACGGGCCCGGCGACGACAAGGTGATCTTCCAGCGGGACCTTCCCTGAGCCCCTGAGCCCCTGAGCCCCGGCCTCAGCCGCTGCCGGAGGCGCGGATCTCCTCGTCCGTCCCCTCTTCCCGCACCTGCACCGCATCCCGGGTCCGCACCGCTTCGTCCACGGCGACGCCGAGCCTGGCATGGTCCCAGGCCGAGTTGACCTTCAGCACGTTGGACATGAGCGCGATCAGGTAGCGGGTGTTCGTGCCCGGCCACTCGACGATGGTGACCACGTTCATGAGGTTCCTGTTGTTGCCCATGTACTTGCCGCAGCGGTAGCCCTCCTCGGGTCGGCACACGTAGTAGGAGCCGCTCTTGAAGTAGATGGCCGCACCGGCGAGCTCCGGCGCGTAGGCGTAGCGGTAGCGCCGCTTGGTCATGTACAGGTAACGCTTCATCTCCAGGCTCGACCAGGGGTCCACCAGCCGCCCCTGCTCCATGCGGAAGGTGAGCTGGGCCAGCGTCCGGGGCGTGCCGTAGCTCAGCACGCCGGGCACGTAGTGCTTGGCGGTGCGCGTCCACAGGGAGCCCTGCTGCAGGTCGCTCATGCGTACACCGACAGCCTTCAGCGGATCGTGCGAGACGGCGAGGCTCCGCGCGGTGAGCTCGGCCTTAGGTGTATCGCGGAAATACGCCCGCGCCTCTTCCTCACTCACGGGGTAGCGGCTGCCGAAGTGCGCGAGGAGCATCGATTCGCGCCACACCACGGCCCCGGCGGCGTTGGCCGAGGCGGAGATCATGTGGTCGACCCATTCGGACAGGGTGAACGTGTCCTCAGGCTGGATGATGGACGAACGGTTGGTCTGCGTTTGTGGATCGAACTTCGGGACGACGTGCTCGTCCCAGAGCACCCAGTCGCCCCCGGTCACGTTCGTCTCCCTGAGAACGCGGCGGCGGTCGTCCACGTTCGGGAACGCGCGGGCCAGGGCATCGAAGAGGCCCACCATGGTGACGAGCTTGCCGACGCTGCCCGGCATCTGCCGGGTGTCCGGCCGGACACCGGCCCAGGCGATCTGCTCCGGATCGGACATGTCCACCACCACGAAGCCGTAGCTCGGGTCGCGCTCGGCGAAGATGCTCTCCACCGCCGCCAGCAGCGTCGGATCCATCGGCAGCTCGTCGAACATCGGCGCATCCGCGTGCTCTGCGAGCGTCAGGCGGATGTCGGAGCCGGGCAGCAGCGCGCCTTTCGACAGCTTCGGCCCCTTCGGAGCCTGCTGTGCCGTCTGGAAGCCGATCAGGCGCAGGATGCCCGACTCCTCCACGCCGTCGAGCGGGTAGGCCGGCGCGTCGGGCGTCAGTCCCACGGAGACCGCCGCGAGCACTGCAGCACCGGTCCAGCGAAGCACGGGGCGGGTCAAGGCGCGCTGTCTCCAAGCGTGAGGGTCGCGGCAGTATCCGCAGTCACCGGCAGCCCGTCGAGAGAAACCGTGTCCACCACCGGCCGCGCCGGGCCGATGGCGGCAAGCAGCGCGCTGTCGGCGCGACGCTGTCCGCGCTCGATCAGTGGCCGGATCTGGAACAGGGTGAGCTCGCCGTCGACGAAGCCGAATTCGATGTCCCAGGGCAGGGCCCTGCCGTCGGCGTCGAACACGGTCTCGTAACGATCGCCCACCTCCCCGGCCAGCGCCTGCAGCGCCCGTTTCTCCGAATCCGTCAGCACCGGCCCGGCGGGGGCACGCCGCCAGCCCACACCGCTCTCCTCACCCAGATAGCGCTGATACGGGGCCTTGGCTTCGGAGATCAATCGTCCACTGCCGTCCGGGAGGAGCGTCAGGGTTTCCGCCGCCTCGCCCGCCACCGCACCGCCCACGCCCCAGGCCGTGGACACCGTGAGCCCGGCGCCGCGGCCGGCGAGATCCGTGGTCACCAGCACGCCCGATTTGGTGGACGGCACGCTCTTCATCAGCAGCACGGAGGCGTAGACGTCTGCCGGATTGGTCAGCAGATTGGAACGCCAGGCGATGGCCCTCGGGCTCAACACGGAGGCCCACACCCTGGGAATGGTCGCGAGCTGCGCCTCGAGTCCGCGGACGTTGGGCACCGTCTCGTTGAGACCGGCACCCGTGAAGCCCGGCAGGTCTTCCACGTTGGTATCCGAACGGACGAACACGCCGTAGCTGTCGGGCTCGCCGAACTCCGCGCGCATCATGGGCAGCAGCCTCTCGAGCAGCGCATCGTCGAGGCGCACCGCGGCAATGGCGGCCCGGAGCTCGGCCAGCGTCGCGGCGAGCGCCTCCGCATCCGTCTCACCCCGACGGTGGGCCGCGTAGGCATCCGCCAGCCGGGCAAGTGGTGCGTCCGGTCCGCGGCCTACGTGGTCTGCGAATACACCGAACGGCAGCGCGATGGCGGGGGCCACGCGGCCGGGAAACAGCCGGTTCAGCTCGCCGAGGTTGGCCGCCTTGGGGCCGACCACGCGACCGGAGAGCGAGCGCGACAGCTCCGCCAGCGGCAGCGGCCGGTTCGCTTCGAGATCCGGCAGCGGCACGGTGAGCGACGCCGCTTCCTCGGCGGCCGCAGACGGGGTCGATTGCAGCGCGGTGGTGGGTCGGATCACCACGCTGCCGTCGCTGCCGGCGATGACCTCGATCTCCTCGCCGTCCAGCGCCCGCAGCACGTCGGTCTCCGCGTCTCCCACGGCCACGTTGGGAATGCCGAAGTTGCGCGCCAGAAGCTGCACGTGTGAGAGCAGGTTGCCCTCACCGCGGGTCAGCACGCCGGCCACCGGCGGCAGCTCTGCCGTCGTCTGCGGCAGCAGGACGATGTCCGTGCGCGCCGCGGCAACCTCACCTTCGTCTGCGACGATGCGCAGCGTGCCGCGGGCGAACCCCGGGTTCAGCGCCACCAGGCCGGCCACCGGCACACCGTCGATGATCCGCCGGACGCCGCTCAGGAGCTGGACGTCGTTGACCAGTGGCTGCAGCGTATCCGCCAGCGACAGGAGCACGGAGCCGCGCAGCAGGTCGTCGACGAATCTCGCCGCCGCCGGTTCCAGCGCGGTGTAGCGGACGAGCGCTTCCGCGAAGGCATGGCGCACGGTGCCGGTACCCCAGCCCATGGCGAGAGTCAGGCTGCGCAGCAGGCGCTGGTACTCCGTGAGCGGCAGCATGCCGGCAAGCGCCGGACCCAGGAGCCCGTCGAGCTCGCGCCGCTCGCCGTCCGAGAGATAACCGGTCGCCCAGGCAACCGCCACCAGATCCCGGGCGGCCGCCAGATGCTGGGCGCGGCTCTGACCCGGCGCCGCCAGGTTTTCCGCCGCGATGATCCGGGTCTCGAGCTCCAGGTCGGCCAGGAGATCGGTGAGCCTCAGGCGATCCGAGGCCGACAGGCTGCCGACGATCTCCGTTCGCGTTCTGGCCGTGAGGCCCGCCAGGTGCTGCAACCGTTCCGCCGGCGTACCCACACCGAGCTGTGCGAGCCCGGCCGAGATCTCCGCGAGCCCGGGCCGCCGCGACAGCCGTTGCGCGGTCTCAATGAGCCGGGCCTGGCGGCCTTCCGCATCGAAGGACTCCACCAGCAGCGTGACCAGCCGCTCACCGTCCGCCAGCACCTCCGGATCCACCTCCGGGCCGGCCCCGTAGGCTTCGAGCCAGTCGCGCACCCGCACCACGGTGGTCACGCTCGGGCTGGTGTGCACCTCAGCACGCAGGGTCTCGAAGCCGCTGACCCGCTCGGCGATGGACTGGGCCAGGCGGCGCAGCTCCCGGCCTCTGTCACCGGCGGTGCCGTGCGGCAGCGCCCGGGCGGTTTCTCGGTAGAGCAGGAAATTTTCCGCCACCCACGCGCGCTGCTCGAGCAGCAGGAGCAGCAGCCTGCGCCCGACCGCCTCTTCGTCCTCGGCCTGGATGTGGCCCCGGTAGTAACGCGCCCGGTGCATCACCCAGCCTTCCCGGGTGTCGGTCAGGTAGGTCTCGAGCGGCAGCTCGCGCATCCGCGCCTGTCCGTTCGCCTCGTCCCAGAGCTCCTCGAAGGTGAGCGCCGCCACCACCGTGCCGACGTGCCAGCCGAGTGCCGCCAGCCGTTGCCGGTCGGTAGAATATTCACCATGCTGGTAGCCGCCGCCCAGCTCACGGCAGGCGTAAGGTTGCGGCGGCAGAATGGAGCCGTCCTTGCAGAACCAGCGCAGCCGGGCGTATGGACCGCGCGGGTTGGCGGTCATGGCGGAGACGATCTGCCGGGCCTGGGTCAGCACGTCGGCGTCCGGAATCGCCATGGGATTGGCTTCGGCGGTAGCTGCCGTCCCGATCTGTGACACAAGCAGCGGGACGAGCAGGACGCAAAGCCGTGCCGGCAATCGGCGCCGTTGCGAGGTGCAGGGGAGTGTGCTCAAATTTGCCGCTCTGAGACTGATGTCACCGGGTTCTCCGGCCGGCTCTGCAGACGGAAAGCTCCCCGGAACCCCGGAAAGGGTTTCCCCGGAAAAGGAAACGCGTACCCAGCGTGTTTGACCTGCCGAATTCCAGAGCATGCTACCCCAAAGCCATTTCTGACGTATTCCTGTCATTGTGAGTAAAAACGACACACCCGTGCCGTCCGCCGGCCTGCTCGAACGATGCCTGCGGGTGTTCGCCCCTGTGGGGGATCGGGAAGGCGTGACCAGCCTGCTGCTGCTCGCGAATGTCTTTCTCGTGCTCATGGCCTACTACTTCATCAAGCCGGTCCGCGAGGGCTGGCTGTCCGTGTCGGACATCGGCGGGCTGTCCAAGCTGGAGGTGAAGGCCTACTCCGCGTTTGCTCAGAGCCTGCTGCTCGTGCTGGTGCTGCCGCTGTACGCCTGGCTCGCCACCCGCCTGCCCCGACGGGCCCTGATCTCCCGGGTGGGCGGCGCGTTCACGGTCCTGCTCGGAGCGTTCTGGCTGCTGCAGCCCGATATGCTGCTGCCGGTGAACGCCGCCGTCGGCATCGCCTTTTATCTGTTCGTGGGCATCTTCGGCGTAACGCTGGTGGCCCAGTTCTGGTCTTTCGCCGCGGACATGTACGGCGAGGGCCGCGGCGAGCGCCTCTTCCCGCTGGTGGCCATCGGCGCATCCGCCGGCGCCACCGTAGGCGCCTGGACCGGAGAGACCCTGATAAGAAGCGCGCTGGTGGACGCCGCCGACCTGGTGCTGCTGGCCGCGGTGCCGCTGGTCGCCGCGCTGTGGCTGGCCGGGGTGGCCGACCGGCGCGGTCCGTCCGGTCAGCCTTCCCGGGCCACCGAGACGCGCTGGGCCCAGCCCGCCGCCCCCGGGGCCGAAAGCGGCTACGACCTGATCTGGAGGCACCGCTATCTGGGTGGCATCGCCCTGCTCACCCTGGTGTTCAACTGGGTGGTCGCGAACGGCGACAACATCCTCTTCGCGGCGGTTCAGGAGGCGCTGGCCGAGACCCATGGGGATGCCGTGGGCACCGCCGGGTATGCCGCGCTGATCAACACCGCCACGACGGCGTTCTACGGTGACCTCTACTTCTGGGTGAACCTGCTTGGGCTGCTGCTGCAGGCCTTCGTGGTCTCCCGGCTGGTTGCCATCGGCGGTGTTCCCGCGGTGCTGCTGGTGACGCCCATCGTCTCGCTGGTGGCCTACTTCAGCATGGCGCTCTCGCCCCTGGTCAGCGTGCTGAAGACCATGAAGATCGCCGAGAACGCAACCAACTACTCCCTGAACAACACCGCCCGGCACATGCTCTGGCTGCCGACCACGAAGACCATGCTCTACAAGGCCAAGCCCACCATCGACACCCTGTTCGTGCGTATCGGCGACGGGCTGGCGGCGGTGACCGTCCTGCTCGGCACGCGGGTCTTTCAACTGGAGACGGTGCAGTACTTCCAGCTCAACGTGGTGATCGTCTGCCTGTGGGTGGTGCTGGCGTTCTATCTCACCCGGGAGAACCGCCGCTGGGCCGAACGCGCCGCGCGCGCACCGGCGGCAGCGGCAACCGGAGCGGGTCGATGAAGCTGCGCTGCACCTTCGTCTTCATCGCCCTGCTCACCGGGTGTCACGCCGCCGCGGCCGCGGACGGTGATCGGGAAGACTGGCAGCCGCTCTACGACCTGGTGAATCCCGAGCTGCAGGCCGAGCTCGAGCGCGCGATCAGCGGCAATCCGGGCTGGAGGCGGCTCGCCGCTTCCGGTCGCATGGCCGTGGGTCTGGTCGACATGGCGGCCACCCAGCCCAGATTCGCCCGGATCAACGGCAATCTGATGATGTATGCCGCAAGCCTGCCCAAGATCGCGATTCTGCTCGCCGCCTACGTGCAGCTCGAGGAAGACAAGCTCCCCGACACCCCGGGCATCCGCCGGGACATGACGGACATGATCCGCTACTCGAGCAACGAAGCGGCCACGCGCATGATCGACCGTATCGGCATGGAGCGGATCGACGAGATCCTCATGGATCCGCGTTTCGGGCTGTACGACGAGTCCCGCGGCGGCGGGTTGTGGATCGGCAAGCGGTTCGCCAAGCAGGGTCAGCGGATCGGCGATCCGCTGCACAACATCTCACACGGCGCCACCGTGACCCAGATCTGCCGTTTCTACTATCTGCTGGCAACGGGCCAGCTCGTCGGTCCCGGCCGTACCCAGCAGATGCTCTACGATCTTTCCGATCCCGGGCTCTATCACAAGTTCGTATACGCGGTGCGCAACCGCGCACCGGACGCGACGCTCTACCGGAAGTCCGGCACCTGGCAGAACTGGCACTCCGACTCCATATGGGTGAAGGGCAAGGGCTGGCGCAACTACATCCTGGCCGCCATGGTCGAGAGCCCGGACGGTGAGCGCATCATCCGCAGCGTGCTGCCCGTGGTAGAGGAAATTCTCAAGCGCGGCGCCGCAGCACCTGCCGGCGACCGGCTCAAGGTCTATCAGGCGAGCTCCAGCCGCCAGGAGCGCTGACACCCCGCCCGTTTTCCGATGCCGCGGCGGTGGCCGCGGCATTGAGGTAAACTGCCACGCTTTCAGGTCATTCCCGGAGATTTATGAGTACCGCCAGCGATTCCAGCAACCCGTCGGACATGCAGTCACAGACGGAAAACTGGCTGATCGAGAATCGCATCGACGAGGTGGAGGCCGTCATCCCGGACATGGCCGGGGTACCGCGAGGCAAGTTCTTCCCGGCCCGCAAATTCCTCCGCCACGACCTCCGGCTTCCGGAATCCGTGTTCCTGCAGGGCATCACGGGCGACTATGGCGAGCTCCCCGGCGACCTCTATGACATCGACCCGGACCTGCACCTGGAGCCGGACTACCGGACGCTGCGCATCGTGCCCTGGTCTCATGAGCCCACCGCCAGCGTGATCGTGGACTGCTACCGGAAAGACCGGGAGCCGCTGTCCCACGCGCCGCGTCACGTGCTCAAGCGGGTGCTGAACCTCTATGCGGAGAAGGGCTGGAAGCCCGTGATTGCGCCGGAGGTGGAGTTCTATCTGGTCAAGAAGAACACGGATCCGGACTACCCGCTCGAGGCCCCGGTGGGCCGCGCCGGCCGCAAGGAAACCGCCGGACGCATGTATTCCATCGACGCGGTGAACGAGTTCGACCCGATCATCGAGGACATCTACGACTACTGCGAAGCCATGGAGATCGACGCCGACTCCCTGTCGCACGAGGACGGCGCCGGTCAGCTCGAGGTGAACTTCCTGCACGGTGATCCGCTGGAGCTCGCAGACCAGGTGTTTCTCTTCAAGCGCGTGGCGCGCGAAGCGGCCTTCAAACACGGTGTCTACGCCACCTTCATGGCCAAGCCGATGGAAGGGCAGCCCGGCAGCGCCCTGCACCTCCACCAGAGCGTGGTGGATGTGAACACCGGCAAGAACCTGTTTTCGGAGATCGACGGCACCATCAGCCCGCTGTTCCGGGCCTACATCGGCGGGCTGCAGAAGTACGTGCCGGAAGTGCTGCTGCTGTTCGGACCCTATGTGAACTCCTACCGGCGTTTCACCCGCTACCTGGCCGCCCCCATCAACGTGCAGTGGGGCTATGACAACCGCACGGTGGGCCTGCGCGTGCCGCACTCGGATTCCGCCAATCGCCGCGTGGAGAACCGGATTCCCGGCGCCGACGTGAACCCCTACCTTGCCATCGCCGCATCGCTCGCCTGCGGCTACATCGGCATGATCGAGGGGCTCGAACCCAGTGAACCGCTGGCCGGCAGCGCCTACCGTCTCGAGGAGGGGCTGGCCCGCGACCTCTTCGCCGCCCTGGACCTGATGGAGGAGTGCACGCGGCTGCACGATGTTTTCGGCAGGGAGTTCGTCGACCTGTACTGCGCCATCAAGCGGGTCGAGCACGAGACGTACTTCCAGGTCATCAGCCCCTGGGAGCGGGAACACCTGCTGCTGAATGTCTGACAGGCCCGCACACGCTGCTATCCAACAACGGGAGTCGTCTCATGATCGTCGTCACCGCCCGGATCCAGGCATCCGAATCAACCATCTCTGCGTTGAAGGACGCCATCGCCGCCATGGAAAAGGCGAGCCGCGCCGAGGCGGGCTGCATGGACTACACGTTCAGCGTCGAGCTCAACGACCCCACCCGCCTGCGCATCACGGAAAAGTGGGAGAGCATGGCCGTGCTGAAAGCGCACTTCGCCACCCCGCACATGCGGGCCTTCCGCAGCGCGATGGCCGCCCATCCGCCGAAGAGTGTCGAGGCCAGCTTCTTCGAAGCCACCGAGGTGGCGCCGCCCGGCGCTTGAGCCGCCGCTAACCGGCAACCGGCTGCGCGCCCTTGCGCGGAACGCGGAACAGGGCCGCGATGACGAGCACCAGCGGCAATGCCGCCAGAAGCATCACGTTCTCCCAGCCGAACTCGAGCAGCACCGCACCGCCCATGAGGCTGGCAATGGCGGAGGTGCCGAAGACGCTGAAATCGTTCACCGCCTGCACCTGGAACCGCTCGGCCGGCCGGTAGCTCGCCACGAGCAGCGTCGTGCCGCCGACGAACAGGAAGTTCCAGCCAACGCCCAGCAGCACCAGCGCGCCCCAGTAGTGCAGATAGGCATGACCCTGCAGCCCCAGTACCAGCGTGGCCGCGAACGCCACCACGCCCAGGCTCATCACCGTGCGCACGCCCAGCCAGCCGATGAGCACCCCGGAGAACAGTGAGGGGATGTACATCGCGAGCACGTGGGCACGGATCACGGAGGCCGTGTCCGCCAGGCTGTGGCCGTCCACCACGTGCATGCTCACGGGGGTGGCCGTCATCACGAAGGTCATCACGCCCTGCCCCACCACACCGCCGAGGATGGCCGCGATCACCACCGGCTGGAGAACGACCTCGGCAATCGTTCGGGAGGGCGTGCCATCAGCACCGCCCATCGCCAGCACCGCCTGCGGACGAAGCCCGCCGAGCAGAAGCGCCGCGGCCACGTAGCAGACCGTGCCCGCACCGTAGGCCGCGGCGTACGGCTGCTCCGGAAACCAGGTTGGGCTGCGCCAGGCGAGCTCCGGCCCCAGCAGCGCGCCGCCGATGGATCCCACCAGGATGAAGGAGACGGCGTGACCCGCGTTCGCGAGCGGCACGCTCTCCGCGGCGGCGAAGCGGAACTGCTGGCTGAAGGCGACCGTCACGCCGATCATGGCGGCCACTCCGCAGAACAACGGGAAGCTTCCAGCCTTGAGCGCCGCCACGCCCAGCAGGCAGGCCGTCACCCCCACCAGCGCCGCGCCCACGAAGCCCGCCCGACGCCCAAGCCGCCGCATGATCAGGCTGGCCGGTACCGTGGTCAGCGCGGTGCCGACCACCATGAGCGACATGGGCAGGGTGGCGAGCACGGGCATCGGGGCCAGTTCGCTGCCGACGATACCGCCCAGCGTCACCATCAGCACCGTGCCGGTGACGAACATGCACTGGGCGAGAAATAGAATCGCCGTGTTCCGGTTCAGGAACATTCTTTGTCCCGCCCTTCTGTCGTACCCGAGTTCCGCGATTCTGACGCCGCGCCACCGGGAAGGCCAGGCGGCGGGACCCCGGCCGTGGCGACGCCGGTCCGATTCCCCTTATCATCCTGCCGTCATCACACAGCGGAGCACGGCGTGGCTGAACAGTTCGAATCCCTGTCCGCGGAGCTCATCGAGTGGATCGACCGCCAGCATGTCTTCTTCGTGGGGACCGCAGCGCGTGACGGACGCGTCAACGTCTCCCCCAAGGGCCGGGACAGCCTGCGTGTGCTCAACAGGCGGGAAATCCTCTGGATGAACCTCACCGGCAGCGGCAACGAAACCGCCGCCCACCTACAGGACGTGAACCGCATGACGCTCATGTGGTGTGCCTTCGAAGGCCTGCCCCGGATTCTGCGCGTCTACGGCGAGGCGCAGATCATTCACCCGCGGGACGAGGCGTGGGCGGACTGCACTGCACACATTCCGGCCCCGGTCGGCGCCCGCCAGTATTTCCGGCTGCACCTGGACCTGGTGCAGACCTCCTGCGGCTATGCGGTGCCGTTCATGGACTACGTGGAGGACCGCGACGTCCTGGCGAAGTGGGCAGAGAAGCGTGGCGAAGACGGCATCCGCGACTACTGGGCGGAGAAGAACCAGGTGAGCCTGGACGGACTGCCGACCCACGTGCTGGGCTGAGCGGGGAGGCGCCGGCGCGTCATCCGCACCGGCGGTGTTTCAGCCCGACGACGTCAGGTGACCATCCGGAACGCGAACGGATAGCGATACCGCTCGCCGCCGTTGGCCTTCACCCCGGCAATGATGGTGAACACCAGCGCGGCAACGGCCACCACCGGCAGCAGCAGCGCCCCGATGGCGATGATCATGAGCAGGAAGCACACGGCCGCGGCGATGGTGACCGTGATCTGGAAGTTCAATGCCTCCATGCCCTGATCGGCCACGAAGGGCATGTCCTTCTTGACCTGCCAGATCACCAGCGGCCCGATGATGTTGCCGAACGGTATGACGAAACCGACCAGCGCCGACAGGTGAGCGAACATCCCCCACTGCTGTGCCTCGCGGTTGGTTTCCGTGCCACCTGACGGCGGGCTTCCGATCTCACTCATCCCCTTCTCCTGATCGAGTCTTGAGAACCGGAATGATTGTAGCTCATCCATCGATGACCAGACGCTGCTCGGTGCCGGGGACCACCGACAGCGTCCCCAGGGGACGACCCCCGGCAAGCCGCACCCCGTACTCACCCGGCAGCACCGCGACCGCATCGCCGTCGACGACGCCTCTGGCCACCACCTCGCCATCCCGTATCAGCTCGTAGGCCGTCTGCAGCACGCCGCTCATGGCCTCCGTGAGCTGCCCGGCGTCGTTGGCTTCCACATAACGCCCGCCGCCGCTGCTCGCCCACGCTCTGAAGGTTTCCACCAGCGCCAGCTCGTCGATGGCGAAGCCGACGATGTTCAGCCGCACGTCGAAACCTGCCCGGCCGAGCGCCTCGATGGCGGCGCCGGGATCCCCGTCGCAGGTATCCTCGCCGTCGGTGATCAGCACCACGACGACGGCGCCGGTAACGCCTGACAGGTCGGATTGAACCCTGGAGAGCGAGTCCGCGATGGGCGTGCGCGCCAGGTTCTGTGCCTGGATGGCGCCGACGGTGGCCATGGCGGCGGCCGGATCGAGCGGTGCCAGCGGGATCTCCAGGTCGGTCCGGCAGGAGTCCACCTCACGATGACCGAATACCCGCAGCGCAAACGGCGTACCTGGAGGGACCACGTCGCGGATCAGGTGGGTCAGGGACCGCCTGGCGATCTCGATCCGGCGCTCGCCATCCAGGCGCTGCAGCATGCTGCCCGACGCATCGAGAATGACCTCCACCGCATCCGTCTGTGCCGCGTCGCTGCCGGGACCCCTGAGCACGCGGACGGTGCCCGGCACCAGGCCCGGCAGCACCTCGATCGGCGCCGACGCCAGCACGCGGCGCTGCTGCCCGGTCAGGTAGCGGAGCTCGTAGGTACCGGGTTCGAGGGGCGCCGTCAGCGTCAGCGTCGCACCGTCGCGCGTGTAGGCATAGGCGTCGTACGCACGCGCCTCCGCGCCCGCCTCGACGATAGTCACGAAGTCGCCGCGATTGTCCGGACCGGTCCAGGACACCTGGAAGGCAGCACCGCCGGTGGCGCTGGCCGGGCCGGCGATGGTCGCGGTGTTGGTGAGAACCTCCACCGGCCTCGACCCGATCACACGGTTGGTCTGGCCCATGTGATAGCGGATCTCGTAGCTGCCCGGCTCCTCCGGCACCACCAGGGTCACGGGATTGCCGCCGGCCGCGTACTGGTAGTAGCCGTAAGTCTCCGGCGCGGCGCCGGCGGGATCGATGCTCAGGTAGTCGAGATGACCATTCGGACCTTCCCACCGCACCTCAATGTCGCTGCCCGCAGGCACGCGCTCCGGGGCGGTCAGCGTCGCGCTCACGCCGCCCACCACCAGCTCCGTCTGACCGATGACCCGATACGACTCCCCCAGGTGATAGCGGATCAGGTAGGTGCCGGAGGTATCCGGCGCCCGCAGCGTCAGCGGCTTCGTCCTCGCATAGCCGTAAGGGCCGTAGCGGCGGTCATCGTCTCCCGGAGTGTCGATGCTGATGAAGTCCCGTTCCTGCACGGGACCCTCCCAGGTAATCTCGATCGAGGCGCCGGCCGCCACCGGGTCCAGCGGCCCGAAGGCGATCTGCGAGTCCTGCACGGTCAGCTCGGACTGGCCGAGCACGGCATACCCCGAGCTGCCCGAGTGATAGCGGATCAGGTAGCGTCCCGGGACCTCCGGCGCCCGCAGCACGGCGGGCTGGCCTCGGTTCGCGTACACGTAGTGTCCGTAGCGCTCCGGTGGCAGGTCGGCGGCGTCGATGCTGATGAAGTCCTGCGCCTGCTCCGGTCCCGCCCAGCGGATCTCCACCGGTGCGCCGACGATGACGTCGCCGGGTGCCGTGATCCGCACTTCCTGCGCAAGCGCGGCGCCGGATCCCATCAGGATCCAGGCGAGGCAGGCCCGGCAGATGGCCGGGTGTCTCCGGCGGGGTGTGTGCATGGGGTGCGGGGACGGTCCTCCTGACGGAAGCCATTCAACCAGCCGTCACCTGAACAGGCAATCGGCGCGTGTAGCCGGCCCGGCCTTACTCACCAATCGCGTTGTGACCCATCTCACAGCCCTTCTTTTTCCGACCGGCTAGCATCCGCGCCCATCTTTTACCAGGTGGGTTTTTCCCATGAACCGTTTCCGGCTCGTTCTCTCTGCCGTTCTCGCCGTGGCGGCTGCTTCCGGCACCTTCGTCGCCCTCTGGCCGGAAGGCTTCGGCGTGCTGGCCGCCGTTCCGGCGATGATCGTCGCCGTGGTGGTGGTTGCCGCGTCGGCGCCGCGGCTGCGGGAGTTCTGAGCGTCCCGCGGCAACGGGGCGCGGCTACACTCGACAGCTCGACGTCTGCTCCGGGTCGGAACGTGAGCGGCCACCTTATCGCAGTTCCGTGCACATCAGGTAAGGTAAGGGTCGCAACGCAGAATCCGGTGACCAAGCCCTTTGGAAGGAATCGCACTCGACGCGCAGCAGCTCATGGCCGAGACAGACTGGTCACGGCTGCTGGAAGCGGACATGATCGCGAGACTTCTGATCCAGGTCCTGCTCCTGTGCGGCTCCGCGTTCTTCTCCGGCTCGGAGGTCGCGCTGTTCTCACTGTCCAGGATGGACCTGGACCGCCTGCGCCGCGAACGCAATCCGCAGATCGGCAATCTGTATGAGCTGCTGTCGCAGCCTCGGCGGCTGATCATCTCGATTCTCTGCGGCAACGAGTTCATCAACATCGCAGCCGCCGCCAACATGGCGGCCATTCTGCTGAGCCTCTTCGGTGAAACTCAGGCGGGGTTGATCAATCTGATCATCATGGTGCCCCTGCTGCTCCTGATCGGGGAAGTGACCCCCAAGACCATCGCCATCTCCGATCCTGAGCGGATCTCCACACGGGTGGTCGCCGCTCCCATGTCGCTGTGGGTCAGGATCATCACCCCGGTGCGTTGGATCATCCGGTTCGTCGCCGACCGCCTGACCACGCTGATCATCGGCGAGGAGACGTCACCGGTAAACCTGCTGGAGGCGGACGAAATCCGCCTGCTCGCCAGAGAGCTCGAGGAACAGGGCGAGCTGCGTGTGGAGGAACGGGCGCTGGTGGACTCATTTCTCGAGGCCGGGGCTACCGAGGTGGTGGAGATCATGACGCCACGCACGCGGATGACTTTTCTGACCACCCGGACGACGGTGAGGGAAGCGATCGAGCAGTTCCGCGCGACACGCCAGACCCGGCTGCCGGTGTACCGCGGTCATCGGGACAACCTGCAGGGCTTCCTGCATGCGGAAGACCTCATGCAGCTCGTTCTGAACCGCGTCGACCTGGACGCGCAGCACCTCGAGGACCTGCTGCACCCACCCGTGGTCGTGCCACCCACCAAGAAGCTGGACGAAATGCTCGAGTACTTCCGCAGCCACGACGTATCGGCCGCTGTGGTGCTGAGCGAGTTCGGTGGGGTCGAAGGTATGGTCACCCTGCGCATGGTGCTCGAGGTGATGTTCCGACCAGTCAGCGGTCCGCCGGTACCCGAAGATCACTACGAGGGATCTGCACCAGACACCTTCGAGGTGCCGGGAGAGATGAAGCTCACCGACTTCAACCTGCTCTCCAACTTCAACCTGGACGACCCGCGCATGACTACCGTAGGCGGTCTGGTATACCGGCATCTCGACCGCATGCCCGAGGTTGGAGACGTGGTGACGATCGAGGGTGTGACCTTTCAGGTGCTGGAGATGGACGAACACCGGATCAGCAGGCTCCAGGCGGGACGGGGCATGGAGCCTGACCGGGTGGAACAGCAGGCGGACCAACAGGTGGAGCGGACATGATGTGGGACCTCCTGTGGATTCTGCCTGCCATGGCTCTGCTCATGGCCATGAAGGCGTTTTTTTCCGGATCTGAGATCGCGCTGGTGAGCGCTGACCATATTCACCTGCGACACCGGGCAAGTCGTGGGGATCGCGGTGCGGCCGCCGTGCTGAAAATGGAGCAGAAGCCGGAGCTCTACCTGGCGACCACCCTGGTCGGCACCAATCTTTCCATCGTCAGCCTCACCACGCTGGGAACGCTCGTCATGATGCGGATCTTCGGAGAGAGCGGCGAGATCTACGCCATCCTGCTGCTCTCCCCGCTTTTTCTCGTGTTCACGGAGGTGGTGCCCAAGAGCGTGTTCCAGCACAAGGCGGACGACATCGCGCCCAGGGTGATCTGGCCGCTGCGGGGTTTCATGGTGCTGCTGTTCCCCGTGGTCTTTCTGTTCGCCACCATCGCGCGTCTCGCAGCACGGCTCGTCGGCAGCCGGCAGATTCAGCACGTGTTCATGACCAGGGAGATGGTCAAGGCGGTGCTCGATACCGCGGAGCGGGCGGCGGACGTCAGCGACTCCACCTGGACCCGACTCAAACATGCTGTGCGGCTGTCCGAGGTCAGCGTGGGTGAGGTGATGATTCCCATGGCAGAGGTGACGGCGCTCGGACGCAGCGAAAGTACCCGGCGGGCCATCGAGCTCGCCTGCACCCGGGGTCACTTCCGGATCCCCATCTTCGAGGACGAAACCAGTGCGGTTGTCGGCATCGTGGCGCTCGACATGTGGAAGCTGATGGATCCGGAGCTGCCCGGGCAGCCGCTGGAATCACTGATACAACCCGCCGAGTTCGTGGTGGCGCAGCAGCCTGTCTACGAGCTCCTGAACCTCCTGAGCCTCCGGAATGACCGGATGGCGATCGTGGTGGACGAGTTCGGCTCGGCCATCGGCATGATCACCCTGGAAGACATCCACGAGGCAGTGGTAGGCGACGTCGTGGGGGTGGGCTACAACATACCGGGGTACGTGCACCGGCCGAAGCAGGTCATCGAGCAGCTTAGCGACGACGAGTTTCTGGTGGACGGACAGATCGGGGTCGCCGAGATCAATGAGCAGCTCGGCATCAGCCTGCCGCTCGCGGAGGGTCACACCATAGGTGGTCTGGTGACAGCCAGACTGCGTCACCTCCCGGCCCGGGACGAGGCCGTGGTGATCAATGGTTTCCGCTTCACCGTCACCGAGAGCTCGGGCAGGCTGGTTCGCAAGCTCAGGGTGGAAGCTTTATAGCTTCGAGCCGGATGCCCGGGCGGACTACGATTGCGGGCGGTTTACGCTCGAGGGATCGACCGGAATCATGACCTCGTTGCGACGCATGAACGGCAGCGAGAAGGGGGAATTGTAGTAAGCGGTCATCATGGGCCCGGCTGGCTCGACATCGAGGGCCCGCAGACGTACAAGGAGTTCGGCCTGGTGGTGCGCAACGTTGTCGTCACTCCAGCGACCAGAGTAGCGGATAACCGCCATCAGCTTGTCAGGCACCTGCCGGATATGCACCCGGGAGTCGATCGGCAGAGGCACATCGCCCGCCTGGAACTCGAGTGGCACGACGAATGAAACGGTCCACCCTTCCGCCTGCCGGGACTGCTGCACCGGAACGGTCATCGCGATCTTCGTACCCGCAGAGTCCGGGTCAGCGGCTTCCACTTCCGTCCTCAGGACATTATCGCCGCTGATGTAGTTGAACAGGCGACGGAAGCCGATGTTCACCGCTTTTCCGCGGTCGTTCTCTTCAACCACCGTGGTCTCCGCAACCAGATAGGGTTCGTAGTGTCTGAATTCGACGCCGTCTATGGTCGCAACAACGGTGAATGCGGGCTCCTCGTATGCCATTGCTTCTCCGTTTCCAGTGAGAATCAGGGCGATCAGCGCGATGTGTGTTTTTTTCATGCGTGAGATACAACGCCCGCGCCGGGGTCACACGCGTGCAGTTTGCTAACGGACAGGAAGGAGACCACGTTCTGCGTGAACAAATCGTCAACAGGGATTGTGAAGTACCTGCGTAATAAATATATCTACAACAGCACCACGCTCATCGCCGCCGCCAGGTAGACCACAAGCACGAGAAAGCTTTCAAATCCAATCCGTGCGATGCCGTATCGCTCCCGGCGCAGCAGGCCCAACAGCAGTATGCCGGTGAGCAGGATGGCGATCGCGCTCCATACGAGCTGCTGGCTCGTAATCGCGTGGTAGATGGATCCACCCCGGTACGTGACGTCGGCGGCGGCGATGACCACGACGTTGAAACAATTGGTGCCGAGAATGTTCCCCACCGCGAGAGTGAGCGCACCATAGCGGATAGCGGCGAGCGTGGTCACCAGTTCCGGCAGCGACGTGAACACGGCGGTGAGCAGTGTGCCGACAAGCGTCTCCGACAGCGGTGTTCTTTCGACCAGAGTTTCCGCCGAGCTCATCAGCAACCAGCCGGCCGCACCGGTAAGCAACGCCACCAGGGCGAACTTGTACCACAGGCCGGGAAGCGACTGATCGCGGGATCGGTCTCCGTCGGGCTCGTCCACAACGGTTTGCCCAGTGCGCCTTGGCTGCCACATGGGCGAGTCAAGATCCCGTCGCACCAGGTGATATCCGAACAGGTAGGCCACCAGCAGCACGGGTGTCGCCGGGTGCACGCCCAGCACGGTGAAGGCCGGCGTCAGCATCGCCAGCAGGGGGATGGTCAGGAGCACGATGAAAAGACTCGCCTGGATCAGGTTGCCGGACGAGGCGGCCGCGTGCTCGAGATTGGCACTGCGGTAGGTGAGATCCCCACCGCCAGGAATGCCAGATTCACGGCCATGCTGCCCAGGATGTTGCCCATGGCCAGCTCGGCGTAGCCGTCTGCCGCAGCTGTCAGTGTGGCTGCGAAATCCGGCACCGAGGTGACGCCGGCCAGAAACAGCCCGCCCATCAGCGCTTCACCCCAGCCGGTCTTGTCTGCCAGCCGATCCGCATAATCGGACAGCCGGATCCCACACAGAGTTATGACCGCGGCGGCGCCGATGAACACCGCGATGCTGGCAGGGAGCGAATCAATCACTTAATCCGCCCGCAATGTGGTAGACGCTGCGTCGATACTGTGACACCGCCATATCCTGCGGTCCGCTCGGAGCTACCCATTCTCCGGGCGATACAAAAAATCACGCCGCTGCGGATCATCCAAGCCCTCTCTCTGCGTCCGCTCCCGTGGCCTATGGTAGCAATCAGTCGTGAGCCGGCAAAAAACGGTATGGCGCCGCAAGTGTTGCGCAGGGGTACAGCTCTCGCCCGGATGTCGTGCAGCATACAGGGTTGGTGCAGGCGCCCCTACCGCGGCGGCAGGTCGGGCTGTTCCAGCCGCAGCGGACTTTCGAAGTCACACAGATCGCTGAGCTGCGCGCAGACCTCGTCCTGTATCTCCTTGAGGTTGTCGAACAGGCCCACGAAAACAGCACCCACGCCGATACGCAGCGTGTTCGATGGAATGGTCATTCGACACCTGGACCCCTCGATCCTGCCGGTGCAGTTGATCCAGGAGTCGAACGAGGCGCCAGCCAGGCTCTGAGCCTCGAGGACCACTTCGGTTCCAGAGCGCAGCCTGCGCGTGCAGGTGGACTCACAGACGAACGACTCGGTGGGCGTCCTCACACGGACGGTGCCGTCGTATCCCGTCGCGATGGTGAGCTCGGCGGTGGTCGCGAGCTTGGGTGTTGAGGTCACCGTTGGCACCGCGGTCCGCGGTGTGCTGGCGGCGTGTGCCTCGCTGGCAGGCAGCAGCCAGGCGAGCGTGATGAGCGCCAGCACCATCGAATACGTGTGGTTCACTCCGGTGTCCTCCGGTGGCGTGCAGCCGTCATCGCTCGACGGTCAACGACGCGCTGATATTGGTTACGGTTGCCGACCCAAACGAAAGACCGGCGACGGCCACGACAAGTGCTTCCACGGGCTGCAGGAGACTGCACGAGATTGCCCCATCGGGAATGCCGATGGAAACGGACTGGTCGCGCAAGGCCTCCTCGGCGGTACCGACCCACAAGATGGGTGCAAGCACCAACACCTCTGCTTCCAGGAGCCGCACGATGGATCCACAGTTGATGTGGTAGCGGGCCTTTGCCGTGACAACGGCCGTACCCCCAACGCCTACTGCCAACCCGTCGACGTACAGGTCGGCGCGGAGATCCAGCCGGGCCGACTGCCTCGGCCGGGGTACACTGACAACGGCGCGGGCCGTTCCCCGATTCAGGCAGCCGCCTGCGAGGGCGCCCGCCGAGTACGCCCGGAAGAAGTATCCATTACCGCTGACCGAACCGTCGCCCAGACCACCGCAGTGCCGCTCCTGCTCGACCTCGAGTTCCAGTGGCAGGATGTCGTGGGTTTCTGCAACAGGCACGGGGGATTCCACGGGCGCGGAGCCGGTCGCGAGGCGATGTCTACCGATAACGAACAGGCCGGATGTAGCCTTGAAGTCGTATTCAGGGAAGATCGACCCGAGCTGTCGCGCCACATCCGGCAGCACGACACCGCTCTTCGTGAGCGCGTCGGCGTACGACTTGCGATATCGCGCCTGATAGTCACCGACCGCGCGGGCCCGGATCCGGGGGTCATTGACAGCAGCGAGCTTCTGCAGCTCGGTGGTCATTTCCTCGGCGAGCTGACCTTGCCGGCCGATAGTGCCGAGGATCTTCTGGTCGATCTCCTGCATCACCCTTTCGAGCTGTGAGATCTGCTGGTCCGTCACTCCCTGCACATCCCGCCGCTCAGCAGCCGATGCGGATGCCGCAAGCAGGAGGTTGAAGACGATCCCGAGCAGACAATAGAAGGTGCGCGGATACGGAGAGAGTTGACGCATGGACGCCGCTCCGTGACTGGACCTCCGCAGCGTCACATGTGCTGCCTGCCGCCGGCTACTCCCCCCAAAGGGGAGCGAACGACCGATCGGACCCGTTTTCGTCGCCACTTCCGACAGGTAACATCCCAACCATCCGGGTGGGGATCTGCTGGGGTGTTCACACCGAATTTCACCTTCCGGCCCGCCGAGGCGGGCGATTTCGATTCGTGGCCCGACCTGTTGCCAGCCGGCTCGATGGCCCCTGAGCTGCCGCCTTCTCTGCCCGGGCTCTGGGCGGCTCTGCTCGAGGAAGGCGCTATGGAGGCGCGGACCATCGTCTCGGATGCCGACGGCGATTCGGTAGAAGCATTCGGCGCCAGCGTCTTCCTGCGACCCGGTGTGCTCGACACGTTTCACGGCTTGTCCCGGCCCCGCTTCGCGGAATGGATCTACCGGTCGCTGCTGGCCGGCGAAACCCCGCTCCTGTCCGGGCGGGAACTGGCGCGGGCCAACGCCCGGGACGGGCTGGACGTCTGCGTGCTCCACTTCTGCCAGCGCCTGAACGACCTGAACGACCCGCTTGGCCAGCAGCTCCTCGCGCTGGGTCATGCCGCGTTTCGTGACGCACACGAGGGGTACAACCTCAACACCGTGGTCCACGAGACCTTCGGCGGCACGCACCGTGACTTCCTGCTCGCGGGAGGCTTCGAGCTGCTGAGGGAGTTTTCCGATGAGGCCGGCCCGTCCTGCCTCGTCGCCATGACGCGTGCGCGGTCGGCTGAGCTCGTCACGGGTTCCCCCATCAGCCTGCTGTTCCATTCGTCGCAGCCCCGCTACTACTTTTCGCCGTCCGAACGGCGGGTGCTGCGCGCTGCGCTCGCCGGCCAGACCGATAAGGACGCCGCCAGACGGCTCGGAATCACACCCGATGCGGTCAAGAAGGCCTGGCGGAGCGTGTTCGAGCGGATGGAAGCGTTCCACGGTCAGCAGCTCATCGGCGACGAGGTCCGCGGACGCCGCCGCTCGCTGCTCGAGTACCTGCGCCAGCACCCGGAAGAGCTGCGACCCTACGAGCGCCCCCCGGGCTGGCCGAAACAACTGCTGCGCAACTGACTACCCCACGCCACCTCACCGGGTGCGGCAGCTGTAGCTCGCGGCTTCCCCGCCGGGCGTCTCGCCCTGCAGCACAGTATTCGACGTCCCGTCTGCGATCGCACCAGTGATGGGTACCGCATCACGACACGGAAAGGTTGCACGCACCTCCCGCACGTCACCGGACCGGCTCCCGTAGCGGCAGACGAAGCTGTCGGCCGTTCGCTCCGATCCGGTGAGGTCGAGATCGACCGCGACCTGCCCGACGACCGCCCCTCGCAACGCGGCGGAGACCTTCGCCTCGAGGGTCGGCGGGCAGGACAGCGTTGCGGCCTGGACGATCTGGATCTCGATGGCACGCTCCTGAGGCGGCCCGTTCACCCCATCGACGTCCAGGCGGCACACCGCCTTGGCGATGCGCGCCCGGTCGGCGGGAAACGTCACCGACTGGGTGTGGCTTCCCGCGAGCTGTTCGCCGCCGAAGGTCCGCAGCACCTCGCCATCGACACTCACGTCGCCACGCCAGGCGGGGGCCGATTTCGAGTTGAGCCGGATGCTGTAGGTACAACGCAGCTCGACGACGGCGCCGGTCCTGACGCTGGTGGCGGCGACACCCTCCACGCGAGCTTCGAGTCCTTTCATCTCGACAACCTGAGCAGCAGACGCAACCGGCACCAGCCAGAACGGAAGCGCCAGAATCAGAGCCAACGGACGACGCACCTCGCTCTCCCTCGACCCGGTTGCCACTCAATCTAGCGCGGTCCGACGCTCCGGGATGCTCCCCTTTTTGGGGACTATCGCCGGTACGAGTGTTGCGCAAAGCTCCTGGCCAACAGAGCGGGCAAGGGAGATGGTCGGTGCGGCAGCGGATCATTGCGCTCACGCTTTCGTTGCTGGTCGGCTGTGCCTCGACCCCCACCGGCTCCGACCTTACCAGCGCCCCGTCGACCAGCGGAGAACTGAACACCGCGATCATCGACCTGCGCACCGGTCGCCCTGCCGATGCCCGTGCCGCGCTGGCACCTGCGCTGCGCTCAGATCCGAGAAACGGCTACCTGCATCTGCTCAACGGCATGAGCTACGAGCTCGAGGACCGCTCTCCACAGTCCCTCGATCTCGCCGCGGTCGGGTATTCCGCCGCAACCCGCTTCGCACCCGGTTTCTACTGGGGGCACTACCACGAAGGGGCGCTGGCGCTCGAACGCCAGGCGTTCACTGCCGCCGCAGAGCAGTTCTCCCAGGCGATCCTCGCCGATCCCGGCCGGCCGGAGGCCTTTCTGGGTCTTGCGGCTGCCGCCTACTATGCCGGCGATCTGGACGTTGCGGCGCGTGCGGCCGAGGCGGCCGGTCGGATGGCTTCCGGCGATCCGTTGACCCTGCGCACGTCTGCTTTTATTGCGGCGGCGACCGGCGACCGGCCGGCGCTCGGCCGGGTGACCGCCCTGGCGGGCGAAGTGCCTGGAGCGAGCCGCCTGCTGGAAGAACAGCGCGGCCGACTCGATCAGCTCCTCCGCCTCGCGGCGCTGTCGACGGACGACCAGCCAGCCGCACCGCCTCGGACACCGGCTTCCGACCGACCCGCGGACAGCCAGGTCATGGTGGAGGTGACCCTGCTCCTGAGTCAGAGTGCTCGAGCCCGGCGCACGGGCATCAACCTACTCGATGGCCTGTCGCTGCAGTTCAGCGGCGCCCTGGAGGTCGAGCGCTTCGACCCGAGTCCGGGAAGCGTCACGAAGGAAGCGGTAACCACCGCGGCGCTATCCATCCCACAGGTCAGCTACAGCCTCAACCTCTTCAATACCCGCGACGATTTCTATCAGGTGCTTGCCCGGCCTTCCCTCGTCGCCACCGTCGGCGAAACCTCGGAGTTCTTCATCGGCCGAACGGTGACGGTAGGGGTCAGCGGCGTGAACCTCGGCACCCTCGAGCCGGTGGACGTCGGCACCTCCGTTACGGTGACGCCACTGGAGATCACCGCCACCAGCACCCGATTCCGGGTGAGCGCCGGGCGATCGTTCTTCGCACAGGACACCGGCGGCACGTTCGAGCAGTCGCTGACCACGTTCAAGCAGACGGTGGATGCCACCGTGGAGGTGGAGTTCGGGAAGACGCTGATCCTCTCAGGACTCTACGAAGGCGTGAACGTCGGCGGCTCGTCCAAGGTTCCCGGGCTCGGAGACGTGCCCGTCGTAGACACGGTCTTCAACGCGCGCAACCGGACCACCCGGCAGGATGCGGCACTCATGCTCGTCACCCCGCGACGCGCCGGAACCATCGAGACGGCCAGCGCCACGTTTCGCGGGGAGACCCTCACCCGCCTGCTGGCCTTCTGGAACGATTTCGTGGAACCCACGAGCGATCTGGATGCGATCCTGAAAACCATAGGCTCGAAGACCAAGTACTTCCGCCCGCTGGCGGGAGACCTTCGCATCCCGGATTCCACCGATCCGCGGGTGCTCGTACCCACCCTGGACGACGTCGCCGCGCGACTACGTTGAGCTGATACCGGAGAACACGATGAACACTTTTCACAAAACTCTGCTGCTCCTGATCACCACCTGCACATCCGCCATCGCGCTGGCTGCGACCGTGGGCCAGCCCACCACGACGGTGAAGCAACCCCCCTCAAACCTCAGCGTGTTATGGCTCGACAGCGTGGCGGTGGCGCCGAGATCGATCACCATCGGCAGCACAGCAAGCGTGACCGTGCGCCTGGTTCGAAACGCGATCGAAACGCTGACGATTCCCATCGAGTTGGAGGGCGCCACCGGTGGTGAGGTCATGCAGAAAGCCCCCGGGGTGACGGTTCCCATGCAGGTCTCGATCCCCGCCGGATCCCGGGAGGTAGTGTTCGAGGTCTATACGCAGACCGGGAGCGGCGTCACTCTACCGAAGACCTACAAGCTCTCGGCGTACCTCGGCAAGGAGGTCAAGTCGACGAGCTTCACGCTTACCAGCGCCAGGCGATCGGCTACGCTGCCTTCCGGCTGAGCCGTTCCTGACGGTGGGCAGGCCGGTGGGCAAAAAGCGCACAGGCGCGCCATTCGAATTCAGATCGCGGGATCGGGTGCTAGGATGGGGTGCTTCAGCTGCTGAAGGGAGGCAGGTCGGTGACGGAACCCGACCCCATTCCCCGGTTTCCAAAGGCCACGCTCAATCGGGTTCGATCGGCAAACCCGGTGACCGCGCAGGTGCTGTCCAACGATCCATGCCTGAAGGGTAAGTCGGCCAGTTTCGTCAGGCACCTTGTGCTGGACGTCGCGGGCACACCCCTGGCGGGTGCGTTCCTGCCGGGCCAGTCGTTCGGCGTGCTGGCGCCCGGAACCGATGATGACGGCCGGCCGCACAAGGTGCGTCTGTACTCCATTGCCTCACCGAGCTGGGGTGAGGACGGCGCCGGCTGTCACCTGTCCACGACGCCCAAGCGCCTCATCGACGAGAACATCCCCCAGCGGCCGGAAGACGACCCTGACGATCACCGGCTGTTCCTGGGTGTGTGCAGCAACTACCTGTGCGATCTACGTGCAGGTGATCCGGTGAGGATCTGCGGGCCGAGTGGTCGCCGATTCCTGCTGCCCGAGAACCGGGATGCCCACGACTATCTCTTTCTGGCGACAGGGACCGGTATTGCGCCGTTTCGCGGCATGCTGCTCGAGCTTCTGGAGGGTGCGACCCCTTGCCGGTCGCGCATTGATCTGGTGATGGGTGCCCCCTACACCACGGACCTGTTGTACGACGATCTGTTCCGGTCGCTGGCGGATCGTCATCCCCACTTCCATTACCACACGGCGATCAGCCGGGAGGGCCGCGGCCGCTACGTATCGGACTGCCTGAGCGATGACCCTGGCGCTTTCGCGTCAGGGCTCGCCAGCAACCGCACGCTCATCTATCAGTGCGGGATCATCGGCATGCAGTACGGGGTCTACCGGGTCCTTGCTGAGCTCGGCGTGGCTGACGGCTACCTGGATATCGGCGCGCCGCTCCGACGTCGGCCACCGGCAGCATGGTCGGATGCCGAAATGAAGCGCCATGTTCGACCCACCACACGTTGTCTGCTCGAGCTCTACTGAACGATTGGCCACGCTGTCTACTCGGAAACAGAGTGCAGTCGTTTCATTTGTAATTCTTACACTGGCCGCGACAGGCCAGTCGTCTTTCAAACAGGTGATGTTTCCCAGCCGCCCTGAAGGCACACCATCCACCCGCTGGCACGGTATGTGCGTTCATCCTCTGGAAATGAGAAATCCATAAGGAGGTACGCATGCTCAGCTGGATCTTCACTTTTTTCGTGCCCGCACGGGTTGCGGGCATGCTGGGTTTCCGCGCAGTGCGCGGCCGCACGCCGGTGTGAGGAGCGTCGACCGTGCACCAACAACGCGACAGGCAAAGTGATGAAGAAATCGGGCAGCAGAGAAAGTCGACGCTGCACATCATCGGCGAGCGGTATCCCCATAAGGTGGGCGCGGTCTTCCGGACGGAGAGGTCGGCGCGAAGGGCGATGGAAAACCTGATCCTGGACATGCAACTCGATCGCCGGCAGATCCGGCTGATTCGCCCGGGCGATGTGGGTCCGGAACGGAAGGTGGAGCCTGAAACGGTGGGTGTGAGGGAAACGCTGTGGCGTTCCCATCTGTTCTTCGGAATGATCGGCCTGCTTGTGGGTCTGGGGGTTGGCGCGGCGCTGCTGGCAAGCGGTCTCGCCATGGTGAGAAGTGCTCCCATTCTCACCCTCGTCGTGCTGGCATTCTTCGGGGTCTCCGCTGGTCTCATCACAGCCGGCGTGCTGACGCTGCGACCCGACCACGATCGGCTGGTCGACCGCGCTGTGCAGGCCGCCAACGCCGGAGAGTGGATGCTGCTCGTCCACACCGCGGAACGTTACGAAGCAGACGCCGCACGCGAAAAGCTCGAAGACACCGCCGTCGAGGTCCGGGAGACGCTCTGACTCTCCACGCAATTTTCGACCCGATCCAGACAGGTTTGGAGACAGGCGATACCGTTTCAGGTTTAATCAGCCGGAGCCCTGTTGCAGGTAACGACCATGAAGAAGAGGCTTGCCAAGGCCCCGTTGTTGCTGCTGTTTTGTGCCACAACGGTACTCGCGCTCGAACCACCCTGGCTCGACGAGTTTCCCGAACTCGACCGGATCATCGCCGACAACAACACCGGCGATCGCTTCAACGATCTTGCGCGGCAGGCCGGTGTCGTCCGGCAGCTTCGCGAAGCCGTGAACATCCTCGCGGGCAACCGGCGCTGGAACAACCAGCTGACACCCGACGAGCAGGCCGTCATCGCGCGTTACTGGGAGGCCGACAACTGGATCCAATCCCAGGCGGAGCTCGTCGCACCGAAAGGCAGTGCGGGCGGTGGCGAGTCGGCGTATACACGCTGGTACCTGACCGCAAGCAGCTACGAGCTCGACGAGGACCTGCGGGCGGCAACCATCAGTACGTATTTCTCGGCCGCTACACTGCGCGAGCTGGGCTATGCCGATGCCGAGCACGCGGCGCTGGCAGCCCGCGGTCGTGCACTCACGAGCGAAGGCTTCGGCATGAAGCCGAAGTCGCGGTGGGCCAAGCAGACCCCCGAGGAGAAGACCGAATCGATACTGTTCATTGCGGGCATGGTGGTGTTCATGCTGCCGTTCCTGTATCGCGAAACGCGTCGCTTCGGCATCGACAAGAAAGACCCGAAGCAACTACGGGCCGGGTTTCGCCGCTACACGCTGCACTGGTTCAGCGGGACCGTCGCGAACTACCGCAAGTCCTCGACAACGACCACGACGACGATTACGACACAGTCTGTCAGTAGTGGAACGAGTATCCGCCAGAGCGTGACGAGGACGATCTACGAGTCTTTCGACCTGGTCGGCGATACACAAACGCACAGCGTCAACCTGACGGACGCCAACGTCAACTTCACCAACGGTTTGTACGTGACGGCGGTTTGGGCGGTTCGGCAGGGTCAGGATGAGGGACTTTATGTCCTGATGTTCGACCGCACGTCGGGCAATACGAAGCCGGTTCCTCTGGCGTTGTTTCAGATTCTCAGGATGCGCTACTGGTTGATGTTTCCGCTGTCGCTGCTCGGCGCGTTTCTCGCGTCCGCAACGGAGATCTTCGAGTTCGGCGGGCCGGGGGCCGACCTCAGCGCGTCGGGGCAGGCCTTCTTTATCCTGTTCTTTGGCTGGATTCCGCTGTTGATCATCTTCACGTTGATCGCGAGCTGGCGCGCCCGGCGTTTTCGCAAACGCGATGGCCCGAAGATTCTGGCGATGATTGAGAGCGAGGAGAAGACGCTGCAAGCGGCGGGTTGAGTCGGCGCAGGCTCGGTTCGTCCCCATCGCACACCGGGGATTCCTTCCGGAAATCCGCCCGCGCCAGTCGGGGTTCGTAGCGATACGTCCACACAGCCGCCGGTGGTAGATTGCGCCACACTCGCACGACCTCCACCGGGATCAACCCTGCACGCCGGCAAAGCGACGGCACCAGAGGTGACTGCAAGCCGTAGGTATATTGAATCAGCGTGCCGCCGGTCCGAAGCACGCCAGCAAATTGCTGTCCCAGACGGATCTGCTGGCGCAGGGAAAATGCCCGTAGAGGCAAGCTGGAGACAATCACATCGAATCGCTCCGGCATACGCTGCCCAAGCACACGACGAAGACGCGTTGCATCGCCGACCAGTACCAAGCTGTCCGGGAAGCACGACTGGGAGGCCGCAGCCATGGCCGGACACAGCTCCACCAGCACGAGGTCGGATTCGGCGCACAGGACTTGCCGCAACGCACGCGTCACCGAGCCCGTACCGGCTCCGAGTTCGAGTACGCGCGCGCCACCGCGCGGTACCCGCGCAGCGATGGCGTCTGCCAGAACTCGACTGGCCGGCGCAATTGCGCCCACACGCAGGGGGTGACGAAGCGCAGCACCGATAAACGCGGTGGCCGCCCGGACCCGTGAAAGCGGATCCTGCTGTAGTGGCCCGCGCCCCGGCATGTCCTGGCTGACGTGACCTCGCGTGACCTCCACCGATTCCGGCGTCATTCCAGCGCCCCAAGTGCAAACAGCAGGTATATGTACGCGGTATAGAGCACCAGCATCGTGATCCCGACTCCCCTTCCGACCCGACGGGTCGCAAACAGGAGGACCAACAGGCTGGTGCTCGCGAAGAACATAATTGGCGTATCGACGTTCTCGAACCGTGTGCTGGCCGCGATGGGAGTGATCAAAGCCGTCACGCCGAGGATGCCGAGCACGTTGAAGATGTTGCTGCCAATGACATTGCCTAGAACGACATCCGGATGCTTTCGCAGCGCGGCTACGATCGCGGTCGCGAGCTCGGGAAGGGAGGTACCTACCGCCACTAGCGACAAACCGATGACCGCGTCGGAGACGCTGAATGTACGCGCGATATCGACAGCACCGCGTACCAGCCACTCCGCGCCCAGCACCAACGCGACGATACCTCCGATCACGAGCCCCGCCGCCGTCCAAAGACGTGATATGCCGATATCTTCGAACTCCTCGACCTCGTGCTCCGCGACCGTGGTCTGGGATTCGCGACGTTCAAGCCAGTAGGATGCAAGCAGATACACCAACAACGCCAGAAGCAGCGCCAATCCCTCCACTCGAGCGATCAGCGGATCGTGTACCAGACCGAACAGCACAAGCGCCACCAGCGTCGCCACCAGCGCGTCGCGCACGGCAGAGCGCTGCCAGCCAATCAGTGGGCAGATCAGTACCGAAAGTCCGATGATCAAGAGAACGTTGGCGATGTTGCTGCCGACGACATTACCCAGCGCAATCTCCGGGGCACCGCCCAAGGCAGCGGATACCGACACGAGCAACTCGGGCGCCGATGTACCAACGCCGACAACAGTCAATCCGATCAGGAGCTTGGAGAGACCGAGGCGTTCCGCAATCGCCACGCTGCCGCGCACCAGCGTTTCACCACCGATGAACAAAAACAGCAGCCCGCCGCAGATCAGTAGAGCATTCCACGCCAAAAGATCAGTCCTCAGTCAACAACCATGTACAGGGCGCTCCGGCCGGCATGCGACGATTAAAGCCATCCCCGACGCTTGAAGAACCAGTACGGCACGACGGCCGAAATCAACATAAGCGCCAGCGCAAAGGGGTAACCCAGCAACCACTCGAGCTCCGGCATGACATCGAAGTTCATGCCGTAGATGGAAGCAACCAGGGTCGGTGGCAGGAAGACGACGGCAGCCACCGAAAAGATCTTGATGATCGCGTTCTGCTCGATGTTGATCAATCCCAGCGTCGCATCCAGCAAAAATGTGACCTTGTGGGTCAACGAGTCTCCATGCTCGATCAGAGAACGGCAGTCGCGGGACAACGTCTTGATGCGGGAGCTGAGTTCCCGATCCTTTTTTCTCTGCTGCATGGTATGGCTGAGAAAGCCGAACATACGCTCGAGCGAGGCAAGGCACTCCACGATATTCGACACCAGGTCTCCATTGCGACCGATAGCTTCGAGGATCACCTGAAAATCAGTGCTTTTTGTAGGTTTCGCACCGCGGTGCTGAAAAACCTGACGGGAGAGATCGTGAATCTGCCTGCCTGCACGCTCCAGCACGTCTGCAAGACGGTCGACCTGGAATTCCAGCAGTACAACCAGGACGGACGCGCCATCCTCGCCTGCGACCGGCGCCTTCGCCGCCCGCAGCGGCAGCGTCTTGAACGCTCGCGGCTCGTTGTAGCGGACCGATACCAGCTGCGTTTCCGTGAGAATGAAAGTCACCGGGGCAAGGAGTGGCTCGTCTGTGTCGGCACGCGATGGCAGCGTCGCCGTCATGAACGCGGTGCTTCCTTCGTAGTAAAGACGGGACGAAAGCTCGATTTCCTCCATCTCCTCGAGCGTAGGCACGTCGACCCCAATCGCGGCTTCGATGTCCCGCTCTTCATCTTTGGTCGGTTCAACGAGGTCGAGCCACACAGCTGATCGCAGATCCTCGGATGATCCGCATTCAGCCCGCAGCCGGCCTTGTGCGCTGAAATAGGTGTTGATCATTCGTGATGCGCGGCCGGGAACTGGGATTTGCAATCGACGACCTGAAAAGCCTGCTCGATCTTGTTGACCGGAACGCCGTGTCCTGTGGCGAGGTCGAAAAACTTGCAAAGCTCCACCTTGGATCCGTGCGGCAAAAGATAGACGACCTGAAACGCATGGAGAGCGTTCTGGGTGAGACAGTAGAAGCGTGCAGCGGCGAAAGCGTGCCGGAATGCCCGCTTATGGACACTCTGTTCGGTGCGCCACGGTAAAGCGTGATAGTGGGTGCGGGCGAGGTTACGCTTGACTCCGTACCATAGTACGGACTGTAGCGTAAGCAGAAGAGGCAGGTGCAAAAAAATGCGGATCAGCGACGCAGCAAGAGCGGCCGGAGTTGGCGTGGAGACCATACGCTTTTATGAGCGCAAGGGGCTTCTTGAGCAGCCACGGCGACCAGTCCTCGGCGGGGGATTTCGTTCGTATTCGGTAGAAGCTGTTGAGCGCATCCGCTTCATTCGCCAGGCGCAAGAGATCGGGTTTTCCCTGAAGGAGATAAAGGATCTGCTTTCGCTACGCGTTGATCCGGATGCCGACTGCGGCGAGGTCCGAGCGCATGCGCGTACGAAGCTTGACGAGGTGAATCGGAAGATCGTCACTTTGACGAAAATGAAAGCCGGGCTCGAGGTACTGATTGAGTCGTGCCCTGGTCCGGGAGCTGCACTCGGAGAATGTTCGATTCTTGAAGCGCTGACGCGCAGCGTCGTGAATGGTGGCAACAAGGAACGGGCGAACTGACGTCACGGTAAGTATGGATGGAAGAATTCGATCCGGATGACTTGTAGTAGTCGCGACTTCATCTGACAGTTAGCGGAGCGGCCGTGTGGAACGCCTGGCCGGTCAAACAGCGCAAGGCCGTACTGTGCCTTGCGTGCGAGACATCTGAATAGGGTTTAGGTGACGTCCGACCCCTGTTCTTCGGAGTCGTGGGAAGAAGCTGCCAGCTCGGCCACGTAGGTGATGGCCCCCTCCGGTTTGCGTCGCTCAGATGTCTCTGTCATTTCATGACTCCACGATTGTGAAGCCCGGCTTGATCGGCGGAGACGAGCTTGGTCTCGTAACCGGCGTCGTTTAAATGCTTCGCGATCGTATCGGCATCCAGCGCCCCAATGTCGAACAATACCTCGATCTGTTGATTGCGCGCCTGGGCGCGAACCTGACCCACGCCCTGCAGGGTTTTGAGCAGGCGCTCGACACGTTGCTCGCAACCATCACAGAAGAGACGCTGATCGCCGATGACTTCGAATTTGACGGACTTAAACACGTACAACCTCCTTCCTAGCTTGGCGCGCTGGCTGGGGTTTGAGGCACGTGCCCGACCCCTTTCACTGCCTCAAAAAAATATGAGCTGCGGCCCCACAGGGAGTTGATGAAGATCGACGTTACGCTCGCCGCCATGGCGACCATGCCCCAGATCGGATAGACCAATCCCGTCGCGGCCAGCGGAATTCCGATGCCATTGAACATGAAGGCAAGCGATACGTTTTGCACCATCTTTCGGTAACTGTGGCGGCTGACCTTGTACGCATCGAGCACAGCGCCAACCCTCTGGTTGAGAATGATCACATCCGCTGATTCGGTCGAGATGTCGGCTCCGCCGCCGAACGCGATGCCCACGTCAGCTTGCATCAGTGCCGGTGCGTCATTGATACCGTCGCCGATCATGGCCACGCGTGCGCTTTCCTGAAGCTTTCGAACCAACCCCGCTTTCTCGCCAGGCAACACGCGCGCATGCACCTCTTCGATTCCGACCGCGCGCGCGAAATAGCGTGCTGCCTGTTCGTTATCGCCGGTGATCAGGCTCGTGCGGATACCGAGTGCGTGCAGCCGACGCACCGTCTCCGCAGCGTCAGGCCGCAATGCATCTCCAAGCGCCAGAAGACCGACAAGCACGCCATCCCGTGCCACGGCGATAACCGAAAGCCCGCGCCCTTCCAATTCGTTGATGCGTGCTTCCTGAGGCGCAAGCTTCACGCCCTGGCTCGTTAGGAACGCCGGGCTACCGACTGTCAGCCGCGCATCGCCAAGGCGTGCGCTGACTCCTCGGCCGACAACGGCCTCGAACCCTTGTACCTCGGCCAGTTCGATATGGCGTTCAAAAGCCTCTTCCACCACCGCCCGGCCGAGCGGGTGTTCGGAACCTGCTTCCGCGGCGGCCGCTATCGCGAGCAATTCCTCTTCCGGACAAGAAACAGCGACGATTTGCCGCAAGGCGGGGCGGCCCTCGGTCAGCGTGCCCGTCTTGTCGAAAACCACATGGGAAACACGCCGCAGGGCCTGAAAGGCTTCGCCGGTTCGCATGAGCACGCCAAGCTCGGCCGCTTCGCCCGCCCCGCGCACGATCGACAACGGCGCCGAAATTCCCAAGGCGCAGGGATAGCCCATGACCAGCACGCTCAGACCGGCGAACATCGCCCGCTGAAGATCGGGGTGGGACTCAACGACCATTGGGCCGAGGAGCCAGAACAGGGTTGCGGCCGCTGCCGTCAGCAGCACGGTCGGCGTGTATACGCGCAGCACGCGGTCGACGAGGTGCAACAGCCCGGGTTTGAGTGCGCGGGCCTCTTCCACGCTGCGTATCACCTGCCTGAGAAAACTGTCTTCGCCCACCACAGTGACACGTACCAGAAGCGTGCCGTGTCCGTTCAGCGAACCACTGACAGTCCGGTCTCCCTCACGCTTCTCCACCGGCACCGGCTCGCCGGTGACCAGGGATTCGTCTACGTCCGATTCACCCGATTCGACCCGGCCGTCCACAGGCACCCGCGCGCCCGGGCGGATGCGCACGAGGTCGCCGACGCGCACGTTTTCGAGCGGCACGGCTTTATCCTTCCCGTCCTTGACGACATAGGCGACGTCGGGTTCCAGATCCAGAAGCTTCTTGACCGCTTGCGAACTACGGGTTTTCACGATGAGCGACAGCCACTCGGAGAAAATGTGATAAGTGATGACCATCACCGCCACCGAGAAAAACGCCACCGTCGGATAAGCGGGCGGATTCAACGCCAGGCCAACCGCGCCTCCGATGAGCCCTGCAAATCCCCCGAATTCAACCAGCACGTGCTGATTGAGAATGCCGCGGCGCAGCGCCATCATGCCCATGCGCGCAATGTGGCCGCCCACGCCGAAGATGATGAACACGGCAAGCGCTCCGGCCAGCCAGGGCGTGGCGCCGCCGAAAGCACCGTGCAACTGAAGAGCGTAAACGCCGGCACCGAACACGGCGCTGAGCGCGGCGCCGCCCAGCGCCCGGCTCAAGCCATAACCGCGCAGGACGACAAAGGTGAACACCACCATGCTCGCGATGGAAAACACGCACAAGGCGAACCACGGACTATCGACAGGGTATCCGGCAAACCCCATCGCGGCGATGCTCATGGCGAGCGAGATCAGGAACCGCCCGCGCTCGCGCACCAACGCCCGTTCTTCTTCTTCATACGGACGTACCTTGCGCGGGTCGGAGATGGTGTAACCGATATCCTTAAGCGTCTGCAGCAGATCCTCGGCACGCGCCACCTCCGGGTCGTACTCGATCAGCGCCTGCTCATGTGTCAAGCTGACTGCGACCCTGTCCACGCCGGGCTGCTTGCCCAGCGCTTTCTCGATGGTGCCGGTACACAACGAACAGTGCAGTCCCCCGATGTGCGCTCGGATTCGCAACCGCCCCGGCCGCTTGGCAGGTTCTTCGCTCCAGAAGCGTTCGGTAGATTCAACTGTCGTGGCCGTACTCATAGCGAAAAACTCCTGATCCTAAAGCAGGGCGGCAAATGCCCACGCGTAATACAAGCCGACGAAGAGGAGGGCAGAACCACTTGCAACCCGAACGACCCCGGTCCAGGCACTCAGACGGGCAAACCGCATCAGCGCTCCCGCGACCAGTCCCGCCAGTAGAAAGGGCAATCCTCGTCCAACGCTGAAAGCAAGGGCCAGAATAAAGCCGTACTCGGGTCGGGCGTGGGCCGCTGCCACCGTTAGCAACAACAGCAGCGGCGCCGCCGAGGTGCCCAGACTGAAGATGAAGCCGTAGACGAACGCCCCAGCCATCCCCGGCCCGCGCAAGGAAGCGAGCTTCTCTGTGCTAGGGCGCGGACCCCGGAAAGCGGCCACCGCCGCGATGAAGGACACCAGTGCCATGCCCAGGGCCCAGTAGCGACCAAACGATTCCGTCAGAATCGCTCCCATGCGGCCGGCAACGCTGCCCAAAATTGTGAGGTTAATGACGATGCCAGCGAAAAACGCCAGCGCAATCAGAACCCCTGCGCCGCGGCGCTTGCTCTCGGAACTACCCGCCACGCCCGCGACTCCCAACCCCACCGGGATCGTACAGGGGCATACCGAACTTGCGACGACGCCCGCCGCGATCGCCAGGAACACCGCCCAAACCGACCCGTCGGGCAAACTGGACGCGAAGTTTTCAAGAAAAGCGTCGAGCGTCATCACGGCGTCTCAGGGGCGGGTGCGCCGGCCTTGTAGCCAAGCTGATTGATCGCTGCCACGAGCTGCTCAGGCGAAACCTTGCCTTCGACGTAACGCACCCGCGCTTCGCGCCGCTCAAGGTCGATCTCTGCTTCCTGCACACCGTCAATCGATTGCAGCGCATTTTTGACGCTCGCCGCGCACACGACACAGCTCATCCCCTCTACCGGGATCAATACGGTCTCGCCGGCAACTTCGGTACTCACGCTGACGTCAGTATGAGAGTGTCCTGCGAGATAAACCCCCAAACCGCCTGCGCCAAGTAGGACGATGACGAGTACTAGCCAAGCCCAGCTTTCCCAAGATCCTTTTCGCGTCATTGCATTTCCGCTTCCGGCTCGAAGCTCTCCAGAATTGAGCACTCGCTCAATAAGCCCGCAGCCTTCGAGACGCACGGTAACAGCCGTACCTAGGTCCGGAGTCAACTGTGCAGCGGGCCAATCGGTGCCGCATGGGCACCGATCGACTGATCGATGAAGAGATCCCCGAACCTTGCGCGGATCGAGATGAGAGGCGCGGGAGGCTCGGTGCCGAAGCCGCTACATTGACGGCTGCGACCCACGCCTACTGCAAGTAGAGCCGGCGACGCCAGTTCGCGTACCTAAAGGTTATGGATGGTCCTTAGCCGGCATGCATCCTGGCGATAACGATATTCAGCCAAGGTGCCATACATCAGCGAAATGCAAGCGCGAGGCGAACCGCTGATCTGACGCCGTTTGTTATCCGGCGGAGCAACGTCGTCCGATACGCACGCCGTAGCTACGGAAATGGACGGCATATGGCCGCGTCAGCTTGGCCGCAACTAACGACACCATCACTTCATTTTTCTTTTGCGACGTCGACCACTGAACGCTGTGCGCGAACCAAAAATCGTGTCCGAAATCGTGTCTAACTGGAGCCCAAACTACCCCCAATCACCCCTAAAATTAGACACGATGTACATCTAACTTATTGATTTATTGGCGGAGAGGGAGGGATTCGAACCCTCGGTACGGTTACCCGTACTCTTGATTTCGAGTCAAGCCCGTTCGGCCAGCTCCGGCACCTCTCCGGGGGCGGAGTTTACTTGCCGTGCGGGCGTCATGCCATCCCGGGCCGGTGGTCAGCGGACGGCCTTCGTGTCGCGGATCTCGTACTGGGCGTCACGCGGATCCACGGGGCCGAGCCAGTACCGGTAGCTCGGCTTCGGCTGGCCGATGTTCATCTCCTGGGTGTTGAACTCCACCTTCAGGCGCAGAAACAGGGTCTGCCCGGCTTCCGCGGTCAGCTTCTGCTCCACGTCGCGCAGCTCCCAGCCCTTCGCCCCCTTGGTCAGGCCGGTCACCCGCACCACGTGCTCGCCCGGCGGCACCTGGAAGCTCAGATAGTGGTTGTAGGGCAGGGTTCCCACGGACTGATCGTCGAGCATTACCTCCGGGTACGCGCGCCGCAGCGGCTTGGCGAGCCCGGGTTGCTGCGCGGCGGGACGGTAGAGATGCACCACCGCGACCTCCTCCGTGGCGGTGAGCTTGGGTTCGAAGACGCTGGCCGCGCTCGGTATAGCGGCGAGCAGCAGCACGGCAAGTCCGGCAGCTCGAGCATAGGTCGCAGTCATGGGCGATCCTCTGGGGGGGAGAGGCACCATTCTAGCGGAAAGGCTGCCACGGGAAACGGCGCAGCTGCGGCCTGCCAACTGCACGCCGGTGGACCGCGAACGCAGCACCGGTTATACCTGCTGCCGGGACAGCGAAGGAGGAAGACGCATGGCCACGGAAAGCAGCCCGGCGGCAGAGATCGCGGCGCTCGAGCAGCAGATCTACGAGCTCAACCAGAAGCTCGTGGCGCTGCAGAAAACCAGTCCCGGCACACCCGTTCGCAACTACACATTCGCCACCCTGTCGGGCGAGGTTTCGCTCGAGGATCTCTTCGGCGACAAGGACGAGCTCCTGGTCATCCACAACATGGGCCAGGGCTGCCGCTACTGCACGCTCTGGGCGGACGGCTTCAACGGCCTGCTGCCGCATCTGGAATCGGCGCTCTCCGTGGTGCTGGTCTCGAAAGACCCACCCGAGCTGCAGCGTCGATTCGCCAGTGCCCGGGGCTGGCGTTTCCGTATGGCGTCGCACGGCGGCGGCGACTATATCCGCGAGCAGACGGTCCAGACCGGAGTGGACAACATGCCGGGCGTGGTGCTCTACCGGCGCTCGGAAGACACCATCCTGCGCGCCAACAGCGCCGTGTTCGGTCCCGGGGACCGCTACTGCGCGTTGTGGAGCCTGCTCGGACTGGCGGGTCTGGACGAAGGCAGCTTCACGCCCCAGTACAGCTACTGGAGCCGACCCGCGACGCTCGACGACGGCGGCGCCAACCTCGCCGACTGACTCAAGGCTCGTCGAGCGATCCGGCGATGGCCGCCGCCAGGCGTTCCAGCAGCGCCGCGTGGGCATCGACCAGCGCCGGATAGCCGTCCGCGCGCTGCGACTCGGTGGCCTCGAAGGTATGCAGCACGGCACTGCCCGTCGGCGCCGAGACGGTCCACTCGGCGGCGAGCCTGACGCTGCCGTCCGTGCTGCCGTGGAGCTGCTGCACGCGCACCTGCACCATCGTTTCCGCAGTCCGCGTCGTGAGCGGTGCGACTTCCACCACGCGTCCGGTCGCGTTGGCGATCGCCACCTGGAGGTAGCGGTCCACGGCCGCATCCAGAGGCTCCGCCCACCGGTTCTGCCGGGCGACGTGGACTTCGGCCCCGGCCGTCTGCAGCACGATACCCTGCTGATCCAGGTAGGGAGCGATGGTCACCGGCAGCAGACGGACGGGTGCGTCGCCACTGGTCGGCAGCGACCGCGCCGGCATGGGCAGCAGGTACTCGTGGGGCTCCACCGGCGTACCCGCACAGGCTCCGAGCAGCAGCGGCAGCAGCACGGCAGCGCGGTTCACGGTGGTTCTCACGGCTCTTTTCACCGGGGGGCCCTCGGTTGGGGATCGGTTGGCGGCGTGCTCGGAAACACGAGCGAGCTGGGCTGCGCCTCGATCTGCCCGGCGAGCGCGTCCACGCTCTTCAGCGCCTGCTTCAGCGCGTCGAGCGAGCGGATCAGCTCGTGCTGGAACTCGGACTGCGAGTCGAAGCCTTCGAGCACGTCGTCCAGCCGGTTGAGCACGCCCTGAACATTCATCGGCAGCGCCTGCAGGGCGTCACTTTCCACCACGCCGCGGACGGCAGCCAGCGTTGCTTCCAGCTCCGTCACCGCGCCTTCCGCGGTGCCGATCAGATCCTCGACGGGCAGCCGGTTCAGCTTCTCGAGCAGGTCGGTCACCTGCACCTGGATCTGCTCGAGACTGCTGCCCACCGCCGGGATCGTCGGGTAGCCCTGAAACGTGCCCACCGATGCCTCGGTGCCCGTGTCGAAGAAGTCCGTCTCCACGTACATGCTGCCGGTGAGCAGGTTGCCGGTGGAGAGCTTGGCACGGAGCCCCAACTCCACCGCCTGTTCCATCACCGTCTCCATGATCGTCATCCCATCCGGGCTGTCCTCGATGGCCATGCGCCCGGGCTCCAGCCGCACGAGCACGGGGATCGGCTGGCCGCGCTCGTCCTGCTCCGCCGGGGCGGTGAGGTCGGCCAGCATGATGCGCACCACGCTGCCCACCCGGATGCCCCGGTAGGTCACCGGTGCGTCCGGATGCAGGCCGCGGAGCGACTGCCGGAAGGCGATGACGTACTCCCTGTAGTACGTGTAGGGGTTCTCGTGGATGCTCGACTCGTTCGGATAGAGCCGGAACACCGCGTTGTCCTCCACCGGGCGGCCACCCCGGGTGTTGCGCGGCAGGTCGAAGGAGATCCCGCCCATCAGCGCCGACTGCAGCGAGCCGATGCCGAGCTTCACCCCCTCGGAGGAGAGCTCGGCAGAGACGCCGGACGCGTTCCAAAACCGGGTCCTGTCCGTCACCAGCTTGTCGTAAGGCGCGTCCACGAGAATGGAGTAGATCACCTCGCGCCGGTCGGTATCGAGATCGATGGTCTCCACCGTGCCCACCTGGTAGCCGCGGAACAGCACCGGGCTGCCCACACTGATGGTGCCCGTGCTTTCGCTCACGAGCTGCAGGCGCCGACCGGGCGTGCCGGCGGGTGAGACCGGCCGCCGTTCGAGCCCCTGGAAGTGGCGGCGTTCGGTCAGGCTGCCGACACCGGGCGCAATCTCGATGTAGGCGCCGGAGAGCAGCGTGCCCAGACCCGACACCGACACCCCCCGCACCTCGGCTTTCATCACCCAGAACTGAGTGTCGTCGCGCAGCAGCTTGCGGGATTCCGGGGTGAGATCGGCGGTGACCACCACGCCGCTCAGATCGTCCGTCAGCCGCACCCCGGTGACGGTGCCGACGGTGACCTCGCGGACCTTCACCTGGGTCTTCTCCGCCTGGATCGACTCGGCGCTGTCGAAGCGGATGGTGATCGTCGGCCCCTGCTTGAGGTAGGCGTCCACGGCGAGGTAGATGCCGAGCACCACGGCCACCAGCGGCACGGCCCAGATGGCCGACAGCCGCCACCTGCCGCGCTCCACCACCACCGAGTCGGCCACGTCAGTCCCCTCCCCGCTCGGGCTCGCCATCCCGCTCGTCCCAGATGAGACGCGGGTCGAAGCTCTGCGCGGCCAGCATGGTGAGCACCACCACGGCGGCGAACGCCAGTGCCGCGCCGCCGGGACGGATGACGATGATGCCCGTGATCTGGATCAGCGCTACGAGGACGGAGACGACGAAGACGTCCACCATGGACCACTTGCCGATGAACTCGGTGATCCGGTACAGGGTGGTCCGCTGCCTGGCGGGTACGCCGCTCGGCCGGCCGATCGTCCAGCACAGCGCCGCCACGGTGAGGATCTTGCCGATCGGCACCAGCACGCTCGCGACGAAAATCACCAGGGCAACCGGATAGGAACCCAGGTTCCACAGCAGGATCACGCCGCCGATGATGGTGCTCTCCTCCGTACGCCCGAGCTGGTCTGTGGACATGATAGGAAAGAGATTCGCCGGCACGTAGAGCACGGCGGCCGCAATGAGCAGCGCCAGGGTCCGCTGCAGGCTGTCCGGAATCCGCTCGTGCAGGCGGCTGCCGCAGCGATCGCAGACGTGCACGCCCGCACTCACCAGCGCCAGGCAGGTGTGACACACGGCATAGCCTGCCGTTCTCGCCGTCGTCACGCCCTCGCCTCCCGGCCGATCCGTTCGATCACCCGCCACACCGTGAGCCGGTCCATGCTCGAGAACGCCAGTAGAAACAGGCCGCTGAACGCAAGGTAGGCCCAGAACGCGAGACCCAGCTCCACGTGCGCCATGGCGGCGAGCTTCACCAGGCTGACGATCACGCCGATGGCGAATACCTCCACCATGGCCCAGGCGTTGAGATGAAAGAGCCACCGTGCCGGCGCCAGGAGCAGCGGGTGAAAGCGGCCGCCGCGCAGGGACAGGGCCAGCACCGCGATCAGCAGCAGCATGACCAGAGGCACCAGGATGACGAAGACGAGCACCAGCACGGAGATCCCTTCCGCGCCGTAGTCCGCCAGGTAGGAAACGGTCTGCAGCAGGGTCATGGAGTTGCTCACACCGGAGGCGGTGATCGACAGAAACGGAAACGACAGGGCGATCAGGAGCATGATCAGGCCGGACAACGCGAACGCGAACGCCCGCCCGAAAGGGTCCTCGAAGCGCACCGACAGCACGAATCCGCAGCGGCCACAGCGCGCGCGCTCGCCGGGCGCGAGCTCCGGCATCTCGGCGAGCAGGTCGCACTCCGGGCAGCCGATCCGCTCGCCGTGCGTGAGCTCAGAGGGCAAGCTGGCCCACCCTTCCGGCGGGCGCATCGCCGTCCGTGAGCTCCGTCCACCAGGCGCCGTCTTCCTGGGTCGCGAACACCAGGCTGCCGACGCGCTCCGCCCGGGGCCTGAAAGCCTCGTCGAGCAGATCCGGGTGGTTGTTTTCCTCGCTCACGTGCCCCACCACCACCTTGAGGTCATCGTTGGCCACAGCGTCGAGAAAAGCCGTCGACTGATCGTTCGAGAGGTGTCCGAGCTCGCTCGCGATGCGGCGTTTCACGCGCTCCGGGTAGCGGCCGCGAATCAGCATGGTCTCGTCGTAGTTGCTTTCCATGAGGAGCCCGTCGAGACCGCTGAACTGCTCGATGACAAACGGCGTCACGCAGCCCAGATCCGAGATCACGCCGATGGCGATGTCCGCGTGCCGGAAGACGAACTGGGTGGGCTCGCGGGCATCGTGAGGCACCACCACCGGCTGCACCTGAACCTCGCCGATGCAGAACGGCTCGTGGGCGTTCACGGCCCGACCCAGGATGGGAGCGGACGTTCTCGCCGCTTCCAGCGTACCGAACGACGCGAACACCGGGATGCCGTACTTGTATGCCAGCGCACCGACGCCGCCGATGTGGTCGCTGTGCTCGTGGGTGACGACGATGGCGGACAGCTCCGCCGGTCTGATTTCGAGACGCTTGAGGCGGGCCTCCGCCTGCCGGAGGGTGAACCCGCAGTCCACCAGAATGCACTCGCCGCCGATCTCGACCAGCGTGCCGTTGCCACGGCTGCCGCTGCCCAGCGACGCGAATCGGCTCAAGTGGCGAACTCTCGGATCATGATGAGGACTTCCTGACCGAAGTCCCGGTCCACGGGCTTGTCTTTTTCGTCCGTGACCCTGACGTGATAGACGCTGTCACCCGCCTGGGCCATGTGCAGCGCCAGCTCGTAGCCCTTGCCCTTGCCGAACAGGCCGCTGAACCAGCCTTTCTCCTGGCCGGTGAGCACGTTCTCGGGCAGGCGGATCGAGTAGACGCCTTCCACCTGGTCCGCCTCGCTCACCTCCACTTCCGCGCGGGTGAGCGCCTGACCGAGGGTCGCCCAGGCGCGATCGAAGTCCACCCGCAGCTCGAGCACGGGGACCCCCTGCGTATCGCGCTCCACGGAGGACTTCACCCGGCCCGTGTTCTCGCTCGCCACCATGGATACGGTCTGTTCCGACACCTTGGCGGCGATGTAGGCGCCGATCTCGGTCAGCACCTCGATCTCCGCGGCGGGAATGATCGACTGAATGGTGTTGAGGTCCACCACGCCGACACTGGGCAGACCCAGCGCGTCGTTCTCGTAGCGCACGTAGATCTCCGAGGTCTGCTCCCGGAGGCCGGGTTCCACGCGCAGCAGGAGCCGGTCCCGGCCCTCCAGGAAGCCGTCCTCGGCCTTGGCCTCGCGGATGACCGTGCGGATGATGTCCCGGTAGCGTTCCTGGGTGAGCTCCAGCCACTCCGTGTCGAGCCGGCCGTACTGGGACATCTCCGATGCCACCCGGACACCGTTCTCCGCCAGAAACTGCTTCACCTTCGGCCACACCGTGGTGGTCGGCTCCGGCACCACCAGCCAGGCCCGTTCGCCAAGCCGCTGAATGCGGACCTCGTCCCGGTTGTCGTTGGCGAAGATCGCATCGGGGCGTGGCGCCCGGTACGGGTAGTACTCCGGATTGAGCTGCCGCGGGGTGCGCGGAATGGGATACGGATCGGCAACCCGCGCGGACTGCAGGTCGCTCGGCACCACGAGCGCTTCGTGTTCCTGCACGTCCAGGTAGTCGTCGTCCCGGTTCACGAAGAAACCCTTGTCGTCGTTCATGAACCGGCAGCCGCCGAGCAGCAGCACGCCGAGACACAGCAGGACAACGCGTGGCATCGCAGAAAGTGCAGAGGTCATGCGATCGCTCCGATCTCCTTGAGGCATCGCACCAGCGCCGGCCGCGCCGCCTCGGAGAGCTCGATCATGGGCAGGCGGATGCCCGATTCCACCCGCCCCATCTCGTGGAGCGCCCACTTGGCGGGTTGCGGATTGGGTTCCACGAACAGCGCCTTGTGCAGCGGCTGCAGGCGGGCGTCCAGCGCTCTGGCTTTGACGATGTCGCCGGCGAGAAAGGCCGCGCAGAACTCGGCCATGAGCCGCGGAACGACGTTCGCCGTCACGGAGATCGTGCCCACGGCGCCCAGCTCCATCATTCTGAAGGTCTGCGCATCCTCGCCGGAGAGGATCACGAAGTCGTCCGGCACCACCTTCTTGAGCTCGCCGACCCGTTCCGGATCGCCGCAGGCCTCCTTGATGCCGATGATCCGCTCGTGCGCGGCAAGCCGCCCCACGGTGGCGGGCTGCATGTCACAGGCGGTTCTGGGCGGCACGTTGTAGAGCACCACCGGCAGGCCGGTGGCGTCCGCGATGGTCATGAAGTGCCGGTACAGGCCTTCCTGGGTGGGCTTGTTGTAGTAGGGCACCACGGACAGGCACGCATCGGCGCCGGCCTGCTCGGCCTGACGGGTCAGGTGAATGGCTTCCGCGGTGGCATTGGCGCCGGTCCCCGCCACCACCGGTATCCGCCCGGCGGTTCTCTCGACTGTGCGCGCCACCACCTGCAGATGCTCGTCCACGGACAGGGTGGCGGACTCGCCGGTGGTGCCCACCGGAATGATGCCGTTCGTCCCTTCGCCGATGTGCCAGTCGATCAGCGCATCGAGGGCCGGCCAGTCGATGGCGCCATCCGGATGCATGGGCGTGATCAGGGCGACGAGGCTGCCGCGCAGGGATTGGTTCAGCATGTGTCTCGGGCTTACTCGGCCCTGCGGTCCTTGAAAACCGCGCCATGGTACTTGCGGGGCCCGGCGCCCTCAAGGCAGCGGTTCCGGTGAATAACCATATGCAGGATCGGTTCTTCGGTCCGCCACGCCGGCTCAATACAATCGCAGGCCCTGCTGACCCTTGGGATCCCCGAGATGAGCTCGAACATTGGTACGGCCGCATGAGCGCACGCACGGAAGCCTCGGACAGCGCGGCTGCGCGCATCCTCCCTCCGCAGAGCCCGCTCTCCGCGGGGCAGGCCGCCCAGCTCGAACGCCTGGTGCGGGAGCTGAATCCCCAGCAGATGAGTTGGGTCAGCGGCTATCTGGCGGGTCTGAGTGCGGCCGCACCGGCATCCGCAGTCGCGGCGGCGGCACCGGCACCGCAACGGGTGCTGACCGTGCTCTACGGCTCCGAGACCGGAAACGCAAAGCAGCTTGCGGCAGACGCAGCGGCGGCCGCGGAAGCTCGGGGGATCCCCAGCCGGCTGTTCGACATGGCGAGCTATCCCGTTCGGGAGCTGCGCGGGGAGCGGCTGCTGCTCATCGTCACTGCGACCCACGGGGAGGGCACCCCGCCCGATCCGGCCCTGGACTTCTACGAGTACCTGCACAGCCGCAAGGCACCGCGCCTCAGCGGGCTCGGTTTCGCCGTGCTGGCGCTGGGCGATTCCAGCTACGAGCACTTCTGCCAGACGGGGAAGGACTTCGACGAGCGGCTGGCAGCGCTTGGCGGCGAAAGGCTGACCGCCCGGATCGACTGCGACATCGACTTCGAAGCCCCTGCCGCACACTGGCTCGAGGAGACGCTGGGTGTCTTCCGCAGGACACTGGAGGCTTCGGAAAGCCTTTCCAAGGTCGTCCCCTTCGGCGTGACCACACCCGCTCAGAGCGCCCCCGTCTGGGGCAAACAGCGGCCGTTCGCCGCCGAGGTTCTCGAGAATCTCAACCTCAACGGCCGCGGCTCGGAGCGGCAGACGCACCACGTGGAGCTCTCCCTCGGCGACTCCGGCATCCGCTACGAGCCGGGTGACGTGCTCTGCCTGAAGGCACCCAACCGGGCGGAAGTGGTCGCCGAGCTGCTGGAGACGCTGCACCTCGACCCGGCGGCGCCGGTGGAGATCCGGGAAGGGACGATGCCGCTCGCGGAGGCGCTGACCCGGCATCTGGAAATCACCACTGTCACGCCCGGCTTCCTCCGCAGTTGGGCAGAGCGGGGCGACCACGAGGCGCTCAGAGATCTGCTCGCTGACGAGCGCCGGGCCGAGCTGGCTGCCTTCGCTCGGGATCGCTGGATCGTCGACGTGGTTTCCGAGTTTCCGATCCCGACACTATCGGCGACGGAGCTCGTCGGCATGCTGCGCCCGCTCGCGCCACGGGAGTATTCGATCGCCTCCAGCCTCGCGGCCAATCCGGAGGAGGTGCACCTCACGGTGACCGCCGTGCGCTACCGCAGCAACGGCCGGGACCGCCAGGGGGTGGCCTCCACCCACATCGCGGACCGGCTGGCACCGGGAGACACCGCTGAAATCTGGGTGCGCTCCAACGAGCGCTTCCGGCTGCCGGCAGACCCGTCGACGCCGATCATCATGATCGGTCCCGGCACCGGAGTGGCGCCGTTCCGGGCGTTCATGCAGGAGCGGGAGCTCACCGGCGCCGGTGGCGAAAGCTGGCTGTTCTTCGGCAACCCGCACTTCCGGACCGATTTTCTCTACCAGGTGGAATGGCAGCGCTGGCTCGCCGACGGGCTGCTGTCGCGCCTGGACGTCGCTTTTTCCCGGGATCAGGCGTACAAGATCTACGTTCAGGATCGTCTGCGGGAGCGGGGCGCCGACGTGTTCGACTGGCTGGAGCGAGGTGCGCACCTCTACATCTGCGGCGATGCGCAACGCATGGCACCGGATGTGCACGCGGCACTGGTCGACATCGTCGTCGAACACGGCAAGCTCCCCGCCGAAGCCGCCGAATCCTATCTGCGGGACCTGCAGCGCGCCGCACGCTACCAGCGCGACGTCTACTGAAGCCGATCATGGACCGCAGTCGCGACCTGAGCCGACCGCTCGAGGAGCTGCATCCCAACGAGCGCATCAAGGCGGACAGCCGGCTGCTCCGGGGCACCATCGAGGCCGGGCTGGCAGACCGGATCACCGGCAGCTTCGCGGCGGACGACACCCAGCTCTCCAAGTTCCACGGCTTCTACCAGCAGGACGACCGCGACCTGCGTGATGAGCGCCGCCGGCAGAAACTGGAGCCCGCCTACCAGATGATGCTGCGGTTGCGGCTGCCCGGCGGTATCTGCACGCCGTCGCAGTGGCTGGCGCTGGATCGGATCGCCGGCGAGTACGCGGACGGCAGCCTGCGGCTGACGACGCGGCAGACGTTTCAGTTTCACGGCGTTCTGAAGCACAACCTGCAGGCCACCATCCGGGCGCTCGACGACGTTCGCCTGGATACGCGCGCGGCCTGCGGCGACGTCAACCGCACGGTGATGGCCGCCGCCAATCCGCACCAGTCCGCCATCCACAGCGCCGTGTGCGACATGGCAAAGACGCTCAGCGATCACTTCGCGCCGCAGACCGGTGCCTATGGAGAAATCTGGCTCGGCAATGAGCGGGTGGATCCGGACAGGGACGCAGAGCCCATCTATGGGCCCACCTATCTGCCCCGGAAGTTCAAGATCGGCTTTGCCGTGCCGCCGGCAAACGACATCGACGTGTTCAGCCAGGACCTGGGCTTCATCGCCATCACCGACGGCAACGCCCTCGCCGGCTTCAATGTCTGCGTGGGCGGCGGCATGGGTCGCACCGACAACGCGCCGGCCACCTACCCGCGCCTGGCCGATGTGGTGGGATTCTGTCGTCCGGACCAGGTGCTCGCGGTGGCGGATGCGGTGCTCGGCACCCAGCGGGATTTCGGTGACCGCGTCGATCGCAGCCACGCGCGGCTGAAATACACCATCGACACCCACGGCCTGGACTGGTTCGTCGGCGAGGTGGCTGCCCGCGCCGGGTTCGATCTCGCACCGGCCCGCCCCTTCCACTTCGCGCACAACGGCGATCGCTACGGCTGGGTGGCAGGCGACAACGGCCGCTGGCACTACACCCTGTTCATCGAGAACGGCAGGATCCGGGATACGGACGGCTATCCCTTGAGAACCACCCTGCGGCGCATCGCGACCGAGAGCGCGGGCGAGTTCCGGCTCACCCCCAATCAGAACCTGGTGATCGCAAACGTCGACGCGGGTGCCAGAGACCGGATCGACACGCTGCTGCAGACACTCGAGCGGCCCGACCGGCAGGGGGCGCTGCGTCGGAATGCCATGGCCTGCGTGGCGCTGCCCACCTGCGGCCTGGCCATGGCGGAGTCCGAGCGCTATCTGCCGGATCTGATCACCCGGCTGGAAGCGCTCACCGCATCCGCCGGCATCGGCGAGCAGCCCATCGTCATCCGCATGACCGGGTGTCCGAACGGCTGCGCCAGACCGTACCTGGCGGAGATCGCCTTCACCGGCCGCGCGCCGGGCAAGTACAACGTCTACCTCGGCGGCGGCTTCCACGGGCAACGGCTGAACCGGCTCTACCTGGAGAACGTCGGGGAGCAGCAGATCCTCGACGCGCTGGCACCGATGTTTCAGCGCTACGCGGCGGAACGTGAGCCGAACGAGCCGTTCGGGGATTTCGTGATCCGCGCGGGGTACGTCATCGCCTGAGGCAGGGCCGGCGGCGGATCAGCTCAGATCCGCACCCGCGGCATCCGGTCCGGCCAGCACCGGGGCGGGCTCGTCGGCGCCAGCCGTGGCAAGCGCCTGAGACTCGGCCACCTCCTGCGGCGTCGGCCAGGCGTTGTAGATGGCCTTCACCAGCGTGGCGAGCGGAATGGCGAAGAACACGCCCCACACCCCCCACAACCCGCCGAAGGCCAGCACCGCGACGATGATGGTGAGCGGGTGCAGATCCACCGCCTCGGAGAAGAGCAGCGGCACCAGCACGTTGCCATCCAGTGCCTGGATGATGCCGTAGGCGCTCAGTATCCAGACCGTGTCCCAGGTCCAGCCGAACTGAAACAGGGCGACCAGAGCCACGGGAATGGTGACGACCGCCGCGCCGACGAATGGCACCAGCACCGACAGTCCGACCACCAGGCCGAGCAGTGCCGAGTAGTTGAGCCCCATGAACTCGAACACCACGAACGTGACCGAGCCGACGATCAGGATCTCGACGAACTTGCCGCGCACGTAGTTGGCGAGCTGCAGGTTCATCTCGTTACCCACGCGGTCGAGGAGCGGCCGGTGCCTGGGCAGCAGCGACTGGAACCAGGCCAGCAGCGGCTCCTTGTCCTTCAGCAGGAAGAACACGGAGATCGGCACCAGGATCAGGAAGATGAGGATGCCGACCACCGACGGTACCTGCGTGAGCATGGTGTTCAGCAGGCTGCCGCTGACGCTGCCCACCTCACCCGCAGCCTGGTTCAACCACTGGTCCACCTGCTCCGCGGACACGAATCCCGGCGCCATGGCCGGCAGCTCGCGGATCATGCCCTGCAGCGTTGCGACGATGTTCGGCAGCGAGGCCCGCAGCGCCACGAGCTGCTGCCAGACGAGCGGCACCACGAACAGGAGCACGGTGACCAGCGCGCCGAGGAAGACGACGAAGGTGAGATACACGGCGGGCTTCTGGGGCAGGCCCCAGCCGACCAGCCGCTTCACCAGCCCCTGGAGCAGAAAGGCCAGTACGAGCCCCGTGAGCACGGGCGCCAGCATGCCGCCGAAGACCACCAGCAGCGCAAAGGCGCCGACCACGAAGACCACCAGCGAGATGGCTTCCTCGTTCGAGAAGTGGCGGTTGATCCAGCCGCTGATGACCTCCAGGAAGCGCATGGCTCAGGCGTCTTTTTTCTTCAGGAGATAGGCAAAAACGCCGTCGCTGTGCTGAAACTCGAGCAGCGCGTGGCCGCTCTGCCGGGAGAAGGTCTCGAAATCCCGCTCGGAACCCGGGTCCGTCGCCAGCACCCGCAGCAGGCCGCCGGGCGGCAGCTCGTTCAGCGCCTTCTTGGCCTTGAGCAGCGGCATGGGGCATTTGAGCCCCTTGACGTCGAGCAGGGTTTCGGCGGCGTCCGCTGTGATTCTGGTGTCTGTCATGGGTGGTTTTCCGGGTCCGGGCATCATAACTGGTTTTGAACTTTTAATGCCCGGCATAGGTCCATCGGGTATGATCGCGCGACCTTCGTCAGGGAGTCGACGTGGCCCGTCCCAGCCGTTTTAGGACCGCCAGCCACAAGAGCATCGTCGTCTCCGGGCAGGCGCCCCGGCGCGTAACCCTGTCCGCCTGGCTGGCGGCGGCACTCTCCATCGTGCTGATCTCTTCTGCCCCGAGCCTCTCGGCCAGTCCCGCCGATGACCTGCCGAGCCTGGGTGACGGCTCGTCCAGCATCGTCTCGCCGGCCATGGAAAAGCAGATCGGCCGCGAGTTCCTGAAGCAGATCAACGCCATGGTGCCCACGGTCGACGATCCGATCCTCAAGTACTACGTCGGCCAGCACATCACCGATCTCACTCAGTATTCGCAGCTCAAGGAAAAGATCCTCGAGGTGGTGCTCATCGACTCACCAGCGGTGAACGCCTTCGCCGCGCCCGGCGGGGTGGTGGGCGTCAATCTGGGCCTGTTCCTGATCGCCGAGGACGTGCACGAGTACTCCTCGGTCATCGCCCACGAGCTGGCCCATCTGAGTCAGCGTCACTTCGCGCGGGGTATCGAGGAGCAGCGCGCGGCGATGCTGCCGACGCTGGCCTCCATGATCGCCGCCATCGCCATCGGCATGGCGGCCGGGGGCGACGCCGGCATCGCCGCCATCTCCGCCTCGCAGGCCGCATCGCAAAGTGCACAGCTGCGCTACAGCCGCTCCCGGGAAACGGAAGCCGACCGGATCGGCATGAATACGCTGGTGAATGCAGGCATGGACCCGGACGGCATGGCGCGCATGTTCGATCACATGGGCCGCGCCTACCGCTACACCACCAAGCCGCCGGAATTCCTGCTCACCCACCCACTCAGCGAGCGCCGGGTGGCGGACGCCAAGACCCAGGCCATGCAGTACCCGGACAAGCAGTTCGCCGACTCTCCGGATTACGCCCTGGCCCGCACCCGGGCCATCGTCCACTACACCGACAGTCCCGAGGCGGCGGTGAAACAGTTCCGCAAAGCAGTCAAGGACAACCCGGACTCCCCCGCCGCCCAGTACGGTCTGGCGCTGGCGCTGTCCCGTGCGGGTCAGCACGACGAGGCGCTGCCCATGGCGGACGCGCTGTTCGCGTCCGCACCCGACCGGCTGCTGTTCGTGGCGGCCTACGCCGAGTTCCTGACCGCCGCCGGCGAGTACGACCAGGCGCTGACGCTGCTCGAGCGGCAACTGCTCCTCAATCCGGACAACCCGCCGCTGGCCATGCTCTATGCGGACGCGCTGGAGAAGAACGAGGAGTACGACATCGCCGAAACGGTGCTCAGACGACAGAGCGAGATCCGGCCGAACGACGTGGACGTGTGGTACCACCTGGCAGAGGTCTCGGGGAAGGCCGGAGACATCATCGCCGTGCACCGGGCACGCGCCGAGTTCTTCGCGCTCCACGGCGCCTACAACCGGGCCATCCAGCATCTGGAGTACGCCCGTCGTCTGGTGAGCCAGAACGACACCAAGCTGCTGGCCATGCTCGATCAGCGCATCAACGACCTGCGCACGGAGCTGCGCATCGCCCAGTCCTGATCCTTCAGGGCTTGAAGGCCAGCATTCGATTGAGGGGGATCATCGCCCGCCGGCCGATCTCCGGATCCACCAGCACCTCGTTCTGAGCGAACACGGCGTCGTGGCGGAGCAGCCCGGCGAGCGCGGTGAGCTCGTTCATCGCCATCCACGGGCAGTGCGCGCAGCTCCGGCAGGTGGCGCCCTGACCGGCCGTCGGCGCCTCGATGAAGCGCTTGTCCGGATTGCGCTGCCGCAGCTTGTGGAAGAGCCCCCGGTCCGTGGCGACGATGAAGGTCTCGTGGGGCAGCTCGCTCGCCGCCTTCAGAATCTGGCTGGTGGAACCCACCGCGTCGGCAATCTCGATCACGGCCGCCGGCGACTCCGGGTGCACGAGCACGCCGGCTTCCGGGTAGATGGCCTTGAGGTCGAAGAGCGCCTTGGACTTGAACTCCTCGTGCACGATGCAGGCGCCGGACCAGAGCAGCATGTCCGCGCCCGTCTGGTGCTGGATGTAGTGGCCGAGGTGCTTGTCAGGGGCCCACAGGATTTTCTCGCCCTTGGCGTGCAGCGACTCGACGATGGGCAGCGCGACGCTGCTGGTGACCACCCAGTCGGAGAGTGCCTTCACGCGCGCCGAGGTATTGGCATAAACCACCACGGTCCGGTCGGGGTGCGCCTCGCAGAACGCCTGGAACTCGTCCGGCGGGCAACCGAGGTCGAGCGAGCACTCCGCTTCCAGGGTCGGCATCACCACCCGCTTCTCCGGTGAGAGGATCTTCGCCGTCTCACCCATGAAGCGCACGCCGGCCACCACCAGCGTGTCCGCGCCCTGATCCCGGCCGAAGCGGGCCATCTCCAGGGAGTCGGCCACCGTGCCGCCGGTTTCTTCCGCCAGGTCCTGGACATCGCCGTCCACGTAGTAATGGGCGATGAGCGTCGCCTCGCGCTGACGCAGCAGCTCGCGGATCTCCGCCTTGAGGGTGTCCTTCTCCTCACGCCGCAGGTGCTCGGGCTCCACCAGCGGCACCCGTTCCTCGGGAAGGCTGTAGTCTGGTATGTTGTTTGCGCTTTCCATCACGTCCCGCATCCTATCACGCATGCCCGAACTGCTACTGCTCCTCGGTGATCCCGCCAAGGCGAGAAACGACAACCACGAGCGGCTGCCTCGGGCCTTCGAACAGGCCGGCTGGCGGGTGACTCGTGCCGATCACGAGGCGGTGGAAATCACCGCCAACCGGATCACCCTCGCCGGCCGCCCTCCGGACGACTTCGATCTCGTCTGGCTCCTGGGGTTTGGACAACAGGTGACGTTTTTCGATCGCCTGCAGCTCCTGGAGCAACTACCGCCGAGCAGGTTCGTTACGTCCCCGCACGCGCTGGCCTACCTGCACGGCAAGCACCGCTGGCTCGAGCACATGCCGGAAACCCACACCAGCACGAACCCCCAACGCATCTTCGCCGTGATTGCCGGTGGTGGCGACTGGGTGGTCAAGCCAACTGCCGGCAGCTACGGGCGCGACGTGACGCTGTTCCATGCCGGCACCGCCAGCCTCGACGCCGTGGAACGACTGTGGCGAACCTGCGGCAGCGGCTACCTCATGGCGCAACGCTACTTGCCCGACATCCGTACGGGAGAGAAACGGACCCTCATAGCCGGCGGCCGCCTCGTCGCCAGCTATCTGCGCGTTCCGGAAAACGGACTGAAAGCCAACCTGGCGGCAGGTGGCCAGGCCATGCCCACCTGCCTGACGGGCGCCGAGCAGACCCTTGTGGAGCACATCGCCCGCGATCTGGCATCGCTCGGCGTCGGGTTCGCGGCCATCGACACGGTGGGCACCCACCTCATGGAGGTGAACGTGGCCAATCCGGGTGGGCTCGAGACCCTCGAACGGCTGACCGGCCGGGACCACACCGACGACGTGGTTCGGGCCGTACTCGCCGCCCGTCGCTAAACCGACCCCTGTTCCCATTCGAAGACCCGGCTCGATGACCGGAGCTCCGCGGAGCGTTCCGCCAGAACCGGCACCAGCCAGCGCAGCGCCTCGGCACGTTCGGGGTGCTCTGAACGCCCGTAAGCCGCGAGAAACAATGCCAGCCGATCCAGATCCCGTTCGAGCGCCGTAAGGCAGCCGAGGAGCGCCTCGGCCCCCTCTCCGGCCTTGTTTTTGTCGGGTCTCACCGTAGACTGCACCGTTCACGAAATCGAGTGCACTCAAGGAGTTAAGCATGGGAATGTTGGATGGAAAAGTCGCGCTGGTGACAGGCGCGGGCGGCGGCCTCGGTCGTGCGCACGCGCTGCTGCTGGCTAAAGAAGGAGCAGCAGTGGTCGTGAACGACCTCGGTGGCTCCCGCGACGGCTCCGGTGCCGGCCACTCCATGGCCGACGGGGTCGTCAGCGAAATCAAGGCGGCCGGCGGCAAAGCCGTGGCGCACTACGGCTCGGTCACCGAGAAGGCCGATGCGCAGGGCATGGTGCAGACGGCCATCGACACCTTCGGCAAGCTGGACATCCTCATCGCCAATGCCGGAATACTGCGCGACAAGTCTTTCAAGAACATGGAAGACGACATGTGGGACATCGTGGTCAACGTGCATCTGCGAGGCACCTACCTCACCACCAAGGCGGCGTTCGATCACATGGTCGCCCGCGGCGGCGGCGGCCGGATCATCGTCACCAGCTCCACCTCGGGCCTGCTCGGCAACTTCGGCCAGACCAACTACGGCGCGGCCAAGGCCGGCATCGCCGGCTTCGCCCGCTGCCTGTGGCTGGAAGGCGCCAAGTACGGCATCACCGTGAACACCCTGGCGCCTACCGCCATGTCGCGGATGACGGAGGACATACTGCCGGAGCAGGTCAAGGACCAGTTCCCGCCGGAGTGCGTCTCCCCCGCCATCGTCTGGCTGTGCACGGACGAGGCCAAGGAAATCTCCGGTCGCCAGTGGCTGATCGCCGGCAACAACGTCCAGCTGCTGTCCTGGCAGCTCACCCCCATCGCGTCCCGCGATGTCTCCGAAGGCCCCTGGGACGTGGAGGAGATCGGTCAGAAGATTCTCGACTCCAAGGAGAAGTGGCCGCCCATCAACCCGATGCGCATGGGCTGACCTGTCCAGCCGTAAGGGCTGACGCCATAAGCCCCTGCGGCGTGCCCGCAGGGGCCTCCCGCGGTACGCCGCTGGGACCTTCCCCTCCCCCTCTCACCGCGGCTCGCCCAGATAGCGGTCGAGCCAGGCCAGAATTTCCGTCACGAAAGCACGCTTCGGCGGCAGGTGATCCGTCTCGTACACCCGAATGACCTTGTCGGCCGGCGGCGTTCCGAGGTGCTCGTACAGCGGCAGCGCCGACGCTTCGTAGCCGAGCATGGTGTCGTACCGCCCCACCAGCATCAGGGTCGGCGTGTGAATCCGTGGCAGATAGTGATAGGGATTGGCGACCCCCCTGCCGTTCGACAGCCCGGCGGCGAGCAGCACCGACGTCTTCAGCCGCTCCTCCACCGCCGGGACGATGCTGCCCATCAGTCCGCCCCAGCTCATGCCGTAGTAGGCGAACGCGTCCGCGTCGATGTCCTCGCGGGTCTCCAGATAGTCCAGCGTACGCCGGAAATCCTTGACCACCCGGACCAGATACTCGGTGTACTCGTGACTGTCCGATCCGTAGTGCAGCGGTACGAGTCGCTCCTCCGTGCGTTCGAACGTGCCCTTGTAGATGGGATAGACCACCGCGCGACCGGACTTCACGAGGAACGAGAGGAAGACCGGAAACTCGTAGTAGTGCACGAGATCCGCACTGCTCGGCGTGTAGACGGAGCCGCTGCCCGGCCAGTAGACCACCGTCTGAAAGGGCGGCGTCGCGGCGGCAGGTAGAAACAGAACCACCGGCAGCCGCTCCCCGTCGTAGGCCGCGTCGATGACCACCCGCTCCTCCGCCCAGTCTTCCGCGGTGGTCAGGCGCCCTTCGATCTCCACGTTGAACGGAGTGTGGTCGTACTCGAATCGTTCGCGGTACGCAGCGAAGACCGCGTCGGAAACGGGCGCTTCCGGTTCCGGGACCGTGATCAGCCGGATCGGATTCTGCTCGTACACCGCCTGCGGCACCCCCTCGCCGAGGAGCGCCGTGCGGAATCCGTAGCCCGGCGGCCGCATCATCGGCGGCGCGTTGGCGGGCTCCGCGAACTCGTAGGTGTTGTCGCCGTACGAACCGCCGCGGATCGTTCGTCCCTGCGCCGTGACGTTGCTGCACCACTCCGCCACGTTGCCGGCCAGATCGTAGGCGCCCCAGGTGGTGACCCCGCCGAGACTGCCCACGGCAACCGTGCCGCGCCGGTTGAAGTTGGAGAACGGTGCGATCACACCGAGCCCGCCAAGCTGGGGAAACTGGATGAGGGTGGATTCGTCGCCCCGTGCCAGCCCCCAGTGCACGCTGGTGGGCAGCTCGCGACCCACGAAGCGCGCATACGCCGCCGCTTCGAACCAGCTCACCCCGGACACCGGGTGGTCGGCCGTGCCATCGGGATACGTGCCACCGAGCCAGGTGCTCGGGCCGGGCCGGCCGGACTGGTCCACGAGCTCTGCCATCGCCTCCGCGCGGGTCAGCACCACACCCTGGTCCCGGAATTCTTCCTGCCACAGGTCTCCGTTGTCGTAGCCGCCGGCATCCATGAACGCCTTGTACTGCCGATTGGTCACCTCGAATCGGTCGATGAAGAAGTCCGGCACGACCCCGAACGGCGTCTGCCCGCCGGCGACCCGCACCATGCCGTCGGGGAGCTCGTCAGCCGGGGTCAGCCGCCGATGGAGGTTATTGGGCTTCAGGAGCGGCCCGTCGAAGCCGAGGTTCCAGCTCGAGTGCACGGCTTCCACCGGCGCGAACCCCGGCTTCTCCAGCCGCCAGCGGAAGAAGCTCACCGCCAGCCGCTGATCGGCCAGGGGTGTTGTGCCGAGATGCCGCCACGGCGCCTCCGGCTGCGCGTAGGCCTTCACGTAGACGTCCGCACCTGGCGGGTCCGTCTCCACGTCCACAAGAAGCGAGGTGCGCGCAAGCAGCTCGACCACCTCCGGATCGTCCGGCAGGATCCGTGCGGCGGTCTCCGCCAGCGCGTAGGGCTCCGTGTAGTCACGCCACTCCATCTCCAGGAGCGCCTTGATCTGTGGAATGGCCTCGTATCGAACCCAGTGCACGTCCTGCTGATGCTGCAGGTAGCCGACAAGCTCGCGGACACCGAAGGCGGCCAGCGAGAGCACCAGCACGACGGCTGCGGCCAGGGTGAGCCGCCGGCGACGGCGCGGCTCGTGAGCCGGCTCGCGAATCGCCTCGGCGTCCTGCGCAGCTGCGCCACCGGCGTCTGGATCGGTGAGCGTCGAGAGCAGCCGCCGGCGGTAGTCCGCGGGCTCGAGCTGGTGGCGCAGCAATGCCTGGCTGGTACCGAGGCTCAACGCCATGCCGGCCGAAAGCTCCGTGGGCGCGAGGTGCACCGCCAGCACCGGCACGCCGTTCTCCAGCGCGTAGTACACCTCGTCCCGGCAGTGCCGGGAGGCCACGGAACGTGGACTGACATAGAAAAGCAGGAGCTTCGCGCCGGCGACGGCGCGGCCGAGCGCCTCGGGAAATTCCGATCCCGGGCTGATGCCCTCGTCGTACCAGATCCGCACACCCTGGTGGTGCAGCCAGCCGATCTCCGGGTACACCACCTCCGCGTCGTCGTGCGCGTAGCAGACGAAGAGGTAGGGCTCGCTCCCCTGGTAGGCTGCAAACGGCTTGTCCAACGGACGCCTCCCCTTCCCTGGGTCGGGTCAGTCTACCGGAAAGCGTCGGGGTGCCTCAGCGCCTGAGCTTCCAGGGCGGCGTGGCCTCCCAGTCGAAGGGCGCCGTGCCCTCGTCGGTGATGAGGTGGATGCTGGCGTGGGCCTCCCCTTGATCCAGCGTCAGGAAGCCGATGGTGCCGTACTGGGTATCGTAGTTGTGCGGATAGGTCGGCGAGCCGGGATTCACGCAGAACACACCCTGCACTTCCTCGATGCACTCCCGATGGGTGTCGCCGGAGACGATCACGTCCGGGCGCCGCTCCGGGAAGAAGCGGTCGATCCATCGATCCAGCGTGAACGTGGGTGGCCGTTCCGGTACGGGCACGTAGTGCGTGAGTCCCACCCAGAGCCCCTCCAGCGGTAAAAGCCACGCATAACGCACGCGCGGATCCTCGGGCTGAACGGGGCGTCCGCCGCTGCCGTCCTCACCGTTGCCGCGGGCGGCGTAGACGGGGGCGATCTTCTCGAGCTCATCGAGCACGTAGAGCTCGTGGATGTCGCCGGCGTGGAAGATCATGTCCACGCCCGCGAAGGCGTCGAACACCTGCGGCCAGAGCGTCGGCCGCGACTCGGGAATGTGGGTATCGGAAATGAGTCCGATTCTGAGCGCCACCGGATGTCCCGCGCCGTCCGTCAGTTGGGTCGCAGCGGGGGCAGCGGTACCGGCCGGCTGGGCGGGCGCGTTTCCGCCGGTGGCTCGATGGGGGGCATGGGCCGGGGTGGCCGGTGGCCGGGGCGGTGACCGGGCCCGTAACCGCCGCCCCAGTAGCCCCCACCCCAGTATCCCCAGCCATCCAGGTATCGATCTTCCTCACGGTAGTAGATGGTGCGGGGCTCCGAGTCGGCCAGGGCGGCGATCCGCTCGGTGCGCGCGGCCTCCCGGGCGAGCCTGGACTCCTCCAGCGACTTGGCCACTTCGAGCTGCAGCGCGATCCGCGCCTCCAGCTCGGCAAGCGCGTCCTGCCGGACCTCGGTGACCGGCAGCTCGAGCAGAACCGCATCCTCCGTCGCCACGTCCGAGAAGGTGACGACGCCGTGCTCGTCGACGCTGCGGTAGACCTCCTGTGCGGCCAGACCAGGCGCGAGCAGGCACGCGGTCAGCATCGCCGCCCCGCAGCTCCAGCCACCTTCGGATCTCGTTTCTCTGCTCATGGTTCGGGTCCGATCGCGGCGCGCGCGTTTCCGGCTCGCGTGCCGTCGCCTTCCGGACGCGTGTGTCCCTGCCACGCCGGTTGAGACGGAACTTCTACCACAGGTTCACCGGAAGTGCCCGTGCCGGCGGCCGGCGGCGCGCCGCCCGTTCTCGGCATCTCCTCGTCCACCCGGCGCACCGCGGTCGAAAACGCCGCCAGCAGCAGCACGGTGACACCGAAGGCGATGCCGGCGCACACCAGCGCCACCGCCACGTCGTAGGCCTCCGCAATGAGGCTGATGGGTATCACGCCGAGCGGCATCAGCCCGTGCGACATCATGTCGATGCTCATGATCCGTCCGCGCATGTGGTGGTCCACCTGCATCTGCAGCAGGCCCCGGTTCAGCGACATGTTCCAGGCACTGACGAAGCCGATGAAACCGACCAGCACTGCCGCAACCGGCACGCTCGCGGCCAGCCCGAAGGCCGACGTGAACGCCCCCCAGCCGAGGCAGGTGCCGATCAGCCAGGCCGCCTTGTGGCGGATCTCTCCCAGCCAGGCGAGCATCAGCGAGCCGCCGATCGCCCCCAGACCCATGGCGGACATGAGAATGCCCAGGTCCTCCGGCCCGCCGCTCAGGATGTCCTCGTTGAAGGCCGGCAGCAGCGTGTTGAGCGGCATACCGAACAGGAAGGGCACGATGGAGAGCAGAATGAGACCGAGCACGGGCGGATTGGCCCACACGTACTTCAGACCATCGGCCATGTCCGTGAGCGCGCTCTTCTGCGCGCTGGCCTGGGTGCTCACCCCGCGCCGGCTCACCATGGCCATGGTGACGGCGGAGATGAAGTACAGACCGGCGATCATGAAGTAGACGATGCCGACGCCATACGTCGAGCTGGTGTCGCCCCCCGCCACCCAGGCGATGAGGAAGCCCGCGAGCGCCGGACCGAGGATGCGCGACAGGTTCCAGCTCGTGGTGTTGAGCGCCATGGCGGTGAAGATCAGCCGCTCCGGGATCAGCTCCGGCACGAATGCCTGTCGCGCCGGCATGGACAGCGCCAGCACCGAGCCGTTGAAGAACCCGAACCAGATGAAGTCCCAGAAGGTCACCCGGTCGGTGATGATGATCAGGCCCATGATCACCGTGGCCACGCAGTTCAGACTCTGCGCCCAGGTGACGATGACCTTCTTCGGCAGCCGATCGGCCAGCACGCCGCCAAGCAGCGAGAAGGCCACGGTGGGCAGCATGAAGGACAGGGTTACCCAGGCGAGGTCCAGGGCGGAGGCGGTGAGCGTGTAGACGAGCCAGCCCCGGGCGATGATCTGCATGTTCATCGCGAATGAGGAGCCGAGGGAGCCGACCCACAGCCAGCGGAAATCCGGATAGCTCAGTGCTTTCGTGATGTTCCGGTCGGCCACCCTGACCCGCTACCTGCCCAAGCGAATCGGGCAGTCTAGCACGCCGCCCGAAGCACGATGTCCTGGGGAAAGCTCCGGATCGTCAGCCCAACCCCACTTTGGGTAAACTCCGGCACTCGCGATAATTCGGATTCATAACCTGCAGGGGGAAATCATGAGTGAGTTCAAGGACAAGGTCGTCGTCATCACCGGCGCCGGCGGCGGGCTCGGCAAGGCACACGCGCTCGAATTCGCGCGCCGCGGCGCCAGGGTGGTGGTGAACGACCTGGGCGGCAGCGGCGACGGCCGGGGCGCCAGCGACATGGCGGACGGCACCGTGGAGGAAATCAGGAAGGCCGGCGGGATCGCCATCGCCAACAAGGCATCGGTGTCCACCCGTGAAGGCGCGAAGTCCATCATCGACGATGCGGTGTCCGAGTTCGGCACCATCGACATTCTGGTCAACAACGCCGGCATCCTGCGCGACAAGAGCTTCAAGAATCTCTCGCTCGACGACTGGGACATCGTCATGGACGTGCACCTGAACGGCTCGGCCTACGTCACGCACGCGGCCTGGCCGATCATGTACGGGAAGAACTACGGACGCATCGTGCTCACCAGCTCCACGTCCGGCATCTACGGCAACTTCGGCCAGGCCAACTACGGCGCCGCCAAGATGGGCATGCTCGGCCTGATGAACGTGCTCGCCCTGGAGGGTGCTGCCAAGAACGTTCGCGTCAACTGTCTGGCACCCGCCGCCGAAACCCGGCTGATCGGCACCATCCCGGGCAGGGAGGTGAACCCGGACAACCCGGATCCCATGCGCCACCCGAAGCTCGTCACGCCGGCCGTACTGCTGATGTGCAGCGAGGATGCCCCGAACGGCTGTGTGATTCAGGCCGGCAACGGCCGTTTCTCCACCGCCGCGATCTTCAACAACGAGGACCTGGAGTTCGACGCCGACGTCACCTTCGAGGACCTGATGGAGCGCAAGGACGAGCTGCTCGACATGAGCCGCGCCACCCAGGGCTGGACCTGGATGAAGAAGATGATGGCGGAGCGCGCAAAGAAGCAGAAGCAGTAACCCTGCTGCAACGGGGCGCATTCGTGCGCCCCGCGACCGCCTTCAGTAGTCCAACCTGAAACGCCCGCCGTCGCGAACGATCCGACCCGCCGTCGGCGCCGCGAAGTGGGTGCCGATGATGAGCACGGGGCGGTCGGCGTAGCGCTCGAGGAAACTCGAGCGCGTGTGCGCACTCATCACCGGGTCCCAGTCGGCCGTGCTCGACCAGTCGCCGTGCGCGATCTGACAGGGATGGTGAATCATGTCGCCGGTGATGACCGCCTCCTCGCCGCGGGAAGTGACATGCACGCTCACGTGGCCCGGCGTGTGACCCGGTGTCGGTTCCAGCCGGATCTCGTCGCAGACCTGATGCTCGGCACCCACCAGATCGGCCAGGCCGGCATCGAAGATGGGCTGCACCGAGTCCTCGATCACCGGCCCGTACTCCTGGGGCTCCACCCGCCAGTGCTCCCATTCGGCCTCGGCATAGAGGTAGCGGGCCCGGGTGAACGTGGGTAGCCAGGCACCGTTCACCAGACGCGTGTTCCAGCCCACGTGGTCGACGTGCATGTGCGTGCACAGCACCGTGTCGAACCGCTCCGGCGGGTATCCGGCCGCCTGCAGCCGCTCCAGGAAGTCGAGCTGCATGCGATTCCAGCGCGGATAGCTGCGCACCTTGTCGTTGCCGATGCAGGTGTCCACCAGCACCACCCGATCCGGCGTCTCGAGGATCAGGCTGTGGATCGACAGCACCAGGCGGCGCTCCGCGTCCACGAAGGGCCCGATCCAGGGGATCCGGGCGAGCACCTCCGGCGTGGCCTGGGGCAGCAGATGGGGTCCGAGGGAGGCGGTGGTCAGCTCCACCACCTGGCTGATCCGGACATCTCCGACCTGCCACTGCAACACGATTCCACCCCGCCGCCAGACTCCGGCCGAGCGTTGCAGAATCCCCGAGACGGGTCAACGTGGGACGCTGACAACCCGGACAACGTGCTTCACATCACAAGCCGGCCACCATGCAGATTGTCTCAAGTATCTTTCAAGTACCCCTTGTGTCACATTGACGACACTACGCCGGACACTTGAACCAGGCTCCATCAGGGCCGCCGGACAGATCCCAATACGGATCCCAATACGGATCCCAATACGGATCCCAATACGGATCCCAATAGAGCTCCATCAAGAGAGATCGGATAACCGCATGTACGTCACCGCACGACAACGTCATAATCAGGCGATGCTGGCACCCAGCCGCAAGGACGAGAAAGCCATCGTCCAGATGCTGCGCGGCCTGCAGGACTACCAGAAGCTTCTCGATGCCAGTGACGGCGAAGCCGCCAGAGCGGCGCTGATTCAAGGATTGTCGGACATTGCCCGCGGTTTGCAGAAACTCACGCAAGGCCCTCTGGGCCGTCTGGATGCGGACCTGCTCCTGGAGGAGCTCGAAGCCTTCATCCAGGACTCGAACCTCAGCCTGGTCAGCAGCGAGGAAGACGCACCGGGCGACGCCCGGGAAGCCGTCTGACTTCCGTCCCACCCCCCCGATCCTCCGGATCATCCGCCGCGCGCTGCATGGCGCCGGCGTGGCCGTCCTGCTGGTCGTTCTCCCGGCAGCGGCTGCAGAACCGCCGCAAGCGCCGGATGCCGCCCGCTTCGCCCGGTGCGTCGCGGCGTTCAAGTCCGCCGCCCTCGACGCCGACGTGTCCCCGGCCGTGGTCGACCAGGTGCTGGATCGGGTGCAGCTCTCGGAGCGCGTCCTGGAGCTGGACCGCAAGCAGCCCGAGTTCACCCAGACCTTCGCGGACTACTTCAACCGGCGGGTGACGCCCGAGCGCGTCGCCCGTGGGCGCCAGGCACTGATCGAGCATCGGGCGCTGCTCGAGGAGATCCGCGGCCGCACCGGCGTGCCGCCTCAGTATCTGGTGGCCTTCTGGGGGCTCGAGACGAACTACGGCGGTTACCTCGGCAACATGGCCATTCCGGACTCCCTGGCGACGCTGGCCTGCGACGAGCGGCGCAGCCGCTACTTCACGGGGGAGCTCATTTCCGCGCTGAAGATCATCGATGCCGGAGACATCCAGGTTTCCGAGATGACCGGTTCCTGGGCCGGCGCCATGGGCCACGTGCAGTTCATGCCGACCGCCTACCTCCGCTACGCGGTCGACTACGACGGCGACGGGCGTCGGGACCTGTTCAACAGCACGCCGGACGCGCTGGCCTCCGCCGGCTACTTTCTGCAGGCGCTGGGCTGGGAGTCCGGCCTGCGCTGGGGAAGGGAAGTCCGCCTGCCCGCGGACTTCGACTACACCCGGCTGGCCAGAGTCGAGGCGCAGCCGCTGTCCGCCTGGCGGGCGCTCGGCGTGACGGATGCCTTCGGCCACCCGCTGCCCGCCGCCCCGGTGACGGCCGTTCTGCGCCTGCCGGCGGGCCACCGGGGCCCCGCCTTTCTCACCTATGAGAACTTCGACGTGATCATGGGTTGGAACCGGTCGGTGTACTACGCGCTGGCCGTCGGGCACCTGGCGGACCGGATCGCCGGGGCCGGGCACCTGCAGCGGCCGCCGCCGAAAGACGATCTCCGTTTCTCCACGGAGGAGCTGACGGGCATCCAGACCCGGCTGGCAGCGCTCGGCTACGACCCCGGTGAGCCGGACGGCCGCCTGGGACCGGCCACGCGGGCCGCCGTGAGCGCCTTCCAGGCGGATCAGGGCATGATCAGCGACGGCCATCTGGACGCCGAGGTAGTCCGTCGGCTGGAACGCCCCGGCACCGGATCGGGCTGAGCGGCGCCCAATCGGGCCGACCGGACCGGTTCAGAGCGGGAGGGGGAGGCGCCGGGCGCGGATCCGCTGGGACGCCACGTCCGTCCAGGCGAAGACGAGCCACTGCTCCCAGCGGATCATCTGCGGAAAACCGGCATTGCGTTCCGGTGAGACGTCGGCCACCGTCTGAATCGGACCGAGCGAGCCGTCCACCGCCACCGTTCGGAACTGCAGACGTCCCGGCACGGCGCTCAGCCAGCTCACCGCCGCGCCACCGCCCGGCAGCAGCACCACGTCCACCCGACCCAGGGTCGCGCCCGCCGACACATCCACCGGCGTGGAAAAGGTTTCGGCCCCGTCCGCAGAGAACGCCACGGACAAATGTCGCTGCGGGTGGCCCGTGTACCAGCCGACCACCACCCGATCGCCGGCAGCGGCGATGGCCGGGCCGTTCACCGGGCAGCCGCTGATCTGCCAGCCGTCCGCCCCGACGATCCGGCTCGGCGTCCAGCCTGCGGACGTCAGGCGGCTCACCGCGATGTCCCGGATCTCCTCCGCGGACCGGTCCCGGAACACGACCACCGGGCCAGCCGTCGTCACGGCCACGTCGGTCTGGCAGCAGTCGCAGACCCGATCGTCCACCGGCCTTTCCTCGAGCACCGCCCCATCCGCTGCCCGAACCACAGCACTGAGGAGTTGCATGGCCCCGTTCGGATCCGCGTGCAGGTCCCGGCCGTCGAGCCATACCGCCGCCACGCCGTCAGCGGCAGGATACAGGCTGACGAAACCGTGCTCGGTCGGTGTGCCGTCGCCGTGCAGCGGGGCTCCCGGCAGCCAGGTGCGCCCGCCGTCCCTGGACAGGGAGACCACGGCGTCGTAGGCATACGGATCCTCGGCCGACCGCACCAGCCAGTGGGCGGCCCACAGCTCGTCGGCCACAGGCACCACGGACGGGAAGTCGGCCCAGTTGACGAACCAGTCGGCCCCGGCCGCCACCTGCTGCGGTGCGCTCCAGCCATCCGCATCCAGCACGGTGAAGGCGAGCCCGGTACCCGCCGCCTCATGAGGCGCCAGATAACTCAGCACTACCCGTCCGTCCGTCGTCATGGCCAGATGCGGCGCGCTGGCACCTGCCGGCAGGTCGGGATCCAGCCAGCCATCGTCGGCGGCGCAGGCACCCAGCAGGATCGGGAGGAGCAGCCACAGGCCGCGCCCGAGGCTCACGCCAGGCGCCGGACAGTCACGCTGCCGGCTCCTTCGCCAGCCGTTCGTTCAGCGCCTCCCTGATCTTCGCGTGCGCCGCCTCGTCGAGGCTGAAGCGGCGGAACAGAAAGGCGCCGATGCCGTAACACACCAGCGGGAACAGCCCGTACAGCGTCACCATGGCCACCTGCACCGTCATCGACTGGGGTTGGTTGGGCACGAAGCCGGAAAGCTGCAGCACGAATCCGGTGAGCAGCAGCATCACGCCGGTGGCGCCCTTGTAGACGAAGTTCCAGGCCGCGAAGTAGGAACCTTCCTTCCGCTCGCCGGTCACCATCTCGTCGTAGTCGATCACATCGCCCTGTATGGAGGGCGAGAGGGTACCGCCGCATCCCGCCGCGAGGCCGGCGAAGAAAGCCGCCACGCAGATGTAGCCGATCTTGAACGACACCCCATCGAGGAACGGCAGTGCGAACATGGCGCCGAACGAGAAACCCGTGAGCAGCATGGAGAACATCCACAGCCGCACCTTACCGAACCGCCGCGACAGCGGGATCCACAGCGGCACGGACAGCGACGAAGGAATCATGTAGCAGAGAATCATCACGGGTGCCCACAGCGGCGCACCGACCACGTACTGCGCCACGTACAGCGTCAGCGCGCCGATGGCCGCCGAGCCGACGTGCTCGATGAACGTGACGATGATCAGCAGCCGGGCGTGGGGATTTCGCCAGACGTCACGGAAGGCGTGAAACGGATTCGCGTTCACCCTGCCCTGGTAGTCGGCCCGTTCGCGGAGCTGCCCCACCGAAAGCAGGATCAGCACCATCATCACCGCGGACGCGAGCAGGGCGAGATCGAAGGCCGTGTCCCGCACCACCGCCTGACCCTGCTGCTCGGACGAGATGAGGATGTAGAAGCTGATGAGCGAGAGGATGGAGCCGAAGGTGTAGAAGCCGTGGCGCACGCCGAAGAGCCGGCTGCGCTCGTGATAGTTCGACGACAGCTCCGCCCCCAGCGACAGGTGGGGCACGAAGAACACGGTCATCGCCGAGTAGAAGCCGATCACCGCCACCGCCATCCAGATCGTGAGGCCGAGCCCAGACAGCGACTCCGGCGGCGCGAATACCATCACAAAGGCGGCGCCGATGGGCAGCGTGCTGGCCAGAATCCAGGAACGGCGCCGGCCGTAGCGGATGCGTGTCCGGTCCGAAAGATAGCCGACCAGCGGATCCGAGATCGCATCCCAGATCCGCGACGCGGAGAAGATCAGTCCCATGATGGCCGGCGCGATGAGGAGCACGTCCGTGGCGAACTTCATCACGTACAGCGACAGCATGAGATACATGTAGCCCGCGCCCAGCCCCGGCATGCCGAAGCTGAAGACGGTGCCCCAGGAGACGCGTCCGTCGGCAGACGATACCTGCGCAGGCTTCTGCGCCACAGGCTCGCTCACGCGTTGCGGATCGTCAGGCCACCGTCCACCGGCAGCGCCACACCGGTGATGAAGCTGGCGGCCGGCAGCGCCAGGCTGAGCGTGGCATGGGCCACCTCCTCCGGGTCCGCGTAGCGCTTCAGCGCCACCCGGCGGCGGGCGAACTCCGCCTTCGCGTCATCCGGGATGGCGCTCGTCATCCCGGTGTTGATGGGGCCGGGGCAGATGCAGTTCACGGTGATACCCTCGGGACCGAGCTCCACCGCCAGCGACCGGGTGAGCCCGATGACGCCCGTCTTCGCCGCGGTGTACGGGCTGCCGAACTTGGTGGCGCCGAGCCCTTCCGTGGAGGCGATGTTGACGATCCGCGCGTGCGGGGATTTGCGCAGCAGGGGCAGCGCCGCCCGGATCGTCCGGGTGTGCGCCGTCAGCAGCACGGCGATGGAGATGTCCCAGGCCGCCTCGTAGTCGTCCGAGTCGATGGGCGCGAAGCGGGAGATCCCGGCGTTGTTCACGAGGATGTCGATGGCGCCGAAGTGATCGCCGATCTCGGCAAACGTCCGGGCGATGGCCTTCCCGTCGGCCAGGTCGAGCGTCCAGCCCTTCACCGTCCGGCCGGCGGCTTCGATCTCGCCCACCACCGCCGCCAGCGGCTCGGCATTCACGTCGATGGCCGCCACCCTCGCGCCCTGCTCGGCGAAGAGCCTGGCGGTGGCGGCCCCCATGCCGCTGGCCGCGCCGGTGATGATGGCGACGGAACCGTCGATGGATCGGGAAAGGGTACTGAGGCTCATGCGTTACTCCAGGTCGTCGAATTGGCCGTCGGTGACCTTGTCACCAAACAGGGCCCGGGTGAAGGGTTCGTAGTTCGGGCCGCGGCGCAGATGGTGGCCGCCGTCCACGGACAGGTTCACGCCCGTGATCCAGGACGACTCCGGTCCGCACAGGAAGCGTACGGCGGCGGCGATGTCCCCGACCACACCCGTACGCCTGAGCGGCATGCAGTCCAGATAGTCGGCGAGCACGTCTTCCGTACCGAAGAGTCCCTGGGCGATGTCTGTGTCCACGAGTCCCGGGCAGACGCTGTTCACCCGGATGCCGGCCACGCCGAGCTCGTCCGCCGCGCCGCGGACCAGCATGTCGATACCTGCCTTGCTGACACCGTAAGCGTGCATGAACCGATGGGTGCGCACACCGGCGATGGAGGAGATGGCGCACATCGCCCCGCCACCGGCACGGCCGATGGCACGGGCTGCATGCTTGAAGGTGTACATGCAGCCGTCCAGATTAGTGGCCAGCACGTTGTGCCAGCGCTCGCTGTCTGTCATCACCAGCGGCGCGATGTCTCCCGTGCCCGCATTGGCCACCGCAATGGTCAGCGGGCGGCGACCGTCGGCCACCCTCACCGCTTCGGCAATCGCCGCCTCGTCGGCCACGTCCGCCGCATGCACGTGCACCACCGTACCACCGGGAAACGACGCGCGTGCCGCCTCCAGCTTCTCGGCGTTGCGTCCCACCAGCGTGACCTCGGCGCCGTCCGCGGCCAGCGCCATGGCGCTGGCGAGCCCGATGCCGCTGCCGCCGCCGGTAACCAGGGCGTGCTGCCCTTCCAGTCCGGATCCCATCCGCTCTCCCTTTACCGCTGCCCGCTTCCAGATAACCCAGGAGCGAGACTCTAGCAATTGCATCGAGGCCTGGGCTACCTTTGCCGGCGACCCCTGGTAGGACATCCACGCATCCCGTTGAACCGCCCACGTGACAGCATCCTTCGACGCCTGGCCGACTATCTCACCGAGGTGTGGCGGGCGGACGTGGTCCCGGAGCGCATCGAGCAGATCCCCGGCGGCGCGTCACGGGAAACCTTCCGGGTGCGGTTGTCCGTGGACGGCACATCGCGCGGCGTGATCCTGCGTCGGGATCCGCCCTCGAGCCTCATCGACACCGAACGGGCGCTGGAATACCGGACCTACGAGGCCGCGTGGCGGGCCGGCATTCCGGTGCCCGAGCCCCTGCTGCTCGAGGAAGACCCCGCCGTGCTGGAGCGTCCGTTCTCGCTGATGGCGGAGGTGACAGGCTGCCAGACGGCCATCGCCAACCTGATGGTGCCGCCCTACGACGCGGTGCGCGACCGGATCGCGGCGCGTAAATGGACGCTCCTCGGGGAGATCGCCCGCCGGGACATCGACGCGCTGGGTCTCAAGGAGTTCATGCCGGTGCCGGCGCACGCGGCGAAACGCGAGCTCGACTACTGGGCCGACGTGATCCGCACCGACGCCCTGCAGCCGCAGCCCGTGGCGGAAGCGGCCATCCGCTGGCTCGAGCGCCACCTGCCGGCGCCGTCCGCCCAGCTCAGCCTGGTGCACGGCGACTACCGCTCCGGGAACTTCCTCTACAACGAGGCCGGCGAGATTCCCGCCCTGCTCGACTGGGAGATGGCCCACATCGGCGATCCGCTGGAGGATCTCGCCTGGTCTCTCGATCCGCTCTGGGGCTGGCCGGAAAAGCACCTGGCCGGCGGGCTGCTGCCGAGGAAGGACGCCGTGGCGCTCTGGGAACGGGCGAGCGGTATCACCGTGGACCGGGAGGCCTTCCGCTGGTGGCAGGTCTTCGCCTCGCTGAAGGGACTGGCCATCTGGATCTCCTCCAGTGAGGATTTCGCCCACGGCAGCAGCAAGGATCCGATTCTCGCAGTGGCGGGCTGGATGATGACGGACCGGCAGAACCGCATCCTGGTCGATCGCCTGCGCCCTGGGTCGGCACAGCAGTACGCGGAGGCGCTGCTGTGATCCCGCGCCCGCATCAGGCACTCGTTGACCTGGCCGGACGGATCGGCGGCCGCATTCTGCCCGAGCTCACGGACCCCTATGCCATCGCCGACACGGGGATGGTGACCATGCTCCTCGGCATGCTCGCGAAGGAGCTGGAATCCGGCGTCGCGCGGCGGCTGGAGGACGGCCAGGAGCTCGCGACGCTGTTCGCCGATGCGAACCACGCACCCGGCGCCGAAGCCCGTGCCGCCTTCGCGGCGAGCCGGCCGGCAAGCCTGACGCTCACCGACGTCAACGCCTGGCTCGACAGCGGCCTCGAGCTCGTCATCGAGCTGCAGGCGTGGGCCGAACGGGAAGATCCCACCCTGCTCGATGCCATCTGGGCGTGGCTCGCCCGGCACACCGAGCGCCACCGCTTCGACTGAAGCGCCCGCTTCGACCGCAGCGCCCGCTTCGACCGCAGCGCCACCGCGTCGAGCGGTCGGCTCAGGCAGCCGCCGGCGCTGCCGCCTGGCTCCGGCTCAGCGCATACAGGTAGGCCGGCAGCGCGCACGACAGCCCGATGGTCACGTTCAGCACCACGAAGAGCCAGGGAGACGGGCCCTCCCGCCGGCTGAAGAGATACACCCAGAAGGCTGCGGAGGAGATGAGCAGGTCGGCGGTGAAGCCACCGGCGGCACCGTTGGCAAACAGGGCTCCTACGAAGCTGCCCAGGTCCAGACCGTTGGCGGCGAAAAAGCCGGTGAAAAAGAGATAAGGCACCACCGCCCCGACGATGGCCAGCAGCAGATAGACGTTCTTCACGAATCCTCCTTGAGGACGCGGCTGCGTCCGTCGATCAGGTCGCTGTCGAGAGTAGCTCAGCGGGTAATCTCCGCAATTACGCCACGGGTAATGGTTCATCACGTCCCGGACGGTAGACTGGCGCCTTCAGCATTCAGGAGATCACCCATGAGTGAAGCCGTGCTGCAGGAAGCGCTGGATTTCGGCGCGCTCCTGAAGGACTGGCGGGCGCACCGGCGTGTCAGCCAGCTGGACCTCTCCAGCCTGTCCGGCATCTCCCAGCGTCACATCAGCTTTCTGGAGACCGGACGCTCGCGGCCCAGCCGCGCCATGGTGCTGGCGCTTTCGGACTCCCTGGACATCCCGCTCCGGGAGCGCAATGCCCTGCTGCAGAGTGCCGGATTCGCCGCCGTTTACCCCGAAGCACCGCTGGACGGTCAGCGCACGGCGCGGTTTCAGGCGGCGCTCCAGGCGACGCTGGAACACCATGAGCCGTATCCCGCGCTGGTGCTGGACGGCCGCTGGAACCTGGTGATGGCGAACGAGGGAGCGTTGCGGTTCTTCGGCCAGTTCGTGGACATATTCGAGGCGCTGGCCGCCATCGGCTCGCCCACCGAGTTTCAGGTGGCGCGCCTGTGCCTCGCGGAGCAGGGCCTGAAGCCCTACATCGTCAACTGGCAGGAGCTCGCCTTCAGCTTCCTGGCCCGCGCCAGACGCGCCCTGCTCGTGAATCCGCGGGACGCCCACCTGCCGGAGCTGATCCGCGAGATCAGCGAGCACCCGGACGCGCCGGCCTCCTGGCGACAGCCCGACTGGATGGCGATGCCGGACCCGGCGCTCGCCATGGAGATGGAAAAGGACGGCGTCCGCTACCGGCTGTTCACCATGCTGGCCCATTTCGGGGCCGCTCAGAGCGTGACCCTGGAGGAGCTCTCGGTGGAGACCTTCTTTCCGGCGGACGAGGCGACCCGCTCGCACCTGGAAGCGCTGGCGCGCAGCGCCCCGGCCAGGTGAGCGGCACCCCGGCGAGCCCAAGGCTTGTTTAGACCCAGCCCGGTGACTACAATTCGCGCTCTTTTTTCCGGGCCAGCCCCACGGCGCTCCGGAGTGAAGCAGGGTCGTTAGCTCAGCTGGTAGAGCACCGGGCTTTTAACCCGTTGGTCCTGGGTTCGAGCCCCAGACGACCCACCATCCTCTTGGCCGCGTCAGCCCGTCCCGGGCTGACGAGGTAAGCAGAACGAGGTAAGCAGAATGCTACCGGCTCAATAGGTTTCCAGCCGGTTACCGGCTTCCCGCCAGTCCTCCTTGCCGGCCTCGTAGTCGAACACGCTCTGATATCCCAGCGTTTCCAGCCGTTTCGCTGCCCGGGGCGAGGCGTCGCACTCGGTGTTCTGACAGTAGAGGATCACCGGTGTCGATTTCTCGGGGATCAGCTTGGCCGCTTTCTGCTCGAACTCGGGGTCATCGGTCGGCAGGTTGACCGCGCCGGGCAGATGGAACTTCCGGAAGTTCTCCTCCGGCAGGGCTTCGATCAGCACCACCTGCTCGTCGCTTTCAAGCTTCTGCTCCGTTTCCTGTCTGGTAATCGTACGCATCCATGTTCTCCTGCTGGTGTGTGCCCTTGTAGCCATGCAAGCGCAATGCCGCCTGGCCACATCAGGGATGCAGCGAGCCGATGCTGAGCGCGCTGAGAAAACCCAGAGATGTCGCGACGCCGACGACGGCGTCGCCCTGATCGTAGGCTTCGGGCAGCATTGTTTCCGAGATGGCCGTGAGCATGGCGCCGGCAGCCATAGCCTGAACACCCAGCACCACAGGTCGAAGGCCGCCACGCCGAGCAGGGTGCCGGCCACCGCCACACCGAGCGCTCCGAGCCCATCGGAGACCACCAGGGCCGGCACCGGGCCCAGCAGCTCGACACTCACGGCGAACAGTAGCGCCCCTGCACCGAACGCCATGAGGCTCGAGGTCCAGCGGGAGCCCGGGCGGAAAACCAGCCCCAGCACTGCGCCCAGAGGCAGTGAAATCGCGCTGATGGCGCCCCAGGCCAGCGCAGTACCGACCATCACGGCTTTCCTCTGGTTTTTTGCAGATTTTTCACTGCTCTGCAGATTCTTCTCTGTAGATCCACCACCGTCTTGAACCGGACACCTGACTCGAACCGTTCACCGTCTGCAAAGCAATCACCGTGCCGGACACCCTGGCACATCGCTTGCAGCGCCACCGTATAAAATCGTCAGAGGAACCAGGGAGACGATGAACCGCAAGAACGCTGCCGAGCCACTGAAAAGTGTCGACCCTCATGATGGTCAGGTTCTGGACACCTATGCCCAGCACACCGACCCGCAGATCTCCAGCATCGTCGACGAGGTCCTGCACGCACAGCAGCGCTGGAGTCATCGTGACGCGTACGAGCGTGCCCGGCCCCTCGCAAGGCTTGCCGATCGGCTACGCGAGAACCAGGATGCGTGGGCCATGCTGATGACCGCAGAGATGGGTAAGCCCATTGCGGAGTCGGAGGCAGAGATCCTGAAGTGCGCCTGGCTCTGCGACTACTACGCCGATCACGCTCCTACTTTTCTGGCCACGGCCGAGGAAGCCACGGATGCGAAGCTCGCTCAGGTGCACTTCCGACCACTCGGCGTGGTGCTCGCGATCATGCCCTGGAACTTCCCCTTCTGGCAGACGCTCAGGTTCGCCGCCCCGGCCATCGCAGCGGGCAACGGCGTCGTGCTGAAGCACGCTTCCAATGTCAGCGGGTGCGCCCTCGCGCTCGAGCGACTGTTCGCCGACTGTCTGCCTGCCGGGTTGCTGCGCACCGTCCTCTGCTCGTCCGATCGCATGCGTCGGCTGATCACCGACGAACGCATCAGCGCGGTGACGTTCACAGGCAGCACCGGCGCCGGAAAGCGGGTTGGCGAGGCTGCCGGTAGTGGGCTCAAGAAGACGGTGCTGGAGCTGGGCGGCAGCGATCCGTATCTCATCCTCGAGGATGCAGACATCGAAACCGCGGCGGAAGTGTGTGCCGCCGCGCGGCTGGTGAACTCCGGTCAGAGCTGCATCGCAGCCAAGCGCTTCATCGTCGCGCACCGCGTATATGATCAGTTTCATACCGCGCTGTGCGACCTCATGCTCGACGTGAGCATGGGAAATCCGCGCAATCGCGGCAACCGGATCGGTCCTCTGGCGCGAGCCGATCTGGCACAGCGACTCGCCCGCCAGGTCGCGAAGAGCGTCACGGAGGGAGCCAGACTGACGTCAGGGGCTACGGCAGGTCCGGACGGTGCCTACTTTCCGGCGACGGTCCTGGGCGAGGTGCGCCCCGGCATGCCGGCAGCGGACGAGGAGCTTTTCGGCCCGGTCGCGGCGGTGCTGAAAGCCTGGAACGAGACGGAGATGATCGAGCTCGCCAACCACAGCCCGTTCGGTCTGGGTGGAGCGGTCTTCACCTCCGACGAGTCAAAAGGCAGGCGCATCGCCGCCGACGCGCTGGAGGTGGGATCCGCGGCGGTGAACGGCAGGGTCGTCTCCGATCCGCGGCTGCCGTTCGGCGGGATCAAGAACTCGGGTTTCGGTCGGGAGCTGTCCCGGTTCGGCATTCTCGAATTCGTCAACGTCAAAACCGTGGTGACGTTCGACTCCTGAAAGCTGCGCGAGCGCGTTACTCCGGAAATCCGACGAACGCCACCATGCCCGTAAGGTAAACGACGAGCACGATCACGGAATCGGTACCCATTGGGCCGATGGTGCGATTGCGTCGCTCGATCACGCCCCAGAGATAGACAGCCGTGACAACGATGCCGAGCTGTGCCAGAAACAGCTCCTTCTCTGCCAGCGGTAAAAAGACATTGCCCCGGTATGCCAGGTCCGCGGGCAGGAACAGCGCCAGCTCGAGGGTGTTTGTGCCGAGAATGTTCCCCACTGCCAGCGCGTACGCGCCCATCCGCGCAGCGCTGATCGTGGTGCTGAGCTCCGGCAGCGAGGTGGTGATAGCCACCAGCACCGCGCCGACCACGCTTTCGCCGACGCCAGTCTGATCGGCCAGCGCGTCTCCACTCGTGGCGACGAAGTAACCGCCCACAATCACGCCCATGGCACCGGCAGCAAACCGCGCGCCGAGCGCCCAGGCACCCATTCCGGCATTGCGGCGTTCGAGCTGCTGTCGATGTTCCTCAGACTCTTTCGGCGGCGCGGCCACCTCCCCGACCGGCTCCCAACCCGGAGATCGCTCGCAACGCCGAACGCTGACCAGCGAGAGCACATAGAGCGCTGCGAGCCCCCAGGACCACAGGCTGGCACCACCGACCACGACCGCCGGCACAATGATCGCAACGCTCGTCATCGCGACGGCCATCATCAGGAAAACACCCGAGAGCAGGAGTGCAGAGTTCGGAGTGAATACGGTCAGAGGTCTGTTTCGATCGGCGAAAACGTCGACAACTGAGAGCAGCGCGACCTGCATCGCCACACCACCCAGGAGGTTGCTCCCCGCCAGCCGTGCAGCACCTGCCGACGCGGCGGAGACCGTCGTGGCGAGCTCGGGCAGCGACGTTGCAACACCGAGCAGCACGACCCCTGCAAACACACGACCGATTCCCGTTCGGGTGGCGATGAGGTCACTGTAGGACGCCAGACCCACACCCGAGCGCCAGACCGTCACAGCCGCCACCACAAAGACCCCAACGTTCAGCAGAACGGGTTGGCTCGACAGATCGATGACCACCTCTGGAATGCTTCTTGCTTTCTCAGCATACACGCCTGAGTTTGTGATGGGGTCGATATGCCCGAGAAATCCAGGAACGAAACCGCACCGGTGCTGGTGACGGGCGCCAGCGGTCTCATCGGCAAGGCGCTTTGCGCTCGACTGGAGGAGCTCGGGTACGTCGTGCTCGGCCTGGATCTGGACCCCGACATTGACTATGTCTGCGACCTGACGGATCCCGACAATATCGCCCGGACCCTGAAGGACATCACCGACGAGCATGGCGGTAAGTTCCACGCGGTGGTGCATCTAGCGGCGTACTTCGACTTCACCGGTGAGCCCCACCCGCTCTACAGGAAGCTGAATGTCGACGGCACGCGCCACCTCCTGCGAGCCCTGGCAGATCATCACGTGGACCGCTTCGTTTACGCAAGCACGATGCTCGTGCACGCACCGACGGAGCCTGGCGTTCCCATCAGCGAGTGTTCGCCGCTGGAGGCGCGGTGGTCCTACCCGGCCTCGAAGCTGGATGCGGAAACAGCGCTCACCCAGACGATCGAGGCGATGTCCGATTCCGGGGAAACGCCGGCACCGATGCCCTACTCGATCCTGAGACTCGCGGGTCTCTATCACGACGACTGCGGCTCCCCCACGCTCGGCAATCAGATCAAGCGAGTCTACGAGAAGGAGCTGACCAGCCGTCTCTATGCGGGAGATCCCGCTACCGGTCAGTCGTTCATACACCTGGACGATGCGGTCGATGCGCTGGTTCGTACGGTGGAGAAGGCCCGGGATCTTCCAGCCGATCACGTGGTGCTCATCGGAGAGGAGACGGTGATGAGCTACCAGGCGCTCAACAACGCGATCAGCATGGCACTGCACGGCGAGCCGCTTGCCGTGGCCGAGGTGCCCGGATCACCGGCAAAACTCGGCGCTGAGCTGCAGCGGATCGCGGAAAAGGTCATTCCCGACAGCATCGATCAGGGCGACGAGCCGTTCATTCGTCGCTACATGATCGACCTGGCGAGCGACCACTACGAGATCGATGCAACCCGGGCACGCGAGACGCTCGGCTTCCGGACGCGACATCGCCTCGCCGACGAGCTGCCGAAGATACTCGAGCGCCTGCGGCGCGACCCGCTGAAATTCTACGAGCGGAATTCGCTGCAGCCGCCACACTGGATGACCCGCTTCGGCAACGATGACAACCCGAACCGCTGGCGGGAAAAGCTCGGTGCCGTCGAAGCGGAAGAGCACCGGCAGTTTCTCTGGGCGCACCTGACCACCCTGGGTCTCGGGGCCTGGCTGATCGCCACACCGGTCACCGTCGCTGTCACCGATCCTCGCCTGGCCGGCACCGAGATGCTCGCCGGCGCGGTCATCATGGTCGCCTCGCTGCTCGCCCTGTCGCGAGAGCTCGCGTGGGCCCGGTGGCTCTCCGTCTTCGCCGCGCTGGTCGTGGCCGGAGCACCCCTGGTTTTCTGGACACCCAGCGCGGCCGCCTACCTCAACGACACGCTGGTCGGACTCCTGGTCGCCTGCCTTGCGCTCGGGGCCCGGCCGGTACTCGGAGTCGGCATCGCCGCCCGCGCCGATCCGAGCGCGATCCCGGAAAACTGGGACTTCTCGCCCTCCACCTGGTTGCAGCGCCTTCCCATCGTCGCTCTGGCCTTCGTTGGCCTGTGCATATCCCGCTACCTGGCGGCATTTCAGCTCGGCCAGACGGAAGCCGCCTGGGATCCGTTCTTCGGCACCGGTACCGAACGCATCATCACCTCCGACGTTTCAAAGGCCTGGCCGGTGGCGGACGCGGGTCTGGGTGCCTACGTCTACCTGCTGGAGATTCTGTCTGGTGTCGTCGGCAGCCAGCGACGCTGGAGAACCATGCCCTGGCTGGTGCTCTTCTTCGGTTTTCTGATCGTCCCGCTGGGCGCGGTCAGCATCTATTTCATCATCATCCAGCCCATCGTCATCGGAACCTGGTGCACGCTCTGCCTGATCGCAGCCGCCGCCATGGTGCTGCAGATTCCCTACTCGTTCGACGAGATTCTCGCCTCGCTACAGTTCATCCGGCAGCGCGTCCGTCAGGGTGAATCCTGGCTGCGGGTGCTGCTTCTGGGCGACGCGCTGGCAGAGCCGAATCCTGCGTCCAAAACCGGTGACGGATCGCCTGCCGGAGAGGTCCCACGGCCAGCGATGCTGGAGACGGCATCGTCCTCCTGGCTGCGGGAAATGCTGACCTCGGGGCTCTCCGCGCCCTGGACACTCCTGCTCAGCGCGGTACTCGGCGTGGCGCTGATGTTCAGTCGTCTGATCGCCGGCACCGATGGTGCTCTGGCGGACAGCGATCACCTGATCGGCTCGCTGGTGATCGTGGTTTCGATCTCCGCGCTCGCCGAAGTGGCTCGACCACTGCGCCTCATCAACATGCTCCTTGGCGTGGCCCTCATCGGTGCGCCATTCATCCTCGAGGGGGGCAACCTGTGGAGCGTCATGCTGGACGTGGTTGCCGGTAGCGCACTGATCGGGCTTGCCGTTCCACGCGGCGCCATAGGCAACCGTTACGGCGACCTGGACCGCTTCCTGATCTGAAAACGAAAACCAGGTTGTAAAACTTACAAGCGCCTCTGCAGCCGTTACAGGATGGATCGCAGCGTTCTCGGATCGCCGGTCCGATCCTAATCAAACCGGTTAGCACGCAAATTGCATGTACCTCATCCGATGGCGCACGGTGGAGGAAAACCGAAGCTATGGACAGAACACTGCATTCAGGCGGATCCCATACAGGTGGAAAGCGAGCATACGGCGCGCAGAACTGGTTGCTCGCCTGCACGCTGCTGGCCGTCACGCTCGGTCTGCAACCGCTACTGACGGAATCTGCTCACGCTAGAGCGTTCACAACGGAAGCCACCGGTGAAACCACCTTGCGGTGCAGCACGGCGCCTACGGTGTCGATACCGGACGAGGTTCTGGACCGATACGACGTTACGCCGGATCGGGACTCCGGTCTGCTGTCCTGTGTCGTACAGCAGCAGGAAACCGGCGGTAGCTGGCGCAACCGGCGAGGTGAGATCGCCGCCACGGCCAGCACGCTGACCGGTATTGCAGAGGAGCTGCGGATCAGGGAGATCCTCGATGAATCCACAATCGGCTACATCGCGACCTACCCGCTGCCAGCCAGCGGCCCTCTGCGTTTCAACGTCCTCGTAGAAACCGGAGACGATGACGCAGACATCCGAATCGAGTTCGACGACCTGCGCCCCAGACAATGAACACGATCAGTGCGCTCAAGCCAGGTGAACGGCTGTCCATTCTCGATGAGGACGGAGAATTCGACGAATCGATCGCCCCCGAGATCGACGGCGATCGTCTGGCCGCGATGTTCGAGGCAATGCTGCGAGCGCGGCGATTCGACGAGCGCCAGCTGAGGCTGCAGCGACAGGGTGACATCGGCACCTTCGCACCTGTGCACGGCCAGGAAGCTGCTCAGGTCGGCGCGATCGCCTGCATCGATGCGGACGACTGGTTCGTGCCGTCGTTCCGCGAATCGGCCGCAGCCCTCTGGCGCGGCGTCCCCATGGAGAACCTGCTCCTGTTCAGCGCCGGCTACAACGAAGGAGCCTGGCTCGACCAGGGCAGTCGCAACCTGCCGATCGCGATTCCCGTTGCCTCACAGCTTCCGCACGCCGTGGGGATTGCTTACGCCATGCAGCGGCGTGGATCGGATCGTGTGGTGATGACCTTCTTCGGCGACGGGGCGACCTCGGAGGGCGATTTTCACGAGGCGATGAATTTCGCCGGCGTCTACGAGCTGCCGATCGTCTTTCTCTGCCAGAACAACCAATGGGCCATCTCGACGCCACGAGACAAGCAGACCCGCTCATCCACCCTGGCACAGAAATCAGTCGCTTACGGATTTCCGGGCATTCAGGTGGACGGCAACGACGTCTTCGCCGTTCACGCCGCGAGCCGCGAGGCAGTCGACCGTGCCAGGAACGGCGACGGGCCAACGCTCATCGAGGCTGTGACCTACCGGATGGAGGTTCACACGACCGCCGACGATCCGTCCAAGTACCGCAGTGAGACGGAGGAACAGCGCTGGGCCCAGCGCGATCCGCTGGATCGCCTGCGGCAGTTTCTCCTCCGTCGCGAATTGCTGTCCGAAGACGGCATCACCGAGATCGAGGAGGACATCGAAACCGAAATCGATGACGCATGGGCGCGCACCAAGACACGCATGAGTTCCCTCACCGACCCCGGGGTGATCTTCGAGCATCACTTCGAGGACATGCCGCCGCGGCTTCAACAGCAGCGCAATGCCCTGACCGGGGAGCCATTCGGCAAAGACAAGGACGACGAGAAGGAGAACGGGGATGGCCGAAATGACGATGGTTGAGGCCCTGAATCACACCCTCGAAAGGGAAATGGCCCGGGACGATGACGTTCTCCTGCTGGGCGAGGACGTCGGCATCGACGGCGGGGTATTCCGCGTCACCGATGGTCTCAGGGAGGAGTTCGGTGCCGGTCGCGTCCTGGACACGCCGCTGGCGGAGGCAGGTATCGTCGGCGCGTCGGTAGGTATGGCTCTTGCCGGTCTCCGGCCGGTGTGCGAGCTGCAGTTCTCCGGATTCAGTTACTTCGCCTTTCATCAGATCGAATCTCACGCTGCCCGCATGCGGTGGCGCAGTGGTGGTGGGCTCACCGTACCGATGGTGGTGCGAATGCCCTACGGTGCAGGGGTGCGTGCACTGGAACATCACTCCGAAAGTCGGGAGGTCTATTTCGCGCATACACCCGGCCTGAAGACCGTCATCCCCTCCTCTCCGCGCACGGCGAAAAGTCTGCTGAGCGCGGCCATTCGGGATCCGGATCCGGTGATCTTCATGGAGCCAAAACAGATCTACCGGTCGCTGCGCCAGGATGTGCCGGACGAGGACGACGTCCACCGCATCGGTCAGGCGCGGGTTGTGAGACCGGGCTCCGATCTCACCGTGATCGGCTACGGCGCGATGGTGTCCCGCCTGGAAGCCTGCGCCTCCACCCTGGCCGAGGATGACGGGGTGGAAGTGGAGCTGATCGACCTGCTCAGCCTGTCGCCTCTGGACGAGGAAACTCTGGTCACCTCGGTGAAGAAGACCGGACGGGCGTTGATCGTCCACGAGGCCCCAGGCAGCTACGGACCAGCCGGCGAGATCACCACCCGACTGGTGGAACGGTGCTTCTACCACCTCCAGGCCCCCGTCGGTCGGGTGACAGGCTACGACATCATGACCCCTTACTTCGCCCGCGAGTCGTACCAGGTTCCAGACGAGGCACGCATCCTCGCATCCGCACGGGAGGTGCTCGATGCGCAAGCCTGAGGAGACATCCGCATGAGATCCTTCAAGCTTCAGGACCCGGGTGAAGGCATCCACGAGGCAGAGATTCTCGAGGTGCGGGTGGAAACTGGGGACGAGGTCAGCGAGGGCGACATCGTGCTCGTGATCGAAACCGACAAGGCCGTGGTCGAGGTGCCCGCTCCATGCAACGGCAGCATCGCAAAGATCGCGGTGGCCGAAGGCGACGTCGTGGAGGTCGGTAAGGAGCTCATGCGCTTCGATGATGACGGTGAACCTTCGTCCAGATCGATGGACGCCGACGACGATGCGCCGTCCGGGAAATCCTCTGCTGATCGCGGGAATGACGGCGCGCGCGACGACGGGCAAGGGGAGGAAGAACCTCAACCGGCCACTGAACAGCGCCGCCAGAAGAAAGCCACCGGCAACACCCACTCCGGCGACGACGAGGCATCTCATACCGAACTGGCCTCACCCGCAGCCCGCCGACTGGCACGGGAGGCTGGCGTAGAGCTCTCGGCGATCGACGGCTCCGGCCCCGACGGACGCGTGCTGGTGGAGGACATTCGCAGCGCGGGCGAGGAAGACCGGGAGGTCGCTCCGGTGAGCGAAGCTCCTGCGGAAGAGGCGGACAGCGCAGAAGACGACGAGCACGTGCCGCTGCGCAGCGTGCGGCGAACCGTGGCGCGTCGGATGGAGCAGGCCTGGCGGGAGATTCCCCACGTCACCCACACCGTGCACGCGGATATCACGGCGCTGAGCGCTTTCAGGGAGAGCCGCAAGGGGGACTTCCCGCATCTCGGCCTCACGGTGCTGGTGCTCAAGGCGCTGAGCGCGGCGCTGCGGGACCATCCGCGATTCAACGCCCGCCTGGATGACGAGGAAATCGTCATCCGTCGCCGGCATCACTTCGGGGTCGCCGTGGACACCGATCGCGGTCTGCTCGTACCGGTAATCAGAGACGTGGACCGACTCAGCATGCGTTCTCTCGCCTCGGCACTGGAGCGCGTGGTCGACCGCGCCCGCGGCGGGACCCTGCAGGTCGAGGAGATGCGCGGTGGCACCTTCACCGTGACCAACGTGGGAGACTCCGGGGCTCGGCACTTCACCCCCATCATCAATCCACCGCAAGCGGCCATACTCGGTGTCGCTCAGGCCCGGCTGGAGCAGGTGGCGCTGGACGACGGTAACGACGCCGACCCGTCCTGGCAGGCGCGTCGGCTGCTGCCTCTCATACTCGCGTTCGACCATCGCCTCAACGACGGGATGGACGCTGCCCGTTTCATGGCCTCGCTGACCAGGGCACTGTCTGGCCCCGAGGACCTTCTGGCTGCTCTGTAGCGGCTGATCAGGAATCATCGATGCGGAGGGACGCTACTACCAGCAGCAACGAGCGGCACTGTCAGCCGCTGCACGACGCTTTCGAGCGGCGGGGACTCTCCGCAGACCTGCGTTCTCTGATCGCTGCATCGTATCGGGAGATATCGGTGGAGCTGCCCCTGATCAGGGCGGACGGGGAGCTTGCGCTGTTCCGCGGCTATCGGGTGCAGCACGATCGCAGCCGGGGTCCGTTCAAAGGTGGCCTGCGGCTGCATCCCCAGGTGACGCTCGGCGAGCTCCAGAGCCTCGCCGTGCTGATGACGTGCAAGACAGCGCTCACCGGCCTGCCGTTCGGTGGTGCAAAGGGTGGCATCGACTGCGACCCCGCCAGCCTCAACGACGAGGAGCTGCGCGAGCTGCTGCGCCTGTTCGTCGACCGGCTTGGCGGGCTCATCTCGCCGCAGCTCGACATCATGGCGCCGGATGTCGGCAGCGACGACCGGCTCATGGCCCTGATTTACGATGCCTACAGTACTCGCCACGGCGACGCTCCCGGCGTGGTTACCGGCAAACCGCTGGAGCTGTTCGGCATCGAAGGTCGACGTCAAGCGACCGGTCACGGCGTGGCACGGGTCGCATCATGGGCGACACGCGCGGAAGGAATCGATCTGGACGGCGCCAGCGTGACGGTTCAGGGTGTCGGCAAGGTGGGTGCCCACGCAGCCCGTTGTCTGCAGCAGCTGGGCGCACGGATCGTCGCGGTTTCGGATCACACGGCCACCCTGCACAACGGGAATGGTCTCGACCTCGAGGCCCTGCTCGCCAAGAAACATCACGACGGAAGTCGATGCCCGCTCGAGGCGATAGGCGGCTTCGGGGAGCACCTCGAGCGCGACGCAGCCTTCGCCATCGAGTCGGACGTCTTCGTACCCGCCGCTCTGGAGGATGCGATCAGCGAACGCATCGCCAGAGAGCTGCCCTGTCGCCTGGTGGTCGAGGCAGCCAACAGACCGACCACGCCGGAAGCAGACCAGATCCTCGCAGATCGCGGCATACCTGTGATTCCCGACGTTCTGGCCAACGCCGGAGGCGTGATCGTCTCCTACTTCGAGTGGGTGCAGAACCGGCAGGGGTGGAAGTGGAAGCGGGAAAAAGTCGAGCGGGAGGCGGAGCAGCGACTGTCCCGCGCCTGGGAAACCGTCGCCAACCTCAGCGCCGAACGGCGACTGAGCTATCGTCAGGCGGCCTACGACATCGCGGTGAGCGTTCTCGTGAGGGCACACACTCTGCGCGGCCAGACTGGAGGATTGCAGTCATGACAGATCCCTCGACCAGCTGGATCATCGGGCTGATCGGCCTCGGTCTGCTCGCCGCCGCGTTTCCGTACGTCACCCGGTACCGCCACCCGGAGCAGCGGGTGTTCGCTGCCTACCTGCTCTTCGTGTCGGTGTTCCTGACGGTGGCCATCGTGCTCTATGCACTGCTCTCGTGGCTGCTGAGCGTTCTGGACCTGGCAGGCCTGCTCCAGCACCCGGGGGTCGCGCTGCTGTATCTGGCATTCATCTTTCTGCCCGCGGTGGCACTTGCTGCGTGGCAGGCCCGCAAGCCGCCGATTCGACGCAGCCCTCCGTGATGAGTGACACCCTGGAGCTCCAGGTGGGGCACAGAACCGTCGGGATTTCCCATCCCGACAAGCGGCTGTTTCGAAACCCCACGGTGCGCAAGGTGGACCTGGCGAGGTACTACGCCAGGATCGCACCACTCATGATTCCTCACACCCGCGACCGACCACTCACCGTACAGCGCTTCCCGGATGGCATCGACCGGAAAGGTTTTTTCCAGAAGCATGCTCCCCAGTCGACACCGAGCTGGATCAGAACCGCGCGTCTTGCAAAGCGCGACGGGCAGGTCGATCACGTGGTGGCGGAAGACGCTGCCACGCTGGTGCACCTGGCCAACCTGAGCATGATCACCCCCCACGTCGGCCTGTCCCGGCTGGATGACATCCAGCATCCCGACCGGCTCATCTTCGATCTGGACCCGAGCCGCACGGACGCGGGTGCCTTCGAGGACGTGCGTTTCGCCGCATTCCGGATCGGGGAGGCCCTGGACCGGCTGGGGATCACCAGCTTCGTGCAGACAACCGGCTCCCGTGGTCTGCACGTGGTGGCACCCATCCGCAGATCGATGCCGTTCGACGACGTCCGGGACTTTGCGCAAACACTCGCGGCCCGTCTCAGCAGCCGTTATCCCGACCGGCTCACCATCGAGCATCGACGGTCGAAACGGCGCCACCGGGTCTTCCTCGATTTTCTGCGAAATGCCTACGGGCAGACCGCCGTGGTGCCCTACGGGGTGAGGGCGCTTCCCGGCGCCCCGGTCGCAACTCCACTCGAGTGGAGTGAGCTGAAACGTCCTGCGCTCGGTCCGCAGTCCTACTCGATTCGCAACGTCTTCCGTCGCCTCGGCCAGAAGGCCTGTCCGTGGCGTTCGCTGACACGCAGGCATTGCGATCTCGAACGGGCAGTCGCCCGTCTCGCTCAACGTTGAGGGGAGCAGCGAAGGACTGGTACGGAGATTGCTTTTTCTTGGCAGGGAAACGCAACGGACGATAGGTCGGTCACATGCAACGCAGAACGATCCTCAAACTCTCCGGCGCAGCGGCGCTGAGCGCCTTCGCTCACAACCGGCTGATCGCCAGTACGGCGCTGAAACCGCTCGACGCCTCGCATCCCGCCGCCAAGGCCCTGGCCTACGTCGAGAACGCCGCAGATGCCGATCCGAGCCGGTACCTACAGGGCTCCCGCTGCGACAACTGCACGCACTATCAGCCTCAGCAGGGTGCGTCAGACATCGGCGGGTGTGCGCTCTTTCCAGGCTTCAGCGTCGTTGCCACAGGGTGGTGCGCGGGATGGGTCGCGCAGAATCCGCAGTCCGGATGAGCGCGTCGTGACCGAATCACGCACCCTGGCACGGAAGCTGCTCGACCAGCACGTCGTCGAAGGCGAGCTAAATCCCGGCGACGATCTGCTGATCCGATTCAACCAGACCCTGACGCAGGACGCGACCGGTACGCTCGTCATGCTGACGCTCGAAGCGCTCGACATCGACCGCGTGCGACCCGAAGTCGCGGCGCAGTATATCGATCACAATCTGATCCAGTCGGACAACAGGAATCCGGACGATCATGCGTTTCTGGCGAGTGCCTGTCCGCGATTCGGCTTCTGGCTGAGCCTGCCTGGCAACGGCGTCAGCCACCCGCTGCACATGCAGCGTTTCGGGGTGCCCGGCAGCTCGCTGATCGGTTCCGACAGCCACACCTGCGCCGCGGGCAGCCTGGGCATGCTCGCTGTCGGCGCCGGCGGCAGCGACGTGGTTCTGGCGCTGGCGGGTGAACCGGTGCCACTGCGCATGCCGCAAGTCTGGGGTATCCAGCTGACCGGGCGATTACCGGAATGGGTCAGCGCCAAGGACGTGATACTCGAGCTGCTGCGGCGTCATGACGTGGACGGCGCCCGCGGCTGCGTGCTCGAGTACTATGGCAGCGGCGTCAGATCGCTGTCCTGCATGGACCGCCACGTCATCGCGAACATGGGCCAGGAGCTCGGCGCCACCACATCCGTTTTTCCCTCGGATCAAGAAACCCGGCGCTATCTCGCGTCTGAGGGACGTGAAGCGGACTGGCGACCGCTCGCGGCGGACGACGGTGCGCTCTACGACCGTGACGAGACCGTCGCGCTGGACACCCTGGAGCCGCTGATCGCCACGCCGTCGAGTCCCGGAAACGTGGTGCCGGTGGCCGAGGTCGCCGGCGAGGAGATCCATCAGGCCTACATCGGCTCGTCGGCAAATCCCGGCTATCGAGACCTGGCCATCGCCGCGGAAATCGTCGGCAGCGAGCAGGCGGCCGTGACTGTCTCGCTGGACGTGAACCCCACCTCGCGTCAGACATTGCGGCAGCTCCTGCGTGACGGATACCTCGACAAGCTGCTCAGCGCCGGCGCCCGACTGCATCAGACAGGCTGCAACGGGTGTATCGGCATGGGTCAGGCGCCGGCAACCGGGCGTGCCAGCCTTCGAACCGTGCCGCGTAACTTTCCCGGTCGATCGGGGACGCGGGAGGATCGGGTTTACCTGTGCAGCCCCGAGACGGCCGCCGCTTCCGCTCTGGCCGGCAGGATCACCGACCCGCGATCGCTGGGCATCGACTACTCCCTGATCCCGACGCCCGAGCCACTGTTGGAGCGGTCGGGCTTCGTCGCGCCACCGGCATCAGGCACCCCCGCCGAGCTCGTCCACGGTCCCAACATCCAGCCGCTCCCCGAGATCACCCCGTTGAGCGACGAACTGGACGTGCCGGTGCTGCTCAACGTGGGAGACGATCTTTCCACGGACGAGATCCTTCCGGCCGGCAATCGGGTACTGCCATATCGCAGCAACATCGCGAAGATCGCGGAGTTCACATTCTGCGACTACGCACCAGGTTACGTCGAAGCAGCGAAAGACTTGCTGCCCTGCGGCCATGCCATCGTCGCCGGAGACAACTACGGTCAGGGATCCAGCCGCGAGCATGCTGCGCTGGCGCCGCGCACGCTCGGTTTACGGATCGTGATCGCCCGGAGCTTCTCACGCATCCACTGGCAGAACCTCGTGAATTTCGGTGTGCTGCCGCTGACCTTCACGGAATCCGCGCACTACGAGGCCATGAAGGTGGACACGACCCTGGCGCTGTCCGGGATTCACCACGCCCTGCGTCATCAGCGTGAAATTGAGGCCCGGTGCGATGCTCTGGATGTGCCGTTGAAACTGGAGCACCAGCTCTCCAGACGCCAGGTGGATATTCTTCTCGCCGGTGGGCTGGTGAACTGGCTGAGACCGCGGCTCTCCGCCGGGTGACGGGCCCATGTCTCGCCCGCCACTACAGACCCTCGAGGTGCTGATATTCCTGCGACAGCATCCGCTCATGGCTCTCGACAAGGCCGGTGAGCGCTGTGAATGCCTCGCGCAGTCCGGGTGAATTTGCGGTTTCTGCCAGCTCGCGAAACATGCACTCCAGGGGTTCGTTGAGATCCTGCAGCCAGCGCATGAGCGACAGCGTGGTCAGCGGTGTGTGGGGTTTGCCCAGCTCAACGGGCAGCAGGACCGTGTACTGTGCATAAGTCTCCAGAACCCGGCCGTCGGCGTCCTGCAGATAGCGCTCGAGGGCACCAAGCAGCTTCCGGTGCGCCAGCTCGAAGCTCTCGAGCAGCATGACGACCCGTTCCGGGTGCTCGTCGACCTGGAAGCCGCTCAGCAAGTCGCGAACATCCTTCAGGTAGGCAACGCTGTGCTCGAGGATTTCGACAGTCTGGTTGAACGTCGATCGCTGGTGCTGCTTCATGACTCCTCCCTGCAGATCCCGGGCAGATTCCCGGATTGATCGTGGCAAAAATTACAATGCGCCTTGTAAGACCTCTCATCCTGCGGGCGCATTCCTCCTCTACGCTGCGACGCAGCGCTGCAGTCAACAGGGTGCAAGCCGCATACCACTCTCTTCCTTCGCAGCTCGTGGACTTCATCACTCGTGGCATGGCAGTTGCAACCTCCTCAGTACAGCAGAAGCCACAGCAGGAGGAACGATGCAGATCAACGAAATCATGACGAAGCAGGTCGACTACGCGAGCCCGCAGGCGACGCTGCTGGATCTGGCAACCCGGATGCGCGAGCAGGACGTCGGTGCGATTCCCATCGCCGAGAACGACCGCCTCATCGGCATGGTCACCGATCGGGACATCGTGGTGCGCGGGGTCGCCGCAAACACGAGCCTCGACGGTCTCACCGCCAAGGAGGTCATGACCGACAATCTCCTCTGGTGTTATGACAACCAGAGTGTCGATGAAGTCCTGGCCAACATGGGCGAGCAGAAAGTCCGCCGCCTGCCCGTGATCAACAAGGACAAGCAATTGGTGGGGATGATCTCGCTGGGTGATCTGTCCCTGCATGGCGACGCCACCGCGACGGGTGAGGCGCTGAAGGGGATCTCCACTCACGCCCAATCCCGCTGAGGTGCGTTCATGTTGAGAGTAACCCAGGTGACCGATGGTATCGTGGTCGTCGACGCGGGCGGCAAGCTGACACGCGACGACTACACCACCTTCGACAACGAGCTGGACGAGGTGATGGAGGCGGCAGCGCCGAGACAGCTGCTGATCCGGCTGAAGGACTTCCAGGGCTGGGAGCCCCAGGCGCTGTGGAAGGACATCGAGCTCGATCTCAAGCATCGCAAAACCTTCGAGCGCATTGCCGTGGTCGGCCACTCGACCGTCGCCGAGTGGCTGACCCAGCTCTTCAAGCCATTCACCGCTGCGGAGGTCCGTTACTTCGACGAAGACAAGGCTGATGGTGCGATCGGCTGGCTGCGGGAAGCTGTCCCTGTCGACTGATCCGGCAGGTGGAACTGCTGAGCGTTCACCAGCGGCGCCAGCCTATCCACCACCCGCCGGGGCCCACGCTCGCTCGTGTGAACGGCATCGATGAAGACGTACTCGTCGCCGTCGTAGACATCCGTGAAGTCGTGGGCCCAGCCTGAGCCTTCTGCGGTCATACGCTCCCGCAGCCGGGCGTAGACCAGCGCGATGGCCTGCCGCTCCTGATCGGGCAGTTGCAGGTGATCCACCCGGGGGGCACCTTCGAAGGCCACCGGCTGCAGAACGGCGAGAAACTCCGCGCCCGCATGACGAGCCAGCATGCGGGCGATCCGCCAGTTCTCGAAGAGCGTGTCCGCCACCAGACGCGCATGTGTGGGGTCCTCCACACAGCGGTTCAGCCTGTCCTGGCCCCGGAAAACGACGCGGCTGAAGAAGCGGCCGTAGAGCACTTCCTGGATCGAGCCGATGAGGGCCTGCACGAAGTACGAGTCCGGATTGACACGGCGCTCGATCTGAGCCGCCCGATGGCTGCCGTTGATCGCCACACCCGGACGGCAGAGATTGACCACGTCGTTGTAGCCGTCGTAGAAGACCACGAGATCCATGGGCGCCCGCTGGTTGATCAGGTTGACGAGACGGGCCACCTCGTGACGGCCGTGGTAGGCAGTCTCACCGTGATTGTGCACTTCAAGCCGGGGAAACCGGCGGTTGAACAGCGCCGGGATGGTGCTGTCGTCGTCCACGCCGCTCCCCCACATCGCCGACCCGCCGAAGAAGCGCACCACGCCATCCACGGGATCAGCCGCCCGCGTGTGCACCCGGTCCCCGTCCTCGTTCACCGTTGTCGTCTCCCCCGTGAACGGCCACCGGCTCCACACCAGAAAGGGGACGTAGCGGGTCTCGAGCGCGTGGAACTCGCCGAGGATCAGCGCCGCCCGGTCGTGATCCTCGTAACTCGGCAGGTCCGCCCGCTCGTCCCGGAACACGTCCCGCCTGAACTCCACATCGCGCAGCGCTGCCGCGACGAGATTCAGGATGACGATGAGGCACAGCAGCACCAGGGCATTGCCGAGCACCAGCTTGAGCAGATTGCGCGTGGTCTGTCTTGCCATAGTCGCCTTTCCTGCAGGACGGTCACCACCCTGGACGGAGCCCGGGCTGCCACGTAGATTGCTCCGAAACACCACTCGAGAACAGCACCTTGCTCGGGGACTTCGAACGCTACCCGCTGACCTTCGGCCCCTCGCCCATCGAGGCGCTGCCGCGCCTCTCCGAGCACCTGGGCGGCAAGGTGCAGATCTTCGCCAAGCGGGAGGACTGCAACTCGGGGCTCGCTTTCGGTGGCAACAAGCTCAGGAAGCTCGAGTACATCGTCCCCGACATCCTGGCTTCCGGCGCAGACACGCTGGTTTCCATCGGCGGCGTGCAGTCGAACCACACCCGTATGGTGGCCGCGGTGGCGGCGAAGCTGGGGCTCGGCTGCCGGCTGGTGCAGGAATCCTGGGTGCCGTTTCCGGACGCGGTGTACGACCGGGTGGGCAACATCCTCCTCTCCCGTCTCATGGGCGCCGAGGTGCAGCTCGTCGACGAAGGCTTCGACATCGGCATCCGCGAGAGCTGGGAGGCGGCCATCGAGGACGTGCGGGCGCGCGGCGGCCGACCCTACCCCATTCCCGCCGGCGCATCGGAGCACCGGCTCGGCGGCCTCGGCTACGTGGGCTTCGCGGAGGAGGTGCGGGCGCAGGAAGCGGCGCTCGGCTTCCGCTTCGACTACGTGGTCGTCTGCACGGTCACCGGCTCCACCCACGCCGGCATGCTGGTGGGCTTTGCGGCAGACGATCGCAGCCGACGGGTGATCGGTATCGACGCCTCCGGGACGCCGGAGCAGACCCGTGATCAGGTGCTGCGGATCGCCCGGAGCACGGCGGAGCTGATCGGCTGGCGCCGACCCATCACGGATGAGGACCTGGTGCTGCTCACCGACTACGCCTATCCGGCCTACGGCGTGCCTTCCGAGGAGACCAACGACGCCATCCGTCTGGGCGCGAGGCTCGAAGGCATGATCACGGACCCGGTGTACGAGGGAAAGAGCCTGCAGGGGCTGATCGACCTGGTCGGGAAGGACTACTTCCCGGCCGGTTCGCGCATCCTCTATGCGCACCTCGGCGGCGTGCCCGCCATCAACGGCTACAGCTACCTCTACCGAAACGGATAGGCGCTTCAGCGCCCGGCCTCTACCGGAACGGATAGAGGCCTGTATCGGAACGGCTAGCCTTGTATGAAAAAGCAGCCTCTGCCCGTAAGCAGAGGCTGCAACGGATGAGCGCAGGCTCAGGCCGCCTGGCGGGCCTTCAGCCACTCCTCCAGGTCGTCCGCACCGCCGACGTGCACGCCGTTGATGAAGACCTGCGGGAAGGTGGTCCTGTCCGCGACGGCGCGCAGGGTCCGGTCCGTGTAGTCCCGGTTCAGCACCAGCTCCTCGTAGGCGATACCGGCATTGGCCAGCGCCTGCTTGGCGCGCGTGCAGTGCGGGCAGCCCTTGCGGGTGAACACCGCCGCGTCCACCGGCTTCGGTGCGCCCGGCGCCAGATAGGCGAGCATGGTGTCCGCGTCGGAGACGTCGAAGGGATCACCCTCGACCTCGGGCTCGATGAACATCTTCTCGATGACCCCGTCACGCACCAGCATGGCGTAGCGCCAGGAGCGGCGACCGAAACCCAGGTCGGCCTTCTCCACCAGCATGCCCATGCCTTCGGTGAACTCGCCGTTGCCGTCCGGCAGGAAGGTGAGGTTCCAGGCCTGCTGGTCCTCCTGCCACTCGTTCATGACGAAGCTGTCGTTGACGGAAACGCAGGCGATGTCGTCCACACCGTGGCGCCGGAAGGTTTCGGCGAGCTGGTTGTAGCGGGGCACGTGGGAGGACGAGCAGGTGGGGGTGAAGGCCCCCGGCAGCGAGAACACCACCACGGTCTTGCCCGCGAAGATGTCCTGCGTCGTCACGTCCTGCCAGCCGTCGCCCCGGCGCACCCGGAAGGTGACCTCGGGTACGCGCTGTCCTTCTCTGTTGTTCAACATGTGATTACTCCTCGATGGTTGATTGTTCGATCGCTGTCCCGGCCCGCACCGCGGTTACGCGGCCTCGAGCAGGCTGCGCAGCATCCAGGCGTTCTTCTCGTGCACCTGCATGCGCTGGGTGAGCAGATCGGCCGTGGGCTCGTCCGAGGCCGCCTCCACCAGCGGGAAGATCTGCCGGGCGGTGCGGACCACCGTTTCCTGACCTTCCACCAGGCGCTCGATCATCTTCGAAGCGCTCGGCTCGTCCTCGTCCTCCGGTATCACGCTCAGCTCGGCGAACTCCCGGTAGGATCCCGGTGCGCGGTGTCCCAGTGCGCGGATCCGCTCGGCGATCTCGTCAACCGCCAGGGCGAGCTCCGTGTAGTGGGTCTCGAACAGGGTGTGCAGCGTCGTGAACTGCGGCCCGGTGACGTTCCAGTGGTAGTTGTGGGTCTTCAGGTACAGCGTGTAGCTGTCCGCCAGCAGCCGCGACAGGCCGTCGGCGATGGCTTCGCGGTTGGCGTCGTCGATTCCGATGTTGATCTTCATGGTTGGCTCCTCGATTCCGTGAGATTCCTCAGACACGGGCGCCACCTTAACGGGGACAGATCAATATATGAAATCGATTGTTTTTATTATTTCTATAGTTTTTATATATGAACCTGAATTTGAGAAGGACGATCAGCGGCCACGATAGCGGGTGGGATCCGCCACGCCGGCCGCCTCGAAGCCCTCACGGCGCAGCCGGCAGCTGTCGCAGACGCCGCAACCGGCGCCCGAGTCGTCCGGCTGATAGCAGGACACCGTCATGCCGTAGTCCACACCGAGCGCGAGCCCTCTGCGGATGATGTCCGCCTTGCTGAGCGAGATCAGCGGCGTGTGCAGCGTGAACCGGTGACCTTCCACGCCCGCCCGGGTCGCCAGGTTGGCCAGCCGCTCGAAAGCGGCGATGAACTCCGGCCGGCAGTCCGGATAGCCGGAGTAGTCGACGGCATTGACGCCGATGAAGAGGTCCGAAGCGCCCAGCACCTCCGCCCAGGCCAGGGCCAGAGAGAGAAACACCGTGTTCCGCGCCGGCACGTAGGTGACGGGAATCGTCGTCGGGTCCACGCCCGTCTCCGGCACGGCAATGGCGCTGTCGGTGAGGGCCGAGCCGCCGAAGGCGGAGAGGTCGATGGGGAAGGTCCGGTGCTCGACCGCACCCAGCGCGCGGGCGACGCGGTCTGCGGCATCCAGTTCCACGCGGTGCCGCTGGCCGTAGTCGAAGGACAGCGCGTAGCAGGTGAAGCCCCGATCGCGGGCAATTGCCAGTGTAGTGGCCGAGTCGAGCCCGCCGGAGACCAGGACGATGGCGCGCGGACCGCTCACCAGCGAACCTAACGCCCGGGCTCGTCGTTCCAGAGCAGCTTGTGCAGCTGGATCTGCAAGCGCACGGGGAGGCGGTCGGCGACGATCCAGTCCGCCAGATCCCGCGGCGCCAGCTCGCCGGCGGCCGGGGAAAACAGGATCTCGAACGCCCTGCCGTAGAGGTCGAGCTCGTCGCACTTGAGCTTCGCCCAGTCGTAGTCCGACCGGCCGGTGAGCACGAACTTGAGCTCGTCGCCCGGTCCGCAGTGGGCGAGATTCGACCAGAGATTCTTCTGCACCTCACCGGAGCCCGGCGTCTTGATATCCACCACCTTACTGACCCGCGGATCAACAGCGGAGACATCCAGCGAGCCGCTGGTCTCCAGCGACACGTGGTAACCCGCGTCGCAAAGCCGCGACATGAGCGGCAGCACGGCCGGCTGGGCGAGCGGCTCACCGCCGGTGACGGTGACGTGCCGGGTCCGGTACTCCGCCACCCGCGTCAGCACCTCATCCAGCCGGGTCTGCCGGCCGCCATGGAAGGCATACGCGGTATCGCAGTAACCGCAGCGCAGCGGGCAGCCGGTGAGGCGGACGAACACCGTGGGCAGGCCCACCCGGGTGGACTCTCCCTGCAGGGAGAGGAAGATCTCCGTCAACCGGACCTGGTCGGCCCGCGTCGAAACGGTGGCCTGATCAGCGTGCGCGGCCATGGCTAGGACTCAGCGGAGTTCCTGCTGATAGCTGGCAGCGAGACCCGCTGCCGAGCTCTGCGGATACTGGGTTCGCACCTGGTTGAAGTAGTCCGTGGCCTTGGCGTTGTCGCCCAGCCGGTGGTAGGCCACGCCCAGTTTGTAGAGCGTATCCGGCACCTTGGGATGATCCGGATAGAGGCTGATCACCTGCATGAACGACTGCCGGGCCTGCTCCATGTTCTGCTGGGCGAGATACAGCTCCCCCAGCCAGTAGAACGCGTTCGGCGTGTACTGGCCGTTGGGGTAGTCGACGATCAGCCGGTTGAAGGCGGCAATGGACTGATCGAACTGGCGCCCCTTCATCAGGTCGAAAGCGGTCTGGTAGGCCTCCCGCTCATTGGCCGATGCGGGCAGTGACGACACGGCAGCGGACGTGCCCGCCACCGCGGCGCCGGCACCCGTGGGCGCCGGAGTCGTCGAAGGGGGGGCGCCGAAGCCGGTAGTGGTTCCAACGCCGGGCGCCGGCTGAGCCGTCGACGGACGCGCAGCGGGCGCGGCGGCCACGGCACCGCCGGTGGTGAGCTCCGCCACCCGGCGGTCCAGATCGATGTACTGCTCCTTCTGGTCGCGCGCCAGACGGTTGAGCTGGTGCGACTGCTCCTCCACCAGCCCCCGGAGCTCCTGCACTTCCTGCTGCAGAACCTGAAGCTGGTAGAAGAGCTCGGACAGGCGCCGGTCGCCCGTCTGGGCCGGCGCCGTCTCCTGGGCGAACCCGGTACCCGCCAGCGTCATTGTGAATGTGGCCAGGAGCGCACCTGCCTTCACTGCCTTGGAAACTACCATCCTCAGGAACCTATCGATAGATCATCACCGCACGGCGATTGCGCGCCCACGCGGCATCCGTGTGACCGGGATCTTCCGGCCGCTCCTCGCCGTAGCTCACCGTCTCGATCTGCCGTGGCGACACGCCGGCGGACGTCAGGTAGCTGCGGATCGCGTCTGCCCGCCGCTCACCCAGCGCCAGGTTGTATTCCCGGGTGCCCCGCTCGTCGCAGTGGCCTTCGATGACCACCGAGCGGTCCCGGTTGTTGCGCAGCACCGTGGCATGCATTTCCAGCGCCGCCAGATCGTCCGGCCCGATCACGGCCTGGTCGAACGGGAAATAGAACACCCTGGTCAGCAGCCGGTTGGTGCCCGGCACGTAGGGGTTGAGATCCGCGTCGAAGGACTCGAAGTCACGGGGCGGCGCTACCGGTTCCGGGGGGGACTCCACCACCGGGCTCGGCTCCTCGACGGGCTCCACCGGCCGTTCCGTCGCCTTGCTGGCGCAACCCGCCAGCGCGATGGCCAGCAGGAAGAGGAAGAGGCGTTGCACGTTGATCATTTTGGGGGTTCTCCTCTGCGGCGAAGGCCGCACAGCTTGTAGTTGTTACGCTCGATACGGCCTTTGTTGCGCATTTTTCTTCTGGACTGCCGCCGATCGTTTCCTGTTTTTGCGCTGCAGCCAGTCTGTCTCGACAAGAATTCAGACAATCTAGAGAGTTTCGATGAACGGGGACCAGGCCGGCTCACGCACGTCGCCTGAGGAGGACGGCAGCCGGTACTTCACGCGGCCGTCGATCGAAACCACGGCCAGTATACCGCGCCCCCCCACCTGAGTCGCATAGATCAGCATGGTGCCGTTCGGCGCCACGGACGGTGATTCGTCGAGCGACGTCTGGGTGAGCACCCTGAGATCTTCCCTGCCCAGGGCCTGCCAGGCGATGTGGTCGACGCCGTTCCGGCGGTGCACGAACACCAGATGCTCGCCGTCGGGCAGCAGCCGGCCGGCGGCGTTGTACGGACCCTCGAAGGTGAGCCGCTCGACCAGATTGGTGGCGATCTCCACCCGGTAGATCTGCGGCCGACCACCCCGGTCCGAGGTGAAGATCAGCGACCGTCCGTCCGCCGTCCAGCTCGGCTCCGTGTCGATGGCATGATGCCGGGTGATCCGCTTCAGCGACTTATCCGCGAGGTTCATGACGTAGATCTCGGGATTGCCGTCCTTGGACAGCACCATGGCGAGGCTCCTGCCGTCCGGAGACAGCCTCGGCGAGCCGTTGATGCCGGAGAAGTCGGTGATGAGCTGCCGATTCCCCGTGGCGAGATTCTGCAGAACGATGGTCTGCTTGCCGGTCTCGAAGGACACGTAGGCGACCGACTTCCCGTCCGGAGCCCAGCTCGCTGACAGGATCGGCTGCGTCGACGTGAACAGGGTCTCGGCGCGCTGACCGTCCGAGTCCGCGATCTGCAGGCTGAACCGTTCGCTCGGCGTGCTCAGGTTCTGCGCCAGCACGTAGAGGATGCGGGTGGAAAAGGCGCCGCGGATGCCGGTGATCGCCTCGAACACCTTGTCTGCCACGTGGTGAGCCGCGTCGCGCCACTTCGTGCGGGTGGTGGTCACCGCATCAACGAGCATCTCCCGCTCATTGAAGACGTCGAAGAGGTGGTAGTCCACCTTCAGCCTGCCCGAGGCGTCAATCCCCGTCCGGCCGATGACAAGATACTCCACGCCAAGCACGCGCCAGTCGCGGAAGAACACGTCCTCCCGGCGGGTCGGGAACGACAGCATGTTCTCACGGCCGGTGGGGGCGAACTGACCGCTGCGCGCCAGATCGAACTCCACGATCTCCGACAGCGGCTGCTGGCCGTCGAATTCCGGTCCCTGACGGAACGGCACCACGGCGATGGTGGTCTGCTTGTCGTAGCCCGCATCGATGATGATCGTATCGAGATTCGCGGTGTGGCCGCGCACCGGCAGCAGAACCGCCAGCAGCACCGTCACGAGCAGCATCGGCAGCCACGGCCGCCGGAAGGAAGACACTGATGGAATGCTCAACGCAACAGATCCTCTGGTTTGAACAACAATGTGAAACGGCGGAAATAGCGCTCGAACAGCGCGTTCTCCTTCGGCACCTCGAAGCGGCCGGCCTTCTTGACCGCAGCCTCCGCGGACTGATCGAACACGGCGCTGCCACTGCTCTCCACCAGCATCACGGCCACCACGTCGCCGGTGGGCACGAGCTCCACCTGCAGACGCGCCTGCATGCCGTTGCGGGCACTCGGCGGTCGCGACCAGTTGGCCACCACGCGCTGGTAGATGCCGTAGCGGTACGACTGGGCCACGGTCTCCGCCTCGTCCGCGGCCTCCTGCGCCAGATCCTGGCTCTCGTCCTGAAGGGAGTTCAGAAACGCCGTGTCCGCCAGTGCCTGCAGCCGCTGCTGCCGCGCCGCCTCTTCGGCCCTGGCAATCTCCCGGGCGGCCTTCAGCCTGTCGGCCTCTTCACGCTCCGCCTTCTGACGTGCCGCCTCCACTGCCGGATCGGGCTTCGCCGGCGTCGGCTTGGCGGGCTCGGCCTTCGCGGGGGTCGGCTGCGGCTGCGCTTTCGGGGGCGCCGGCTTGGGCTTGGGCTGCGCCTTGGGCTCCAGCACCAGCAATGTCGAGTGCACCATCTTCGGCTTGAAGGCATCCAGCGGATCGCTGCGATCCGGCTGCCACACACCCTTCAGCCAGGCGCCGAGCACCACGTGCAGGGTGAGCGCGAGCAGGAACGGCAGCCCGTACTGGCGGATCGTCCAGGTCACGGTCAGCGCGCCTCTCCGAGATCGGGCGGATCGGTGATGAGCCCCACGCTCTGCGCCCCGGCTTTCTGCAGCACGGTCATCACCCCGACCACCTTGCCGTAGTCCAGGGTGTGGTCCGCCTTCACGTAGACCGGCACGTCAGGCCGCGCTCTGAGCACCTTGCCGGCCTGCTCCTCCAGCGAGTAGACGGTTACCCGGGTGCCTTCGTCCTCCGCCTTGCTCATGCCGAGGTTCAGGAAGATGGCGCCGTCGGCGCGCATGGAGACCACCAGCGGGTCGTCCTGCGCCTCCTCGATCGGCTCGGAAGGCGCCTTCGGCAACTCCACCTGCACCCCCTGGGTCAGGAGCGGCGCGGTGGCCATGAAGATCACGAGCAGCACGAGCATCACGTCGATGTACGGCACGACGTTGATCTCGGACATGGGTTTTCGGCGGGCGGCCATCTTCTGGTATCCGACGCTGTCAGCGCTTGGCGTGAGCCGCCCGGTAGAGGATGGCCGTGAATTCTTCGCTGAAGGTCTCGTAACGCTTCATCAGCACCTCCACCCGGGCAGAGAACCGGTTGTATCCGATCACCGCCGGAATCGCCGCAAACAGGCCCATGGCCGTAGCCACCAGCGCTTCGGAGATGCCGGGCGCGACGGTGGCGAGGGTCGCCTGACTCATGTTCGCCAGGCTCCGGAACGAGTTCATGATCCCCCACACCGTGCCGAACAGGCCGATGTAGGGACTGGTGGAGCCCACCGTGGCCAGGAACGCCAGATGGGTCTCGAGCTTCTCTTCCTGGCGGTTCAGCGACACGCGCATGGCCCGCTGGACGCCCTGCATGACCGCGTCCGTGTCCACGTTGGACTGGTCGGACAGACGCGTGTACTCCTTGAAGCCGGCGACGAACATGTCCTCGATGCCGCTCAGGTCTTCCTCCGCGTCGAGCTCACGGTAGAGCTCGCGCAGGTCGATGCCCGACCAGAAATGGTCCTCGAAGTTGTCCACCTCCACCGACACACGCCGCAGAAAGATCCAGCGCTGGAAGATCATCACCCAGCTCGACAGCGAGGCGAGCAGCAGCACAGCCATGACCAGCTGCACCAGCGCGCTGGCGTTGGCGATCAGTTCGAATATGGAAAGTTGTTCGGGCAAGATTACTCCTGTCGGTCGAAGTCCAGATCGGGCTGCGCGCTGCTCCTTTCCGGCACGGTCAGCCCGAAGTGCCGGAAGGATTTTTCCGTGGCCACCCGCCCGCGCGGGGTTCGCATGAGAAAACCCTGCTGAATCAGGTACGGCTCGAGCACGTCCTCGATCGTGTCACGCTCCTCGGAGAGCGCCGCCGCCAGCGAATCGATCCCCACCGGCCCGCCCGAGAACTTCTCCATGATCGTCAGCAGCAGGCGCCGGTCCATGCTGTCGAATCCCAGCACGTCCACGTTCAGCAGGTTCAGCGCCTGATCGGCCACGGTCTGATCCACCGTGCCGTCCGCCTTCACCTCCGCGAAATCCCGGGCCCGGCGCAGCAGGCGATTGGCAATCCGGGGTGTGCCGCGCGACCGCCTGGCCACCTCGGCGGCGCCATCGTCGCTGATGGTGAGCCCGAGCTTGGCCGCGGAAGCGGCAACGATTTCCGCCAGTTCTTCGACCGTGTAGAACTCCAATCGTTGCACGATGCCGAAGCGGTCCCGGAGCGGCGAGGTCAGCAGGCCTGCCCGGGTGGTCGCGCCGATGAGCGTGAAGCGCGGCAGATCGAGCTTCAGCGAGCGGGCTGCAGGTCCGTCGCCGATCAGGATGTCGATCTGGAAGTCCTCCATGGCCGGGTAGAGGATCTCCTCCACCACGGGGCTCAGCCGGTGGATCTCGTCCACGAACAGCACGTCGCCCGGTTCCAGGTTGGTGAGCATGGCGGCCAGCTCCGCGGGTCGTTCCAGCACCGGCCCGGACGTGGACTTGATGGTCACGCCCATCTCCCGGGCGATGATGTTGGCCAGCGTGGTCTTACCGAGACCCGGCGGGCCGAAGATCAGGGTGTGGTCGAGCGCCTCGCGCCGGTTCCTGGCCGCCTCGATGAAGATGGCGAGCTGCTCCTTGACCGCCACCTGGCCCACGTACTCGGCCAGGCGCTCGGGGCGCAGGGCGTGCTCGACGCGCACCTCGGCCGCGTCCGCGCGACCGGCCGGAGACACCAGCCGGTCCGGCTCGATGCTCATGCCAGCATCCCCGTCACGATCAGGAAGCCTCCGCCTGGCGGGCAATCTGCCGGAGCGCCGCACGCAACAGGTCCTCGCCCGTCAGCGCCGCACCGTCGGCCAGGTCCGCCACCGCCGCCACCGCCCGCTGGGCTTCCATGGGACGGTAGCCGAGCGAGATGAGCGCGTCCTCCGCCTCCCGGGTTGCCGACAGATCGGCGCCTACCGACACGGAGGACACCACGACGTGCAGATTACCGAGCCGGTCCTTGAGCTCCACGAGCAGCCGCTCGGCCGTCTTCTTGCCCACGCCCGGCACCCGGGTGAGGAGCGATGCGTCGCCCGCCCTCACCGCATCGGCCAGCGCCTCCAGGGTCAGCCCCGAGACGATGGCGAGCGCCAGCTTCGGGCCGACGCCGTTGATGCGGATCAGATCCCGGAACACGTCGCGCTCGGTGCGCGATCCGAAGCCGTAGAGCAGGTGGGCATCTTCCCGGACGACGAGGTGGGTGAAGAGCGTCACTTCCGCCCCGGTCCTGGCGCTCACCGGCACCCCGCCGCGGCCGGCGGACGTCTCCAGGAGCGCGGAGGTGGTCACCTCGAGCTCGTAGGCCACGCCGCTCACATCCACGAGCAGGTGGTTGTCGCTGATTTCCAGCAGCTTGCCCTGGATTCGGCCGATCATCTGGGTCTGCTTCCGCCGGGGGGATAACGGTCAAGGCCGAGAGTATTGACATGACAAATGGCAATCGCAAGGGCATCGGCGGCATCGGCCTGGGGCGCGCCCGGCAGCGACAGGAGGATGCGCACCATGTGCTGCACCTGCGCCTTGCTGGCCCTGCCGGTGCCGACGAGCCCCTGCTTGACCCGGCGCGCCGCGTACTCGTGGATGGGCAGGCCGCGGGACACGGCCGCGGCGATGGCCACGCCCCGTGCCTGACCGAGCTTCAGCGCGGAGGCCGGATTGCGGGCCAGGAAGACCTCCTCGATGGCTGCCTCCTGTGGTTGGTGCTCGTCGATGAGCGCGGCCACGCCCTCGTAGATCTCCGCCAGCCGCTCCGGAAAGGAACCCGCAGCAGTCCGGATACAGCCGCTCGCCAGGTATCGGAGCCCGCGACCACTCACCTCCACCACGCCGTAGCCGGTCAACCTGGAACCGGGGTCGATGCCGAGAACCCGGGTCACACCGTCAGCTTGCCAGCGCGCTCTCGGGCAGGTCGGCATTGCTGTAGACGTTCTGGACGTCGTCCAGCTCCTCCAGCGCGTCGATCAGCCTGAGGACGCTGTCGGCGAGCTCCTCGTCGCAGGGAACGTAGGTGGAGGGCAGCATGCTCACCTCCGCGTTGTCGGGTTCGAGCCCACGGGCCCGGAGCGCATCCACCACCTCGCCCAGCGACTCCCAGGGCGTGGTCACCACCACGGAGCCGTCGTCCTCGGTCTCGATGTCGTCCGCGCCGGTTTCCAGAGCCACTTCCATGATCTTCTCCTCGTCGGCGCCGGGTCCGAAGTTGATCAGCCCCTGCCTGGAGAAGAGGTAGGCCACGGAGCCGTCCGTGCCCAGGTTGCCACCGTGCCGGCTGAAGGCGTGCCGGACCTCTGCCACGGTGCGGTTGCGGTTGTCCGTCATCACCTCCACCAGCACCGCCACACCGCCACCGGCATAGCCTTCGTAGGTGAGCTCCTCCACATCGGCACCGTCGGCGCCGCCCGCGCCCCGGGCGATGGCGCGCTCGATGGTGTCCTTGGGCATGTTGGCACCGAGCCCCTTGTCCATGGCGGCCCGCAGCCTCGGGTTGTCCGCCGGCTCGCCGCCGCCCAGCCGCGCCGACACGGTGATCTCGCGGATCAGCTTCGTCCAGAGCTTGCCGCGCTTCTCGTCCTGCCGCGCCTTGCGATGCTTGATGTTGGCCCACTTGCTGTGTCCGGCCATGTGCTACCTCGATGTGACTGCCAGTGTGTGACCGTCTTCAATCCTGCCTGCGCTGCCGTCCGTCAGGTCCGCAGCCGGATGTGCAGCTCCCGGAGCTGGTGCTCGTCCACGGGACTGGGTGCTGCCGTCATCGGGCAGGCCGCGGTCTGGGTCTTCGGGAACGCGATCACGTCGCGTATCGCGGTGGAGTCCGTCATGAGCATGACCAGCCGGTCCAGCCCGAGGGCAATGCCGCCGTGGGGCGGGCAGCCGAGCTTCAGCGCGTCCAGCAGGAAACCGAACTTGGTGTGCGCCTCCTGACCGATACTCAGGGCGTCGAACACGGCCTGCTGCATCGTCTGGTCGTGGATCCTGAGCGAACCACCGCCGAGCTCGTAGCCGTTCAGCACCACGTCGTAGGCGGCGGCGCGGGCTGCCAGCGGGTTCTCGATGAGCGCCTCCGGCGTGCAGGTCGGCCGCGTGAACGGGTGATGCGCGGGCGCGAGCGTACCGTCACGCCCGGTCTCGAACATGGGCCAGGACACCACCCAGCATGGCGCCCACTTGTCCGCCGGCGCCTGGCTGATGAGCTCGAGCTCCCGGCCGAGTTCGTTTCTGAGCGCGCCCATGGCGTCGCAGACGACGTTGAACTTGTCGGCGCCGAAGAACACCAGGTCGCCGTCCACGGCACCCACCCGGTCGAGAACCTGGCCCACCACCGCCTCGGGCAGGAACTTCAGAATCGGCGATTGCAGGCCTTCCACGCCGGCCGCCCGATCGTTCACCTTTATATAGGCGAGCCCCTTGGCACCGTAGCGGCCGACGAACTCGGTGTAGCCGTCGATGACCTTGCGGGTGAGCTGACCACCGCCAGGCGCCCGCATGGCCACCACCCGACCTTGCGGGTCGTTGGCGGGGCCGTTGAAGACCTTGAACTCCACGTCCCGCATCAGGTCGGCGATGTCGGTGAGCACCAGCGGATTGCGCAGGTCGGGCTTGTCGCTGCCGTAGGTCGACATGGCCTCTTCCCAGGTGAGCACCGGGAAGTCGTGCAGCGTCACGCCGAGCACCTCCTGGAAGAGGGACTTCAGCATGCCTTCGGTGAGCGACATGATGTCCTGCTCCGTCACGAAGGAGGCCTCGATGTCGATCTGGGTGAATTCCGGTTGCCGGTCTGCCCGGAGGTCCTCGTCGCGGTAGCAGCGGGCGATCTGGTAGTACTTGTCCATGCCGGCGATCATGAGCAGCTGCTTGAAGACCTGAGGCGACTGCGGCAGCGCGAAGAACGCGCCGGGGTGAGTCCGGCTCGGCACCAGGTAGTCCCGGGCCCCTTCCGGCGTCGCCCGGGTCAGCGTCGGGGTCTCGACCTCCCAGAAACCCTCGCCCTCCAGATGCCGGCGCACCGCGCTGGTGATGCGCGCACGCATGTGCAGCCGCTGCTGCATCTCCGGACGCCGCAGGTCCAGATAGCGGTAGCGCAGGCGCACGTCCTCGCCCGCCTCCGAGTACTCGTCGAGCTGAAAGGGCGGTGTGAGGGACGGGTTCAGGATCTCCAGCGTGGCGCCCAGCACCTCCACCTCGCCGGTGGCCATGTCCGGATTGACCGTGCCTTCCGGACGCGGCCGCACCCGGCCGCTGAGGTGCAGCACGTACTCGCTGCGGACCCGGTCCGCCGTGGCGAAGCTGTCCTGCGTATCCGGGTCGAAGACCACCTGCACGATGCCGGTGCGATCCCGGATATCGAGGAAGATCACACCCCCGTGGTCGCGGCGGCGATGCACCCAGCCGACCACCTCCACCGTTTCCCCGACATGGGCGGTGTTGAACTCACCGCAATAGTGGCTGCGCATTGCCGCTCCTCGGTACCCTGCTGTTCTTGTCTGTTCCGGCTTGTCTGTTTCAGCCGTCGGAGGACGCGCTGGAAGAACCCTTGGCGCTGGAACCCGACGAGGCGGCGCTCGAGCCCGCACCGGACGATTTCCCGGCTCCATCACCCGACGACTTTCCAGCGCCCTCGCCGGAAGACTTACCGGCGCCCTCGCCGGTGGACTTTCCGCCCTCGCCCGACGAGCCGCCGTCGGCGCCGGACGATGCGGTCTCCCCGGCCACGTTGCGCTTCTTCCCGGACTTGAAGTCCGTCTCGTACCAGCCGCCGCCCTTGAGCCGGAAGCCCGCCGCCGAGACCTTCTTGACCAGCGCGGACTCGTTGCACTGCGGGCAGACGGTGAGCGGCGCCTCGGACAGCTTCTGCAGCGCGTCCAGCTCGTGACCGCATCGGGTGCACCGGTATTCGTAGATGGGCATGGGCCGCCAGACCACTCCTTGAGAAGCGGCGCATGATCTTAGAAATCCTAATAAAAATACAGTCATTTCCCGATATTTTGTTGCCTGTATCGAGGTGATCGGATATAAAGCGCGACCATCGACAGCGAAGGAAAACGCCCTGTTTTTCCTGACGAAGTCGACAGGAACGTGGTGAAACCCCGAGGCATGACGCCAGGCGAGGAATCATCCCGTTTATAACCCACTCGTATAGGGATCAGGAATTAATGGCGACCAAGAAAGCTGCCAAGAAGAAAGCTCCGGCAAAGAAGAAGTCCGCACCTGCTAAGAAACCGACCAAGGCGATTTCCACCAAGATGACGAAGACCGCCATCCTGGGCGAGATTGCTGGAAATACCGGCCTTACCAAGGGCCAGGTCGGTTCCGTGCTCGAGGAGCTTGAGACCCTCATCGAGCGCCACATCAAGAAAGGTGGCGCCGGTGAGTTCACGCTGCCCGGCCTGATGAAGATCAAGTCGGTGAAGCGTCCGGCAACCAAGAAGCGCATGGGCCGTAACCCGGCTACCGGCGAAGAGATCGTGATCGGTCCGAAGCCGGCGAGCATCCGTGTACGCGTCACGGCGCTGAAGGGTCTGAAGGAAATGGTCGGCTGAGAACGACCCGCACCCAGCCCTGAAAAAGGCCGCTTTCGCGGCCTTCAGACTGCTGACAAACCCTCGCCGAAAGGCGGGGGTTTTGTTTGAATGGGGCATGCTAAAGGACAAAGCCCCGCACCAGACCCGGCTGGAGATGGTGACCCTGGAGGAGCTGGTTCCGAAGGACCATCTGCTCCGTCTCATTGACCGACACATCGATTTCTCGTTCATCCACGACCGGGTGAAGCACTTCTACAGTGCGGACAACGGCCGTCCGGCGGTTGATCCGACGATGCTGTTCAAGATGCTGTTCATTGGCTACCTGTTCGGGGTACGCAGCGAGCGGCAGCTGATCCGGGAGATCCAGGTGAATGTGGCCTACCGCTGGTTCCTTGGCCTCGGACTGACGGACAAGGTCATCGATGCCTCGACCTTCAGCCAGAACCGGCGCCGTCGGTTCGATGGCACGGATATCGAGCAGGTGATCTTTGATGAGATCGTTGAGCAGGCGATGGCGCAGGGCCTGGTGGCAGGGGATGCTCTGTACACGGACAGCACCCACCTGAAAGCGAATGCGAACAAGCGCCGGCATACGGTGGTCGAGGTGCACGTGGCACCGATGGACTATCTGAACGAGCTGGAAGCGGCGGTGAGCGCCGATCGTGCGGCCCACGGCAGGAAGCCCCTCAAGCCACAAGCGCCAGCAGATGAGACGAAGCCGACAAAGATCAGCGATACCGACCCGGAAGCGGGGTACATGTATCGGGATCAGAAGCCGGAAGGCTTCTTCTATCTGGACCATCGGACGGTGGACGGTCGCTGCGGGATCATCACCGACACCTATGTGACGCCGGGCAATGTGCACGACGCAAGGCCCTATCTGGGTCGACTGGATCGACAGTGCGATCGGTTCGGCTTGACGCCTTCGGTGGTGGGCTTGGATGCGGGTTACAACAACACGGCACTGTGCCATGGACTGGTCGAGCGCGGCATCGACGGGGTGGTTGGCTACAAGTCACCGCATGGTCCACCGGGCCGGTTGCGCAAGCGTGCCTACCGGTACGATCGCAAACTCGATGCCTATGTCTGTCCGATGGAGCAGGTTCTGGCGTACTCGACGACGGACCGCAAAGGCTATCGATCCTACAAGTCTGATCCGAACGAATGCCGACGGTGTCCGATGCTGAGCCAGTGCACGCAGAGCCGGAATCATCAGAAGGTGGTGGTTCGCCATGTGTGGGAAGACGACCTGGATCGGATCAATGAGAACCGTCTGACGGAGTGGGGTAAGGCGGTCTATGTGCGGCGCCGGGAGACGGTCGAACGGAGCTTCGCCGATGCCAAACAGCTCCATGGGCATCGCTATGCCAGGTTCCGGGGTCGGCGGCGGGTGCAAGGCCAGTGTCTGCTGGCCGCGGCCTGCCAGAACATGAAGAAGATCGCCTACGCGCTCTTTTTATGGCTTCTCGCGCGGTCAGGCGGCCTCTGGGAGCTCCGTAACGCCTTCCTCAGTCGACCTGATGGCCGCTTCAGCCAGATCGCTGCCGCTGCCTGATCGATCCGCGCATTAGCCTAAAAGCAACAAACCCCGGCAAAATGCCGGGGTTCGTCAGCAGTCTGAAGGCCGCTTTCGCGGCCTTTTTTCTTTCCCGCACGCCAGTCCGCACGCCGCCCGGCGCGAAGCCCCGCCCCGCTACGACCCCGGCGGGAGACCTGTTATCTTCTCGCTCAATCATCAGGAAACGCCATGCGTCAGAGTCAGCTCCTCCTCCCGACCCTCAAGGAAAACCCCGCGGATGCCGACGTGGTCAGCCACCGGCTCATGCTCAGGGCCGGCCTCATCCGGCAGGTGGCCGCCGGCGTGTATACCTGGCTGCCCCTCGGGCTGCGCGTGCTGCGAAAGGTCGAGGCCATCATCCGCGAGGAAATGAACGCCTCCGGTGCCCAGGAAGTGCTGATGCCGGTGGTGCAGCCCGCGGAGCTCTGGGTGGAAACCGGACGCTGGGCGAAGATGGGACCGGAGCTCCTGCGCTTCAAGGACCGCAACGAACGCGACTTCTGCCTCGGGCCGACGCACGAGGAGATCATTACCGACCTGTTCCGCCGCGAGGTGCAGAGCTACCGCCAGCTGCCCTGCAACTTCTATCAGATCCAGACCAAGTTCCGGGACGAGATCCGTCCCCGGTTCGGCGTGATGCGGGCGCGGGAGTTCACCATGAAGGACGGCTACTCCTTCGACCTCGACCAGGCGTCGTTCGACCGCACCTATGAGGAAATGTACGACTGCTACCGCCGCATCCTCACCCGCATGGGTCTGGAGTTCCGTGCGGTGGAAGCGGACTCCGGGAACATCGGCGGCGCCAACTCCCACGAGTTTCACGTGCTGGCCGAATCCGGTGAGGACGTCATCGCCTACGACACCGAAGGCACCTACGCCGCCAACCTGGAGCGGGCTGTCGGTGCGCCGCCGCCTGCGCGTCCGGAGCCGGGGGAACCCATGGCCACCGTGGACACGCCGGCATGCACCACCATCGCGGCCGTCGGGGAGCTGCTGTCGCTGCCGGCATCGCGCTGCGTGAAGACCATGATCGTCCGCGGCGAGGAATCGCTCATTGCGGTCGTGCTGCGCGGCGACCACGAGCTGAACGCGATCAAGGTGGAAAAGCTGCCCGGGGTGAAGCGACCGCTGTCCTTTGCCGACGAATCGGAAATCGTCGCGGCCGTGGGCTGCAGGCCGGGGTCCATCGGGCCGGTGGATCTGCCCATACCGTTCTTCGTGGACGCCTATGCCTACGCGGTGGGCGACTTCTGCTGCGGCGCCAACGTCGAAGATCGCCATCACGTGAACGTCAACTGGGAACGGGACGTCAGCGCGCCAGGAGAGCGGGTGGTGGATGCCCGCAACGTGGTCGCCGGCGAGCCCGGACCGGACGGCCGCGGCAGCCTGGCCTTCCTCCGCGGCATCGAGGTCGGCCACATCTTCCAGCTCGGCCGGGTCTACAGTGAGCCGATGGGTGCGGACGTGCTCGACCAGGACGGCAAGCCGCTCATTCCCATCATGGGCTGCTACGGCATGGGGGTCACCCGCCTGGTCGCCGCCATCATCGAGCAAAACCATGACGAAGTCGGCATAAAATGGCCGGCACCCGTTGCACCCTTCGCCGTGCACATCGTCGCGCTCAACTACAGGAAGTCCGAAGCCGTGCGCGCAGCGGCGGACGAGCTGTATCGGGCGTGCAGAGAGAGGAACATGGAAGTGCTGCTCGACGATACCGACGACAGACCCGGGGTGAAGTTCGCCGATGCGGACCTGATCGGCATTCCGCACCGGATCACCGTGGGCGATCGCGCCCTGAAGGACGGCAACGTGGAATACAAGGCGCGCAGCGGCGGGGACGCGGAATCCGTGCCGCTCACCGACATTCTCGGCAGGATCTCCGGCGAGGATGTTCAGGCGACCGATTGATCATGTCGCGTTCCGGCTTACAGCACCGTCTTCCGCACCGGCTCTGTCGGCGGGCGGTCGGTGTGCTGCTGGTCACCGCGACCGTTCTCTCGTATGCGGGCAGCCTGTCTGCCGACAGCATCCCGGGTGAGCAGATGGATCCGGTGCTGCTCGACAAGCTCGCCGAAACCCTGGCCGCCAGTCACGGGGAGACCGACCGGTTCGATGCCCAGGTGTGGCTGATGGCCTCCGAGCAGCGACTGACGCGCTACATGGAGGACCCGGGAGAGCGGCTCGAGCTCCTGCAGCTCGTCTACCGCGAGTCCCAACGCACGGACCTCGATCCGGATCTGGTGCTCGCCGTGATGCAGGTGGAAAGCCACTTCGACCGTTTCGCCATTTCCCGGGTCGGCGCCCAGGGCCTCATGCAGATCATGCCGTTCTGGAAGAACGAGCTGGGGCGGCCGCTGGACAACCTCACCGAGGTGGAGACCAACATCATCTACGGCACCACCATCCTGGCCCACTACCTGGAGGTCTCCCGGGGCGACCTGATCGACGCGCTGGCGCGCTACAACGGCTCCCGTGGCCGGCTCGACTATCCCGAGCTGGTGGTCGCTGCCTGGCGCAAGGTCTGGCGGCACAAGTCGTCGAGCGAGCTGCCGGAGCTGCTCGCCGGCTGCAGGAACTACGGCCTCAGAGCCTGCCGCTACCAGTAACAGTAGGGCTGCCGGAACAGGCGCCGCCGGCGCTACCCCGGGGTCGCCGCAATGGCACGCAGCAGGTCCTCGTAGTGCTGGGGACCCACCAGCACCTGCGACAGCTTGCCGTCCGGGCTGACGATCAGCGTGCTCGGCAGCACCGCCGGCAGCTCCGCACCCCAGCGCTCGCGGGGATCCGCCTCCAGCACCGGAAACTCGATGCCCATCTCCCGGGCCAAGTTCGCCAGCGCTTCCCCCGTGAGGCCGTCGTAATTGACGCCGAGCACCACGGCGCGCCTCTCGGCGCCCTCCGAGTGCAGCAGGTTGAGCTCCGGAATCTCCTTGCGGCAGGGGGCGCACCACTCCGCCCAGTAGTTGACGATGAGCCACTGACCCTGCCAGTCCTCGAAGCGCACCCGGTTGCCGTCCGCGAGCTGCACGCGGTCGTCCGCTCCGCAGCCGCCGAGCGTGAGCGCCGCCAGGAGCAGCCATCGGTGAGATATGCGGGTCAATCCCGTCACTGTCTGCCTCCAAACACCGTATCCAGCGAAACCGACATCTGATTCGAGCCGAACTGCACCAGCGACCTGAGCGGCTCCACCACATGGTCCATGTCCCGGATGCGATCGAGCTCGGCGAGATCGATGCCTTCCGGCAGGCTCCGGTAGAGATCCCACAGCGTCACCGCCCTGAGGCTGCGGCCTAGCACCCAGTTTTCGCTCGTCTGCCGCGCGACCTTCAGCTCCAGCAGCACGCGGAAGATCCGCTCCTTCTCCCGCCGCTTGAGGGGCACAGCGGCCTCGATCTCCTCGTCCGTGAGCCCCTCGCCCTGCAGATGGGCGCGGTTGAGCATCTCGAGGATGCGGGCACATTTGACCAGGGGCGGCTCGGTGGGTTCCAGGTCGAGCTCGGGCTTCAGCGCCAGGGTGCGCACGAAGATCGCACCGGAGAGGATCAGCACCCACACCATGTACATCCAGAAGAGAAAGAACGGCACCGCCGCGAAGGCGCCGTAGATGGACGCGACGCTGGTGTGGGTGACGGCCGTGTTGAAGGCGTCCTTGGCCACCTCGAGCAGCAGCATGGTGAGCAGGCCGCCGACGAAGGCGTGCGACAGCCGCACCTGGGTGTTCGGCATGGCGAAGTAGAGCACGGTGAAGCCCGCACAGGTGAGCAGGAGCGGCAGGTAACCGAGCAGCGCGCTGTCCATCCCGAAGAGGTCCAGATCCGTGAGCAGCGGCAGCGATGCCAGGTACACACTCACCAGAATGCCGCCCATGATCATTGTCGGACCGAGCGACATCACCCCCCAGTAGACGAGGACGCGCTGCATGCCGCGGCGCGGCTCCGCCACCTGCCAGATGGCGTTGAACGTGCTCTCGATGGTCACGAGCAGCATGAAGGTGGTGAAGAACAGGAAGGTGAAGCCGATGATCGACAGGCCTCTCGCCCGCCGAGAGAACTCGCCCAGATACTCCTGGATGGCGGCCGAGCTCGCCGGCATCGTGTTCTGGAAGATGAAGTTCTCGATACGTAGCGCCACGCCGTCATAGGCGGGGAGGATCGAGAGCATGGCGTAGGCGACCGTCATCATGGGCACGACGGCGAAGAGGGTCGTGTAGGTGAGCGCGCCGGCCCGGCTCGGGCAGTCGTTGTCGACGAACTGCCTGATCAGCTGCTCCACGTACCACCTGAACGTCAGCCAGAGCCTGGTCAGCGTATCCGCGAGGTCTGCCTTTTCGCTCACCCAGCCCCTACAATGCCTGCCGGTCGATCCGCGATCATGAAGTTCACAACCCGCCTTGTCCATGTCGGCATACATACTGGTTCTCTACTATTCCCGCACCGGCGGCACGGCCGGACTGGCGCGCCACATCGCCCGCGGCGTGGAGCGTGACGGCCGTTTCGAGGCGATGCTGCGCACCGTGCCCCCGGTGAGCGTTGCCACCACCCAGACCCTGCCGCCGGTGCCCGAGGAGGGTGCCGTCTACTGCTCGAAAGAGGAGCTCGCCGGCTGTGCCGGCCTGGCGCTGGGCTCGCCGACGCGATTCGGCAACATGGCCGCACCCCTCAAGCATTTTCTCGACGGCACGTCCGATCTCTGGATGCAGCATGCGCTGGTGGGTAAACCCGCGGCCGTGTTCTGCTCCACGGCCACCCAGCACGGTGGCCAGGAGAGCACGCTGCTGTCGATGATGGTGCCCCTGCTCCATCACGGCATGCTGATCACGGGGATTCCGTACAGCGAGGCGGCGCTGAACGAGACGGCCGATGGCGGCTCGCCCTACGGTGCCAGCCACGTTTCCGGTCGGCTGGGCGAAAGCCTGAGCACCCACGAGCGGGCACTGGCCGAGGCGCTCGGCGCCAGGCTCGCCGACGTGGCGTCCCGGCTGTCTTAAGTGAACCTGCGCGGCCTGCAGTTTCTCTGCCTCCTGTGCCTCGGCTCGCTGTTCGCGCTGACCGGGCTGAAGCAGTTCTTCATCGAGCCGCTGGCCTCCACCGGCACCAACCTGGTCTGGTTCCTCATCCAGGTGCTGCCGCTGCTCGCCGTGACACCGGGCGTGCTGCGTCTGAAAGCACGCAGCTACCTGCTCGCCGTGCTCGCCGCCATGCTCTACTTCAGCCACGGCGTGCTGGAGGCGACCAGCACCGACATGCGCGCCTACGGGCTCTGGGAAGTGGCTTTCGCCATGGGGCTGGTACTGACCGCATCGTTCGCGCTGCGGCACCTGCGGCTCGCGGCGGCGGCCGACGCTTCCGAAGACGGGATCAGTGAATGACCGGCGACGGTGTTTCCGCCTCTTCGGTCTCTTCCTCGATGGTCTGCACGGCATAACGACGGGTCACGATCTCACCCGACACCACATCCGGCAGTGCCTGCAGAAATTCGTCCATGTGGTCGGTCTGGAAGTGCCCCATGAGCGCCTCCATGCTCTCCCACTCCTGGAAGAGCATGAGCGTGTTGGGATCCGAGAGGCCCACATAGAAATCGTAGGAGATGCAGCCGGCCTCGGCCTGGGTCGCTTCCGTCATCCGGCGGGCCAGCTCCAGCGCCTGCTCGCGGCATTCGGGTCGGATGGGGATGAGGCCGTGAACGATGATCACATCACACCTCGCTCTTTGAGCCGGGCCTCGATCTCGGAAACGATGGCGGGATCGTCGATGGTGGAAGGAATCGTGTAGGGCCGGCGGTCGATCATCTTCCTGAGCGTCGCCCGCAGGATCTTGCCGGACCGGGTTTTCGGCAGCCGGCTCACCACCACCGCCCGCTTGAAGTTCGCGAAAGCGCCCACCGCGCGGCGCACGCTCTGCACGAGCTCCTGCTCGAGCACCTCGGGCGTGATGTTGACGCCGTCCTTGAGCAGCACCAGCCCGAGTGGAATCTGCCCTTTGTCCTCGTCCGCGATGCCGACCACCGCGCACTCGGCCACCGCCGGATGCTCGGCCAGCACCTCTTCCATCTGGCCGGTTGAGAGCCGGTGGCCGGCCACGTTGATGACGTCGTCCATGCGACCCATGATGAAGACGTACCCGTCCTCGTCGCGGTAACCCTCGTCACCGGTGAAGTAGAAGCCCTCGAACTGGGACCAGTAGGCGTCGTGATAGCGCTGATGGTCACCCCAGACCGTCGGCAGCGCGCCCGGCGGCAGCGGCGAGGAGATGACAACGGCCCCTTCCACGTTGGGACCCACCTCGTGACCCTGCTCGTCGAAGATCCTGAGGTCGTATCCCGGTACCGGCAGCGTCGGGGAGCCCGGCTTCGTTTCCAGGAGCTCCACGCCCGCCAGGTTGGCGCACATGGGCCAGCCCGTTTCCGTCTGCCACCAGTGATCGATCACCGGGATGCCGAGGTGATCCTCGAGCCAGTGGTAGGTCGGCGGGTCGAGCCGCTCGCCGGCCACGAACTGGTACTGGAGCGAGGAGATGTCGTACTTCGTCTTCTGCAGGCAGTCCGGGTCTTCCTTCTTGATGGCCCGGAACGCCGTCGGCGCCACGAAGAAGGTCTTCACCCGGTGGTCCTGAATGACCCGCCAGTAAACGCCGGCGTCCGGCGTGCGGACCGGCTTGCCCTCGAACAGGATGGTGGTGCAGCCGCGGATGAGCGGCCCGTAGACGATGTAGGAATGCCCCACCACCCAGCCCACGTCGGAAGCGGCCCAGAACACGTCGCCGGGCCCCACGTCGTAGACGGCCGACATGCTGTAGTTGAGCGCCACCGCGTGGCCGCCGTTGTCCCGCACCACCCCCTTCGGTTTTCCCGTGGTGCCGGAGGTGTAGAGGATGTAGAGCGGATCCGTCGCTTCGACGGGCACGCAATCGACGGGCGCGGCCGCCGAGACCCACTCGTCCCAGTCCAGGTCTCCCGGGCGATCGAGCGGCGCTGGCCCCTGCTCGCGCTGGAAGACCACAGTGTGTGCCGGCTTGTGCTCTGCCAGGTCGATGGCCTCGTCCACCAGCGGCTTGTAGGCGATGACATTCGCGAACTCGATGCGGCAGGAGCCGCAGAGGATCACCTTCGGCGTCGCGTCGTCGATTCGGGTAGCGAGCTCGGGCGGCGCGAAGCCGCCGAACACCACCGAGTGGATGGCGCCGATCCGCGCGCAGGCGAGCATGGCGATGGCGGCTTCCGGGATCATCGGCATATAGACGATCACCCGGTCGCCCTTCTCCACGCCGAGCCCGACCAGGGCACCAGCGACACGCGCCACGCTGTCGGTGAGCTCGGCGAACGAGTAGGAGCGGACCTGGCCCGTGACCGGCGAGTCGTAGATCAGTGCCGTCTCGCCACCCCGGCCCGCCTCCAGGTGCCGGTCGAGGGCCAGGTAGCAGGTGTTCGTCACCCCGCCCGCAAACCAGCGCCAGACGCCGTTGCCGTCCCGACTCAGGATCTGCTTCGGCGGCTCGAACCAGGGCAGCGCTTCGGCCTGCTCGCGCCAGAACCCCTCCGGATCCGTCAACGACCGCTGATAGACGCTCGCGTAGCTCATGCCCGCCTTCCGGATGCCTGCCGGTCAGCCGATGACGCCGGACGACCTGAGCGTCGCCACCTCGTCGGAGCTGAAGCCGGAGTCGAGCAGCACCGCTTCCGTATCGACGCCGGGGGCCCGGGCGCCGTGAGCGATTTCCGCCGTGGTCCGGGAGAACCGGGGCGACGGTGCCGGCTGCACCACCCCGTCCACCTCGACGAACGTGTTGCGCGCCTTGTTGTGCGGATGCGCAGGGGCGTCGAAGATCGACAATACCGGCGCGAAGCAGACGTCCGTGCCTTCCATGAGCGCGCACCACTGGGCCTGGGTCTTCGACTTGAAGACCTCGGTCAGCTCCTGCTTGTAGCCGGGCCACCTGGAGGCATCCATCTGTGCAGAGAAGCGCTTCGCATCCAGCCCGGCCTTCTCTACCAGCAGCGCGTAGAACTGAGGCTCGATGGAGCCGATGCAGATGTACTTGCCGTCCTTCGTCTCGTAGGTGTCGTAGAAATGCGCGCCGCCGTCGAGCAGGTTGGTGCCGCGCTCGGCCTTGAACGCGCCGCCGGCACCCATGGTGTAGAACATGGCCATGAGCGAGGCCGCACCATCCACCATGGCGGCATCCACCACCTGACCCTTGCCGGACTTCTGCGCCTCGAGCAGTGCGCAGACGATCCCGAAGGCCAGCAGCATGCCGCCGCCACCGAAGTCGCCGACCAGATTCAGCGGCGGCACCGGCCGCTCACCGGGTCGGCCGATGGCGTGCAGCGCACCGGTCAGCGCAATGTAGTTGATATCGTGGCCGGCTGCCTGAGCGAGCGGTCCGTCCTGCCCCCAGCCCGTCATGCGCCCGTAGACGAGCCTGCCGTTACGGGCCAGGCAGTCGTCCGGGCCGAGGCCGAGGCGCTCCGTGACCCCGGGACGGAATCCCTCGAAGAGCGCGTCTGCGGACTCCACCAGCTTCAGCACCGTTTCCACCCCTTCGGGCTTCTTCAGGTCGACGGCGATGGAGCGTCGGTTACGCGCGAGCACGTCCTTCGGCGCGGCAGCGCCCGGCCGCAGCCGGTCCACCCGGATGACCTCGGCGCCCATGTCCGAGAGCATCATGCCGCAGAACGGCCCCGGCCCGATGCCGGCCAGCTCGATGATTCGAAACCCGTGAAGCGGTCCCATGAGATTCCCCCTGTTTTCCAGAATGACCATTCAGATGTGCGCGGCAGCGCTCAGCCGGCGCGCCGCAGATGTACGCTGAGGCGCAGACGTGCGCGCAGGCACATATGTACGCAGATCTGTGCACAGATCCGACCGGCGGTGTCCTCTAGACCGGCCGGTTTTTCAGCCAGTGTACCGGCGCTCCGGACCCGGGGACAATTCCTCACCGCCGCCGATGGTGCCAGCCACCGCCTCGCTCACGGGCCCGCCCGCTCCCGCAGCAAACTGGATCCGCACGAACCGCGCATACAGCTCACTCTCCGCGAGCAGCGACTCGTGGGTGCCGCTGGCAACCAGCACGCCGCCATCGAGCACCAGGATCCGGTCTGCCTGACGCACGGTGGACAGCCGGTGGGCGATGACCACGATGGTTCGCTGCCCCTGCATCTCCTTCAGGCTCTCCCGGATGTGCTCCTCACTCTGGGCATCCAGAGCGCTGGTCGCCTCGTCCAGCAGCAGGATCTTCGGATCGACCAGAAGTGCCCGGGCGATGGCGAGCCGCTGCCGCTGGCCTCCGGACAGGCCGATGCCGCCCTCGCCCACCACCGTGTCGAGACCATCGGGCAGCGCGTTCACGAAGCCGTCCGCATGGGCGAGCCTGAGGGCGGCCAGCACGGCCGGATCGTCCGCGTCTGGCCGGCCGTAGATCAGGTTGTCTCGCAGGGTGCCGGCAAACAGGACCGGGTCCTGGGGCACGAACCCCACCAGGTCTCTCAGGTCCGTGAGGCGCATGCGCTTCAGATCCACCCCGCCCACCTCGATGCTGCCCGTGTCGGGGTCGTAGAAGCGCTGCAGCAGGTCGAGGAGCGTGCTCTTGCCGGCGCCGGAAGGCCCGACCAGGGCCACCATCTCACCGGGCGCGACCTCGAAGCTGACATCCCTGAGCACCGGCGTATCCGGTCGCGTGGGATAAACGAACCCGACCCGACGCAGGGTGAGCGTCAGCGGCCCCGTGGGCACCTCGCCCATGGCCGGCTCCGGCAGGGCACTCCTGGCGGCCAGCAGCTCGAGGAGCCGCTCGGTGGCGCCAGCAGCCCGCTGCAGGTCGCTGTAGACCTCGCTGATGGCCCCCACGGATCCGGCCACGAGGAAGGCGTAGAAGATGAAGGCGGCGAGCTCGCCCGGCGTGATGCTGCCGGCCAGCACGTCGCGCCCGCCCACCCAGAGCATGGTCGCCACGGCGGACAGCACCAGCAGCATGACGATGGCGACGAGCCAGGACCGCTGGCGGATACGCCGCACGGCCACCCTGAACGCTTCCTCCACCCGGTCGCTGAACGCCGCTTCGTCCCGATCCTGATGGTTGAACGACTGCACGATCTTGATCTGCCGCAGCGCCTCGCCGGCATAGCTCCCCACGTCCGCGAGCCGGTCCTGGCTCGTGCGCGACAGCCGGCGGACCTTGCGGCCGAACAGGATGACGGGCGCCACCACGAAGGGAACGCTGGCGATCACCAGCAGCGAGAGCTTGGCATTGGTGACGAACAGCAGCACCAGCCCGCCCACGAACATGAGCGCGTTGCGCAGCGCGATGGACACGGACGAGCCGATCACCGTCTGCAGCAGCGTGGTGTCGGTGGTGATGCGGGACTGGATCTCCGTCGGCTGATTCTGCTCGAAGAAGCCCGGGTGCAGGTGCAGCAGGTGACCGAACACCGCGCGGCGGATGTCCGCACTGACCCGCTCCCCCACCCAGGAGACGAAGTAGAACCGGGCGAAGGTACCCGCGGTGAGCAGCACCACCAGCACGGCGAACAGGCCGATGCTCTCGATGAGGATCAGGTCCGAACCGTCGCCGAAGCCCCGGTCGATCACCACCCGCATACCCTGACCGATGGAGAGCGTCACCGTGGCCGTGATGACCAGGGCAATGCTCGCCAGCACGATCTGGGTCCGGTAGGGCGCCAGGAATTTGAGCGCGCCGGTGAGCCTGACGATGTCGCGGGAAGGAGGTCTGTTCAGTCCGTCATCCATGACCCGCATTATCACACGGTTCCTGGACGCGACGGTGCCGTGAGTTGCGCGGGCGGGCCACGTATACTGCCGACCCATGAGCGAACCACTGGAAACTCTCGTCCTCGCACCCGAGCGCGCGGCGGCCGGCACGGTGATCTGGCTGCACGGGCTCGGCGCGGACGCACACGACTTCGAACCCATCGTGCCCATGCTCGATCTGGACCGACCGCTGAAGTTCGTCTTTCCCAACGCGCCCGTCAGACCCGTCACCATCAACGCGGGCATGGAGATGCGGGCCTGGTACGACATCGATCCGGGCGCGCCGCTGGCCGGCGACGCGGACATCCGGGAATCCGCCGATCAGGTGAACGCGCTGGTCGACGCCGAGGTGGCCGCCGGCATGCCGCACTCGAAGATCACCCTGGCCGGCTTTTCTCAGGGTGGCGTCATCGCCCTGCATCTGGGGCTGCGGGCAGAGGAGCGTTTTGCCGGCATCATGGCGCTCTCCACCTACGTGCACGATCACGAGCAGCTCGCCGGGGAGGTGAGCTTCGCCAGCGTCGACACACCCATCTTCATGGCACACGGGCTGGCGGATCCCATGATCCCCATCGCCCGGGCCGTCACCTCCCGGGAGGCCCTGCTGCGGCTCAACTACCGGGTGGAATGGCACGAGTACGGTATGGGGCATCAGGTCTGCCCGGAAGAGATCGAGCACATCGCCCTCTGGCTCAACCATCTGTACGCCTGAGCGGAACGCAAGCGCACCAGAACGGCACCACAGACTCCGCGTGACCACGGTCACACATTCGAACCATGCCACCCGCCGCGCCGGAGCAGCCTAAGTAGAATGGCCGGGACCGGACAGACGCCCCGCCGGAAGCGCACGAGTGCACACGTGCAGCGCGAGCCTCCGCATCGCCATTTCACATAGGACATGTGGGCATGGAAGACAGTCAGATGGAGACCAATCTCCCCGAGAACCCGGACCTCGCCTGGGATCTGGACGAGTTCAACAATCGCGAGCTGGCGATGGACTTCATCATGCAGTTCGAGCACACGCTGTGCGTGTACTCGCCGTCGGTGGAGCAGCTCTACACCAACTACAGCATGTACTTCCCGAAGGAGCTGAAGCGGAAGCTCGTCATCCTTCCGGATCCCACCGCCTTCCACGACACCTTCTTCTACATCGACACCTCCGCCGTGGTCGCCACCGGCCTGTACATCATCCCGGGCGAGCTGATCAGCAAAAACGGCCTGTTCCTGTCGAACGTCGCCGAGGATCGATCGCTCGGCAACCGCCAGATTCCCTTCGAGGCCGGCATGCGGGCGATCATGAAGAACCGTCCGCCGGACGATCCGTTCCTGCCGGTGCTGGCCAAGGGTGACCTGAGGAGCTTCGAGCAGTCCTGGCCGGTCATGCACCTGCACCGGATCAAGCCGAAGGTGCTCTCGGAGATCTCGGATCTCGATCGGCACCAGCTTGGTAATGTGATCGTCGAGAAGCTAGAGTCGCTGTTCATCGAGCTGCAGAAAGCGAGTCAGTTCCTCTGAGCGATCCTCTCCCGACGGACAATCCCGTCTTCCCCACCCCGGGCGGCATGCGCGGCTGGCAGAAGCTGCTGATCAGCCTGGCCGTGATCGCCCTCGTGGCACTGTCCTGGTCCGGACTGCTCGAGCGCAGCGCCGAAGGGCGCCTCGACGCGGTGCTGCAGCGGGCTCTGGTCACCTTTGCCGTGGCCCGCGGCCTGAACGGCGTGATCTCCGTGGCCCAGGGCACCGAGATCGCCCTGCAGCCCATCGGCATCGGCCTGACCATCACCGCCGGCGAGATCCTGGACCCGCTCAACGACCTGGTGGAGCGGTTCAGCTGGCTGGCCATGGTGGCATCGGCCTCCCTGGGCACGCAGATGCTGCTCACGGAGATTGCGAGCGAACCCCTGGTCAACGCCCTGGTGTCCGTCGTCGCGGCCGGCTTTCTCATCCTCCTCTGGTGGCCGGGCCGTTCCCGGTCGGCTGCCGTCGCCGTCCGCGCCCTGGCGCTGGTGCTGCTCATGCGGTTTCTGTTCACCGTGGTGAGCCTGGCCGTGGGCTGGGTGGATGCCTGGGTCCTGGAAACCCGGCAGCAGTCGGCGCTGGCCGAGCTCACGCAGGCCCGCGACGACCTGGAAGCGCTGCAGAACGACACGCCACCGCCTATCACCACGGAGTCCTCCCTGCGCGAGCGGTTCGACGCCTTCCTCGACGAAAGCCGGCAGATCCTCGACCTGGAGGCCCAGCTCGACGCCCTGGAGGCACGCAGCGAGTCCGCCGTCGACCAGCTGCTGCGGCTCATCGTGCTGTTCGTGGTGCAGACGCTGCTCGTCCCCATCGCCGCATTCTGGCTGGCGATCGGCGCCTTCCGCGCCTTTCTCGCCTGGGCTCGGGACATCTGAAACCGCCCGGAGCCGCAACGGGCGGCGAGGGCGTTTCAACGCCCCCGCTAGGCGTATCGGGTCAGATTCAATAGAATCTCGCGCCCGAAAACGACGCGAAGGCCCATGGCAACGGTATTCATAGACGGCCAGGCCGGCACCACCGGCCTGGAAATCGCCGAGCGGCTCGCTCCCCGGCGCGACATCGATCTGCTCACCATCGATGACGCGGCGCGCAAGGAGCCTGCTGCCCGCCGCGCGCTCATGGAAGCGGCGGACGTCACCATCCTCTGCCTGCCCGACGCCGCCGCCGTGGAAGCGGTGGCGCTGGCGGACGGCGTGACCCGCATCCTCGACGCCAGCACCGCCCACCGGACCCATCCCGACTGGGCCTATGGGCTTCCGGAACTCGCGCCCGGCCAGCGTCAGGCCATCGCCGGCAGCGAGCGCGTGTCCAACCCGGGCTGCTATCCCCAGGGCTTCATCCTCATGGTGCGGCCGCTGATCGAGGCGGGCCTGCTCGAGCGCAGCGCGCACCTGTCCGTTTTCGGGCTCTCCGGCTACTCGGGCGGCGGCCGCCCCATGGTGGATCAGTACCGCGCGTTCCTGCCGGCGCAGGCGGAAGCGTGGAATACCCGCCCGTACTCGCTGACGCTCAAGCACAAGCACCGGCCGGAAATGCAGCGTTACGCAATCCTGGATAATCCGCCGCTGTTCAGCCCGATGGTGGCCAACTACTACCGCGGCATGCTGATCGAGGTGCCGCTGCACGCCGCCCAGCTTTCCCGGAAGACGAGCGGCGAAGCGCTGGCCTCGCTGCTCGCCGAGCGCTACGCCGACGAGCCCTTTGTCGAGGTGCTCGGCTTCCAGCCGGAAGCGGCCACCGACAACGGCTATCTCAACGCCACCGAAACCAACGGCAGCAACCGCATCCAGCTCATGGTGTTCGGCAACGAGGCGCAGTTCCTGCTGGTCGCCCGCTACGACAACCTGGGTAAGGGCGCTTCGGGTGCCGCCGTGCAGAACCTCAACCTGATGCTGGGCTTCGAAGAGACCCTGGGACTCGCCGCATGACGCGACTGACCGATCTGTCCACGGAGGCGCTGAGAGACATGGCGAAGGGTCTCGAGCGCGAGCACGAGCTCTATCGGGGCAACCGCCTGTCGCTGGACCTGACCCGCGGCAAGCCGGACGCGGATCAGCTGGACCTGTCCAACGGCCTGGAATCGGCGCTCGCCGGCAACTACATCGCCTCCGACGGCACCGACACCCGCAATTACGGCCAGATCCGCGGCATTCCGGAAGCACGGGCGCTGGGCGCGGAGATCATGGAAGTGCCGGCGGCCAACGTGATCTGCTGGGGCAACTCCAGCCTGGCGCTCATGTACCTCTGTGTCGAGCTCCTGATGACCACCGGCATCTGGGGAGACGGGCGGCGCTGGGGCGCGGCTGCCTCGCCGAAAGTGCTCACCCCGGTGCCCGGCTACGACCGCCACTTCGTGCTCTCCGAGCGGCTCGGCCTCGGCATGGTGAACGTGCCGCTCAACGACGACGGGCCGGACATGGATGCCGTTCGTGAGCTTGTCAGATCGGATCCCGAGATCAAGGGTATCTGGTGCGTGCCCAAGTATTCCAACCCCACCGGCTGCACCTACAGCGACGCCGTCGTTGCGGCCATCGCGGAGCTGCCGGAGATTGCCGCTGCCGACGACTTCGTGGTCCTCTGGGACAACGCCTACGCCGTTCACGACTTCAGCTTTCCGCGCAAACCGCTGGCCGCCGTGCTGAAGCTCGCACAGGCGGCCGGCACCGCCGAGCACGTGCTGATCTTCTCCTCCACCTCGAAGATCACCCACGCCAGCGCCGGTCTCGGCTTTCTGGCGGCGAGCGCCCCGGTGCTCGATGTGATCGAGGCCCGGCTGAACGTGGCCAGCGTCGGGCCGGACAAGGTGAATCAGCTCCGCCATGCCCGATTCCTCGGCGGCCGGCTGGAGGCACACATGGCCGGCCACGCGGCGCTGGTCAGGCCCAAATTCGAGCTCGTGGAGAACGTCCTGACCCGGGAGCTCGCCGAGCTGGACATCGCGACCTGGTCGAAACCGGAAGGCGGTTACTTCGTCTCCCTGGATACCCGACCGGGACTGGCGGGCGAGGTGGGCAGGCTCGCCAGGGAAGCCGGACTCGCCATCACCCCGCCGGGTGCGACCTTCCCCTACCGGAAGGACCCGGCAGACCGCAATCTGCGGATCGCGCCGACGTTCGCCAGCCTGGACGACCTGAAAACAGCCATGGAAGTATTCGTGTTATGCGTCAAGCTAGCGACCGTTCGAGAGGAGCTCAGCCACCGGTGACGGAACAGAAAACGGAACAGAAAACCGAACAAGAGTCGGAACAGGGGATCGACCAGGAGGCGGATCAGGAGACGGAAACCACCAGCTCTGGCGCCTTCTCCACGGACAAGTTCGCCGACTTCGCGCTGCCGGAGCCGCTGCTGCGCGCCATCGCCGATCTGGAGTTCGAGTTCTGCACACCCATCCAGAGCGCCGTGCTGCCGGCGAGCCTCGCCGACTACGACGTCACGGGCCAGGCCCAGACCGGCACCGGCAAGACGGCGGCGTTTCTGATCACCATCCTCACCCGTATCTGGGAGGAGCCGGACGAAACCCCACGGGGTTTCGGTAACCCCCGGGCGCTGGTGCTCGCCCCCACCCGCGAGCTGGCGCTGCAGATCGAGTCGGATGCGGAGGACCTGGCCAAGTACATGAAGGTCGGCATCCAGTGCGTGGTGGGCGGCATGGACTTCCAGAAGCAGCTCGACCGCATCACCGGCGAGACGGTGGATATCCTGATTGCCACACCCGGACGCCTGATCGACTTCATCAATCGCCGCAAGATCCGCCTGAAGCAGGTGGAGATGCTGGTGATCGACGAGGCCGACCGCATGCTCGACATGGGTTTCATCCCCGACGTGCGCAAGATCGTCTACCAGACGCCGCACAAGCGTCAGCGGCAGACCCTGTTCTTCAGCGCCACGTTCAACGACGACGTGATGCGGCTCGCCCGGTCCTGGACCCTCGAGCCCGAGCACGTGGTGATCGCGCCGGAAACCGTCGCCACGGAAACCGTGGATCAGCACTTCTGGCTGATCAGCTCGGACCGCAAGGCCCACCTGCTCGCCGAGTTCCTGAGCCAGGTGAAGCCGCCCAGGGCCCTGGTGTTCACCAATCGCCGCGATCAGACTCACCAGCTGCAGAAGTACTTGAGCAAGCAGAACATCCGCTGCGAGGCGCTGGCCGGCGACGTGCCCCAGCGCAAGCGGCTGTCGACGCTCAACAAGTTCAAGGACGGCGAGATCCCCTACGTGGTGGCCACCGACGTGGCCGGCCGCGGCATTCACGTCGAAGGCGTCACCCACGTGATCAACTTCGATCTGCCGGAGGATCCGGAGGACTATGTGCATCGGATCGGCCGCACCGGCCGCGCCGGCGCGGAAGGCACCAGCATCAGCTTCATCTCCGAGGACGACGCCTTCAACCTGCCGGCCATTGAGGAGTACCTGGGCAAGCCGGTAATCTGCACCCAGCCCGATGAAGACCTGTCCTGGAGCAGAAAGACCTCCTAGGAAGTCGCGGGCCGGAATGCGGGCCATAAGGGAAGTCGGCTGATGACCAGTCCCACCCGCGTCGCGCTCCTCCAGCTGTGCGCGACGACGGACGTGAAGAGCAACCTTGCATGTGCCGAGCGTCTCGTCCGGGAAGCCCGTGACGGCGGCGCCGCCATGGCGCTGCTGCCGGAGGCCTACGCCTACATCGGCAGCCACGCCGGCAAGGTGGACATCCTGGAACCCGTCTGCGCCAGGCAACCCGGCTCCTCTCCGATCCTCGAACGCTTCTGCGCGCTCGGCGCTGAGCTTCGGATGGAGATCGTGCTCGGCGGCCACCACGAAACGGCACAATCGCCTGAGCGGTGCTACAACACCGCCGTGCATATCGGTGCCGACGGCGCTGTCAGAGCGGCCTACCGGAAGATCCACCTGTTCGACGTCAAGCTCGACGACGGCACGGAGCTCAGGGAGTCCGCGCGAACGCTGCCCGGCACCGACGTGGTGGTCACTGAGACCCCGTTCGGCCGCCTCGGGCTCACGGTCTGCTACGACATCCGCTTTCCCTATCTCTATCAGGCGCTGGTGGACCGTGGCGCCGTCGCCGTGTGCGTGCCTTCCGCCTTCACGGCAACCACCGGTGCGGCGCACTGGCACACGCTGCTGCGGGCCCGGGCCATCGAGTGTCAGTGTTACGTGCTGGCGCCCGCGCAGCACGGCCGTCACAACGACAGCCGCCGCTCCTATGGCCACTCCCTGGTGGTGGACCCCTGGGGGGAGGTGGTCGCCGAGCTCGCCGATGGCGACGGTGTGCTGTTTGCGGACATCGATCCCGGGAGGGTCGCCGACGTGCGCCGCCAGCTGCCGAGCCTCGAGCATCGGGTCTGCCTCGACGTATGAGCTCGTCGCTGCGCGCCATTCTGATCCTCGCCGGCCTGGTGGTGATCGCCGCCGGGCTGAAGGCGGCTCAGGACGTGGTGGTGCCATTCCTGCTCGCCGCCTTCATCGCCGTCATCGCCGCACCGCCGGTGATCTGGCTCGAGCAGCGCCGAGTGCCGGCGGCGCTGGCCATCAGCGGCGTGATGATCGGCATCGTCGGCGCGCTGTCCGGCATCGCCGCGCTGCTGGTCCGCTCCGGCACGGCGTTCACCCAGCGGATGCCCTTCTACCAGGAACGGGTCACCGATCTGATCCGCGAGGCCGCCGCCTGGCTGGCCGAGCGGGGCGTGGAGGTGAGCACGGATGTGGCCGTCTCCTACCTCAATCCCGGCATGGCGCTGGATCTGGCGGGCAACCTGCTGCGCAGCCTGGGCGGCGTGATGAGCGACAGCTTCTTCATCCTGCTGATGGTGATCTTCATCCTCGCGGAAGCGTCCAGCGTTCCGAGGAAGCTCCGGGCCGTGCTCACCGATCCCGCCAACGACCTGCCGCAGTTCGCGCGGTTCGCCACCAACGTCAACCGCTACATCGCCATCAAGACCTCCACCAGCCTGGCGACGGGGGTGCTGGTCAGCGTGTCGCTCCAGTTCATCGGCGTGGACTTTCCCGTGCTCTGGGGGCTCCTGGCCTTCCTGCTGAACTACGTGCCCAACATCGGCTCCATCATCGCCGCCGTGCCGGCCGTGCTGCTGGCGCTGATCCAGCTCGGTCCCGGCGCGGCGCTGGCCGCCACCGGCTGCTACCTCGCCATCAACATCGTCATGGGCAACGTGGTGGAACCCAAGTACATGGGCAGGGGCCTCGGGCTCTCGACCCTGGTGGTCTTCCTCTCCCTGGTCGTGTGGGGCTGGCTGCTCGGCCCGGTGGGCATGTTCCTCTCCGTGCCGCTCACCATGACGGCCAAGCTCGCCCTGGAAGCCAATCCCCAGTCCCGCTGGATCGCCCTGCTGCTCAGCCCCGCCGATGCCGTGCCGGACGTGCCGGTCCCCGAGCGGGATCGTCAAGACGTTGACGCTGCCGGTTCCCAGAGCTGACTATCCCGGCATGACCTTCGAACGCGACAACATCCGCCGCATGACGGCGTACCAGTGGGGCGAGCAGCCGGGATCCGAAGAGGTTCTGAAGCTCAACACCAACGAGAACCCCTACCCGCCGAGTCCTGCCGTGCAGGACGCGCTGAACGCCTTCAGCGTCGAGCGCCTGCGCCGCTACCCGCCGCCCACCGCCGATCGGCTGCGCGAGCGGCTCGCCGAGCTGCACGAGCTGACGCGCGACAACATCGTCGTCACCAACGGCGGCGACGAGGCGCTGCGCCTGGCCATGACCACCTTCGTGGAGCCGGGGAGCGGATTCGGGATGCTGGAGCCGAGCTACTCGCTCTACCCGGTGCTGGCCGCCATTCAGGGCGCCAGGGTGCTGACCGCACCGCTCGACGAGAGCTGGGATCTGCCCCGCGACTTCGCCCACCAGATGAACGAAGCGGGCGTGAACCTGACCTGCGTGGTGAACCCCCACGCTCCCTCGGGCACCCTGCTGGATCCGGAGCGTATCGGCCGGCTCGCCAGCGATCTGCACGGCGTGCTGCTGGTGGACGAAGCCTACGTGGACTTCGTGGATCCGGCACTGCGCCACGATCTGGTCCGCCTGGTGGAGGCGTTCGACAACCTGTTGCTGCTGCGCACCTTCAGCAAGGGGTACAGCCTGGCCGGTCTCCGGCTCGGCTACCTGCTGGGAGCGAAGGGCCTGATCGCCCCCATCGTCAGCAAGACCCGGGACAGCTACAACGTCGACCTGATCAGCCAGATTCTCGGTGCGGCGGCGCTCTCGGACCGGGGCTACGCGGAGGAAACGTGGAGCCGTGTGCGCTCCGCCCGCCGCGTGCTGCGCGACCGGCTGATCGAGCTCGGGCTTTCCGTGGACATTTCCCAGACCAACTTCCTGCTCGCCGAGGTGCCGCTCGACGCCCCGAAGACCGCGGCCGAGATCTACGAGGCGCTCAAGGAGGAAGGCATTCTCATCCGCTACTTCAAAGACCCGCTGCTCGAGGACAAGCTGCGCATCACCGTCGGCACGGATGCTCAGAACGTGCGCCTCACCAACGCGCTGGCGCGCCTGCTGGGACGGCTGACGTGAAGCGGCTTACCGCAGTGGACATCGCTGCCATACCCGAGCGGGCGCACCGGCACCAGTTCAACGCCAACGCCGTGCGCATGACGCGCACGCTGGGCATCCCCGCAGGGCTCACCCGCCTGGGCGTTCACCTGATCCGCCTGGAACCGGGCCGCGACAGCACCCAGTTTCACTACCACGACGCGGACGAGGAGTTCATCTACGTGCTCGAGGGTGAGGGCACGGCCTTCATCGGGGAGGCGCAACATCGGGTGGGTCCTGGAGACTTCATGGGCTTCCCCAGCCCCTCACCGGGGCACGGCCTGCGCAACGACGGCGAGGATGACCTGGTCTATCTGGTGGGTGGCGAATCCAACCCCGCGGACGTGGTCCACTACCCCTGGATCCGCCGGACCATGATCAAGTCTCACGGACGCCGCGCCTGGGTCGACTGGGACCACCTGAACGACCTCTGAGACGGCGTGTTTCCCCTCTCCGACGACAACCCCACGGCACGGCTGCCCATCGCCACCTTCGTCATCATCGGGGTGAACGTGCTGGTCTGGGGGTGGCTGCAGGGGTTCGGGGCGGCGGCACCGCTGGCGGAGTCCCTGTGCCTGCACGGGCTGATCCCGGGCGACCTCCTGGGCAATGTGGCGCCCGGCACGCGGGTGCCGGTGTCGGAGACCCTCGTCTGCCTCCTCGACGGGCAGAGCAATCCGAGCTCGCTGCTCAGCTCCATGTTCATGCACGGCGGCTGGTTCCACATCGTCGGCAACATGTGGTTTCTCTGGGTGTTCGGCGACAACGTCGAAGACGTCATGGGCCCGCTGCGCTTCGTCGCCTTCTACGTGCTCTGCGGGCTCGCCGCCGCGGGTGCCCAGATCGCCACCGACCCGTCGAGCACCATCCCCATGGTCGGCGCATCCGGCGCCATCGGCGGCGTCATGGGTGCCTATGCGCTGCTGTTCCCGCGGGCCAGGGTGAACACGCTCATCTTCCTCGGCTTCTACGTCACCACCATCGCCGTACCGGCGGTGTTCATGCTCGGCTACTGGTTTCTGCTGCAGCTCCTCGGCGGCCTGCCGGCGCTCGGCGAGGCACGGGGCGGCGTCGCCTTCTGGGCCCACGTCGGCGGCTTCCTGGGCGGGCTGGCGCTGATCGGCCTGTTTGCGCGGCGGGACTATCTCGCGGCCTACCGGGGCCTGGTGCGCCGGCGGGGGCGGAAGCGGGAGGAAGACGGGCGTTGGTTCTGACGAACCAACGCCTGGGGTTGGTTCTGACGAACCAACGCCTGGGGTCGGTTTCAGAGCCCGTCGATCCAGTCGCCGATCAGCTCGACCCCCGCCTCGTCCACCACATGACTGCCCACGCTGGGCATGCGGTTCGCATCGAGCACCCGCAGGCGCTGCCAGAGGACGCTGCGCGCGCGGTCGCCGGATGCCACGATGCGTGCATCCGCAATGCCCAGATCACCCGCGGACGGCGCCACGTCCACGATACCCATGGCCGCGGTCGCGGTGTCGTAGCGGAGGTCCATGGCCGTGGGTGCCGGTCCGCCCGGCTGGTGGCACTGCGCACAGTTGACGTCCAGATAGGTCCGTGCCCGGGTCTCGACGGCCACGGAGGTGTCCGCCATGTCCGGGTAGGCGCTGTACCCGGAGGCGCTGCCGATGTCCGTGCTGAAGAGATCGATGTGGTTCCAGGCGCGAAGCTGATTGTCCGTGGCGGCGGGGTAGTCGAAGGCCCGGTTGAGCTGCCGGGTGCGCGCGCCGAGCACGAATCCCGCCGCCTCGGTGTGGCAGCCGAGACAGTCCGTGCGGGACGGGTACTCGTAGAGCTGGTCCCGGGTGCCGCCGGCGGCAAGCTCGACGGTGATGGTTTCCTGCTGCCGCTGACTGAGCAGCGTCGCCTCCGTCTCAGCGGCATTCCAGCGATAGGTGAATCCCCGCCAGCCGTCGCTGCGACGCACGAGGAGCCGGGTCTCGAGGCGCCGCTGGCTGCCGGGATCACCCTCTGTCAGGGCCAGCTCGAAGTGCTTGACGATCACGGTGCCCACCGGAAAGGTCCAGGCGCTCGTGGATGAAAAGCCGATGCGGTCGCCGTCGGGCACCGCGATCCAGCGACGCTTGACGGTGCCGTCCGACCAGAACGGCGCGTTGAGGTCGTACTCGATGAAGCCGCTGGCCGGTGTCAGCGTCGCCAGGTCGTCGAACACACCGGTGTCGGAGAGCAGCGCCGGCGGGTCGGACGGGGTGCCGCCGCCGAGCGCCTCGAAGCGCAGCACGCTGCCGCCGCCGGTGACCGCGTGCACGTCGCCGCTCGCGTCCTCGCCGAACGACGTGATCCCGCCGCGATTCTCGATGAGCTCGTTCTCCAGCACGGTGCCGGTGGCGGCGTCGTAACGCAGCGCCCAGACGTTTCCCGAGCCGGCGTCCGCATACAGGTAGCGGCCCTGCAGCGAGGGTACCGCGCTGCCGCGATACACGTAGCCGCCGATCACCACGCTGCCCTGGCCCCGGTCGTAGTCGATCACCGGAGCTTCGAAGTCCGTCGGCGGCCGGTTGGCGGGGTTGATGTGCGAGAGGTTGCCCTCGTAGATCCGCCAGCCGTAGTTGCCGCCACGAACGATGATGTCGATCTCTTCCCGGCTCACCTGGCCGACGTCACCCGCCCACAGGGCGCCGGTGCCCCGATCGAAGGAGAATCGCCAGGGATTGCGCAGGCCATAGGCCCAGATCTCGCCGCGGAATCCCGCCTGGCCGAGGAACGGGTTGTCCGGCGGGATGTCGTAGCCGTCCGCGGGGTCGGCGGGATGCACGTCGATACGCAGCAGGCTGCCGAGCAGGTTGGTGGTGGTCTGGGCGTTGTTCTGCGGATCGTCGCCGCTGCCGCCATCGCCGAGTCCCACGTAGAGGTGGTCGTCGGGGCCGAAGGCCAGCATGCCGCCGTTGTGATTCGAGTAGGGCTGGTCCACCTCCAGGATCACCTTCTCGCTCGCCAGCGCCACCGAGTCCGTGCCCGCGTTCCAGGTGAACCGGGAAACCCGGGAGACGTGCTCGACGCCCGGGGAGGCGGTACTCGCCATGGACTGATAGACGTAGAGGTAGCGGTTCTGCGCGAAATCCGGATCGAAGGCGAAACCGAGCAGGCCCTTCTCGCCCCCGAAGGAAATCCGGCCGGACACGTCCAGCACCAGCCGACTCGTGTTCGTGCCGGGCTGGTCCGCGAACGCCTGCACCTGACCGCTCTGCTGCACCACCACCAGCCGGTTCTCGCCCGGCACCGCCGTCAGGAAGACGGCGGCCGGAAAGCTCAGGGCGGGAAAGGCGTTCACCAGCTCGTAGGTGCCGAGCGTGCCGCTGCCGAGTGGAATGGCCAGGGCTGCTACGGGCTCCCGGGCATCCAACCCGAAGGGATCGGCCGGTGGCTGATTGACCGGCGGCAGGTTGCCGTCGTTCGATCCGCCACCACCGCACCCCGCGACGACCAGCAGCGTCACGATCCAGAGGCGGCAGCGCTGATTCATGAAAGGCATGCTACGCCAGCTTGATTGCGAAAGCGTGGACATTCAGCGACCCTGTTCCCGAACTGCACATCTGAAGGGGAACACACCATGACACGACTGCCCGCCGTCAGCCTGGCCGCCGTACCCGGACGCCGCCTGGCCATTCTGGAGATCGCCAGGGAAATCGAGCGGCGTGGCTTTCCCGGGATCTACGGGCCGAGCCTGTCGGACAACCTCGCGCTGTGCGAAGCCATCGCGCTGGTCACCGAGCGGGTGGAGATCGGCACCACCATCACCCCCATCTATACGCGCAACGTCAACGATTTCGCCCAGACCGCCGGCTTCATCCACGAGGTCTCCGGCGGCCGCTTCCGGTTCGGCATCGGGGTGAGTCACGAGCCCGCCATGAAGCGCATCGGGGTAGCGCAGGGTAAGCCGCTCGCCGATATCCGGAAGTTCGTGGAAGACCTCCGAGCCGTGCCCCGGGCTGGCGACATGCCGCCCATCGTCCTGGCCACACTGCGCGACCGCATGATCCGGCTGGCCGAGGAGATCGCCGAGGGCATGGTGTTCGCCAACGGCGCCCGGTCCTACATGCGCCACTCGCTGTCGCAGCTCTCGGACAGCGCCCGCAGCGGCGGTGATTTCTTCATCGGCAACATGATCCCCACGGTGATCTCCGACGACGAGCAGGCCGCCATGGCCGTGAACCGGCGGACGCTCACCAGCTACGCCACCCTGCCCAACTACCGGAACTACTGGAAGGCGGCGGGCTACGAGGAGGAGATGGCCGGCGTGGAAAAGGCGCTTGCCGCAGGCGACATGGAAGGGGTGGCGGCCAGCCTGTCCGACCGCTGGCTGACGGACACCACCCTGTCCGGCAGCCCGAGCAAGGTCCGGGAAGGCATCGAGGCCTGGTTCGACGCCGGCATCACCACCCCCATCATCGTGCCGTCGGCCGTGCAGGGCGGGCAGATGAAGGCCCTGCAGGAATTTTTCGATATCTGGGACTGATTTGGGATTTTCTCCCAATTCCAACCGTAGTCTCGAGTGAATTGGAGAAACAATTCGGGCCTGTGCGGAATAACATGATTCCACCTGAAGTCATCTTCGAGGCGCAATCATGGCAAGCAATCCTGTCGAGAAGAAGCTGGACGAGCTGCTGCTGGCCCATCCGCGGGACATTGGCGAGAGTTACGGTGAGCACGCCGGCCACGCCTTCTACATCGGTGCGCGCATGATCGGCGCCGGCATCGCCTGCATGGTGCACGCCGTACTCCCCGGCCTCTTCGTGCGTACCGCCAGCCACACCGTGGACGACATTCAGAGCCTGATGACGCGCCGTACCACCGCGGCACGGCTGGATGAACGGACGGCCTGATAGACCCCGCTTCAGGCGCCGGGCACTACGTCGGGCGCCACGATGATCGAGAAGTTCTCGAAGGCGTACTCCCGGTTGCCTTCCGTCTCCACGTAGACCCCCTTCCCCGCCGCTACCGCGTCGAACGCATCCGCCATCCGGATCAGGTACTCGCTGCCGACGAGCCCCTGGTTGTGACCGGGCAGCAGGTGGTTCACCAGCGGCGCCAGCGCCGCGAGCCGCTTGGCGGACGCCCGATACGCCACGAAGTCCCCACCGGGTATGTGCGTGTACAGCGGCGCCGGATAGAAGGTGTCGCCGGTAAACAGCAGCCGTCTGTCCCGATCGAGCAGGCACAGCGCGTCCGGTGCGTGCCCGGGCGTCAGCAGCACCGTGAGCTCGCGACCGCCAAGGTCGATGACGCTGCCTTCGGTGACGAACTCGTCGATCCGGTAGGGCCGGCTCTCGAATGCCGCCGGGTCGAAGCCGGCCGGCAGCGGCTTGTGGATCCAGGCCGGCGAGACGAACTCCGCCACCTGCTCGTTGGATGCACCGGCCATGCGCTCCCGGGTGTAGGGATGATCGGGTCCGTAGATGAAATCGAACTGGTGATTGCCGCCGATGTGGTCGTAGTGGCTGTGCGAGTTCAGCACCACCACCGGCAGGTCCGTGAGCGGCGAGACGGCGGCTCGAAGGTCCCCGATACCGAGCCCGGAGTCGAACAGCAGCGCACGCTCGCTGCCGAGAATCAGGTAGGAGACGACCTCCTCGAACTGTCCCGACTCGTAGAACGCCAGCACGTCCGGACGCACCCGGTAGATCTCGAACCAGCCGCTGCCGTCGTCGAGACGCTCGAACGCCGCCCACTCCTGCCGCGGCAGCGCATCCCACCAGTTCGCGGTGTTCGCGCCGCGGTTCGCGACGTTCGCGCCGCGGTTCGCGACGTTCGCGCCGCGGTTCGCGACGCCGCCATCGCCGTCCGCCTCGACCGCCGCTGCGGTCCCGCCGGGGGCTGCCGCCGCATCGGCCACTGCGGTGGATTCGGAATCAGGCGACTCGATCCGCTGACCGCAGGCAGACAGCCAGATACCGGCAAAGAGCAGCAGGAAGAAACGGAAGCGCAGTGCTTGCAAACCTGACGAGCCTCGTCTGACGCACCTCGGCGATGGATCGCCACTGTATCAGCCGGAATGTAGGTGTAGAATGCCCGGCGGGGGGTATCAGCCGTGAACGTCAATTTTTCCCGACGCCGATTCATCAAGGGCGTCATTGCATCCAGCGCTGCCGCGGCATCCAGTTCCGCCTGGTATTCCGCCGCTGCGAGTGACCGGCCCGCCGGCGCGGTGGAGCGCCTGGTCACGCTCAACATCAATGGTCGCAAACGTCCCGTGGACGTGCTGCCCCAGGAAACTCTCGCCTACACGCTGCGTTACAAGCTCGGCCTCACGGGCACCAAGCTCGGCTGCAATCGCGGCGAGTGCGGCGCCTGCACCGTGCTCGTGGACGACGTCAATCACTATGCCTGCTCCATGCTCACGCACAGCGTACGCGGCCGGGCGGTGGTCACGGTGGAAGGCCTGCAGGACTCCTCCGGCACGCTCCACCCCGTGCAGCAGGCCTTCATCGACGAGCTGGCGCCGCAATGCGGCTACTGCACGCCCGGACAGATCATGTCTGCCGTCGCCCTGCTCAAGGAGAACCCGGATCCGAGTCGCCAGGAGGTGCGGGAAGCGCTGTCCGGCAACCTCTGCCGATGCGGCGCCTATGACCACTATCTCAACGCGGTACTGACGGCATCGAAGCGGATGCGCGAAACGGGGCAGATCACATGAGCTACCTGCACATCGGCAAGAACTTCACCCCGCCGGACATCCACGGCAAGGTCACCGGCAAGGCCCGGTACGCCGAGGACTACGCGGTGGATGGCATGGTGTATGCCCGCCTGTACACCTCCCCCATGCCGCACGCCCGGGTCGTCGGCATCGACGCCGACGAAGCGCTGGCGATGGAAGGCGTGCTCGGCATTCTCACCGCCGAGGACGTCTACCCCACAGAGGCGCCGGCGCCGGCACTGCTCACCAACGAGCCCGTCTACGTCGGGGATCCGATACTGGCGATCGCGGCGGTGGACGAGAAGACCGCCGAGAACGCGCTCGGCAAGATCCGCGTCCGCCTGGAGCCGCTGCCCTTCGCCGTGGATCCCGTGGACAGCCTCAGGCCAGGCGGCCCGAGCGCGCGCCTCGAGGGCAACGTCTACCCCCGGGAGATGCAGCGCCTGAGCTGGTCCGCGGAGGACGTGGAGCGATTTGTCAGCGGCCGCGAACCCACAGGCCCGGCACCCACCGAGTGGAGCTACGGCGACCTGGAAGCCGGTTTCGACAATGCCGCCCTGATCCTCGAGGAATCCTTCGTCACCACCGGCTATGCCCATATGTCCATGGAGCCACGGTCGGTGCTCTCCTACTGGCAGAACGGCAAGTGCCACGTCTACGGCTCCACCCAGTCGCAGAGCTTCGTGGTGCCGTTTCTCGCGCAGATGCTCGGCATCGAGCAGAAGGACCTCGTCTACGTGTCCGAGTACTGCGGCGGCGGCTTCGGCTCGAAGATCGCAGCCTATCCGGTGCTAGCCATCCCCGGCTACTTCTCGAAGAAGCTCGGCCGCCCGGTGATGCTGCGCATCACCCGGGAAGAGGAGTACTACGTGGGCTCCGCCCGCGTGGGTTTCCAGGGGTGGATCAAGGCCGGCTTCACGAAGGAAGGCCGGGTCTCGGCCGTGGACCTCTACATCGTGCAGGACCTGGGTTCCCAGCAGGCGGGCGGCGACGCGTCGTCGGCCGGCGGCGCCATCTCCATCCTCTATCAGCCCGATGCCATGCGCCTCAGAGACGTGCCCGTGCTCACCAACACGACGCCGCGCGGGCCCCAGCGCGGCCCGGGCCAGAACCAGATCGCCGCCATCTTCGAGCCCATGCTGGACAAGGCGGCCCGGGAGCTCGGCATCGACCCGCTGGACATCCGCCGTCTCAACGCGCCGGATTCCAGCGCCACGCTGAACGCCAACCAGGGACCGGTCACCAGCGTCTACATGAGAGAAGCCCTGGACATGGGCGCGGAGCTCTTCGGCTGGTCCGAACGGATCAAGAAGAGCGGCCGCAGGAACGGCTCGAAGGTCACCGGCATCGGCGTCGGCCAGGGCTACCACTCCGCCGGCGCCAACGGCTTCGACGGTCTGGTGCGGATCACCCCGGACGGGCGCATCCACCTGCACAGCGGGGTGGGCAACCTCGGCACCTACTCCTACGCCGCCACCACCCGCGCCGCCGCGGAGGCGCTGCGCTGCAACTGGGAGAGCTGCGTGATCCATCACGGCAACACGGAAGCCCACCTCCCCTGGTCCAGCTACCAGGCCGGCAGCAACACTACCTTCACCCACACCCGGGCCAACTACGTGGCCGCGGAAGACGCCATCCGGAAGATGAAGCTGATCGCCGCCGAGGTGCTCGGCGGCACGCCCGAGCAGTACGACATCGCCGACGAGCGGGTCTTCGACACCAAAAACGCGGCGCGCAGCCTCACCTACGGTGAGGTGGCGGCGAAGGCCATCGAGCTCGGCGGCGAGTTCAGCGGCCAGACCTGGCCGGACGACATCCACGAGGTCACCCAGCGTGCCGTCCAGGGCATCGCCGGCACCGGGCTCGTCGGCGTCGCCAAGGACAACCTGCCCGTGCGCGGCACCGTGCCGGGACTGACCGTGGGCTTCATCGAGATCGAGCTGGATCTGGAGACGGGCAAGCACGAGATCGTCGATTTTCTGGCCGTGGCCGAGTGCGGCACGGTGCTACACCCGCTCGGGCTCGCCGGCCAGCTCCGCGGCGGCGCGGTCTGGGGGTTCGGCATGGCGGGGCTCGAGCGCCACGTCTACGACCCGCAGAACGGCCTGCCCGCCAATGTCGGCTACTACCAGACCCGGCCGCCGAGTTACCTCGACGTGCCGGGGCACATGGAGTGGTCGGCGGTGGACATGGCCGACCCGGACAATCCGGTGGGCGCCCGCGGCGTGGGTGAGCCGGCCATGGGCTCGGCGACCGCGGCGCTGATGTGCGCGCTGTCCGACGCGCTGGGCGGCCACCTCTTCAATCGCACACCGGTCACGCCGGACGTCATCGTCAATCACGTCGCCGGCCTGGGTCAGTCCTACGGCCCGCTGTCGATCAACACGTTCTGAGGGGAGGGAGCATGTCCGCATACGACGTCATGCCAGACATGGAGCTCTTCCAGCCGGTCTCGGTGGAGGACGCCGCGGCGCTGGCCGAGCGGCTCGGCGGCAGCGGCTGGATTCTGGCCGGCGGCCAGGACACCTACGGCTGGCTGAAGGATCGGGCCAAGCACCCGAGAGCACTGGTGGATCTCGCCGGCATCGCGGCGCTCACCGGCATCGAGGAAACCGCCGGCGGCGTCCGGATCGGTGCGATGACCACCCTGCGCGACGTGTCGAGAAACGAGCTCATCCGCACCCGTTACGGCCTGCTGGCCGACGCCGCCGCCAAGGTCGCGAGCCCGCAGATCCGCAATCAGGGCACGCTCGGCGGCAACGTGGCGCAGGACACCCGCTGCTGGTACTACCGCCGTGGCCTGTCCTGTTACAGGGCCGGCGGCAACATCTGCTACGCCGACAGTCCCAAGGGCATGAACCGGGAGCACGCTATCTTCGGGGCCAGCCGCTGCGTGGCGGTGAGCCCTTCCGACACGGCCACGGCGCTGGTGGCGCTGGACGCCACCATGGTCATCCAGAGCACAGCCGGCACGCGCCGCGTCGCGGCGACGGATTTCTTCGTCGGTCCGGCGGTGAACATCACCCACATGACGGTGCTCCGGCCCGGCGACATCCTCACCGCCATCGAGCTCCCCGCCGCCTGGGCAGGCGCCGAGCACTACTTCGAGAAGGTCGCCGACCGCAACGTCTGGGACTTCGCGCTGGTGAGCATCGCGGCCGCGTTCAGGACCGACGGCGGCACCATCCGCGACGCCCGGCTGGTGTGCGGCGCGGTGGAGTGTGTGCCCCGCCGGCTGCGCAGCGTGGAGCGGGCAGTGATCGGCAGGCCGCGCAACGAAGAGACCGGCGAGGCGGTGGCGAAGCTCGCCAGCGAAGGCGCGAAGCCGCTCAACTACAACCACTTCAAGGCGCCGCTGATGGATAACCTCGTCCGGCGGGCACTCAAGGCATAGCGTCATGGATATCGTGAAAGTCAGAGAGGACGTCTGGGGTCGGGAAGTGCTGCTCGGTATCTCCTGGGATCTGCTCTGGGTGGTGCTGGCGCTGTCGGCGGCAGCCATCATCGTCCACCTGGTGGTCATGGCGTTCCTGAAGCAGCCGCCCAGGCCGTCGGCTGACGGCGCCCACCTCGAACGCCATGCCGGCATCGACCGGGGCTTTCACTGGATCATGGCCATCAGCGTGTTCGTGCTGCTGTTCACCGGCGTGCTGCCCATCGTCGGCGTCGACTTCAACTGGCTGACCATCCACTGGATCGCGGGCCTGATCCTCACCGGCGCGGTGCTGTTCCACACCGTGCGCGCCATCTTCTGGCAGAAGCCGAAGGAGATGTGGGTGGGTCCGGCGGACTTCCGGGAGCCGTTCGACGCGGAAGCCAAACCCGGCAAGTACTCGCTGGCCCAGAAGGGGATGCACCACGCGATGACGCTGCTCGTCCTGCTGGTGATCGGCACGGGACTCGTGCTGTTCGCGATGATCGACACCCCCTGGTGGAGCCGGTCGAACGCGCTGGACGAGGCGACGCTCGGCTGGATGTTCCTGCTGCACGGGGCATCGACGCTCGGCCTGATCGGCCTGGTGGCGCTGCACGTCTACTTCGCGCTGCGGCCCGAGAAGCGGTTCTACACCCGTTCCATGATCTCCGGCTGGATCTCGGAGGACGAGCTTCGGGCCAATCACGACACCGGACGCTGGTCGCCCGAGAAGTCCGCCTGAGGCTGCCGATGGAAGACCACATCGAGGTGGTGGAGACCGCCTACGAGTTCATGCTCGCCTACGCAGCCCAGGGTCGGGAAGACGACGCCACCGCCGCTCCGGGGCAGAGCGTGCGCGCGGTGCTCGACGACCTGGCAGGCGCGCTGTCGGGACTCGAAACCACCCTGGACGCGGAAGAGCCCTTTCATGCCGTGGTGCGCGAAGACATCGGCAAGACCAGAAAGGCCCTGGCGCTGGTGCTCGCCGCACCGCGTATCTCCAGCGAGCTGGTGGACAACCTCAACGCGTCCATGCACCTCAGGGCCGTGCTCACGGACCTCTTCCTGATCAGCGAGGCGGCCCGCATCCGAGAGAGTGAGCAGCCGCAGGCGCGCCCGTGAAGGTCTGGCTGATCCGCCATGCCAAGTCGTCCTGGTCGAAGCCGGGGCTTTCCGACTTCGACCGGCCGCTGAACGGACGCGGTAAGCGGGATGGACCGAGGATGGCAAGCTGGCTCGCCGGGCAGAGCGATCCCGTCACCTGGCTCTGGACCAGCACGGCCGTGCGCGCACGGGCGACCGCCCGCTTCGTCCAGGACGGATTCGGCCTCGACGATGGCGTGGTGATCGCGACGGACGATCTCTACGAGGCGGGTCCGGAGCAGATCCTGGACGTGCTGCGACGAACGCCGGACGACGTGACGAGTGTTGCCGCCGTCGCCCACAACCCGGGTCTCACCTGGCTCGCGAACGCGCTCGGCAGCGCCCCGGTGACGGACAACCTGCCGACGTTCGGCGTGGTGCGTTTCGACTGCGCCGGTCCCTGGCGCGACCTTCGTCCCGGGCGCGCAACCCTGGACTTTCTTGTCGCACCCAAGCTGATCGCCGAAGACTGAAGGATCCTTTCCCGGGGTCAGCCGGCAGCCGCACGCCAGACAATGCGCAGCCGCCACGCCCAGATGATCAGGACCAGGGCCGACGCGACGAGCAGTGCGGAGTCCGAAAAAGCGAGCACGATCACGTCGTAGCCGCCGTGGAGCAGCGCGGCGACCGCCAGCCAGCGCAGCGCCACCGGCATCACCGGGCGGCCGGCGAGTGCCGCCAGGCCTACGTGGTGACCCCAGAGCGACGCGAAGACGATGTGCACCACCGGCGCGGCGAAGCCCCGGGCGATGGCTTCGGTGGCGGAGAGATGGTCCGCATAGTGGTAGTTCTCCGCCATGGCGAAGCCGAGCGCGAGAAACGAGGCGTAGACGATGCCGTCCAGCGGCTCGTCGAAGTCGCTGAAGTGCAGCACGATGAAGAGGAAGGGAACGAGCTTTGCCAGCTCCTCGATGAGGCCAATGCCGAGCACCGCGTACAGCGCGAGCCCCACCAGGTCCGTCTCCGCGAGGCTGAGCGCATCGAATCGCCAGCCGAGCACGTCGAGCCCCAGGTAGCCGAGGGTGGCGAGCAGCGACGACCCCACACCGAGACCGAGCGTGATCATCAGGTTGATGACGGGCTCCGGCCGGTGGCGGTCGTGGTAGTAGTGATACACCACCCAGAACAGCAGCGGCAGCAGCACGGCATAGAGCAGCAGCTCCGCGCTCACCGACGCCCGTCCCTGACCCTGCCCGCAGCCAATCGTCCACTCCCTGTTCGTAACGCACGTCCGAAGTCTATTGTTCGCGGCACCAGTGGGCGAGCGGCCGCGGGACGTGGCGTCCAGGTCCGCGTCTGGACTCTGTCAGCGCCAGCCGGTATACCTGTGCACCCCGACACCGAAGGAACTGCAGCCAATGGGATTCTTTTCGTTCCTCGTTCTGCTGGCCATCGCCTATCTGCTCTGGCGGGTCACGGATCAGCTGCCGGACCTCATCTTCCGGATGAGCGAGATCCAGCGCGACGTGGCGGAGATCCGCCGGGCCCAGTCGGGCGGCGTCGAACCTGCCCGCACGGCGAGCCAGAGCGCACCCGTGCCGGACCCTGCACGACCCGCGGCACCGCCCCCAGCGCCGGCCGGCAACGACAGCGGCACCGGCAGCAGTTGAGGCCGCCTGTCGCAGTATCCGGTCTCTATGACATGAGCTGAAGATAGTGCGGCGTAAAACACAGAGCGGCTACCTGGCACCCCAGGCGCCGGACTGGCGGATCTGGCTGGGGCTCGGCCTGACCCTGGCCTGGCTGCTCCTCGGTGCGGTGTACGTGGCCCAGGACGTGGGCTGGGGCCAGTTCATCCGCATGCCGGCTGCCGAGCTCGGCAACTTCTTCGAGGGCGCGTTCGCCCCGCTGGCCTTTCTCTGGCTGGTCATCGGTTACTTCCTGCAGAAAAAGGAGCTGGAGCAGAACACCCTCGCACTCCGGGCGCAGGCCGAGGAGATCCAGCGGACGGCCGAGCAGGCCGTGATCCAGTCCGAGAAAATGGCGGAGAGCGAGTTTCATGCCCGCCAGGAAGCCTTCATGCAGATCTACCGGGCGGTGCGCTCCCAGCTCGGCACGATTGCGGGATTTCTCTTCATCTCCAGTCAGAGCTCTCTGGCCGACGGCACCGTAAGGCCCGAGGAGCAGAGCAAGCTGTTCGCCAACTCCGGCCGGGATACGGAGCTGTTCTCCCGCCGTCTCCTGGAAGCCCACTTCGCGCTCGGCGACCACCCGAACCTGCAGTACGCCCTGTTCTACGGCACCCCGGTTCGTGCCCGCCACTCGAACAGCTTCATCTACACCTTCGAACGGCTGCTCACCAGGGCAGAAGGCGTGGATCCCGACGGTATGATCCGGGACGCGCTGCTCACCGGAGGACACGGGATCGTCTATACGCTGGCCAAGTCGCACCAGATGAACGCGCCGCCCGACCTCGCCGATCACGCGCAGACGGGCCTCTACTTCCGCTTCTGATTGCTGCTCGACACCGAGAGGAGGACCCATGAACGATCACCGATTCCACGCAGGGCGCGTGAAGCTGCGCCTTCGCGGCGCGCTGTGCGCTGTCTGCCTGCTGCTCGGCAGCGCCGGCACCCGGGCCGCGGAAGAGGCGGACCGCTTCGCCGACGTCAAGGTGACCGCGGAGCCGGTGCGCGGCAGCGTGTACATGCTCACCGGTGCGGGCGGCAACATCGGCGTCTCGGTCGGCCCCGACGGCACGCTCATCATCGACGATCAGTTCGCACCGCTGGCCGAGCGGATCCAGGCGGCGCTGGACGGCCTCGGCGGTGGCAAGCCGAAGCTGGTGCTGAACACCCACTATCACGGTGATCACACGGGCAGCAACGCGCACTTCGGCCGGACCGGGACAATCATCGCCCACGACAATGTCCGGGTGCGGCTGCTGGGCACGGAAGGACAGGACCGGTCGGCACTGCCCCTGGTGACCTACGACGACGACGTGAGCGTGCACTTCAACGACGAGGAAATCGTGCTCGTGCACCTGCCCAGGGGCCACACGGACGGCGACAGCGTGGTGTGGTTCAAGACGGCCAACGTCATCCACCTGGGCGATCACCTGTTCGTGGATCGCTTTCCCTACATCGACGTGGAGTCGGGCGGCTCGGTGGAGGGCTACGTGCGCAACCTGGACACGGTGCTGAACATGGTGCCCGAGGACATCCAAGTGATCCCCGGTCACGGTCCGCTCACCGGCAAGGCGGCCGTTCGCCGCAGCCGGGACATGATCGTCGCCACCCGCACCGTGGTCCGGGAAGGGCGCAACGAGGGGCTGGACGAGGAAGCCATCATCGCCCGCGGCCTGCCGGCGGAGTGGGCCTCCTTCGGGGCAGGATTCATCAACGAGGAACGGTGGATCCGCATTCTGCTCTCGAGCCTCGAGCGCAAGACCGCGCGGTGACCGATCCGCTCGCCCTGCTGGCCGCCGACCGGGCGCTGGCGCGCGAGCGCCGGGATCCCTGCGCGGCGCTGTGCACCCTGGCCAACACGGATGCGGACGGCCTGCCGCAGGCACGCACGCTCGTACTGCGCGATGTGGCCGGACGGCTGGCCGTGTTCGTGAACGCCACCAGCCCCAAGTTCGAACACCTGAGCCGCGTCAGCGTGGTGGTGTGGCTGCCGACCCTGAACGTGCAGTACCGCCTCGCCTGCGGCACGGAACCGGTGCCTGCCGAGCTCGTCGCCGAGAGCTGGCAGCTCAGGCCGGACGCACCGAAGCACCTCGACTGGCTGTATACCCGGGTGCAGGCGCAGGGATCGCCCGTCGACAGTCGTGAGGGATTGCTCGAGATGCTGGCATCGCTGCCGCTGCCCGAGCCGCTGGTCGCCCCGGATACCGCGAGAGGCGTCTTCCTGCTGCCCGAGCGCATCGAGCGTCTGGATCTCAATCAGGAGAACGGCGTGCACGACCGGCGCCGCTATACGCTCGGCAATCCCACCTGGCACGAGGAGGTGCTCGTCCCCTGACCGAGGCTTAACGAGGGCTCAGACCTCTGCCGTGACGATCCCCACCAGGTTGGCGAAGCAGGTGCGCTTGGCCACATCCACGAAGCCCTCGATGAACGGTGCATCCGCTTCGTCACGACGGGTGGCGGCATACAGCGTCGGCCAGATGCCTTCTTCCCCCAGCGACTTCACCACCACATAGTCGCGCTCCTGATACTCGTGCAGCGCCCAGTTCGGCAGGCACGCCACACCACGGCCGCTGGCCACCAGCTGGATCATCATCGTCGTCAGCTCCGCGTGGCGCACGGCCGCCGGTTCGACGCCGGCCGGCTCGAGGAACGCGCTGAAGATGTCGAGCCGGCTGCGGTCGACGGGATAGGCGATCAGCGTCTCTCCGGCCAGGTCTTCCGGTTCCACCCAGGGTCGTTCCGCCAGCGGGTGGTCCCTGGCCACTGCGAGCTCCGCCTCGTAGCTGAACAGCGGCAGGTACGTGAGGCCCAGTTCCTCCACCGGGTCTGCGGTGATCACCAGGTCCAGGTCTCCGCGGGCGAGCGCCGGCAGCGGCGCAAAGTGAAACCCGCTGGAGATGTCGAGCTCCACGTCCGGCCAGCGCTCCCGGTACTCGTTGATCGCCGGCAGCAGCCACTCGAAGCAGCTGTGGCACTCGATGGCCATGAAGATGCGTCCGGATTCCCCTCCGGCGAGCCGAGCCAGGTCCTGCTCCGTGCTGTGCACCGACGGCAGCACCTCGTCGGCCAGCTTCAGCAGGCGCTTCCCGGCCGGTGTGAAACGGACGGGCCGGGTCTTGCGCACGAACAGCGTGCAGCCGATCCGGGTTTCCAGGTCCTTGATCTGATGGGACAGCGCCGACTGGGTGAGAAACACGTGCTCCGCCGCCTCCACGAGGCTGCCGGTGTCACGCAGGGCGACGAGCGTTTTCAGGTGCCGTAGCTCGATATGCGACATGAGAACTACTCATGAATCGACACAGTGAACATGCATTGTATTCATGATCTGACCAGGAAGAAAGAGCCGGGAAGAAAGAGCCGCGAAGAAAACGTCGGGAGGAAGGTCCCGGGACACCGCCAGCGCCCGGGAAAGTGTGGTCCAGCGCACGCTGCGGCAACGGGGTGTGGACTACACTTTGGTGACACAGGTCGGAACACGCATGTTCAATCCAAATCGCACCGTGATCGAGGCGTTCGTCGCCCACAGCATCGAGCGTTACCGGGAAGCTTTCCCCAATCGCGACCTCGGTCATGAGGACGCGCTCGACCAGGCCGCGCACACAGCTCTGGAAACGCTGCTCGGTTGCGACTGTCCCTATCACGATCTGGACCACACGCTGCTCGTGACCGATGTGGGTCAGACCATCCTCCGCGGCCGACTCCTGTCCCAGGGCGACGTGAGCCCCCACGAGTGGCTCCACGTGGTGATCGCACTGCTGTTCCACGACATCGGTTATCTGCGCGGCCTGCTGCGCGAAGACGACGCGCACAGCTTCGTGATCGACGAGGAAGGCACCCGGGTCACCCCGCCGGTCGGCTCCACAGATGCCTTCATGATGCCCTACCACGTGAACCGCAGCTGCATCTTCATCCGCGAGCGCTTCGCCGGCGATCCCATCATCGACGTCGCCACGATCACCAGCTACATCGAGATGACCCGTTTTCCGGTCCCGGAGGATCGTCACTATCGGCGTGTGGATACCTTCCCGGGTCTCGTCCGCGCGGCAGACCTGATCGGACAGATGGGCGACCCGCTGTATCCGCAGAAGCTCTCCCGGCTGTATGCGGAGTTCGTGGAGACGGGTGAGGCCGCCCGCCTCGGTTACGCCAACTCGGCGGAGCTGCGGGCCGGCTTTCCGGAGTTCTTCTATCAGCAGGTCTACCCCTACATCACCGAGGGCCTGCGGTTCCTGCGTAAGACCCAGGAAGGTCAGCAGTGGATCGCCAACCTGTTCCACCACGTCCACGAGATCGCCGCCGAGGATACCGGGCGCACCCGCGTCCCGCCGGCCCAGCCGCTGGTGGCAGTGAGCAACGACCGGTAGAATCCCCGCTCTTTGTCCGGGGTTTTCATGTCCGAACCGGCGCTGACCAGGGAGCCAGGCGCGGCCAGATCGCTTCGCGTCGCGCTGCTGGGCTACCGCAGCAATCCCTACAGCGGTGGACAGGGCGTCTATCTCAAATACCTCTCCCAGGCGCTCGCCCGGGCCGGGCACGACGTGACCGTCATCTCCGGTGAACCCTACCCCGAGCTCGACGACGATCGCGTCCGCCTGATCCGGCTCCCGGGCCTGAATCTGTTCGCTGCCGAGAATCACCTCACCGCCCTGCGGCCGCGACACCTCAGGTCGTTCACCGACACCTTCGAGTGGCTGTCCATGGCCACCGGCGGCTTCCCGGAGCCTTATACGTTCGGCCGGCGGGTTGCCGCCTTCCTCGCCCGATCGGGAGAACGGTTCGACGTCATCCACGACAACCAGTGTCTGTCCTGGGGCACCCTGTCCCTGCAGCAGGGGCCGGTGCCGCTGGTGACGACCATTCACCACCCCATCACCTGGGACAGGGACATCGCGCTGTCACACGCGCCGGACTGGCAGCATCGGCTGCTCATCCGTCGCTGGCATCACTTCCTGAAGATGCAGACCCGGGTCGCCCGGCGCCTTGCGCACATCGTCACCGTCAGCGAACGCTCCCGGCAGGACATCGCCCGCGCATTCGGGATCGAGGCGGATCGCATTGAAGTGATCCACAACGGCATCGACACCGACACCTTCCGCCCGGAACCGAGCATCGCCCGGAATCCCTGGCAGCTCATCACCACCGCGAGCGCCGATCAGCCGCTCAAGGGGACCCAGCACCTCATCCCCGCGCTCGCCGCGCTCTGCAGTCGCTTTCCGAAGCTGCGCCTCGTCTTCATCGGCAGGCCGAAGCCCGGCGGCACCACCGAGCAGCTCATCGACCGTTACCAGGTGCGCGAGCGGATCCGCTTCGTGCACGGGATCCAGCCGGACCAGATCCGTCATCTCTATGCCAGCTCCGCAGTGGCCGTGGTGCCGTCGGAATACGAAGGCTTCGGGCTGCCGGCGGGCGAGGCCATGGCCTGCGGGGTGCCGCTGGTTTCCACCAACGGCGGGGCCCTGCCCGAGGTAGTCGGATCTGCCGGTCGGGTGGTGCCCGCTGCGGATTCCCGGGCCCTGGCACGAGCCATCGGCGATCTGCTCGCCGCCGAGCCGGCGGAGCGGGAACGCATCGGCCTGGCCGGACGTGCTCACATCCTCGAGCACTTTTCCTGGTCGAGGGCTGCCGAGCAGATGACGGACGTCTATCAGCGCATCCTGGAAGCACGGTTTCCGGGCAGATGAGCCTGACCACCATCGACTTCCGGCATCTGGCCCTGAAAGCCGGTGAGCGGATCCTCGATCTGGGCTGCGGCGAGGGCCGTCACGCCATCACCGCCTATCTGGAAGCACCGGTCACCGTGGTCGGCATCGACCTGTCGCTGGCCGATCTCGGCACCGCCGCCGGCCGCTTCTCGGAGTTCCAAGCTCCCGCGGACACCAAACGCAGCCTCTACTTCGCCTGCGGCTCCGGCCTGCGACTGCCGTTCCCCGATGCCGCCTTCGACAAGGTGATCTGTGCGGAGGTGCTCGAGCACGTGCCCGACTATCACGCCATGCTGCGCGAGATCCGGCGGGTGCTGAAGCCCGGCGGCCAGCTTGCGGTGAGCGTTCCCCGGTTCGGGCCGGAGTGGATCTGCTGGCAGCTGTCGGATGCGTATCACGAGGTGCCCGGCGGTCACGTGCGCATCTTCAGAACGCGCGAGCTCAGATCCGCCGTGGAGCAGAAGGACATGTTCTGCTACGCGAGTCACTGGGCTCACGGACTGCACTCCCCCTACTGGTGGCTGCGCTGCCTGTTCTGGTCGAAGGGTGAGGACGTCTGGGCGGTGCGCACCTATCACCGGCTGCTGGTGTGGGATCTGATGAAGAAGCCGCTCGTCACCCGGTTTCTGGAACGGCTGATGAATCCGCTCTGGGGGAAGAGCGTCGTCATGTACTTCGTGCGCGGGGTCGGCAATGCCGCCTGACGCGACGGACATGCTCGCGCGCACGGCGGACTACATCGCCTCCGTCCAGCAGCCGGGCGGCGCCATACCGTGGTTCGAAGGTGGCATCGTCGACCCCTGGGATCACGTCGAGTCCGCCATGGGGCTCACCGTCGCGGGCAAGACCGCTGCCGCGGAAGCAGCCTACCACTGGCTCGCGCGTCACCAGCACCCGGAAGGCTTCTGGCTGGCGGCCTATGAGGGCGATCGGGTCGTGGACGGTACCCGCGCCGAGACCAACTTCGTCGCTTATGTGGCCACCGGGGTCTGGCACCACTATCTGGCGACCGGAAACACGGCCTTTCTGCGCGACCTCTGGCCGGCCGTGAGCGCGGCCCTCGATTTCGTGATCGGTCTGCAGGCCCGCAGCGGGGAGATCTACTGGGCTCTGGATACCCGGCTCGGCATCAACAAGGACGCCCTGGTCACCGGCTGCAGCTCCATCTACCGGAGCCTCGATTGCGGTATCGCCATTGCCCAGACCCTTGATGAGCCCCACGCCCACTGGTACGTGGCGCGCGAGCGCCTGGGGCAGACCCTCCGACACCGGCCGGATCGGTTCGACCGCACCTGGGACTCCAAGGCCCGCTACTCCATGGACTGGTTCTACCCCGTGCTTGCGGGCGTGGTGTCGGGCAGGGACGCCGTGGACAGGCTGGACGCCCGCTGGGAGGTTTTCGTGGAACCGGGTCTGGGTTGCCGCTGCGTGTCGGACCAGCCCTGGGTGACCATCGCCGAGACCTGCGAGCTGGTCATGGCCACCCTGGCTGCGGGGGATCGGGAACGGGCACAGAGCCTCTTCGACCCGCTGGACCGCTACCAGAACGGCGACGGCTCGTGGTGGACGGGCTACGTGTTCACAGACGACGTCCTCTGGCCCGAGGAGCGGCCCACCTGGACGGCGGGCGCCGTGCTCCTCGCCGCCGACGCGCTCACCGCGGTCACGGCGACGTCGGAGATCTTCACCCGGCTGCGGCACCACTCAGAGATCGAGGCGCCGCAGCGCACCCAGCGTGCCTACCGTTTCTAGCGGTTCGAAGAGGCCGGACGCCGCCGCAAGCCGGTAGATGTGGATGGGCGCCTGACCGCCCTCCTTCGGATCGGGAAACAGATCGTGAATGGCAAGCACGCCCCCCGGCAGCAGATGAGGCGCCCACGTGCGATAGTCTGTCAGCGCCGCCGCCTCGCTGTGCCCACCGTCGATGAACACCATGCCGAGCGGGGTGCGCCAGTGCCGTCCCGCGAGACGCGTGCTGGCGACGATCGGCACCACCGTATCAGCGAGCCCTGCACGATCCACGTTGCGCCGGAACTCCGGGAAGGTGTCCATGCGCTCTGCCGCCGCATCGTAGAGCGACGGGTCGTGGTAGGACTCTCCGCGCTGGTGCTCCTCGGACCCGCGGTGATGGTCCACGGCATAGAGCAGCTGGCCGGCAGCCCGGCAGGCGCTGCCCAGATAGAGCGTCGACCTGCCGCAGTAGGAGCCCACCTCCAGACACGGACCGGTAGCGGCGGTCAGCGCCGCGAGCTCGTACAGCCGCGCCCCCTCCCGCGGATCCAGGAAACCTTTCACGGACTCGGGGTCTAACTGCAGGTTCATGGAATGGTGCACATCGTCCATCTGAAACAATCCATAAATCAAAGGATTAGCGTTGCATTTTAAAAGTAATGTACTAAACTCATCCGCCTGCCTTGCCGACAGACAACTCACTATGAACCGCATCCCAGATCAGACCGCCGACCAGGACCAGGAAGGAGACGATCAGGACTACGCGCCGCTGCTCCTCGCCTTCGGACCGGCCGACCATCACTTCGAGGAAGAGGGGTCCGAGGACGCCGACGCTTACGTGGTGGGGTACAACTGAAGACGTCTCAGCCGGATCCCCGGTCGAGCAGAAACAGCACGGCGAGAAACACCGGTGGCAGGACGCTCGCCACGTAGGCAACCAGGTTCAGCACCTCGTTGACGTCCTTTTCATCGTTCAGCGGCAGGCGCGAGCCGACGACCAGCCACGCCGTGCCGCCGATCAGGAACGAGACCACCAGGGTCAGGACGATGGCAACCACTAGCGGTTTCCGCTCATGCCGGCATCCTCCCCCACGGCATCACATGCCGCCCAGCTGCAGCATCCCGCGCGGTTTCGCACCGGTGAGGTCGCTGATCTGTCCGAAGTGCTCGGCGATGTCTTCAACCGTCGCCTCGTCGCCCAGATCCACGCCGGCATTCTCCACCATGCAGGCGATCGAGTACTGACCACCCTGCGCCTGCACGATCACCCCGTTGGGAGCATCCTCCGTGCACAGAAAGACCACGGCGGGGGTGACCCGTTCCGGACCCAGGCCGGCGTGTGAGGACTCCGGAATGAGCTCCCGTGTCATCCGCGTGACCGCAACCGGCGCGATGCAGTTGGTGTGGATGTTGTACTTCGCCCCCTCGATCTTCAGGGTGTTGGCGAGCCCGACGAGCGCGAGCTTGGCCGCGCCGTAGTTCGCCTGGCCGAAGTTGCCGAAGAGTCCGGTGGCCGACGTGGTCATCACGATCCGGCCGTAGCTCTGGGCGCGCATGATCGGCCAGGCGGCGAGCGTCACGTTCACCGAACCCATGAGGTGCACATCCATGACCGCCTGAAAGTCGTCCAGAGACATCTTGGTGAACGACCGGTCTCTGAGGATGCCGGCGTTGTTGACGATGATGTCCACCCGCCCGAAGGCCTGCATCGCCTGATCCACCAGTGCTGCGGCGTCCGCCCGATCCGCCACAGAGCCACCGTTGGCGATGGCCTCGCCACCGGCGGCCGTGATCTCGTCCGCCACGGCCGCCGCCGCGTCGGGGGAGCCACCGGTGCCGTCCAGGGCACCGCCCAGATCGTTCACCACCACCTTCGCGCCACGGCGGCCGAGCTCGAGCGCGTGTGACCGGCCGAGACCACCGCCTGCGCCGGTGACGATGGCCACCTTGCCTTCGAATGAATACGTCATGCGTTCCTCCCCTGTTCGAACGTTTTTTCAGACCCCGACGATATCCCCTCAGGGTCGAATCGGAAAATGCACCTCCCCCGGCAGCGTCGCCAGCCGGGGCTGAATCCAGTCGATCCACTCGCAGAGCATGGGCCGGGTTTCCCGGGGATCGATCAGCTCGTGCACGGAAAAGGATTCCGCCCGCGGAAACGGCGATCGCGCCCGCCTGAGTCCGTTCTCGATCTCCCGGCGTCTGGCTTCCGGATCCTCGGCGGCGGCGATCTCGCGGTGAAATGCCACCGCGACGCCCCCTTCCAGCGGCAGCGCACCGGTTTCCACCGACGGCCAGGACAGCACGTAAGCGTCGGTGCCGTAGTGTGCCGCGGTCGCCACCCCGAAGCCCTTGTGCACCTGAACGGATGCCCAGGGCACTCGCGCCTGAACGGCCGCGGCCACCGCCGCCATGCCGTAGCGGATGGTGCCGGCACGCTCCGCCTCCGGTCCGATCATGAAGCCCGGCTGATCCACGAAGTTGACGATGGGCAGGTGGAAGGTGTCGCACAGCTCCACGAACCGCCGGTACTTCTGCGCCGCTTCCGCGGTCATGGCGCCGGCGTAATGCCGGCAGTCGTTTCCCAGCACGCCCACGGGCTGGCCGTTGAGTCGCGCCAGCGCCGCGATCTGACTCGGACCGTAGGTCGCGCCCATCTCGAAGACGGAATCCCGGTCCATGACCATGGCGATGATGGCCCGCATGTCGAAGGGCGCGTTGGAATCCCTCGGCACGATGTCGAGCAGCGCCGGCTCCATCCGCTCCGCCGGGTCGTCGCAGGCGGTGCGTGGGGCGTTCTCCCAGACGTTGGCCGGCAGGTAGGAGAGAAAACGGCGGATCTGGCGGAAGGCGTCGTGCTCGTCCTCGGCGATGTTGTCCACCACCCCGCTCTTCGCGTGCACCTCCACCCCGCCGAGCGCCTCCTTGGAGAGCTTCACCCCGAGCGCCCGCTCCACCAGCGCCGGGCCGCCGATGAGGATCTGAGCCGTGTAGCGGGTCATCACCGAGAAGTGCGAGGCCACCAGCCGGCCCGCCGGGAAGCCGGCGACGGCGCCGAGCGCCGCGGAAGCGATGGGCACCTGGCCCATGGCGTCCGCAATGATCTTGAAGCGCGGCTCCGTGTACACCGGCTCGCCGACCGTGCCGCCCTTCTTTCCCGAGCCGCGGACGCTGCCGCCGCCACCCTCGAGCAGCCGAACCAGCGGCACCCGGTACTGGGTGGCCAGGTGCTCGGCATAAACGCTCTTGCGCAGGCCCGCCGCGTTCGGGGAGCCGCCCTTGAGCGTGAAGTCCTCGCCGCCGACCACCACCCGCCGGCCGTCGATCCGCCCGAAACCCACCACGTAGTTGGCCGGCACGAAGCCCTGGAGCTCGTCCTTGTCGTCGTAGTCCGGAAGCGCAGTGGCCCGGCCGTGCTCCGAGAACGAGCCTTCGTCCAGGAGCTCGTCGATGCGCTCGCGGATGGTGAGCCGGCCTTTCGCGTGCTGGCGGGCGATGCCGTCGGCACCGCCCATCTGCCGGGCCAGATGCCGCCGGCGCTCGAGCTCCCTGACCTCCTCTTCCCAGCTCATCGCGCCGCCGGCTCAGCCGTCCTGGAAGTTGGGCGGCCGCTTCTCGAAGTTGGCCTTGATGGCTTCCACCTGGTTGGGCGTGCCGATGAGGGCCGTCTGCAGGCTGGCCTCCAGCTCGAGGCCGGTTCTGGCGTCCGCGTGCCAGCTCTCCTCGAGCAGCTTCTTGCCCGCGCGGATGGCGTCGGGTGATTTGCGGGCGATCTCCTCGGCGAGCCGCATCGCGGCAGCCAGCGGATCGTCCGCCAGGTGGGTGACGAGACCCAGGGCCTTGGCCTCCTCACCGGAGAGGATCCGGCCGCTGAAGGTCAGCTCCTTGGCCACGTCGAGCGGCACCAGGTCTCTGAGCGTCTGGGTGAGGCTCATGTCCGGGATGAGGCCCCACTTGATCTCCATCACGGACAGCTTCGCATCGGGTGCCGCAAAGCGGATGTCGGCACCGAGTGCGATCTGGCAGCCGCCGCCGTAGGCCACCCCGTGGATGGCCGCGATGACCGGCATGGGCAGCGTCTTCCAGATGTAGGCCGGCCGCTGCGCGTGGTTCTCCGGTCCGTCGCCACGGCTCATGAGCGCGCCGGTGGCGCCGCCGCCTTCGCTGGACTGCGTCATGCCCGCGAAGCTCTCCATGTCGAGCCCGGCGCAGAAGCCGCGGCCGTTGCCGGACAGCACCACGGCGCGCACGTCCTTCGCTGCTTTCAGCGTCTGGCCGGCTTCGATGATGGCCCTGAACATGTCGCCCGACAGGGCGTTGTATTTATCCGGCCGATTGAGACGGACGTCCGCGATCCCCCCTCGGGTTTCGATGGTGACCAGCTCGCTCATGTGTGCTTCCTCGATTCGGGTGAACGGCTAAAGTTACCAGCCCCGAGGTTCCGGAGCACGTCCACGCACCGGCGGACGGTCAGCGGCCGTCGTCGATCACCGCGAGGACCTGGCCCTCGTCCACCGCATCCTCAGGCGCTACCTCGAGCGCCACCAGGGTCCCCGCCACCGGCGCCTCTACCGGGATTTCCATCTTCATGGACTCCAGGATCATGACCACGTCACCGGCCGCCACCGTGCTGCCCACCGCGCACTCCACCTTCCAGACGCTGCCCTGAACCTCGCTCTCCACCTCGTGTCGCATGCCGACTGCTCCCGTTGTGCGCTTCAGACCCTGGCGGATTCTGGCAGATTCTCGAGAAGCCGTGTGAGGTAACCGGTATCCAGGCGGCCGGAGAGAAAGTCGCTGTCGCCGAGCACGGCCTCGAGCAGCGCGATGTTGGTGTGAACGCCCTGGACAGCGAACGCCTTCAACGCCACCACGACCCGACCGATGGCCTGCTCCCGTGTGCGACCATGAGCAACGACCTTCGCGAGCAGCGGGTCGTAGTGCGGCGTGATCCACTGCCCGGCCCGGTAGCCCGTGTCCACGCGCACGCCGTGAAGCCCGCGCGGCGGCTCGAAGACGGCGAGCCGACCGGTGGACGGCAGCAGCGTGCGCGGATGCTCGGCGTAGATCCGCACCTCGACGGCGTGCCCGTTCAAGCCCACCGGCGCCGGCAGCGGCTCACCCGCCGCGAGCCGGATCTGCGCGGCCACCAGGTCGAGCCCGGTGACCATCTCGGTAACGGCATGCTCCACCTGGATGCGCGTGTTCATCTCCAGAAAGCCGTAGTCACCGCTGCCTGCGCGGAGCGTCTCCAGGGTGCCCACGTTGTCGTAGCCGATCCCGGCAACGAAGTCCCGGGCCCTTTCCGCCATCGACTCGATCTCCGCACGGCCGATGCCCGGCGCGGGGCTCTCCTCGATGACCTTCTGGTTGCGCCGCTGCACGGAGCACTCCCGTTCGTGAACGTGGATCGCGCCACCCTGCCCGTCGCCCAGCATCTGAAACTCGATGTGCCGTGCGGCCTCGACCCAGCGCTCGACGAACAGGCCGCCATCACCGAAGGCGCGCTCGGCAAGCAGGGCGGAACGGCCGACGGCCCGGCGCAGCTCGGCCGCCGAGCGGACCACGGACATACCGATCCCGCCGCCGCCCGCCGCGGGCTTCAGCATGACCGGATAACCGATGGCATCCGCCGCAGCGCAGATCGCCTCCACGTCCGTGAGCCGGTCGCTGCCCGCGAACACGGGGAAGCCGTGCGCCGCGGCCAGCGCCCGCGCCGCCACCTTGTCACCCATGGTCTCGAGCCACGCGGGATCAGGGCCGATGAAGCGGACATCCCGCGCCGTCACCGCCCGGGCGAAGGCGCCGTTCTCGGCCAGGAAGCCGTACCCGGGATGGAGCGCGTCTGCGCCGGTCTCCTCCAGCGCGGTGAGCAGCGCCGCCTGATTCAGGTAGGTGTCCACCGCCCGCTCGCCCGGCAGCCGCCAGGTGGCGGACGCCTCCGCCAGGTGTGGCGCGCCGGCATCCGCATCCGAGTAGACCGCCACGGTCTCGATGCCGAGACCCGCGCAGGCCTCCACCACCCGCCGGGCGATGGCGCCACGGTTGGCGATGAGCACCCTACGGAACACGGATTCCATCCAGCATGCGCAGATACTCGTCCCACGCCTCCCGGAACCCGCCGAGCCCGCGCCCGGCGGTCGCCGTGGTGGTGCTGCCGCGCTCCACGGCTGCGGCCAGCAGCTCGCAGATGCGGGAAACGTCCTCCCGCGTCAGCTCGACCACGAACATGTCGGTGGCCGCGCCGCCGCGATGGCCGACCGGTTTTGGCAGCGGCGTGCCGTTGAGCGCCTGCTCGAAGAGCGGCACCAGGTCCACGGCCACGAGCTCGGCCGTCTGCTCCAGCATCCACCGGGAGAAGACGTTCGGCGCATCGCAGAGCTGCTTGTAGCGGTCCCAGTCCACGGCTAAGGTGAAATTCGACACGGCAGGAGAGAGCGCTCGATGTTAACAAAAGCGGACGACTACCCCATCCACCAGACGCCGGAGCCCGTCGCCTACGCCGGCACGGACCGCAACTTCTACGACCGCTACTTCTTCAACGGCTACGAGCGGGACGGCGAGCGCTTCTTTGCGGCGGCACTGGGCGTGTATCCGCACCTGAACGTGATGGACGCAGCCTTCTCCTTCATCGTCGACGGTGAGCAGCACAATCTGTTTGCGTCCAAGACGCTGCACATGGAGCGCCTCGACACCCGGGTCGGTCCGCTGTCGGTGGACGTGGTGAGGCCACTCGAGGTGCTCACCGTCCGGGTGGACGACCCGGAACGTGATCTCCGCGCCGAGCTGACCTTCGAGGCGCGATTCCCCGCCATCGAGGAACCCCGCTTCGTGCGCCGTGTCGGCAGCATGACGATGATGGACTACACGCGTCTCACCCAGAACGGCTGCTGGCACGGTTTCATCGAGCTCGATGGCACGCGCCACGAGGTATCCACCGAGCAGTGGTGGGGAACGCGCGACCGTTCCTGGGGCATCCGCTCCGTCGGCATGCGCGACCCCCAGCCGAACCCCTACAACTCGGGCCCGCAGTTCTTCTGGCTGTGGTCGCCCCTGAACTTCGAGGACCGCGCCACCTTCTACCACCTGAACGCGGAGGTGGACGGCACGCCCTGGAACACGGCCGGTCGGATCGTCGATGCGAACGGTGCGCTCTCACCCGCCGTGGTGACAAGCCATCTCGAGTTCGCGAGCGGCAGCCGTCACGCGAAGTCCGCAACCCTCGATCTCGGGGAGACACGCATCGAGCTCACACCGCGGCAGACGTTCTACATGAAGGGCATCGGCTACGGGCACCCGACCTGGTCGCACGGGCTCTATCACGGCGAGCTCGACACCGGCTTCGAAACCTACGCGCTGACCGACATGTCACCGGCGGATCCCACCCACTTCCACATCCAGGCCATCTGCGAGGCGACGCTGACCGGTCCCGGCGGGAAGAAGCTGCAGGGCAAGGGGATCCTCGAGCAGCTCGCCATCGGCCCCTACGAGCCCTATGGCTTCAGGGACGTGATGGATCTGGCGCCTTAGGGAACCTTAGCCGGTCAGGTCAACAGGGCGTCGTAGAACGCCTTGCCGAGCGAACCGCCCCGGGAATCGCCGACGATGGCCGGTGCCATCTGGTTCATCACGTAGGACAGGCACACCCGGTGCTCCTGGTCCACCACGATGGTGGAGCCACCGGCCCCACCCCAGAACATGCCGCTCTGGCTCGGCGACATGGGCATCAGCGCGTTGGGGAAGGCGTACCCCATGCCGAAGCGGATGGGCATCATCAGCACCGCGTCCGTGCCGTCGATCTGCTCCTCCAGCATGCGCCGGCAACCGGCCTCGGAGAGCAGGCTGACGCCGAAGGCGCTGCCGCCGTTGGCGAGCGGTGTCTGGGCGCGCACCACCGAACGGGCGTTGCCGTGGCCGTTGGCGGCCGGAATCTCGGCCTGACGCCAGCCGGGTGAGTTGACGGCGTTGTTGCCGAGGTCAGCGCTGCCGAACACCCGGGCGGTGATCGAGCTCGGATCCATGGTCGGCGGCGTGATGTCGCCGTTCTGCCGCGCCGGGATCATCTCCGCGACCCGCGGGAAATCTTCGGCTGCCATGCCCACATGGAAGTCCGCGCCCAGCGGGCCGGCGACCGCTTCCCGGAAGAAGGTGCCGAAGGAGGCGCCGGTGATCCGGCGGACCAGCTCGCCGATCAGATAGCCCTGGGTGATGGCGTGATAACCGCTGCGGCTGCCGGGCTCCCACCACGGTTCCTGCGCCGCCAGGTTGGCGGTGCAGGCGTCCCAGTCGTAGAGCTCCGCCGCCGTCACCGCCGGGGCGAACCCGGGCACACCCGCGGAGTGGGAGAGGAAGTGGCGCACCAGGGTTTTCTCCTTGCCCTTCTGGCCGTACTCCGGCCAGTACTCGACCACGGGCGCGTTCAGATCCAGCTCGCCCCGGTCCGCGAGCATCAGCGCCGAGAGAAACGTCATGGTCTTGGTGGTGGAGTAGACGTTGACGATGGTGTCTTCCGTCCAGGGCCGGGTCCGCGCAGCGTCCGCGTGGCCGGCCCAGAGGTCCACCACGTACTCGCCGTCGAGGGTGGCGGCGAAGCTCGCCCCTACGTCGCCCCGCTCGGTGAAGTTGGCCTCGAAAGCGTCGCGCACCGGCGCGAACCGCTCGTCACAGAACCCGTGAATCTCCATGCCCCGTCTCCCGGCAAAACCGCCAGTCTAGAGCGAGAGCGTCCTGCCCGTCAGCTTCTCGTAGGCCTCGAGATAGCGGGCGATGCTCTTCTCCACCACCTCGTCCGGCAGCCGCGGGCCCGGCGGGGTCTTGTCCCACTTGCCGGCCGAGACCACCGTTTCCAGATAATTCCGCACGATCTGCTTGTCGAAGCTCGGCTGCTCCCTGCCCGGTGCCCACTCGTCCGCGGGCCAGAAGCGCGAGCTGTCCGGGGTGAAGATCTCGTCGATGAGCAGCGGTGTGCCCTCACCGTTGATCCGGCCGAACTCGAACTTGGTGTCCGCCAGGATGATGCCGCGCTCGAGCGCATAGTCCCGTGCCCGGCAGTAGAGATCCAGCGTGGTGTCGCCGAGCCAGGTCATGAGATCCGTGCCGACGATCTTCGCCCCTTCCTCGAAGGAGATGTTCTCGTCGTGACCCGTCTCGGCCTTGGTGGACGGGGTGAACAGCGGCTTGTCCAGCCGGTCGCTGTTCTTCAGCCCGGCCGGCAGGTGGATCCCGCAGACGCTGCCCGTGCGCTGATAGTCCTTCCAGCCGCTGCCGGTGATGTAGCCCCTGGCGATGCACTCGATGGGCACCACTTCCGTTTTCCGGCAGAGCATGATGCGGTTGGCGAGCGAGCGCCGCTCGGCGTCCGTGAGCCCGGGCACGTCGGCCACGTCCGTGGAGATCAGGTGGTTGGGCACGTCCGCGAAGTGGTCGAACCAGAACCGGGAGATCTGGGTGAGCACCACCCCCTTCCCGGGCAGGCCGTTCTGCATCACCACGTCGAAGGCGCTGATGCGGTCCGTCGCCACGATCAGCAGCGCCTCGCGGCCGTCTTCCAGGGTGACGTCGTAGAGATCACGCACCTTGCCGCTGCGCTTGTTCGGCAGGCTCAGATCGGTTGTCAGAAGAGCTTGGGCCATGTGTTCGTCCTCGCGTTTACGTCGGTTTGCATGTCAGCCGGGCCGGCCGTTCGTCAGGACGTCATGCCGCCGTCCACCACGTTCACCGAACCGGTCACGAAGGCGCTGTCGTCGCTGACCAGGTAGAGCATGGATCTGGCGATGTCCTCCGGGTTGCCGTAGCGCTGGAGCGGAATCCGCTCCGCCATGCCGGCCTTCACCATCGCAGCGTTCTCCTCGCCGCCGATGCCTGCCTCCAGGCGTCGCATCATCATGGTTTCCACCGGCGACGGGTTCACGGTGTTCACCCGGATGCCGAGCGGCGCCAGCTCCTTGGCGGCAGAGCGCATGAGGCCGATCACCGCGTGCTTGCTCGTGGTGTAGGCGGAGAGGTTCGCCGTGCCCATGAGGCCGGCGACGCTGGAGGTGATCACCACGCTGCCGCCGCCCCGCTTCTGCATGGCGGGGGTGGCGGACTTGATGCCGAGAAACGGCCCCTTGACGTTGATGGCCATCACCTGGTCGAACCGCGCCTCGTCGTAGTCCGCGATGGATTGAACGTCCCCCTCGATCCCCGCGTTGGCGAGCAGGCCATCCACGCCGCCGTAGCGCTCTTCCGCCGTCGCCACCATGGCGTCGTTGTCCGCGGCCTTCGTGACGTCCGCGACGAAGTAGCTCGCGGCATTGCTGCCGATCTCCGCCACCGCCTCCTTCAGTGCCGCCTCGTTCAGATCTACCAGCAGCACGTAGGCACCCTCCTCCACGAAGAGCTTGCCGGCCGCCCGGCCGATGCCGCCGGCACCGCCGGTGATGATTACCACTTTGTCCTGCAGACGGTTCATGTCTTCCCCTTGCTGTCTTCCGTTCGAATTCTTCTCGGCGGTGGCGGCGGCTTCAGCCTTCGAATGCGGCTGCCAGATCGTCCAGCAGATCGTCCGTATCCTCGATGCCCACGGAGATCCGGATCAACGACTCGTCGATACCCATGCTGGCGCGCCGCTCGGGCCCCATCTCGAAGTAGATCGTGTGGGCCACCGGGATGGCCAGCGTCCGGTTGTCGCCCAGATTGCTCGACTTGACGATCACCTGGAGGCGGTTCAGGAACGCCCAGAGGTCCACCGAGTGATCCAGCTCGAAGCTGAACAGGGCGCCGGGATGCCGGAACAGCGCCTTTGCCCGCTCGTGCTGCGGGTGGGAGGCGAGGCCCGGGTAATACACGGCCTTGACCAGCGGGTGTGCCTCCAGGAACGCTGCCATGGCCCGGGTGTTGGCGCACTGCTGCGCCATGCGCAGGGCGAGCGTCTCCGCACCGATGGCAATGTGGTGGGCCGCCTCCGGCGCCAGTGAAGCGCCGAAATCGCGCAGACCCTTTTTCTTGATCTGGGTGATGGCCCAGCGGCTGGGATCGCCGGTTTTGTAGGTATCGTAGAGGTTGTCGAACCCGCGCCAGTCGAACAGGCCCATCTCAGTGATCGAGCCCCCCAGGGCGTTGCCGTGCCCGCCGATGTATTTGGTCAGGCTGTTGATCACCAGGCTCGCCCGCACGGCCTTCGGCTGGAAGAGGTAGGGCGAGGTCATGGTGTTGTCCACGAAGTAGATCAGGTTCCTCGCCTCGCACAGCGCACCGATCTCCTCGAGCGCGGTCACCTGGGTACGCGGGTTGGCGATGGTCTCGACGAACACCAGCTTCGTGGCCGGGGTGATCGCCTTTTCCACCGCCGCAACGTCCGTGGCATCCACGAAGCTCACGTCCACGCCCTGGGTCGCGAAGGTGTTGAACAGGCTGTTGGTATTGCCGAACAGAAACGAGGAGGAGACGAAGTGGTCGCCGGCGCGCAGCAGTGAGAACAGCGTCGTGCCGATGGCCGCCATCCCGGTGCCGAAGCACACCGTGGCCACACCGTCTTCCATGGTGGTGATCTTGTCCTGGAGCGCTTCCACCGTCGGGTTGACCTGGCGCCCGTAGGTGAATCCCGGCCTGGTGCCCTGGAACGCCGCGGCGAGATCGCGGGCATCGTCGTAGCCGTAGGCGACGGTCGCGTGAATCGGCTTCTGCAGCGAACCGTGCTCAATGGGCTTCTGTCGATCGCTGTGCACGATCCGGGTCGTGAATCCTTTCATGGGCTTATCGGACTGGTCAGACGACCCCGGCGGGCGCGCCGGACTCGGCGCCCGTGATGCCCTCACGAACCACCGCCTCGAAGGGGTTTGAACGGATCATGGTGGTGATCTCGCTGGCCGGTACCGGCCGGGAGAAGTAGTAGCCCTGGCCCTCGCTGCAGCCGCGGGAGTGCAGGTAGCGGAGCTGGGTGCGGTTCTCCACACCCTCGGCGATGAGATCGAGCCTGAGCCCGCGCGCCATGGCGACGATAGCGTTGACGATGCTCGCATCCGCCTCGTCCGCGCGGATGTCGCCGACGAAGCTGCGGTCGATCTTCAGCGTCTGGATCGGGAACTGCTGCAGGTAGGACAGCGACGAGTACCCGGTGCCGAAGTCGTCGATGGCGATGTGCACCCCGAGCCGGCGCAGGTCCTTCAGCTTCGGGATGATCACTTCCATGTCCTGCATCAGGGTGTTCTCGGTGATCTCGAGCTTCACGGCACCCGCTTCCAGCCCGCTCTGCTGCAGGGAGGCGACGAACCGGTCGACGAAGCCCTCCTTCTCGAGCTGCATGGCGGAGAGGTTGACGGAAACCCGCAGGTCGCCGAAGCCCTTGGCGCGCCAGTAGGCCACGTCACGAAAGGCCTGGGACTGCACGTACTCGTCGATCTGGCAGATCAGGCCGGTTTCTTCCGCCATCGGCAGGAAGTCCACCGGCTCCACCAGCCCGCGGCCGGGATGCTGCCAGCGGACCAGCGCCTCCACGCCCGTGATCCGGCCCGAGGTGAGCGACACCTGGGGCTGGTAGTAGACCTTGAGCTCGCCCTGGGCGAGGCCGTTTCTGAGCTCCCGCTCGAGAGACAGCCGGGTGGAGAAGCTGTGGTTCATCTCCTCGGAGAAGAACTGGTAACCGTTCTTGCCGCGCCCCTTCACCTGATACATGGCGATGTCGGCGTTCTGGATCAGGGTCTCCTCGGAATCACCGGCTTCCGGATAGATGGAGATACCGATGCTCGCGCCGACGAACAGCTCGTGACCGTCGATGACGAAGGGCGCATTCAGCCGATCGAGAATCTTGGAGGCGATCACCACCACGTCGTCCTTGGTGCGCACCTCGGGCAGCAGCAGGGTGAACTCGTCGCCGCCGAACCGCGCCAGCGTGTCACCGCGGCGCAGACAGCTCTGCAGGCGGTTGGCCACCGCCTTCAGCAGCCGGTCGCCCATGGTGTGACCGAGCGTGTCGTTCACCAGCTTGAAGCGGTCCAGGTCCAGGAACATGACCGCGAGCTTGCGCTTGTTTCGACGGGCGTGGGCGATGGCGAGCGACAGGCGGTCCTTGAGCAGCGCCCGGTTCGGCAGGTGGGTGAGCAGGTCGTGGTAGGCCTGGAAGTTGATGACCTCCTCGGCCTCCTTGCGCTCGGAGATGTCGCGGGCCGTGCCGTAGGTGCCGACGAAGTTCTCCCGGGTGCGCTCGTTCGGGTCCGAGTACACGCCTTCCGCCGTCAGCTCCATCCACAGGGACTGGGCGTGAAACAGCCGCGGACCACGGCGGTTGAGCCGGCTCTTGAGCTTGAGCTCGACGTTGGTGGCCGCCCGCTCGCCCATGCGCCGTTCGTTGAAGACGTTGCGCGCCCGCTCGAGGTGGTCGTCGTCGACGAGCTCCGAGTAGTGCCGGCCGATGAGCTCCTCGCGCCGGTAACCCAGCAGGGACTCGAGGCGGTCGTTCAGAAAGATGAAGCAGCCGTTCCGGTCCAGCATGTACACCAGGTCGGGCGAGTTGTTGACGATGAAGCGGTGCAGCTCCTCGGACTCCCGGAGCTTCACCTCCATGGCCTGGTTCTGGTTTTCCAGCTCGCACTGACGCAGGGCCGTCTCCATGGTGGAGATCAGCTCACCCGCCTCGTAGGGCTTTTTGACGAAGTCGAAGGCGCCACAGTGCAGTGCGTGCTTCACACCGCTGAAGCTGGAGTCGCCGCTGACCACGATGATCTTGCAGTCCAGGCCCTCCCGGCTGGCATGGTCGAGGACGTCGTGACCGCTGACGCCGGGCATGATGAGGTCCAGCAGCACCACGTCGTAGTGCTTCTCCGACAGAGCCCGCAGGGCTTCCGCACCGCCCAGGGCCTTGTCGGCCTGATAGCCATGCAGATTCACCAGCTGGTGCAGGCTGTTCAGCAGCTCGGGTTTGTCGTCCACGATCAGGATCGAGTGTCGCTTCAGCGCCTCTTCCCGACCCTGCGCCTCACCGCCACCGCTTCCGGAGGGGGTGCCGGTGCCCTGGGCACCGCGCAGCCGCGAAAAGGACTCCCCCGGGCTTACAACGTGCGCAGCGTCGTGGTTCCTCATTGAGCGACCTGTCGGGTCAATTGCAGCTGTCCCCTGCCGGATGACGTCGAGGCGCCATTGTGACGGACTTTTCGGGCCGATCCTAGTGGACGCCGGGCCGGGAATACGCTCCCTACGGCGGCGGCTGCCGGAAGGGTCTGGGCCACAGGTCGAACACCCGCGAGAGCGCGGACAGCGCCAGGGCATGGCGGATCGTGCCGTCCTGCACCGCACTACGCACCGCCGCCTCGCTCAGGAGCTCGACGTGGATGTGCTCACCGCCGCTGGTGTTCTGGGCCTGGGTGCGCACCACGCCCTCGGCGAGCCAGTGGTGGCAGAGGTGGTCGTGAAAGGCCGGGTTCGGCTCCACGGCGCCGAGGTAGGTCCAGCTTCCCCCCGTGTAGCCCGTTTCCTCGGCGAGTTCCCGCCGCGCAGCGGTCAGGGAGTCCTCACCGGGGTCCACCATGCCGCCCGGGGTCTCGAGCGTCGGGTAACCGACGCCGAAGCGATACTGGCGGACCATGACCGACGCCCCCTCCGCGGTCAGCGCCACCAGGTTCACCCAGTCCACGGAGGACAGAACCAGCCGCGACAGCACCTCACCCGACTCCGGATGCTCCATGTCGTCGAAGCGGACGTCGAACAGCGGCAGGCTCGGACCCGCGCGGCTGCCGAGCCGCCGCCAGGTCAGGTCATCGTCCGTCATCTCTCCGTGCCTCCCAACCCTGTGTCAGCGATCTCCGTACTCGCGGCACGATCGTAACCCGTGAGCTCCAGGTATCCCCGGCCGATACGCTCGCCGGTGCCGTCCCGGACGGTCACCAGACCTTCCCAGTAGCGGATGCTGGTGTTCATCCGCTGATCGTCCATCACCGCTTCGACGCTCCAGGTCTCCTCGCCGACCCGGACACTCCACCCCACCGGCCATTCCGCGCCGTCCTCGTCCCGCCAGCCGCGGACCGGCTGCAGGTCGAAGTCTGCCGCGGTGAGCGCCCGGTCCGCCTTGCCGGGCGCCGCGAGCATGCCCTGATCGAAGGGGTCCCGGGTGCCGTCCGCGCGGCGCAGCCGGAACAGCATGACGCGCCGCCCGTCGTCCAGCGACAGGGCAAACCAGTCCCAGCCGAGCTGGCCGTCCGAGAGCATGCTCGTGCTCCATTCCCGGTCCAACCAGGCTGTGCCCCGCACCTGGCGCTCCGCACCGTCGACACGCACACGTCCGGATGCCTCGATGAAGGGCAGCGAATAATAATAGGACGCCTGGCCCTCGCCTTTCCGGCTGAGGCCACCCTCTCCCTGCAGCACGATCGGGCCGGTGAGCCTGAGCTCGAGCGAGGCGGCCCGCTCACCGTCGTCCACCGCGAGATGCCAGGTCGTGGGGTCCTGCGCCTCGATCTGCCAGTCTTCCAGCCACAGCCGGAACGGGTCGACGGTGACACCGGCCAGGCTCGGATGGCCGCGGGCGAACCGCTCGCCGGACTCGTGGGTGCCCGTGGCCGTGTCCGTCACCGCGAAGTGGGCCAGATAAACCTGTGGCGTCTGCCAGCGGTTCGCCGGGCGGGGCGTCTGTTCGCCCTCCGGCGTTCGACTCCCGGTCAGCGCCTGCCGGAACAGCGTGAACTGAAGGCCGAGCGGTTGCGCGTCCTCGTCCTCCAGCACGGCGGTGAGATACCACCACTCGCTCCTGAACTCGGGATGCGGACCGTGATCCTCGGGAAACCGGAACGTGCGCGGCGCCTCTGCCCGGGCGAAAGTCCCGTCGTCCGCCTCCCCGAGCACCGCCCCGAGCCGCAGCGCTCCGGTCGGAACGGGGGAAGACGTCTGCTCACCGCAGCCGCCGCTCAGCAGGAGGGCGAGCACCAGAACGCGGCAGGCGTTACTCCGCATCCGGAATCTCCTCGGCAGGGACCGGCAGCAGCGAAGCGAGCAGGCTCACGCCCAGCGCCAGGATCACCGGCATCGTGATCGCGCCCACACCCGGTGCCAGGGCGATGCTCCAGCCGAACGCCCGCGGATTGACCACCTCGCAGAGCAGCGCGCCCATCACCAGCCCCAGCGGCACCGCCAGCAGCAGCACGAAGGCGCACACCGCCAGGGTTCTGCCCGCATCGACACGACGCTGCTCCACCCGCGACACGCCCATGGCGTCGAAGAGCTGCCGCGTCCGCTGCCGCAGCAGCGCCAGCGCAAGCAGCGCGTTGTAGAGCCCGACGGCGGCCACCACCAGCGCCAGCAGCGTAAGGGCATTGGTGATCGTGAAGGTCTGGTCGAACACGGCCAGGGCCCTGCCCCGCACCACGTCGCGACGCTGCACGGAGGCGCCGGCAGCCGCCCGACCCACCGCGTCGACGACCACCGCCGGGTCCGCCGCATCCACGCCGAGGCGCTCATGGCGGAGCGGCAGACCGAGCCTGACCGCATCGGTCTCGTCGATCAGCAGCCGCGGTGCGGCATCGCCGAAACCCGGAAAAATGCCCGCGACCCTGAGGCCGAGCTCCGGAATTTCCTGACCTACAACGAGACCGAGTGCCCGCGAGAGCCGCTCGGAAACGATGGCCTCACCTGCCGCCAGCGGCGCCTCGAGACCGTACCGCCGACTCTCCCGGCCATCGAAGCGGGTGAAGCTCACGTTGAGCTGCCGGCCGAGCAGCTGCGTATCCTGCGAACCGTAGCGCTGAACGTGCTGCACGCCCGGCAGGCCGGCAAGCACCCCTGCCAGCTCGCCCAGGTCACGGCCACCCCCGTCGATGAAGAGATCGTGGGCGAGCCGCTGATCGAGCATCCGCTCGAAATCACCGCGGAAGCTGTCCACCATCACCGCAATGGCCACGCTGGTGGCCAGCGCCAGGACCAGCGCGCCCACCGCCACCGCCAGATCGGCCGGGTACCAGACAAGCTCCCGAACGCCGCTGCGCACGAGCAGCCCACCGCGCGCGCCGGTGGCAAATCGCTTGAGCAGGCGGAGCATGGGTGAGATGCCGAGCAGCGCCAGCAACGCGATGGCACCGATGGCCACGAACGCGCCGAGCAGGCTGTCCGTACCGGCGAGACCGAAGGCGGCGAGCACAAGCAGAGCCGCGGGCAGGATCCAGCGGGCAGCAGACGGCGCTGCGTCCAGCCGTTCCCGCCGGTAGGCAAACCAGCCACCGACCACGCACACCGCCACCGCGCTGGCAATGGCCTTGCCGACCACCCAGGTATCGAGCGCCGGGACGGCAACACCCAGGTTGCCGTAGCCGGTGGCCGCCCGGGACAGGCCAAACGCCAGCAGCTGACCGGTCCACAGGCCGACCGCGGCCGCGAGCCCGCCCAGAAGGAGCAGGTTCGCCAGGAAGCCGTTGCGAAGCTCACGGTGTGACATGCCGAGCTGGGCCAGGCGCGTCAGCATCAGCGCCCGTCGCCGCAGCCAGATGACGCTCACCTGGTACACCAGCAGCCAGGCCACCACCAGCGCCAGCGACCCGAGCGCACCCAGATTGAAGAGCACGGAGCGCGCAAACGCGAGATCCGGCAGCGAGACATCCACCGGCTGCACCCGCCAGCCGGACAGGGTCCATCCGGGCAGCCGGACGCCTGCCGATAGACCGGGCAGCAGCCGCTCGCCCCAGTCCTCGAGCCGCCGCAGCGCCGGGTCCACCACCACGGCAATCCGGTCCAGCGCTTCGTCGTTCCGGCCGAGCAGGATCTGGGCAGTGCCGATGTCGGTGACCACCATGCGTTCCGGCACCGAAGCGTGAACCAGCCCGATGCGATGCGGTTCGCCGTTCACCACCAGCGAATCGCCCGCCGCGACCCCGAATGCCGTGCCGACGACCAGCGTGCCGTGTGTCACCAGCGCCAGTCCTGCTACCGCCGGGACACCGGAGAACGCATCCACGCCCACCACCGAGACCACCCCCTGGTCCGTGAGCACGTTGCCGTCCACCAGCGGCATCAGGCCGGCCACCTCCGGCAGGGCGCCCTGCCGCCAGCGGGCACGGAGCTCGAAGTAGTCGGTCATGGCCAGCGACGGCCGATCGATCAGATAGGCGACGTCGTCGAGATAGGCCGGCATCACGCCGGCCAGGCTCGCCACCACCTGGCGACCGATCTGGTGCACGGCGACGATGGACGACACCGCCAGCGAGATGCCGAGCAGCACCGTCAGCGTGCTCCAGGGAGCGAAGCGCAGGTAGCGGATCTGGCTCCTGGTGGACAGCCGCACCGTCAGCCTGCCAGACGCAGAATCCGGTCCGCGCGGCTGGCGACGGTCTCGCTGTGGGTCGCCATCAGCAGCGAACAGGACGACGAACGTACTTCCGAGACCAGCAGGTCGACCACCCGCTCGGCGTTCACATGATCCAGATTGCCCGTCGGCTCGTCGGCGAGCACCAGCCGCGGATGGTGAGCGAGCGCCCGTGCGATTGCCGTGCGCTGCCGTTCGCCACCGGAGAGGTGGGCGGGGAAATCGTCGAGCCGGTGATCGAGGCCGAGCGTGGTCAGCCGCGCCATCGCCTCGCCGACGGACGCGGACAGCCCGTTCAGCTCCAGCGGCAGCAGCACGTTTTCCCGGACCGTGAGCGTCGGTATCAGGTTGAAGAACTGGAAGACGTACCCGATGTGGCGCCGGCGCAGGCGCGTGCACTGGGCATCGGTCAGTGTCTCGAGCGCCGCAACAGAGCCCCCCACGTCCAGGCGTATCGATCCCGCATCCGGTCGCTGCAGACCGGCCAGCAGGTTCAGCAGCGTGGACTTCCCGGAGCCGCTCGGACCCACCAGCGCAACGACCTCACCGGGATCGATCAGGACGTCGATGACATCGAGCACCACCCGCCGGGCTGCGCCGTCCGGGAAGGACTTGCACAGTCCCCGCGCCTCGAGCAGTGGGCTCATCTGAGCGGCTGCATGCCCTGGTAAGACAGCTCGTCGGTGAGCCTTGGCAGATGAGTCTCTCGGGCGACGGCATCGAACACCGCCGCCGCCGAGTCGAAGCCGGCGAGGCTCCTGAGCGTCGTCAGGGTGGGCGAGATCATCTGCCAGGTGCCGGCGGCCGCCGCCGCCAGCGCTTCGCCCGGTGACACCCAGTGCTCGCCCGCCGTCTCCCAGGCATGGGCAGCGGTTTGCTGCAGCACCGGCATGCGGGCGACGAAGAAACGGGTGTCGAACCGGCGCGGTACGCTTGCCGGCGTGAGCCAGTGGCTGAAGTAGGAGAGGCAGTCGGCCGCCAGCACCAGGCTCTCCCGCTCGCAGAGCTCGGCCATGGTCATGCTGCGATCGATGAGCGCCTGACGGTAGCCATCGAAACGCGCCACCTCGGCCGGCTCGTCCAGGGCGAGAAAGGTTCCGCCCCGGCGCGCAAGCAGCACACCGCACTCCTCGAAGCACTCCCGGATCGCCGTCACCCAGTAACGCAGGCCACCGGCGCCGAGACCCAGCAGACGGTTGGCCTCTGTTTCCGAGCAGCCGTGCACCTGATCCCCGAGCAGATCCTGCTCGTCCACCTTGCCGCCGGGGAAGACGTGGAGATCGGGGAAATCCACGCCGCCCGGGCGCTGGGTCATGAAGACCTCGACCCCTTCCGCGGTATCACGCATCAGGACGACGGTGGCCGCCAGTCGAATGTTCTGGCGCTGAAGCGGTTGCATCTGTGAGGTCTGATCTCCCGGCACGCTGAAGCTCTCTCCCGGCACGCTGAAGCTCTCCGTCTGATATCACCTTGCCACCCTTGTTACGGGGCGCGAACGGGGCTAGATTCGGTCAGGCATTTTGCCTACACCCCGATTTCCGTGCTTCGATGTCGAAGTGACGAGTCGAGTCCCCGTGTTCCGTGGCTGCGGCCGCGAGGTAAGGCAGGCTCGGAAGGACGTTCCAGAGGAGAACGATTCAACCAGTGCACGACCAAGAGCAGCCGCAGCCCATGAAAGAGAAAGAGCAGCCATACAAATATATGGTCCGTCTTCCACCTGCCATGAGAGATCAGATCCGGGAATCCGCCCGCCACTACCGGCGCAGCATGAACTCCGACATTGTAGCCCGACTCCAGCAGACGTTCAGCGGCATTCCGGACGAGGCGTCGGTGCGCGACATAGAGCCGCCCCTGCACGGCGAGTTCGAGAACCTGTTCCGTCGGGATCTCACGCCCGACGAGGAGGAACTCATCCGCTGCTACCGGCGCATGTCGGTGCGGAAGCGGGAAGCGCTCTACCACCTGCTGGTGTGAGTCATGCCGGAGTTCGCGCTGTCACCCTACTTTCACCCCACCACCATCTGCTTCGTAGACGACAACGAGTCGTTTCTGCAGAGCCTAGACCTGGAGCTGCCCGGCAACTGGGCCTGCAGGACGTTCACGGATCCTGAAGCGGCGCTGGCCTACCTGCGTCAGCCCATCCCCCTGGCGCCGCTCATGGACCGGTGCTTTTCGCTGCAGCGGCTGGCAGGCGACACCATCATTCACCTGGACCTCGGCCTGATCGAGCAGGAGATCAGCCACGTGGACCGGTTCCGGCGCAACGCCGTGCTGGTGGTCGATTACGCCATGCCGTCCCTGGACGGGCTCGAATTCTGCGCGGCCCTGGACGATCCCTACATCCGCCGGGCGATGCTCACCGGCGTGGCCGACGAGAAGCTGGCGGTGGAGGCGTTCAACGCCGGCCTGATTCATCGCTACATTCCGAAGCAGTGCGCCGAGCCCATCCGTACCGTTCACAGATTTGTCACCGAGCTGCTGCACGAGTACTTCAGTCAGTACACGGCACGGCTGAAGTCCACGCTCGCCATCGATCCACCGACCTTTCTGGTCGATCAGCGGATAGCCGCCTACGTGCGCGCCCTGATGGAAACGCACGGTCTGGTGGAGTACTACCTGGTGGACGATCCGCCGGGGCTGCTGATGCTCAAGTCCAACGGCGAGATCTGGCGCCTGGCGATTCTCGACGAGTCCCAGGTGACGGCTCAGGCTGCGCTAGCCCGATCGTTCGGCGCCCCGCCGGACTGCCAGCGCCGGCTTGCCCGCGGCGAGGCAATTCTGTTTCTGTCGGGCCTCTCCCCGGAAGACTACTTCGGCGACGAGGACTTCCCGTGGGAGGAGCAGATCCAGGATGCCACCCGCCTGCCGGGCCGGAAGCGGGACTGGTGGGTCGCCATCTGGCGTGACGCCCCGGCGGACATCGACTTCGATCCCGTCACGGCCTCCTACGACGCCTATCTCGGCACGCTCTGATCGTTCCGCTGCAGCGACGGCTACCGCAGGTGCCCCGGTATCAGCCAGCGCTCGAGCCCTTCGAAAAGGAGCTCGGTGACGATGGCGAGCAGCGCCGCGGGAACGGCGCCCTGCAGGATCAGGCGGACATCGTTCAGCGCCAGGCCCGTGACGATCGGGTCACCCAGACCGCCCGCGCCGATGAAGGCGGCGAGCGTCGCGGTGCCAATGCTGATCACTGCTGCCGTGCGGATGCCCGCAAACATGCTGGGCAGCGACAACGGCAGGTAGACGTGCCGGAGCTGCTCGCGCCGGGACAGACCCATGGCCACCGCCACCCGGGTGAGCGTCGGGTCGATGGTGGTGAGCGCGGTGATGGTGTTGCGCAGGATGGGCAGGAGCGAATACAGAAACAGCGCGAGGATGGCAGGTGCCACGCCGATGCCGAGCACCGGTATGAGCAGCGCCAGCAGCGCAATCGAGGGCACGGTCTGCAGCAGCCCGCAGAAATAGATGACCGTGCGGGACACGAAGGACGAGCGGAAGACGGCCAGGCTGACGCCGACGCCCACCAGCACCGCTGCCAGCAGCGCCGCCGCCGTCAGCTTCAGGTGTTGAATGGTGTTGCGCCTGAGATCCGCGAGCATCCTGGACTCGCCGTCCCGGACCCGGGCCAGACCGCGCTCGGCGAGGAAGGCATTAGCGACCTCCGCGAAGCTGCTGCCGCCGAATACCACCTCCGCATTCATGGTCTGCATCTGCCCGTCGTCGATGCTGCCGCCGAGCACCGACAGGGCGTCCACCGCTGCAGCAGGCAGGGACCGCCGAACCAGGGGCACGGCCAGGTACTCGGGGAAGTAGCCCAGGTCGTCTTCGAGAATCACCAGGTCGTAGCGCTCAAGCTCCCCATCCGTGGAGTAGGCATCGGTCACCTCGATGCTGCCTGCCGCGATCGCCTGGTAGGCCAGGCCGTGCTCGATGCCCTTGACCTCGCCGCCGAGGCCGTAGACCCGGGCGAGACCGCGCCAGCCGTCCTCGCGCTCGAGAAACTCGTGGCTGACCACCACGGCGAGCTCCGGATGCGCCGCCAGATCGCCGATGCGCTCGAGGTTCTTTGCAGACGCCAGGGCGCGGGGCACGGCGATGGCATAGGTGTTGTCGAAGCCGAACGGTTCCAGCAGCGCGAGCCCCCGCTCCGCCGCCAGCGCATCGAGCGCGGCCACGTCGTTGACCTCCGGGGTGCCGAGCACGACCTGACTGAGTGTCCCCGTGTACTCGACGTAGAGGTCGATTTCTCCCGCTTCCAGCGCCTCGAAGCAGATGAGCGTGCCGCCCAGCCCGAAGCGCCGTTCCACGTCGAAGCCGGTCTCCTCCAGGCGCTGAGCAATGATCTCCGCGAGGATGTAGGACTCGTTGAAATTCTTGCTGCCCACCCGCACCGTTTCAGCGGCGACCTGTGCCGCGGTGATCGCGGCCACGAGCCAGAGCAGCGTCTGCAGCCGCCGGCGCAGGCTCACCCGAGCTGCCCCTTCAGGAGCTCCGCGACGTAGTCGTTACCGGGGCTGGCGAGCACGTCGGCGACCGGACCCCACTGCGCCACCTCACCCTCGCGAACGATCACCAGCGTCGCCGCCAGCTTCACCGCCTCGCGCATGTCGTGGGTCACCAGCAGCGTGCTCACACCCTCGTGCACCTGCACGTGACGGAAGCGGTCGTAAATGCCGACCCGGGTGATCGGATCGACGGCGGAAAACGGCTCGTCGAGCAGCAGCAGCCGCGGCTTGAGCATCAGCGCCCGACACAGCCCGACCCGCTGCTGCTGGCCGCCGGACAGCTCCGCCGGATACCGGTCCGCCACGTCCGCCGGCAGGCCCATCTGCTCGAGCAGCGCGTCGAACCGCCGAGCGATGGCTGCTGCTTCCCAGCCCTCAAGACGGGCAAGCAGGGTCACGTTTTCGCGGTTGGTCATGTGCGGAAACAGCCCTGCACCCTGAACGCTGTAGCCGATCTGCCGCCGGAAGGCGACCCGGTCCGGAGGTATCGGCTCTCCGAACACCCGCACCTCCCCCTGATCCGGCGCTTCCACGGCGTTGACGAGCTGCAGCAGGGTGGTTTTGCCGCTGCCGCTCTCACCGACGATGGCCGTCGTCGATCCCGCGGGCAGCGAGAGCGTGACATCCCGGAGCACGGGCCTGCCGGGTTCGTAGGACTTCCAGATCCGGTGGAAGCTGACGCAGTCAGTCATGTGCCCCGGGGGGCGGGTAGCGTCCGTTGAGGTCGCGGCCATACTCGGCCAGTGTCGCCAGGAGCTCGCGCTCCCGTCCGGATGCCGGCCGCTCCTCGAGCTCGGCCTGCGAGCGTTCCAGGTTTTCGAAGAATGCGGGCAGCGTCAGCCAGGGTGCGGCGTCCGCGTGCAGCTTTTCCGAGACGAAGTCGTGCCACGCCTGTCGCTCCTCCGCCGTCATCCGCTCCGGGAAGCTCCGTGCCTTCAGCCTCGATGCCAGGGCGTGCAGCCGCTTGTCGGAGTAGTCCAGGTCCACCCAGCCACCCTCGTTGACGCCTTCGAGAAATCTGTCGCACCGGCTCCGATCCGCGTCCTGAAGAAAGGCATCATAGAGCGCGGCATCCGGATCCTCGATCTGATCCATCGGCCGGCCGGCAAACACCCGCATGATCTTCTGAGCCACACCCGGCTGCTTCAGTCGCCGCTGGCGCTTCTCGACGTCCCGCTGCCGCGCACCGATACGCGACCAGCCTTCGTCGTCGAGCACCTCGATACCGGCAACGAACGGGCAGCGGTTGATCTTGATTTCCTTCAGCGGCGGCCGATCCGAATTCGGCCCGGGCGTGAAGAGCTTCTCCCGGATCTCGTCCTCCGAGCAGCGCAGCAGCGGCTCGATGTCGTGCCCCAGATCCGCGACGATGATGGAGTTGCTGTTGGTCGGGTGCCTGCACACCGAGATCACGGGCGCCGAGCAGTAGCGCTCGCGCGGATACATGCCGGACACGTGCACGCACAGTCGCGCGCCGTAAGGCTCGAGCAGCTTCCGTACCGCTTTCTTGCGGCGGAGGTTGAAGTAGTACTCGTAGAGCCTGGGCTGAGCCTCGAGAATCATGCGCGCCACGGCGACCGTGGCCCGGACGTCCGAGAGCGCGTCGTGTGCCTGACCGTGATCCAGGCCGTTGGCACGCGTCATGTCCTCGAGACGGTAGGTCGGCAACCCCTCCTCGTTGGTCGGCCAGACGATGCCATCCCGTCGCAGCGCGCCCGTCGCCCGCACCAGGTCGATGATGTCCCAGCGGGAATTGTCGTTCTGCCACTCCCGTGCGTAGGGATCCATCAGCATGCGGTAGAAACCGAAGCGGATGAACTCGTCGTCGAAGCGCAGGTTGTTGAAGCCCGCCACGCAGGTTCCCGGCTCGCTGAAGAGCGTGCGGATCCGGCAGAGCGCCTCGAACTCGCTGACCCCCTCCCGGTGCGTGAGCTCGGGGGTGATGCCGGTGACGAGCGTCGCCTGCGGATTCGGCAGCACGTCGTCCGGCAGCCGGACGTAGGTGCAGTACTCGTCGCCAATGGGCTTCAGCGACATGTCCGTGCGGAAGCCGCCGAACTGCACGATCCGATCCCAGCGCGGTTCGGTGCCGGACGTCTCCAGGTCGTACCAGTAGAGCGATTGCGCCATGCGGTCTATGCGGTCCGTTTGCGTTTCATTGCCTTCGAGAAATGTGCATTCGAGAAATGTGCATTCGAGAAATGTGCATTCGAGAACCAGGCGTTCGGGAACATTTGCGTTCGGGAACGAGCGTTGGCATCTTCGTCCGCCATGACCTCCAACGTGTCGACCACCCCCAAGCGTATCGCACTCATCGCCGGGCCCCTGCTCGCGGTGCTGTCAGCATACCTCATGTCCACGGCCGGTTTCTCGAACGACGCTGCCGTTACCCTCGGCATCACGATCATCTGCGTGGTCTGGTGGGTGTTCGAGCCGATCCCCATTCCGGCCACATCGCTCATCCCGCTCGCCGTGCTGCCCTTGCTCGGCGTGCTCACGCCGGAGGAAATCGCCGAGTCCTACGGGCACAGCCTCATTCTGCTGCTGCTCGGCGGATTCATCCTGGCCACCGCGCTCGAGAAGAACGGCGCCCACCGGCGCATCGCGCTGGCCATGGTTCGCGCCTTCGGCGGCGGCTCCAGCCGGGCGCTGGTGTTCGGCTTCATGGCCGCCTCGGCGCTGCTGTCCATGTGGATCTCCAACACCGCCACCACGCTCATGCTGCTGCCCGTGGCACTCGCCGTGCTGGAAAAGTCGGAGGATCCCAAGCTCGCCACCCCGCTGCTGCTCGGCATCGCCTACGCATCGAGCATCGGAGGGATCGGCACTCCCATCGGCACGCCACCCAACATCGTGTTCATGGGGGTCTACGAGGCGACCACCGGAGAGAGCATCCCGTTCGTCACCTGGATGGTGTGGGCGGTGCCCATCGTGGTGGTGTTCCTGCCCGCGATGGCCTTCTATCTGACCCGCCACCTGACCTACGAAGGCCGGGTCGCACTGCCGAAGGTGGGCGCCTGGCAGGCCGGGGAGGTACGCGTGCTGCTCGTGTTCGCGCTGACGGCGCTGTGCTGGATCACCCGCTCCGAGCCGTTCGGCGGCTGGACAGCGCTCTTCGGGCTGTCCGTCACCAACGACGCCATGGTCGCGCTGCTGGCGGTGGTGGTGATGTTTCTGATCCCCGACGGAGAGGGCGGCAGGCTGCTCGACTGGGAGACGGCGGAGCGGATTCCCTGGGGCATGCTGATTCTGTTCGGCGCCGGCATTGCCATTGCCAGCGCCTACACCGCGTCCGGTCTGTCCGAGACGATCGGCTCCGGCCTCTCCGGCCTCTCCGGGCTGCCCGTGCTGCTCGTCATGTTCGTGATCTGTCTGGCGGTGACGTTCCTCACCGAGACCACGAGCAACACGGCCACCACCACGCTGCTCATGCCGATCCTGGCGGCGGGCGCCATCGGCGCCGCCATCGACCCGCGCCTGCTGATGATCCCGGCGGCCATGAGCGCGTCCTGCGCGTTCATGCTACCCGTCGCCACCGCGCCCAACGTCATCATGTTCAGCACCGGTCACTTCTCGATCGAGACCATGGCGAGAGAGGGATTCGCACTGAACCTGATCGGCGCGGTCATCATCTCCGTCGGCTGCTACCTCGTGCTCGTCTGACGCCTGGTCCGGGGTCAGGGCCGCCGCCCGCGCCTCTGCATCCAGTGCGGCCAGCTCGTCCACCTGCGCGAAGAAACGTCCCCAGTCTCCCTTCGCTGCCTGGAACAGCGCCGCAAAGACCGGCAGCGCATCCTCGTAGGTCGCGAGGGACGCGAGATAGGCGTTGTTCAGCCGCGGTATGAGCCTGAGATAGCCTTCGTTGCCCGTCGTCTCGGCCATCTGCGTCAGGCAGTCGCCAGCCGCTACCAGCACCGCGCGTTTTGCCGCCCGCCTGGCAGCTTCTTCCTCCGCTCCCTCGTAGACCGCCCGAAGCGCGTCCCGCGTGTCTTCCAGTAGCTCGAGCGCCGCCTGCCAGCCCGCATCGGCACGCGACCAGGCATCGAAAGCGTCTTCGAGACCACGACCGGTGAAGAAACCGCGGGCACCCTCGCGCCCCACGAAGCTCGCGAACGACTCGTTGAAGGTGGCATCGCCGCGGACCCAGACCCGGCTGTGGGCCAGCTCGTGCAGCAGAAGCTCGACGAACACCACGTCGTCCAGGACGAGGAACGTGCTGAGCAGCGGGTCGTCGAACCAGCCGAGCGTGGAGTACGCCAGCACCGGACCCACGTAGGTGTCGAGCCCCTCCGACTCGAGCCGGCTCTGCTCGCGCCGGAGGCGCCCGTCGTCGAAGTAGCCCCGGTAAGGCAGGCAGCCGACCAGCGGATAGCACCAGTGATGCGGCTCGAGCGACAGCTCGGGTGCGGCGAACAGGTTCCACACCACCGCCTCGCGGTTGAGTGCCACGTAGCTCCGGTAGCGGCCGCCCACCTCGAGCCCCAGCTCCGCCTTCGCGTAGGACAGAACCGACCGGCTGAGCTCGAGGCGGGCCCTGAGGGTCTCGGCGTCCGGATCGGTCGACGGCGCCTGATCGAGCTCGCCGAGCACCTTGTCCACGGATCGCCGGTCCGTCAGCAGCTTGATCTGCCCGCCCGCCAGGTGGGCGTAATAGCCGATGGTCCCGCAGCCGCCGAGACAGGGAAGAAGCACGAGCACCAGCACGGCTCGCCACCAGAAGCGGGGTTTCCGCGGACGGGCGGCGTGCTGCCAAAGGCGCGTCTCTGGTACGGACATAGTGCTTATGTTAAGTAGTCGCCCATGCGCCTCATCATCGGCATCCTCTCAACCACGCTGGTTGCTGGCAACGTCGTGGTTCACTGCATCCCGCTGTTTCTGATGGGATTCGTGCGGGTAGCACTGCGGCTGGTGGGACTCCGGACGGCGGAAAACCGGCTGGCGCAGGCGATGGACGGCATCATCGACAGCTGGGTGGGTTTCAATCGCTGGCTGTTCCGGGTGCTCGGCGTTTCCCGGGTGAACGTCCGCTGGCAGGACGACGGGGACCTCTCCCGGAAACGCTGGTACATGGTGATCAGCAACCACCAGAGCTGGACCGACATCCTGATCCTGCAGACCATGCTCTTCGGGCGGATACCGCCCCTCAAGTTCTTCACGAAGCGGCAGCTCCTCTGGATACCCTTTCTCGGCCTGGCCATGTGGCTTCTGGACTTCCCCTATGTCAGACGGATCAGCCGGGAGAAGATCGCGGCGGATCCGGCCCTGCTCGAGATCGATCGCAACGCCACCCGCGAGGCCTGCCAGAAGTTCAGAAACCATCCCACCAGCGCGCTCAACTTTCTCGAAGGCACCCGCTTCACGCCGGAGAAGTACGCGGCGCAGGATGCCCCCCGATTCGAGCATCTCCTCAACCCGAAGAGCGGCGGCCTGTCCCAGGTCCTCTCCGCGCTGGACGACCGTCTGCACCGGCTCATCGACGTGACCCTCGACTACCCGCAGGGCGTGCCCACCTTCTGGGAGTTCATGCAGGGCCGCTGTCCGGAGATCACCATGGATGTGGTGTGCCGCACCGTCCCGGACAGTATCCGCCACGCAGCGGATGAAGATACGCGGCGCCGCGCCACCGCCGGCTGGGTGGAGGCGCTCTGGACGCAAAAGGACCAGACACTGTCCACGCACACCCGAACGGGCCGGGCCGCCGTCTGATGTACGAGCAGCATTTCCACTTCAAGCAGCTGCCCTTCTCCATCGCGCCGGATCCGAGCTTCCTATATCTCTCCAGCGCCCACCGCGAAGCGCTCGCCCACCTCATGTACGGTTTCAGCCATGGCGGCTTCGTCATGGTGACCGGCGAGGTCGGCACCGGAAAGACCACCCTGCTGCGCAACCTGATCAAGCAGACGCCGCCCGATCTGGACGTGGCCTTCATCCTCAATCCGCGGCTGACGGTACGTGAGCTCCTGGCAACGCTCTGCGACGAGCTCGGCATCGCCTACAACCCCGACACCACGAACAGCGTCAAGCAGTACATCGACCTGATCACCCGTCACCTGCTGGAGGCGCACCGCAACGGCCGCAGCACGGTGATGATCATCGACGAGGCCCAGAACCTGTCGCCGGCCGTGCTCGAGCAGGTCCGCCTGCTGACCAACCTGGAGACCGATGACCGCAAGCTGATGCGGATCATCCTGCTCGGTCAGCCGGAGCTCTCGGAAATGCTCGGGCGCCAGGAGCTCCGCCAGCTCGCGCAGCGCATCACCGCCCGCTACCACCTCGGCAGCCTCAACCGGCAGGACACCTATGCATATGTGATGCACCGCCTGAGCCGGGCCGGCGGCAATCCCCACCTTTTTTCCGCCGGGGCGTTGCGGCGCCTGTACAGCCTGTCCGGCGGTACCCCGCGGCTGATCAACGTGATCGCCGATCGGGCGCTGCTCGGGGCCTACACCGAGGGGCGGCAGCGGGTGACGTCCGGCATCGTCGGCCGCGCCGCGCGGGAAGTCTTGGGCACCGGACCGGACCGACGGCGCTGGTGGGTCGGGGCTGCAGCCGCCGTGCTGGTGGCCGGTGCCGCCTGGGCGCTGCTCGGTCCCGCGGGACTGCCGCTCCGATCGCCATCCCCGCCAGAGCTCACCAGCAGCGAAGAGACGACGCCCGTGCCGCAGACAAAGGCGCCCGAGGCGGATCCGGCGCCTGCAGAGAGCGCCGCAGCGCCGGCTGCCGGGACGGTCACGACCAGCCCGCCGGCGGACGCCCGCACGACCAGCCCCGCACCCACCGCCGCGAAGCCGCCACCGGCCATGGAAACCACCGACGCCGGCGAGTCGGTGATCACCCCGGAAACCTATGCCAGGCTGCAGGCCGGCGGCACCGCCGGAACGGCGGCGCGCGCTGGCGCCGACAGCCCGGCGGACCCGGCGCCCGCCACCCGGAGGCAGCCGACACCGGCCCCCGTGCCGAGCCTGTCCGCAGCCGAGCAACCGGCCGCGGGTGTGGCCCGCCCGCCCGGGAGCACGTTCAGCAGCCGGCGTCTCGCCTATGCGGCCGTTTTCGCCCGCTGGGGCGTGGACTACCCCACCGGAGAGACCGAGATCATTCCCTGCGATTTCGCCCCCTCCGTGGGTCTGCAGTGCCTGTCGGAACGGGGCGACTGGGCATCGCTCGAGCGGACCAACCTGCCCGTGGTCCTGGAGCTCTGGGATGACGGCGCCAGCCCTTTCTATGCCGCGCTGCTCGGGATGCAGGACGGCAACGTGCGCCTGCAGGTGGGCGAGCAGCGCGTGGACACCACCCAGCGCGTGCTGCGCGATCTCTGGTCCGGCAACTACGTGATCCTCTGGCAGACGCCGCCCGGCTACTACGGCAACCTCCAGGTCGGTCAGGTTCACGAGACGGTGGGCTGGCTGCGCAGGCAGCTCGCGAGCCTCAGCGACCGGCCGCTCGCCAGCGCCACCCCCAACGTCTTCGACGACGGGCTCGAAGGCGCGGTGCTCGAATTCCAGAGCGAGGAGGGTCTGACGCCGGACGGCATCGTCGGCCCCGCCACCTGGATCCGGCTGGCCAGCCGGCTCCAGCTTCAGCAACCCGGGCTGGCAGGCTGACGTGTCCTATATCCTCGATGCACTGAAGAAGGCCGAAGCCGATCGCGACCCGGATACCCGGGCACGACTCGCCTTCGAGGTGCGCGAGCAGCGCCGCAGCCGGCTCATCACCTACGGGGTGCTCGCGGCGCTGATCGCCAACGCGGTCATACTGCTGTGGGTTTTCCTGCCCGAGGAGCTGACGCTGCCGGCCGCTCGGGCACCCGCCGAACCCCTTGAGGCCACGACGCCTGCCGCCGCGCCGACCGTGAGCCCCGCTCCGACTCCGGCCGTGAATCCCGTCGCGGAACCGATCGCAAAACCGGAACCCGCCGCGCCGGCACCGGTGATTGCGGCGCCGACCACTGCCCCGGCTCGCGCGGTTTCGAGACCCGCGGACATGGCCCCGGACGAGGTGCTGATCGGACCGCGCTCGGCGCCCGCCAGCGCCACACCCGTATCGCTCTCCAGCCTGCCGGACGCGACCCGGCGGCGATTCCCGACGCTGTCGTTCTCCACCCACATCTACGCGGAAGAGCCGGACCTGAGGGCGGTGGTGGTGAACGGCCGGCGCCTGGTGGAGGGCGACCGGCTGGGCGAGCTCAGGCTCGAACGGATCACGGAAGACGGCGCGGTGTTTCTCTTCGAAGGCCGTCAGGTGGAGGTCGGCGTGCTGGAGGAGTGGAACTGAGGCGCCGGCCCACGCCGACGCGCCTGGAGATCAGACAGCCTGCCGCCGGTCTTCCTCAGTCTGGCTGCGCTGGTAGACACGGCTCTCGATGAAGATCTGCACCATGTCGCCATCCAGGAGGCCCTGACGTGCCTCGTCTTCGAGGATCGACAGCGCGCGATCCACCGGCATGGCTTTCTTGTACGGCCGGTCCATGGCGGTGAGCGCGTCGTAGATGTCGCAGACCGTCATCACCCGGCTGGCGAGCGGGATCTGCTCACCCACCAATCCCTGGGGATAGCCGCTGCCGTCCAGCTTCTCGTGGTGCGCACCGGCAATCTCCGGCACGTTGGCGAGCTCCGGCGGCCAGGGCAGCACGGAGAGGAATTCCCGGGTGTGATTCACATGCGACTGGATCTCGCGGCGCTCGTCCGGTGTCAGACTGCCCTTGCGCACCGACAGCGCCAGGAGGTCGATGTCGGTGATGAGACCGTTCAGCGTGCCGTCCAGCTCGCGGTAGGCATAGTCGCGGATCTCGCGAAGCTCCTCGGCCACGGTTTCATCGAGCACGGACGGCTCGTTGGCGCGCAGCACCATCGCCTCGAAATCCGAGAGCAGCGAGAGCTCGGTGGAGAGATCGCGTTGAACCCGCCGGCGGGCCACCTCGATGTCCGCAGCACGATGGTGCAGCATCTCCAGCTCCCGCTCCACCGCACGGCGGCGCAGGCGCTCCTTCTGCAGCTCGATACGGTACTTGATGAGCTCGAGCCTCTCGTCCGTGAGCTTGTTGGCCTTGAGCAGCACGTTCTCCCGGACGCCCACCTTGCCGAAGTCGTGCAGCAGGGCTGCGTAGCGGACTTCCTTGATGTGCGCATCGCTGAACGTGAGGCTCCGGAATCGCGACAGGCCGGATCTGGGCAGGGTCTCGAGCAGCGCGACGGTGGTGTCCGCGACGCGGAACGAATGACCGCTGGTGCTCGGATCCCGCTGTTCGATGGTCTTCACGGACGCCTGCACGAAGCTTTCGAACAGGCGGTTGACGTCGCGGATCAGCAGGTTCTTCTGAATGGAAACCGCGGCCTGGCTGGCGACGGCGCGCAGCAGCTCCACCAGTTCCTCGCCGAACGGAACCGGTTCGTCCTCCAGGGGATCGATCCGGTTGATGAACTGCAGCACGCCCACCACGTTGTTGTGGTGATCGCGCATGGGCAGCACCAGCATGGAACGGGTCCGATAGTTGTTCTGGTCGTCGAAGCTGCGGTTGAACCGGTAGGGCTTGTCGTCACCCAGCGCGTAGACGTCGGGGATGTCGAGCTCCTCGCCCTTCAGCGCCACGTAACCGGCGAGCGATTCCGCCGTCAGCGGCAGGCGCTGCTCGATGAAGGGAAATTCGCGTGAGTCGTTCTGCGCGAGCTTGAAGACCAGCGACGGCTCGTCGTCACTCTCGTCGATGAGGTAGAGCGATCCTGCATCACATCCCGCCAGCCGGCGGGCTTCCAGCAGGATGGTCTCCAGCAGGTCCGAGAAGTTCATCTGTGTGGACAGGGAGAGGGCGATGTCCGAGAGCTGGCTCATGCGCTGCCGGCGCGCGCCGACCTCGCGGAACAGCTCCATCACCTTGAGGTTCCGGCGCCAGTGGCCTTCGCCGTGGCCGAGCAGCCTGTCGAGCGCTTTGTCGTCCGCCTGCGCTGGGATCAGCAGGTCGAGCCCGCTGTCCTCTTTCTCGGCAACCAGCAACGCATGCGGGAAGCATCGGCGAACCACCTTCGACGGCGCGCCGATGACGAGCACCACGGCGGCCTGCTCGTCGACCTCGTCCGAGGTGCCGACGTCGACCTGCCGCACCTGCCAGGCACGGGACCGCGCGCGCGCAGCCAGCCGTTCGGCCAGCGCGTTGTCGCTGCCGGTCGGCCGGCTGGCGGTCGCCACACAGAATGACGGTTTGCCGGTGTCCAGAGGCATTGAGCCCGTCCCAACCAGAGTGACCCGCAGTATGCCGGTTGGGGCTGGGGCAGATATGGACAGGTGTCACATCCGCGGTGAGAGATGTGTCCTTTCGGTAGTACGGATGAACCAGTTCGCCTGCTCAGAGGGTGGATCCGGCCAGACTGTCAAGCCGTCGTTCAATATTGGACAGTCGGGTGTTCACCTGAACCCGATAGGCGTCAATGGCGGTCACGGCCTCCTCGTTCTCCCGGACCCGGTTGGCCAGCCCCGCGTTCAGAGAGGCGACGTTCTGGCTCGCGGCGTTGACCTTGTCGACGATGCTCCGCTGGGTGTTGGCGAGCTGCTGGATCGAGATCTCCATGCTCGTGAGCTGGTCGATGATGGCCTGCTGCTGCTTGAAAGCCGCTTCGTGACGGCCGACGGCCGAGCCCAGATCCCGGTTGCTCGCCTCGATGCCGGCCAGCGACTTCTTCAGCTCGGCGATACCGGCCCGGTTGTCCTCGATCCACTTCTTGTTGCGGTCGTTGGCCACGGCCCACAGCTTGCGGATCTCCGATTCCCAGAAGCCGATCTGCTCCTCCGTGTCCTTGCCGCCCTCGATCAGCGTCTCGTCCGTCATCCTGAGGCGCTCCTCGAGATGGGCGATGCGCTCTTCCGCCGCATCCAGCGCCCGCTTCTCCGCCGTCAGGAGCTGGTGCTGGTTGGCGATGAACCAGCCGGCGATCACCACGCCGGCGACGAGCATCGCCAGGATCAGGTTGACGCCCAGGGACTTCGATCCGCCGGGAGACGACGAGCCGGTCCGACGCCGACCCGTCGAGACTTTGCCCGACCGCCGGTGCTCGTCGGGATTGGTGGACAGGGACGACGGTGTTCTGGGGGAACGGTCAGCCATTTTCGTATCCTCGAGCCGCTTAAGCGCAAAAGCGGCGCGATTATATATCAGCGTTCGAACCGCGCACGGTGGCGGGCCCTCGGGACGTCCGCCCGGGTTCGTACGCTTTCCTTACTTCCTGCGGGATGGCATCCTCCAGCCGATGAGCACTGCGGAAGTCCTGACCTGGCTGAACACCGTGGTCCTGACCCTGGGTGATCGGCCCATCACGCTGCTGCAGGTGCTGAGCGTGCCGACCCTGCTGGCGGTGGGCTTCGTTCTCATCCGCTGGGGCAGCGGCGCCCTGTCCCGGCGGCTGACGGACCGGGGGGTCAACCCGGACCTGATCCACCTGATCCGACGGGTCTTCTTCGTCATCGCGCTGGCGCTGCTGGTCTTCACCATCCTCGACCTGCTCAACGTGCCGCTCACGGCGTTCGCCTTCGTCTCCGGCGCCATCGCCATCGGGGTGGGTTTCGGCGCCCAGAACATCATCAACAACTTCATCAGCGGCTGGATCCTCATGTGGGAGCGCCCGATCCGGATCGGCGACTTCCTGGAGGTCGGGGATACCCGCGGCACGGTCGAAGCCATCAATACGCGCTCCACCCGCATCCGCCGGGTGGACGGGGTGCACCTGCTCATCCCGAACAGCCAGCTGCTCGAGAACACGGTGGTGAACTGGACGCTGGTGGATCGCAGGGTGAGAACCATCGTCCGGGTCGGTGTCGTCTATGGCTCGCCGGTGCGGCGGGTTGCCGAGCTGCTCGAGCAGGCGGTCACCGAGCAGCAGGACGTGCTGACGGATCCCAGCCCGCTCGTCGTCTTCGAGGACTTCGGCGACAACGCGCTCATCTTCGATGTCTATTTCTGGGTGCTGGCCGACGGCGAGAAAGACCTGCGCAAGATCAGGAGCGACATCCGTTTCCGCGTCGAAGAGCTGTACGGAGCGGAGAACATCGTCATCGCCTTCCCGCAGCGCGACGTACACCTGGACGGCACGCTGAAGCTGCTCGACTCCACCCCGCCGGCGCACGGGACTTCCTGAGCCGGTGTTTCCGCAGCTGGCGCTCATCGCCCTCGGGCTCGGCCTTCTGCTCGTGGGTGGAACGGGCCTGATCCGTGGCGCGTCCGCCGTCGCCACCCGCACCGGCGTGCCGCCGCTGATCATCGGCCTGACGGTGGTGGCATTCGGCACCAGCACGCCGGAGCTGATGGTGACCGTGCTCGGCGCGCTCGAAGGCCAGCCGCAGATCGCCTACGGCAACGTGGTTGGCTCCAACATCGCCAACCTCGGGCTCGTGCTGGGCTGCGCAGCGCTGGTCACGCCGATGCTGATCCAGGGGCAGGTGATCCGCCGCGAGGTGCCGCTGCTGCTGCTCGGCACCAGCGTCCTGGTGGTGATGTCGCTGGACAACGTGCTGCGCGGCGCCAGCGCCATGCTCGACCGCGCCGACGGCCTGATCCTGATCCTGCTGTTCGGCATCTTCATCTATGTGACCGTGGGCGACGTCCGCCGCCGACGGGAGGACCCGCTGGTCACCAGCGCGGAGCTTCTGCCCGTGTCCCTGAAGGCGAACGGCTGGCTGCGGGACCTCGCCTTCGTGCTCGCCGGCATTCTGGCGCTCGGCCTCGGCGGCGAGGTGACCCTGTCCGCCGGCGCGGCGCTCGCCGACGTGCTCGGCGTCGAGCCGGCGTTGATTGGTCTGTTCGTCATCGCCATCGGCACGAGCCTGCCGGAGCTGGTCACCTCGATCGTCGCCGCTTTCAGGAAGGAGCCGGATCTCTGCGTGGGGAACGTGGTGGGTTCCAATCTGGTCAACGGCCTGTTCATCCTGCCGGTGGGCGCCGTGCTGCACCCCATTCCCATCCCGGACCACGGCCTTTCGGATCTGGTGGTCTCGCTCGCATTCACCGCCTTCCTGGTTCCGGTGTTCTTCATCGGCAACAGCCGTCTCGGCCGCCCGATCGGCGCCCTGCTGCTGATCAGCTACGGTGCTTACCTGATCCTCCGCACGGGGCTATCCTGAGCCGGTTAGAGCGGAGCGGGGACAGCACATGCCGGAAAGTTTCGTCTTTGGCTGGGCACTCGATGGCGCGGGCGGTGCAGAGGCCGTAGCACCACCGGCGCTCGACAGCGACCGACCTGTCTGGCTGCATTACGACTACTCGAAACCGGACATCATTCCCTCCCTGCTCGAGCTCGGACTGCCCGAGCCGCTGGTGGAAAGCATTGTCCGTCTGGATACCCGGCCGCGCACCGCTGTCGTGCCCGAAGGTGTGCTCGTGGTGCTTCGCGGCGTGAACATGAATCCCGGTGCCAACCCGGAAGACATGGTGTCACTGCGGCTCTGGCTGACGCGCAACCGGCTGGTGACCATCCGCCAGCGGCGTCTGTTTGCCGTCCAGGATGTGCAGTCGACGTTCTCAAGCGGCCAGGGACCCTGCTCCATTCCGGAAGTCGTGGTGGCGATCGTCGAACGGCTCGCCGATCGCATCTCGGAGGTCGTCGACGACATCGAGGAGAAGGTGGAGCGGTTCGAAGCCGACGTCGAGACGGAAGACGCGCAGCAGATCCGGCCGCGCGTGTCGGCGCTGCGCCGTCAGACCGCTCAGGTGCGGCGTTTCCTGGCGCCCCAGCGCGATGCGCTCGATGCCCTGTACCGGGACTCTAAGGATCTGCTGGCCAATGATCACGTCTACGCGATCCGCGAGCAGACGGACCGTATCGCCCGCTATGTGGAAGATCTGGACCTGGTCCGCGAGCGCTCGCTCGTCGTGCAGGAGGAGCTGATGAACCGGGTGGCGCAGGAGCAGAACTCCCGCATGTACGTGCTCTCCATCGTCGCGGCGATCTTTCTGCCGATCACGTTCATCACCGGGTTGTTCGGCATGAACGTCGCCGGGCTCCCGGGGCTGGAGAACCCCTGGGCGTTCGGCATCGTCGCCGTCGTCATGACCTCCGTCACCGTCATGATGCTCGCCTACCTGCGCGCCAAGCGCTGGATGTAGCCCGCCGCGCAAAGTCGCGAAAAGAAGTCACGCAAAGAAAAAGGGCCTGCGCGTGCAGGCCCTCTTCGCGAGTGCGGGGCAACGGGTCAGAGCATGGCTACGGTCGCCCACAGCACGGCCGTCAGCACCAGGCCGGAGACGATCACCCCACGCACCGTGGTCATCGGTCCCTGCTTGCCGAAGATGGCATTGAGCTCCAGCGCCGCAATGATGATCAGCGCGACGATCAGCGCCGTGGTGTTGCTGTTCAGCCCGCCGTGCGCGTAGTGGGCGCTCGAGCCCATGAAAAACAGCATGGGAATGGAAAACAGCGTGTTCGTCCGGGAGGCGAGCCCCGCCTTGGGGGCGGCTGCAGCGGCTTCCGGCAGCGCTTCGCCACCCGCCTTCACGCGGGTGTTCGACTCGATCACGATCTTCTGATTCGGCCAGATAATCAGCCAGACGTTCAGGAACATCAGCGTGCCCAGCACCGCGCCGACGGTGATGTCGACGGTGACACCGGCGCCGCGCAAGCCGAGCATGATCAGACCGGTGAGGAACGTGAACATCGCACCCCAGCGGAACCACCAGAGCGCCCTGGGAACCAGCTTGGTGAACGCGTCGGTGCGGGCGGCGGGGTCGGCCTCCTTGAAGTACTCCGTCTGCACGAAGTTGAAGTAGTACAGCAGGCCGATCCACGTGATGCCGAAAAGGAAGTGACCCCAACGGGCCAGATAGTCGATCAGGACTGTATCCATGGTTGTCTCCCCATTTGTCTCAACGAGTTGTCTCAACGATTTTTCTGGACGCCGGCCGATCGCGACATCGCTGGCCGCAGTGCGTCGTGTGTTTTGTCAGCAGGCGTCGACCGCAGGGCGCCGCTGCGTCTCTCGGTCGCGACTATAGCCTTATTGGGGCGCATAAAAAAAGCCCCACCGGATCGGTAGGGCTTTTTCAGAGGCAAGCGCACCCCCTTGAGGAGGTGCGCGGGAACGGCTCTACATCATGCCGCCCATGCCGCCCATGTCGGGCATGCCGCCACCTGCCGGAGGATGATCTTCCGGCGCATCGGCCACCATGGCCTCGGTGGTGATCATGAGGCCGGCAACGGAAGCTGCTGCCTGCAGCGCGGTGCGGGTGACTTTCGCCGGATCCAGGATACCCATCTCCAGCATGTCGCCGTACTCACCGGTCGCAGCGTTGTAGCCCTGGTTGCCCTTCATGGCAGACACTTTGTCCAGCACTACGGCGCCTTCGTCTCCAGCGTTCGCGGCGATCTGACGCAGCGGCGCGGTCATCGCCCGCTGAGCGATGGCGATGCCCACGTTCTGGTCTTCGTTGTCGCCCTTCACCTTGGAGATGGCTGCCAGCGCCCGCACGAGCGCCACACCGCCACCGGCGACCACACCTTCCTCCACCGCAGCGCGGGTGGAGTGCAGAGCATCTTCCACACGAGCCTTCTTCTCTTTCATCTCCACTTCCGTGGGTGCGCCGACCTTGATCACCGCAACACCGCCGGCCAGCTTGGCAAGACGCTCCTGGAGCTTCTCGCGATCGTAGTCGGACGAGGTGTCCTCGATTTCCTGACGGATCTGCTTGATTCGACCTTCGATGTCACCCTTGGCGCCGGCGCCGTCGACGATGGTGGTGTTTTCCTTGGTGGAGGACACCCGCTTGGCGGTGCCCAGATCATCCAGGGTCGCGCCTTCCAGCGTCAGGCCCACTTCCTCGGAGATCACCGTGCCGCCGGTCAGGATCGCGATGTCCTGCAGCATGGCCTTGCGGCGGTCGCCGAAGCCGGGTGCCTTGGCAGCGGACACCTTGACGATGCCGCGCATGTTGTTGACCACCAAGGTCGCCAGCGCTTCGCCTTCGATGTCTTCGGCAATGACCATCAGCGGCTTGCCCGCCTTGGCCACGCTCTCGAGCACCGGCAGCATGTCGCGGATGTTGGAGATCTTCTTGTCGCAGAGCAGGATGTAGGGATCCTCGAGCTCGGCAGCCATGGACTCCTGATTGTTGATGAAATACGGGGAGAGGTAGCCGCGGTCGAACTGCATGCCCTCGACCACGTCCAGCTCGTTCTCGAGGCCGGAGCCTTCCTCCACCGTGATCACGCCTTCCTTGCCGACCTTGTTCATGGCCTCGGCAATGATGTCGCCGATCGCATGATCGCTGTTGGCGGAGATGGTGCCTACCTGGGCGATGGACTTGGAGTCCTCGCAGGGGGTGGACATCTTCTTGATCTCTTCCACGGCGGCAGCCACGGCTTTGTCGATACCGCGCTTCAGGTCCATGGGGTTCATGCCGGCGGCCACCGACTTCAGACCTTCCGTCAGGATGGACTGGGCCAGCACGGTGGCGGTGGTGGTGCCGTCGCCCGCCTCGTCGGAGGTCTGGCTGGCAACTTCTTTGACCATCTGCGCGCCCATGTTCTCGAACTTGTCTTTCAGCTCGATTTCCTTGGCCACGGACACGCCGTCCTTGGTCACGGTCGGCGCCCCGAAGGACTTGTCCAGCACCACGTTGCGGCCTTTCGGGCCGAGGGTGACCTTCACGGCATTCGCCAGGACGTTCACACCATCGAGCATCCGGCTGCGCGCGTCGTCACCAAAAAATACGTCTTTAGCGCTCATCGCTTATTCCTCTGTCTTGTGTTCGGTTGGGCTGTGGTTCAGCCGTCGATTTCAGCCTTCGAGCACGCCGAAGATCTCGCTCTCGTTGAGGATCAGGAGCTCCTCGCCTTCGAGCTTCACGGTGCTGCCGCCGTACTGGCCGAAAATGACCTTGTCCCCGACTTTCACGTCCAGGGGGCGCACATCCCCGTTTTCCAGGGTCTTACCGGGACCGACCGCGAGCACCTCGCCCTGGGACGGTTTCTCGGCCGCAGAGTCGGGCAGAACGATCCCGCCGGCCGTCGTGGTTTCTTCTTCCAACCGGCGCACGACGAGTCGATCGTGTAAGGGTCGAATCTTCATCAACTGTTTCTCCAACTGAATGGTTCACAAAAAGGGCCGCCGCTTCCCTCGCTGCGCTGTCTCGCGTCTGCCCCATTCGAATTAGCACTCGTCGAGTGAGAGTGCTAATCGCAAGGGCCGCCTATGATAGTGATCCCGCCTTCTGTTGCAAGACCGCTCCCGTCCGGGAGCCGGCGGATTACGCCCCGCAGGTGGCGCGCCCTGGCGCCAGGGAAGATGGGTACGCTGCGCGGAAATTCAAGAGCCTCTAGTGGCGGTCGCGCCGCTCCTCCGGATCATCCACCCGCTCGAACTCCCCCTCGAGCACCTGTCCGGGCGCAGTCCGCTCCGGGCCTCTGCCCGGGCCGGAAGCGCCGAACGCCGCGCCAGCGCGGACGTCCACCCGGGCGAGCACCCGTTCGGCGACCCGCCGGCGCAGCGCCGGGGTGAGCAGACCGAAGCCGACGGCGTCGGTGACGAATCCCGGCGTCAGCAGCAGCGCGCCGGCCACCGCCAGCAGCAGACCCTCCACCACTTCCCGGGCCGGCACCTCTCCGCCTTCCAGCCGGCTCAAGCCGCGGGTGAGGGTGGCTAGCCCCTGGACCCGGAGCAGGCTCACCCCGATGACGGCCGTGAGCATGACCAGACCGATGGTCGGCAGGGCGCCGATGTAGCCCCCGACCCGGATCAGCAGGTACATTTCCACGATCGGAGTGATGAAAAAAACCAGAAGCCACATGGCCAGACCAACCGGGCGCCGCGACGGGACCGGCCAATCTGCTGCCCGGGGGTCGGAATTGCAAGCCGAGCCGGCCGAGCGGATCTGGCAGGTGGTGGCCCTCATCCCCCGGGGACGGGTGGCCACCTACGGCCAGATAGCCGCCCTCGCCGGCATGCCGCGCCACGCCCGCCTTGTGGGGCGGACGCTGAGCAACCTCCCCGAAGGCACCCGCCTGCCCTGGCACCGGGTGGTGAACGCGAGCCTGAGGATTTCCCACCGGGCTGGCTCCGGTGGGCACCTTCAGCAGCGCCAACGGCTGGAAGCGGAGGGGGTGACCTTCGTCGGGGAACGCATCCCCAGGCAGTTCCGCTGGGAGGCGACGCCTTAGCGAACCTCTGGAGGCTCCCTAGGCGGCCGGGCGCTGCTCCGTGACCCCGGCATCCACCGGCGCGTTGAAAGGCGCCACCCAGTAGAGCAGCACCATGCCCGGCACCGCCAGCACGGCGCATAGATAGAAGAAGTCCGTCCAGCCGATGCTGTCGACAATGAGGCCGCTGACGCTGGAAGCCAGCACTCTCGGCAGCGCCGCCAGGGCCGTGAACAGGGCGAACTGGGTGGCCACCGCCGTTCTCGCCGTCTCCCGGGCGATGAAGGCCACCGATGCCGCGGTGCCGAGCCCCACGCCCAGATACTCGGCGCTGATGACCACGGCCAGCACCCAGGGTTCGGCGCCCGCCATCGACAGCCACACGAACCCGAAGATGGTCACGAGCTGCACCACGCCGAACAGCCACAGCCCCCGGTTGATGCCGATCTTGACGATGACGATGCCGCCGAGCACACCGCCGATGATGGACGGCCAGAGCGCGGCGTTCTTGGCGATCAGGCCGATCTGGGTGGTGGTGAATCCCAGGTCGATGTAGAACGGCGTGGCGAGCACGGTCGCCATGTTGTCGCCGAGCTTGTAGAGGAACATGAACGCCAGCACCGTGAGCCCCGCCCGGTAGCCGCGGCGGCCGAAGAACTCCCGGAACGGCTCGACGATGGCGGCCTTCAGGCTGTCCGGAATCACCGGCTCGGTCTGCGCCTCGCTGATGAGCAGCGTCAGCACGATGCCCACGCCCACGAATGCCGCCATCACCGGAAAGACCACCTCCCACGCCAGAAAGCCGGCCAGGATCATGCCGAGCGATCCCGGCACCAGCCCGGCGAGCCGATAGGCCTGCACGAACACCGTGTTGCCGAGCGCAAGTTCGCCCTCTGTGTGCAGCAGCTCCCGGCGATACGCATCGATCACGATGTCCTGGGTGGCGCTGAACACCGCGACGGCGATCGCCACCAGCGTGATGGCGAGCAGCGCATCCTGCGGCTGCCAGAGGCCCAGGGCGCTGATGGCCACGATCAGGAGCACCTGGGTGAGCAGCATCCATCCCCGGCGCCGGCCGAGCACCGGCACGGAGTAACGCTCGAGGAGCGGCGACCAGAGAAACTTCAGCGAGTAGGGATACTGGATGGCGGTGAAGAAGCCGATGGCCGTGAGGCTCACACCTTCCAGCCGCAGCCAGGCCGGCACAAGCTGGATGAGCAGGAACAGCGGCAGGCCCGAGGCAAAGCCGAGCCCGACGCAGATGAGCATCCGCCGGGTGGCAAGGACCTCCCACAGCCCGGGGGCGTCGCCCGATGACTCAGTCGCGGAAATTGTCGAAGTCCAGCGGTAGGTCGAGCTCCGCCGCCTTCAGCGCCGCGATCACCTGCTGCAGGTCGTCCCGCTTCTTTCCGGTGACGCGCACCTGCTCGCCCTGAACCTGGGTCTGGACCTTCAGCTTGGAATCCTTGATGAGTTTGACTATTTTCTTGGCGGTATCCCGATCGACGCCCTGCTTGAGCGTGAAGGCCTGCCGTTTCTGCTTGCCGGACGCCTCGACCTGGCCGGGATCCAGCGCCCGGACGTCGATGCCGCGGCGGACCAGCTTGTCCTGAAGGATGTCAAGCATCTGACCAAGCTGGAACTCTTCCTGGGCATGGAGCTGGATCCGGCCTTCCAGCAGCTCGAATCCCGCGTCCACGCCGCGGAAGTCGAAGCGGGTGCCGAGCTCCCGGGTTGCCTGGTCCACCGCGTTGCGGACCTCCTGCAGGTCGACTTCCGAAACCACGTCGAATGAGGGCATAAGGGGTAATCCTCGATGCGCGTTCCGATGGCGGAACGGGTCTTACAGATCCTGTCTTACAAATCCAGGCGACAATCAGCAAATCACTGCCAAACTGGGTCACGGGCAGACGGGACATCGCGTGCTAGACTGCCTGCTCCTAGGAACGAGTCCCTACGGCACAGGCTCCTTCAGCACAATGCCCTATGGACCATGAGCATGCGAACCCGGCAGTGTCTTCGATCGACGATTCGACGCTAAACTCGACGCCTCCGAGACGTACGGCTGGTCCGACCCGCGCGACCCAGCCCGTAAATACCATGTCGCACGAAGACATTCCAATCCTGGTGGTGGACGACGCCAAGTTCTCCAGCGCCATCATCGCCAAGGCCCTGCGCGGCGGCGGCTTTTCCAACGTAAGGTTCACCAACAACCCGCTCCAGGCGCTGCGCTCCCTGGAGAAGCGGCCGGCCCAGATCCTCATCGCCGACTGGCTGATGCCGGGCATGGACGGTCTCGAGCTCACCCGCCGGGTCAAGAAGCTCGACGAGGCCAGCGAGCACTTCACCTATGTGATGCTGCTCACGGCGCGCGACGACCTGGAAGCCATGAACGACGCCTTCGACGAGGGCGTGGACGACTTCCTGAACAAGGCCAACCTGCGCGCTCAGCTGCTGCCGCGGGTGATCGCCGCCCAGCGGCTCGCCGGGCGCCAGAACCAGCTGCTCAGAACGAACAAGCTGCTGCGCAAGAAGATCCGCGAGCTGCAGACCACGGATCTGGTGGATCCGGTGACCGGGCTCGGCAACCTGAAGTTCACCCTCGAGCGGATCAGCGACACGGTGAAGCACGCCGAAACCCGTGGCGGCGCCGCCTGCCTGCTACTGGTCGGCATCAACAACCTGGACGTGATTCAGGAGCAGTACGACACCTCCGTGGTCGACGAGCTCATCTCCGGCATCGGCGCCAAGGTGCGCCAGCTCGTGCGGCCGCTGGACGTGGTGACGCGGCCGGAGAACAACATGTTCGCCGTGATCACCCTGCAGCCGGACATTCAGAACTGCACGTCGCAGAGCTTCAAACGCATCTTCGACAACCTCTACATGCATTCCTTCAAGACGTCCGAGGGGTTCATTCCCGTGGTGGTCGGGGTGAGCATCTCCGCGGCGGACAACGGCACCGGCTTCCCGCACCCCAAGCACTTCATGCGCCACGCCTACGAAGGCCTCACCCGGTCTTTCGACACCGGGCTGATCACCGTCCAGCCATACGATCCCAGCCAGCGGCTCGTCGGCTGACCGTGGCGAAGCGCCGGATCACGCGCGTCACCACCCGACGCGGAGACGCGGGCGAGACATCGCTGGCCGACGGCTCCAGCGTCACCAAGTCCAGCGAACGCATTCACGCCATCGGCAGCGTCGACGAGCTCAACAGCTTCGTCGGCCTGCTTGTCAGCTCCCTGCCGGCGGAACACACCTTCTGCCCCGCCCTGGAGCGGCTGCAGCAGGAGCTCTTCGACCTGGGGGCGCACCTGGCGACGCTGGGCGCCACACCGGCTCCGGCGCTCGACTGGCTGGAGCAGAGTGTGGCCGAGCTCAACGACACCCTGCCGCCCCTCACCGAGTTCGTGATTCCCGGCGGCACGGAAGGCGCGTCGCTCACCCATGTGTGCCGCACCGTCTGCCGGCGCGCGGAGCGCCACGCCTGGGCCGCGGGCGATGTGGCGGACGCCGCCCGCTACCTCAACCGGCTGAGTGATCTGTTTTTCGTCATGGCCCGGGTGCTGAACGCCGGTGTCGAACGGGAGTGGCGGGGACTCACCCCGCCGGGTACCGGCGCTTAGGGGTCAGAGCGACAACCGCCGGATGTCGGCGAGCAGCTCGGCCAGCATGGCCATGAACCGTCCTGCTTCGGCACCATTGATCGCCCGGTGGTCGTAGGAGAGCGACAGCGGCAGCATCTGCCGGGGCTCGAACGCCTTGCCGTTCCAGACGGGCTTCGTCACCAGCCGTGACACACCCAGGATCGCCACTTCCGGCGCGTTGATGATGGGCGTGAAGCCCGTGCCGCCGATGTTGCCGAGGCTCGAGATGCTGAAGCTGCCGCCCTGGGTGTCGCCCATGCCGAGCTTCTGGTTCCGGGCCTTGTCAGAGAGCTCGATGATCGCCCGGGACAGATCCCACACCCCCATCCGGTTGGCATCCCGGATCACCGGCACCACCAGACCGTCCGGCGTGTCGACCGCAAAGCCGATGTGGTAGTACTTCTTCAACACGAAGTTCCGGATCTCCGGATCCAGCGACGCATTGAAGGTGGGGAACGCCTGCAGCGCGTAGCAGCAGGCCTTGATGATGAACGCCAGCGGCGTGATCTTCACGCCGCGCTCTTCCGCCTCCGCCTTCAGCGTCCCCCGGAACTCCTCGAGCTCCGTGACGTCCGCCTCCTCGAACTGCGTGACGTGCGGCAGGTTGAGCCAGCTCCGGTGCAGGTTCGCGGCACCCGCGATGCGGATCCTCGACAGCGGCTGCGTCTCCACGGGTCCGAACCGGCTGAAATCCACCGCCGGCAGGGATGGAATGCCACCGGTTCCACTCGCGCCAGCCGCCGTTGGCCGGCTCGTCATGGCCGTTTTGACGTGCGCCTTCACGTCTTCCTTGAGAATGCGGCCACGATTGCCCGAGCCTTTCACCTTCGCAAGCTCGATGCCGAGCTCCCGGGCCAGGCGACGTACCGCCGGACCGGCGTAGACCTTCCGCGCCTCCCGATCGGCATCGCCCGGGCTCTCCTCCGGCGCGGCTTCCCGACCGGCGGCAGCGGCTTCGGCGGGACGCGGCTCGGCAGCCGTACGCACCTCCTCTGCCGGTGCCTTAGGCGCCGGCTTGGCGGCATCGGCACCGCGTTCCGCCTTCGCGGACTTCGCCTTTGCAGGCTTCACCGGTGCTTTGGCGTCCAGGGTGATGGTGGCCAGCAGCGTTCCCTCCACCACCTCGGTGCCCACGCTCACGTGCACGCCGGTAACCGTGCCGGCCTGCCCGGCGGGAATCTCCATGGAGGCCTTATCCGATTCCACCACCACGAGCAGGTCGTCCGCGCCGACGTGGTCGCCTTCGGAGACCGCCACCTCGATGACCTCCACGTTGGTGGCCTCGCCGATATCCGGTACCCGCACTTCCACCGTTTCGCCGCCGCTGCCGCCCGTTTCCTCAATCGAAGGTTCCGGCACTTCTGCGGCAGGCTCCGGCTCCGGTTCTGGCTCCGGTTGTGGCTCCGTTTTCGCCTCTGCTTTCCTGGCGCCGGCGGTATCTGCCGCCTGCTTGCCGCCTGCCGGCTTATCGCCATCGCCGCCGGCCTTTGCCGCCGTCTCCAGCGTCACGATCAGCGTGCCTTCCTTGACCTCGTCGCCCAGCGCAACGTCGATGGAGGCGATCTTGCCTGATTTTCCCGCCGGCACCTCCATGGACGCCTTGTCCGACTCGATGACGATGAGCGCGTCGTCGGGCCCGACCGTGTCGCCGACCGACACGCAGATCTCGATCACCTCCACGTGATCGACGTCGCCGATGTCCGGTATCCGTACTTCTTCAGTCACGCGTCCCGTTCCTTGCCGTCAGTTGCTGCCGTTGTCCGTTGCATCACACCAGCCGCGGATTGGGTTTTTCCGGATCGATGTCGAGCTCGTCCCGGGCCCGGGTGACCACGTCGATGGAGAGCTTCTGCTGATCCGCCAGGGTTTTCAGCGCCGCCAGCGTCACGAACCGCCGGTCCACCTCGAAGAAGTGTCGGAGCCGCTCGCGGGTGTCGCTGCGGCCGAAGCCGTCTGCACCCAGGATGTGGACGTCCGCATCGATCTGGCTGCGCAAGGGTTCGGCCAGCGCTTTCATGTAGTCGCTGCTGATCACCACCGGGGCGTCACCATCCAGGAGGGTTGCCGCATGCGACCGTCGCGGGGTCTCCTCCGGATGCAGCAGGTTCCAACGCGCCACGTCCTGACCCTCGCGGGAAAGCTCGGTGAAGCTCGTGACGCTGAAGACCTCCACCGTGAGCCCGTGGGTTTCGTTGAGCTCAACGGCCGCCGCCTCCACCTCGCGCAGAATCGTGCCCGCGCCGAGCAGGCGCACCAGCGGGCCCTCGCCGTCGAGCCGGCGCAGCCGGTACAGTCCCTTCAGGATGTCTTCCTCCACACCTTCGGGGATGGGCGGCTGCACATAGGCCTCGTTCATCACCGTGACGTAGTAGAAGACGCTTTCCCGCTCCTCCAGCATGCGCCGCAGCCCCTCGCGCAGAATCACCGCCAGCTCGTAGGCGTAGCAGGGATCGTAGGCCACGCAGTTCGGAATCGTGGAAGCCAGCACGTGGCTGTGTCCGTCCTGGTGCTGGAGGCCTTCGCCGTTGAGCGTCGTCCGCCCGGACGTGCCGCCGAGCAGAAAGCCGCGGGCCCGGCTGTCGCCGGCCGCCCAGGCCAGGTCGCCGATCCGCTGGAACCCGAACATCGAGTAATAGATGTAGAAGGGAATCAGCGTGTACTGGTGGGTGCTGTAGGACGTGGCGGCGGCGAGCCAGGCGGAGAAGGCGCCAGCTTCGTTGATGCCCTCTTCCAGTACCTGACCGTCGATGGACTCGCGGTAGGCGGCGATCTCGCCCGAGTCTTCCGGCTCGTAGAGCTGACCGGCGGACGAGTAGATGCCGAGCTGCCGGAACATGCCTTCCATGCCGAAGGTCCGCGCTTCGTCCGGCACGATGGGCACCACCCTCGGGCCGATGGACTTGTCGCGCAAGAGCGTCGCCAGGAAACGGACGAACGCCATGGTGGTGGAGTTCTCCCGCTCGCCGGTGCCTTCGAGCTGTGCCTTGAAGGTGGTCAGCGGCGGTACCTTCAGCACGTCGGCCGCCACCACCCGCTTCGGCAGCCCGCCGCCGAGCCGTTCGCGGGCGGCTTTCAGATACTTCATCTCCGGGCTGTCGTCCGCCGGCCGGTAGAACGGCAGATTCTCGAGCTCGGAGTCCGTGAGCGGGATGTCGAACCGGTCGCGGAAGTGCTTGAGCTCGTCCAGGTTCAGCTTCTTCACCTGGTGGGTGTCGTTTTCGGCCTCACCGGCATCGCCCATGCCGTAGCCTTTCACCGTCTTGGCCAGGATCACCGTGGGCTCACCGGTGTGGTTCACCGCTGCATGGTAGGCGGCATAGACCTTGAAAGGATCGTGTCCGCCGCGGTTGAGCCGCATGATGTCCTCGTCGGACAGGTTCTCCACCATGGCCGCGAGCTGGGGATACTTGCCGAAGAAGTGCTCGCGGGTGTAATCGCCACCCTTGGCCTTGTAGTTCTGATACTCGCCGTCCACCACCTCGTTCATGCGCTGCTGCATCAGCCCGTGGGTGTCGTTGGCGAAGAGCGGATCCCACAGCCTGCCCCAGACCACCTTGATTACGTTCCAGCCCGCACCGCGGAACGACCCTTCGAGCTCCTGGATGATCTTGGAGTTGCCGCGCACGGGCCCGTCCAGCCGCTGCAGGTTGCAGTTCACCACGAAGATCAGGTTGTCGAGCTTCTCCCGGCCGGCCATGGAGAGGGCGCCGAGCGCTTCCGGCTCGTCGCACTCACCGTCGCCGAGAAATGCCCAGACCTTCCGGTCGCCCTTGTCCACCAACCCGCGGTTGTGCAGGTAATTCATGATGTGGGCCTGGTAGATGGCCTGGATCGGCCCGAGCCCCATGGACACCGTCGGGAACTGCCAGTAATCGGGCATGAGCCACGGGTGCGGGTAGGAGGAGAGGCCCCGCCCGCCCGTTTCCTGGCGGAAGTTGTCGAGCTGCTCTTCCGTGAGGCGTCCTTCCAGAAAGGAACGCGCGTAGATGCCGGGTGAGGCATGCCCCTGGAAATAGATCAGGTCACCGGCATGCTCGGCCGTCGGTCCGCGGAAGAAGTAGTTGAAGCCCACATCGTAGAGCGTGGCCGAGGAGGCGAACGACGAGATGTGCCCGCCGAGCTCCCCCGGCCGGCTGTTGGCCCGCACCACCATGGCCAGCGCGTTCCAGCGGATCAGCGAGCGGATGCGCCGCTCCATGAACAGATCGCCGGGCATGAACGCTTCGCGGTTGGAGGGAATCGTGTTCCGGTACGGCGTGGTAATCGTATAGGGCAGCCGGGCGCCCGTTTTTGTCATGCGCGCGGACAGCCGCTCGAGCAGGAAGTTTGCCCGATCCACACCTTCGTCCTCGAGGATGTACTCGAGCGAGTCGAGCCACTCCCGGGTTTCCGTCGGGTCCGAGTCCGTCAGCTCACGCGGATAGGCCATCGTCTTCCTCTAAGCTCCTTCTCTCGAGTGGCATGTTTTCGGGGTCGCAGGTTACAGCTACGGAACCTCGCCGGGTGACCACAGCCACGCGGCACCCCGCACCCCGCTCGCGGCACCGAAGGCCGGCGGCAGCAGCTCCGTCTCGAACACGTCTCCGAAGACGTGCGCTTTCATCAGCGCACGCACCGCCGGATAGATCTCCACCATCTGCGACAGCCCGCCACCGAGCACGATGGCATCGGGATCGACGATGTTGACCAGTTGGGCGAGGTTCTCCGCCAGCAGGCGAGAGTATACGCTGAGCGAGGTGCGAGCCCGAGCGGCCGCGTTCTCAGAACCGGCATCTGTCCGGAACCAGTCCTCGCATGCGTCATCCAGCGCTGCTGCGGCGTGCACCGCCTGGGCCGTCGCCGGCGCCGATGATTCTCCCGGCCAGAGGGCCTGATGGGTCGCCAGCAGGCCCGGACCGGAAAGGTACGTCTCCACACAGTTCATCCGCCCGCAGTAGCACTCGCGCGCCGGCAGCGCCGGATGCAGATAGGCCAGCGGCGTGTGACCCCACTCGCCGGTGAGCCCGTTCGGACCCTGCAGCACACGGCCGCCCACCACCAGCCCGCCGCCGACCCCGGTGCCGAGAATGACCCCGAACACCACGTGCCGACCGGCGGCGCTGCCATCCTGGGCTTCCGACAGCGCGAAGCAGTCCGCGTCGTTCGCCAGGCGCACGCGATCTCCGAGCTCGGCGATCAGGTCGTCGAGCAGTGGGCGCCGGTTGAGCCAGGTGGAGTTGCAGTTCTGCATGAGGCGAAGCTTCGGCACCCAGGCCCCGGGGGCACCCACACCGACCGGCAATGCCTCGCCCCGATCCAGCGTCCGGACCAGCGCCGCCACCCCGGCCACAGTGCCGGGATAGTCGAGCCTGGGCGTATCCACCCGCAGACGCGTCGAGACGACGCCGTCCGGCTCGAGGCGGATGCCCTCGATCTTCGTCCCGCCGAGATCGATGCCGATGCGCGCCCCCGCCGTCACCAGAGCCCGCCCAGCACCTGCTGCCAGTCGAACGCGGGGCCCGGATCCGTCTTCCGCCCCGGTGCGATTTCCTGATGACCGACCACGGCACTCCGCGACAGATGGGGATACCGCTCGAAGAGCGCGGCGAGCACCTTCACGAGGCGGCGATACTGGCTGCGCGTGTAGGCCCGCTGGTCTTCGCCTTCGAGCTCGATACCGATGGAGAAATCGTTGCAGTTCTCGCGACCGTGCCAGCAGGACACCCCCGCGTGCCACGCCCGCTCGTTGAAGGGCACGAACTGGGTCGTGCGGCCGCGCCGGTCGATGAAAAGGTGCGCGGAGACCTGCACGCCGGCGAGATCGGCCAGCCGCGAGTCCCGGGTCGCATCCAGGCGGTTGAGAAAGAGATCCTCCACCATGCCCGTGCCGAACTCGCCCGGCGGCAGCGAGATGCCGTGCACGACCACCAGGGAGATGTCCGCCGGATCAGGACGCGGCCCCCGGTTCGGCGCCGGACGCTTACGTACCCGGGCCAGCCAGTGTTGGTCAGTAACGCGCAATGATCTCCCGGCCCAGGTGGTCTTGATTCACGCGCGATACGCTGCACCGCCGGCGCCCGAATGGCAACATTGACGACGAACCCGCGCGGCGCCAAAATGGCGCCATTCCAGATTCTATTCGGAACTTCAATGGCAACCCTATCCATCAAAAATGTGCCTGCCAGCGTGGTCGAACGCCTGCGCAGGCGCGCGGCGCTCAATCACCGCTCCATGCAGGGCGAATTGATGGCACTGATCTGCAAGGCGGTGGAGGCGGAGGATCAGGTTCTGCGCCCGCTTGGCTCGCGACGAGCAGGCGCAGTCAGCATCGACGAAATCGCGGCAGAGCATCGCCTCCAGTGGGCCGAGCCGTTCGACCACGCGCCGCACGCGGTGGACATCATTCGCGGCGATCGCGATGCCAGGTGACCCCCACGGTGGTAGAGGCGACCGAAACGATGCGCTGATCATCGCCGAGCCGGCGACACCTTACGCCAAACGACCGCCCCTGGTTGCAGACTGCAGCGTGTTGGCCAGCATTCTGTTCGATGAGCCCGACCGCGAAACAGCCGTCGAGGCCCTGCGCGGTCGCGAGCTGTTTGCGCCCGATCTCGTGGATCACGAGCTCGTCAGCGTGGCGGTAAAAAAGTCGAGACAGGGACTGGACGAGGTCGTGAAACAGGGACTGGCGGATCTGAAGCGCCTGCAGCTGACCCGCTGCGCGGTGGATGTGGAGGCACAGTGGTTGCTCGCGCTGGAACATGAGCTGACCGCCTACGACGCAGCCTATCTTTGGCTGGCTTCGGAACTCGGCGCACCACTGGCCACCTTTGATCTGGCTCTCGGCGAAGCAGCGCGGCGGCACCTCGGACGAGGCTGAGGTGTAAGCCTGCGCGGTGAGCAGATCGGCTTGTACAGCCCATCGGCGGGCCGTAACGTTCAATCCTCCAGAAATGGATTCCAACGCCAATGCAGTTTCTCCCCACAGGTGTGACCGAAGCCGAGCTTGCAGCCGCCATCCGCGCGAACGTAGCGGCGGCGATCAGCGAGGACGTCGGCAGCGGCGACGTTTCCGCTGCGCTGATCGATCCGAACAGCACGGCCAATGCCCGCGTGATCACCCGCGAAGCGGGCGTCATCGCGGGACTCCCCTGGGTGGCGGAGGTCTGCCGACAGGTGGACGCGCGGATCGCCTTCGAGCCCTCCACCGAGGACGGGGAGCGCGTCGACGCCGGCGCCCTCCTCTACCGACTCACCGGCCCCGCCGCGTCACTGCTCACCGCCGAACGTCCGGCCCTCAATTTTCTGCAGCTGCTCTCCGGCACGGCCACGCTGACGGCGGAGTACGCCGCGCTCATCGCCCACACCCGCACGCGGCTGCTCGATACGCGGAAGACGATTCCGGGGCTCCGCCTCGCGCAGAAGTACGCCGTGCGCTGCGGTGGCGGCGAGAACCATCGCATCGGCCTCTATGATCAGTTTCTCATCAAGGAGAACCACATCGCCGCCGCCGGCAGCATCGCCGCCGCGGTGGCGCGAGCCCGGTCGCTGCACCCCGAGCTGAAGGTGGAGGTGGAGGTGGAGAACCTGGACGAGCTGCAGGCAGCGATGAATGCCGGCGCCGACATCGTGATGGTGGACGACTTCAGCCTCGAGGACACCGACAAGGCCGCACAGATGGCGCGAGGTCGGGTGCTACTGGAATCCTCAGGGGGTATCAATCGTGAGACCATCGTCAAGGTCGCGGAAGCGGGCGTGGACTACATTTCCGTCGGTGAGCTGACCAAGACCGTCAGACCGCTGGACCTGTCCATGCGGTTCGAGTCCAACTGAACGGTGGAATCGAGCCGAATCACCTCTCACGGAGCCGGAACCAGCGGTCGAGCTGAACAGGAGTGACCGCATGAACCGCTTTGGCGCCTTTGCCGTTCACCTCGGCATCAGCCTGATCATCTTCGTGATTCTCGGCTACCTCATTCTCTTTCACTGGTATCCCGACTTCTTCTTTGCCTCCGATGGCGGCTGGCAGGGGATACGCATCGTCGCGTTCGTGGATCTGGTGCTGGGACCGGTACTGACTCTGGTGGTGTTCAACCAGAACAAACCGCGAAAGGAACTGCAGCGCGATCTCGGCATCATCGCCGCGATCCAGCTCTCCTGCCTGACGGCGGGGACCTATGTGGTGTATTCGGAACGTCCCATTGCCATGGTGTATGCAGATGGCTCCTTTCAGAGTATGACCATCGACGACTATCAGCAGGTCAATCAACCAGTTCCGGAATTCGGCGACAAGGACGGCAACCCGCCTTATTGGGTAACCGTACACCTTCCGGAAGATCTCGAGGCACAAAGCAAGATTCGACAGAGGTTCCTACAGAAACAACAGCCGTTGAAGACCGCGTCTGAGTACTACACCCCATTCAGCGTTTCGGATATTGATACCCTTCGCGAGGGAATTACACGGGAACAGATGGAGCGGATCGGGATGGAGGTGTTCGAGCGTTTCCTCGAGGAACACGGTGGCAACCTGGATGACTATGCCTTCCTACGATTCGGTACGCGCTATCAACCTGCACTGTTGGCATTGCGCCCGGTAACAGGAGAATTGTTCTACCTGTCACTACCCCTACCGGGCGGGCACGCGCCTAGGCTCTTCAGCATTAATGGGGGACACCGGTGTTCATTAAACTGATTTTGCGAAGATCGTTTAATGGAGATAACACCGATGTCCCACGCAGGAGTGATACTAGGCATATCTGAGCTGGAGATCGAGCG
>JBFWZA010000005.1:0-313781 GCA_050185825.1 Pseudomonadales bacterium | reverse complement strand
CACACGATGAGAAGGTGCGGAAGACGAGAGAGGATGCGGATCGGGCCCGGATGAGCCGGGACGGCGATCGAACATTCTGACAGAACCAATCAATCCCGTAGGAAGTCGTATGAAAAAACAACGGAACAGGTGTGTGGCGGCGCTGCTTATGGCGGTGTCTGCAGTGCTCGCCGGCACTGTCTCTGCCGCGACGTTGAATGAAGTGTTTACCGTGGCTGATCAGCTCAACAAGCAGGCACGGCAGTCGCAGGCGAAGATCGATGCGCTCACGGAAGAGACCCGTGCGCTGCTCGGCGAGTACAAGATCGTGCTCAAAGAGATCGAGGGGTTGAGAGTCTACAACCGGCAGCTCGAGAAGCAGATCAGCAACCAGGAAGCCGAAATGACTCAGCTCGCCGCGTCCATCGACGAGGTGACCGTCATCGAGCGGCAGATCACCCCGCTGATGCTGCGCATGATCGACGGACTGGAGCAGTTCGTGGATCTGGACCTGCCGTTTCTGACCGAGGAGCGGGCTGAGCGCCTGGAGACACTGCGGGAGATGATGGACCGGGCAGACGTGGCGGTGAGCGAGAAGCTCTCCCAGATCCTGCGCGCCTATCAGATCGAGAACGAGTACGGGCGGACCATCTCCGCCTATGAAGGCACCATCAATGTGGCCGGCACCGACCGGCTGGTCGACGTGCTTCAGGTCGGCCGGGTTGCGCTCATGTACCAGACGCCCGACGGCGAGGAGACGGGGCGCTTCAACCCCGAATCCCGTCAGTGGGAACCGATCGATGATGCCTACAAATCGTCGGTTCAGAACGGGATCCGTATGGCCCGCCAGCAGATGTCCTACGATCTGCTGACCCTGCCGGTATCCGGACCGGAGAACGCACAATGAGAAGCAGCACGATGATCGACAAGAATCTGGTAGGCGGAGCCCTGCTCGGCCTCCTCATGACCCTGGCAGGCGGCGTTTACGCCCAGGAAGCCGAACCAGCCGAGCCCACACCTCAGGACGACCTGGCCGTGGTCAAGGCGGACTCGCTGGAAGAGCTGCTCAAGAACGTCCAGGAGCGCCGGGTCGTGGAGTCGCAGCTGCATCGCCAGCGCGAGCAGGAATTCACGCGTGACAAGGCCGCGCAGGCCCGGCTTCTGGAGCAGGCCAACGGTGAGCGCCGTCGGGAGGAGCAGCGTTCCGACCGGCTGGAAACCGCCTTCGACGAAAACGAGCTCAGAATCGGCGATCTGCAGGAGCAGCTCGATCGCCGTCTGGGATCGCTGAAGGAGCTGTTCGGTGTGCTTCAGCAGGTGGCGGGAGACACCCGCGGCCTGTTCGAGAGCTCCATCATCACCGCTCAATACCCCGGCCGCGGAGAGTGGCTCGGCGCTTTTGCCAAGAAGATGGGCACGTCCTCTCAGCTCGCCACCATTGCCGAGATGGAAACGCTCTGGTTCGAGCTGCAGCGTGAGATGACGGAATCCGGCAAGGTGGTGCGCTTCCCCGGAACCGTCAACCTGCTCAACGGCGAGACACTCGACACCGACATCGTCCGGGTCGGCGCCTACGCGCTGGTGGCGAACGGCGAGTACTTCAACTTCCAGCCCGGCGACGAAGGCACGATTCTGGAGCTTGCCCGTCAGCCGTCCGCCCGCTTCGTCAGCACCGCGGAGGACATCCAGAACGCCTCCGCAGGCGACATGGTCGCGTTCGGCATCGATCCGACCCGCGGCTCGCTGCTCGCGCTGCTCATTCAGGCGGCGACCTGGGGTGACCGTATCGGCACGCCGTTCGGCGGTATCTCCAAAGGCGAGTGCTGGCTGCCGTTCTGCGACGGCCAGGGTGGCACCGTCGGCTCGGTCATCATCCTGGTGGGTATCGTCGGCGTGCTGCTCGCTATCGAGCGGATGATCACGCTCTCGCTGATGGGCACCAAGGTGGCCTCGCAGCGTAAGTCCGATACCGCCAGCGACGACAATCCGCTGGGCAGGGTGCTGAAGGTCTACGACGACAACAAGGACGTGGATGTGGAAACCCTCGAGCTGAAGCTCGGGGAGGCGATGCTCGGCGAAACACCGAAGATCACACGGAACATCACCCTCATACAGGTGATCTCCGTCGTCGCCCCGCTGCTCGGTCTGCTGGGTACGGTGGTGGGTATGATCACGACCTTCCAGGCGATCACGCTGTTCGGTGCGGGTGATCCGAAGACCATGGCAGGCGGTATCTCGCAGGCGCTCGTCACGACCGTGCTTGGTCTTGTCGTGGCGATTCCCACGACGCTGCTGCACTCCATCGTCGCCGGTCAGAGCCGTTCGCTGATCCACGTGATCGAGGAGCAGAGCGCGGGGATCATCGCGGATCACGCCGAGAAGTCCGGCCGCGCACTGGGATAGGTTGAACGATGTTCTACGATGCGTATCTGGCGATCATTCAGTTCATAGAGCTGGGCGGCAATGTGCTGTACCTCATTGCCGCCGTCACCTTCCTGATGTGGACGCTGATCTTCGAGCGCTTCTGGTACTTCCGCGCCGAGCACAAGGTGCTCGTACGTGAAGCGACGGAGAAGTGGGAGAGCCGCTCCGAGCGGCGATCCTGGTCGGCGCACGCGGTTCGCGACGGCCTCATCTCCGATGCAGCGGATCGGATCACCGGCAGCCTGCCGCTGATCCAGACCTGTGTGATGCTCTGCCCGCTGCTGGGGCTGCTCGGTACGGTCACCGGGATGATCACCGTGTTCGACGCCATGGCAACCATGGGCGGCAATGCCCGGTCCATGGCCTCCGGTGTCTCCCAGGCGACCATTCCCACCATGTCCGGCATGATCGCGTCTCTGTCCGGCGTACTCGGCGCCACGCTGATCAAACGCAGGGTGGACACGGAAGTGGGGCTGTTCGAAGATCATCTGACCTTCGACCACTGAGGGAGGGAACATGGCCCGAGGTCAAAGAAGCTTCTCGCGAACCGACGAAGAGTCGGACATCAACCTGACGCCCATGCTGGACGTGGTTTTCATCATGCTGATCTTTTTCATCGTGACGGCCACGTTCATCAAGCAGGCGGGCATCGAGGTGTTCCGTCCCGAGGCGCTCACCGCCGAGCAGAAGCCCACGGTGAGCGTGCTGGTGGCCATCAGCGAGGCCGGTGAGATCTGGATCGACAAGCAGAAGGTCGATGAGGGTGCCGTCAGGGCGCACATCGAGCGGCTCCACTCGGAGAACCCGAAGGGGGGGCTCGTTGTCCAAGCAGACAGGAACGCCAAAACCGAGAAGGTGATGGCCGTACTGTCGGCGGCGCGGGCAGCCGGCATGGTGCAGGTTGCCATTGCCACGGACAACTAGGAGGGATAGGCGATGGTGATCAGATATGTCTTCGGTGTCGTGCTCGGGCTCGTCACCACCTTCCTGCTCTTCATGATGATGCAGTCGATCATCAGCAGCGAACGGAATCCGTTCAGTGATGCGTTCGACGGTCGTATCGTGGACATCGTCCGCCTCGATCAGGACGAGGAGATCGAGATCAAGAAGCGGAAGCCGCCGAAGCCGCCGCCACCGGACGAGCCGCCACCCGACATGCCCAAGCCCGACTTCGACAACGCGGCGGTTTCCCAGGGCGTGGACGTCGGCGCTGTGAACGTCAATGTCGACCTGAACGTCGGCGGCGTCGGTGGCTTCAGCTCGGACGGCGAGTACCTGCCCATCGTCAAGGTCGCTCCCGTGTATCCCCGACGGGCGCAGACCCGTGGTATCGAGGGCTACGTGCTGCTGGAATTCGTGGTGACCAAATCCGGCGCGGTGGAAAACCCCGTCGTCATCGAGGCGTCGCCACCGGGGATCTTCGATCGGGCTGCCATCAACGCAGCGCTGAAATTCAAATACAAGCCGAAGGTCGTGAATGGCGAGCCCATCGACGTGGCCGGTGTCCGCAACCGGATCACCTTCGAGCTGGCGGACTGACGGGAGGTATCGAGTCGCGATGAATACGCTGTTTACCCGCACCGCCGGCGCTCTGGCACTTGCGCTCGCCTGGCTGCTGGCTGCTCCGTTCGCAGCGGAGTTCGGTTTCACCGGCGCTCAGGTTCAGGCGGAAGAGGGCGAGAAGCCGATGAAGACCCGCCGTGTTCCCACCATGAGCGAGGCGACGTTCAAGAAGCTGGCCGAGGCTCAGGAAGCCATCGACGCCAAGGATTTCGCAACCGCGAAGAAAGTGCTCGAAGACATGCTGTCCCGCTCCCGGAACATGAACGGCAACGAGATCGGGCAGGTCCACAACATGATGGGCTTCGTCTACTTCTCCGAGGAGAACTACGCCGGGGCCATCCGCGAGTACGAGCAGGTGGTCGCCCAGGGTGATCAGATCCCGGAGGGCCTTGAAACCACCACCCTCTATACTCTCGCGCAGCTCAGCTTCGTGGAAGAGCGCTATCAGGATGCGCTCGATTACATGGAGACCTGGATCACCAAGGCCAACAACCCCGGCGCGGATCCGCACATCTTCATGGGGCAGGTCTACTATCAGATGAAGAACTACCCGGCGGCGATCAAGCAGATCGAGACGGGTATCCGAATCGCCCAGGAGCGGAGCCTCGACGTCAAGGAGCAGTGGTGGGCGCTGCTGAACTATCTCTACTACGAGCAGGAAAACTGGCCGAAGGTTCTGGAGATCCTCGAGATCCTGGTCCGCGACTTCCCGAAGCGCGACTACTGGGTACGCCTCGCCGGCATTCATGGTCAGCTCGGTAACGAGAAAGAGCAGGTGTGGTCCATGCAGGGCGCCTACACCTCCAACTTCCTCGACCGCGAGCAGGACCTGATGAACTTTGCCGGACTACTGATGCAGGATCAGGTCCCTTACCGCGCCGCGCTGGTGCTGGAGAAGGGCTTCAAGGACAAGCTCATCGAGCGCAACTCCAAGAACCTGCAGGCGCTCGGGCAGGCCTGGCAGCTCGCCCAGGACTCCGACAAGGCCATTCCGGCCTACGAGGAGGCCGGCAAGCTCTCCGAGGACGGGCGGATCTATGAGCGGCTGGCACAGCTCTACCTGGATGTGGACAAGTACCAGGAGTGCGTGGTGGCCTCCGACAATGCCATCGACAAGGGTGGCCTGCGTTCCGTCCCGCAGGTGTACATCGTCAAAGGCATGTGCGAGTACAACAAGGATCAGAGCGTGATCCCGAACCTGGCGGCAGCGCGCAAGTCCTTCGTCAGCTGCCGCAACGAAGCGCGGAGGAGCGACGACGACAACAACCAGCGGGTCTGCGCTCAGTGGATTACCTACCTGGACCGGGAAACGACGCGGCTGGAGGCACTCCGCGACGCGATCTGATTCCCGCGTTCCGACGCAAGCCCCTGCTTCCGGTCAGGGGCTTTTTTTTGCGCAATCGGTGTAGGATGCGGGCATGTTTACCGGAATCGTCCAGGGACTCTGTCCCGTCGTCAGCGTCACCGATGAGCCCAACCTGCGCCGTATCTCGATCCGCCTGGGCGAGCTGGCCGGCGGTGTGCAGACCGGCGCGTCGGTGTCCGTCAACGGCACCTGCCTGACGGTCACCGGCGAGCAGCCGGGCGGTGTGCTGTCCTTCGACGTGATCCGCGAAACGCTGAAGCTGACCAACCTCGGCACGCTGGAGCCGGGTGACCAGGTCAACGTGGAGCGGTCATTCCGGGTGGGAGACGAGGTCGGCGGGCACATCCTGTCCGGACACGTGGCGGACACCGTTCGCGTTGTTGGGATCGATCAGGCGGACAACCTGCGTGAGCTGACATTCTCGGTGAGCCCCGGCTGGATGCGGTATCTCCACCACAAGGGCTTCGTGGCGCTGGACGGCGCGAGTCTGACCCTCGCCCGCGTCGATCCGGACCGGCACGAGATCGTGGTGAGTCTCATCCCGGAAACCATCGAGCGAACCACGCTGGGCCAGGTGGCGGAGGGGGCGCTGGTGAATCTCGAGATCGACGCCCAGACTCAGGCGGTCGTCGACACGGTGGAACGGATGCTGAGCTCGCCGGAAGCACTGGCGCGGCTCGCCATCCATCCGGGGACGAGAGACTAGTGTACTGCACCACCCTATTTGGCACTTATAGAACGCCTCAAAAACGTCAGCGCAAGGCGTCGTCCGCAGGGAATGGTCAATCCATTGCCAAGGACGAGAACGCAGCGATGGCGTTTTTGAGGCGTTCCCTTCGGGCGAGACCGATGGTGCCATCCGAATGCGCCTTGCGGCTGGCACCATCGGCTCACGCTATAAGTGCCAAATAGGGTGGCGCAGTACACTAGCCGCCTTTCGGAGAGCGGATCGCCGTGACCCGGTTGTCTCAGCCGGGCGTGGGTGCCGTCCGGTGCATCTGCCGCAGGTTGCCGATCACGGCCTGGAGGGCGCGATCGAATACCTGTGATTCCGCCAGGATCGTCAGATTTCCGTGCTTCAGCTCTACGGCCAGCCCGCGCCGGCTGCGCTCTGCCACCTTCATCCCCCGACGGTTCACGAAGATGTAGCGGCCGCCCGGTTCGATCACCGTCGACAGCTTGCAGCGCAGCATCTCGCCGCTCGCCTGCACGAGCTCGACCCAGCTGCCCTCCCGGAGCTTGCCGATCTGCTCGAGGTACTCGGGCTCCACGTCGATGTCCGTCTGCTGGTCGAGCTGTTCTCCGGGCAGCGTCAGCACGATCTCGTCCATGATCTCGAACGACTCATCCGTCGGTGCCGGTTCGTCCTCCTCGAGATAGGCTCTGTCGTTCGCCGAGATGTTCGCAAGGTGCGTCTCGATCTCCCGGAGGCGCTTTTCGATCTCCGGTTCCGCCAGCTGAATCTGGGCCATCCCGCCGCGCAGGTCGTCGAGCAGGGTCGGGAGCATCTCCTCGCGACGGTTGATGTCTGCGAGCTGGTCCAGCGGCTGCAGGCACCAGAGCAGGCGGTCGAGAATCTCGGCCTGCGAGTGCCAGGCCGGAGATCGCTCGCCATCCTTGACGCAGGTGTACACCAGGACCTTCGACCAGGTATCGCTGATGAATCGGCCGACGTCCGGCGGCAGCCGCATGCCGCTCGCCTTCTGGTTGATCAGCTTCTGAGCGGTCTGCTTCGCATTGATCGTGCGCGCCCGGCCGTTCTCGTTGTCCTTGACCCGCTGCTCGACCTGCTCGCGCTTGGAGCGGTCCTTCTTGACGAAGGATCGCAGCTCGTCCAGAAGCTCCTCGAAGATCTCCGGATCGTCGGAGAATCCGTTCATCACCCGCAGCACGACGGATTCGATCTTGTTGTACAGCGCGTCGCGCTTGAGCTCCCTGGCGTTGCTCCAGCCGATGCCGGCCGACGACAGCTCGTTGAGCAGCTGCCGGGCAGGGTGGCTGCTGCGGTCGAAGAACGAGCGGTCCATGACGGCAAGGCGGACGATCGGCAGCTGCAGGCGGCCGATCAGTGCCTTCATGGGAATGGCGAGGTTGCGATCGTTGAGGATGTAGTCGAAGAGCATGCCGACGAAGTGGACGACATCATCGTCCGCCTGCGTGAGACGGGCTGCCTGACCGTCGTTCCGACCGCGGACATTGCTCAGCACGAGCTGCCGGAGGTCGAGCACGCGGGGCGCGGATTCGATATCGATGGGCGCCGACATTTCCGCCTGCGCCTCGGTCAGGGCCGTCAGAACGTCCGCGGTGGTGAGCGCGACGCCGGCATATCCCGGCACGTCGGCGCCGGTACCCAGCCCACCGCGTGAAGCGGACAGCAGCTCCTGAATGAAGGCGAATCCGCCTGCCGCTGCGGACGCGCCGTAGCCGCCACTGATCTGACCGCCGCCACCCTGGCTGTCACCCGACGCGTAACTCGGGGTCGGGTGGAACCCGCCCTGGGACGATGACCCGCCCCGGCCGGCGCTCCCGGGGCGTTCCGTGCGTTCCGGACCTTTCCGCTCGCGGCGCATCACCGTCTTCAGATCCGTGAGGACGCCGGCATCCGCGAGCATCTGGTTCGCCTCCGTGTAGACGCCGGACAGACGTTCCATGACGAAACGCTCGAAGAGCTTCAGCAGAATGATGCGGACCTTGATGTCCAGGTCCGCGGCGGCGATCGCGTCCACGAAGGTGTGACTGATGCGTTCCGGCCCCATGGGGTTGGTGCGCTCGGTGATCTCGATGCTCTTGGCCAGGTGATCGAGGCGCTTCGTGAGCTGCATGATCAGCAGCGAGTACTGTGACGTCACCTTGGAGGCAATCCCGGTGATCGCGACCGACATCTCGAGCTCGTCGTTGTCGAGTACGGAGACCTTGTCGAAGTCGGGCTCGCTGCTGCTGCCCGCGTCTCCCTCACCGTACCCGTACACCTCGTCGAATCCCTCCGAATAGATCCGACCGAAGTTCTTGCGGATGTTTTCCCGCTGCAGGCGCAGCTCCCGCATGGATTCGAAATACAGATGCTGATCGGCGTCACTGCGTGACCGGTCCGCCATCTCGAACAGCGCGTCGTCCACATTGTTGAACAGCCGCTCGAGCAGCGTCACCAGCTGCTTGCGCGAGTGCTGCCGCACCGTGTGGACGATCGGCGGCAGGGCAGAGGTCTTTTTCGACGCCGAATTGAGCGCTACGACTTTGGGATGGCTCACCGCCCGACGATTCCTTCGCTGGTACGGCCGGATTACACCACTTCCCGGGTGCAGCGGCCGCGACCCGGGCCTGATTGTCATGGTGATGTAAGTCACAGAACCCGGGCGATGTTCTGCGCCGCGGGAGTTTGTCCGGATGGGACCTTCCGCTGAGGCCTGGTTATCTCACCATCCGTGGCGGGCGCCTCTTTTCGAGGATAAGTTCGAGGCTCAGCGGGCGTAGGCGTTGGCGTGGAATTCCCGCCAGTCGACGATGTCGGTGGCGGCGCCGGACTTCAGCTGAACGCCGATCAGCCACTCTTCCAGGCCCCGGTCGTTCACTTCCCCGGTGGGGCGATTCCAGCGGACCTCGCCGGCGAGAAAGAACTTCCCGGGACGGCTCGAAACGTCCACCCACAGATCCAGCAGCGAGCCCTCCGGAACTGCGGCGCTGGTTCGGAACTGGATACCGCCCACGGACAGGTTCACCGCCGTGCAGGAGAGCGTGGTGCCCACCAGGTCGGGATTTTCCGAGGACAGCACCACCTGGGTGAACAGGCGGTCGTCGCTCTCGAGCCTCGGATGCAGTCGCTGATCCTGGCTGAGGGTGGTCTGGTTTGCCGTACGGGCGGCCGCCAGGTCAACGATGTTGTCAGAACTCATGATGCCTCCGAACCAGCAGGCGTCAGCTGTGAAATTAGTTTAGCCAGTTTCGTGCCAGCACGATGTTACGGGCATGTTTCGAATTTTAAATACTTTAATATCAATAAGTTAATATCGATACGCAGAAAAGTTCGAGAAACTCGAATCGATCTCTCGGGTTGCCGTGGACCGTCACAGTCACCCGCCGTCACCCGGATCTGACGTGCTGCGCTATACTGCCGCGCGTGAACAATCGCAGCCCCTTCATCGAACGCCTCCAGCGAGGTTGGACGGAACGCAACAGCCTGCTCTGCATCGGTCTCGACCCTGACACGAACCGATTGCCGACTCAATACCGGAAAGACGGCGCTGAGGGCGTGTTCCGGTTCTGCCGGGACGTGGTGGACGCCACGGCCGACCTGGTCTGCGCGTTCAAGCCGCAGATTGCCTATTTTGCGGCGCTGGGCCTGGAAGATGAGCTGGCAAAGCTCATCCGTTACGTGCACGACCGGCATCCTGAGGTTCCCGTGATCCTCGACGCGAAGCGCGGAGACATCGGCGACACGGCCAGGCTCTACGCCCGTGAAGCCTTCGAGCGCTTCGACGCCGACGCGGTGACCGTGAACCCCTACCTCGGTAGCGAGAGCCTGGCACCCTATCTCGCCTATGCGGATCGGGGCGTCATCGTTCTGTGCCGGACCAGCAATCCGGACAGTGCGTGGCTGCAGTCGTACCCCGACGCGGAACGTCCCGTCTATCTGCGGGTGGCCCGCGCCGCGGTGGGATGGAACGCCCGCGGCAACGTCATGCTGGTCGCCGGTGCGACCTATCCGGAGGAGCTCGGGCGGATTCGGGCGGAGGTGGGGGACATGCCGCTGCTGGTGCCCGGTGTCGGGGCGCAGGGCGGCGATCTGGCTGCCGTGCTCGTCCACGGGCAGGACAGCCGCGGTGCCGGGCTGGTGATCAACGCCTCCCGCTCGGTGCTCTTCGCGGATCCGGACGATCCGGCGGTTGGCGCGCGGCAGGCTGCCCGCACCCTGCTGGACGAGATCCGCACCCTGCAATCCGAGCGCAGTAACGATCGGGCACTGGCCTGATACCCGATCCGGGACGCCTGGCGCGCCGCCACAGGCTCTCGGTGTGCGGTCAGGTAGCGGCTTAGAAAGTTAAGCTAACCAACTGAAATAAAAAAAATAAATCGATATCAAATCGGCTTACATGTTGCCGCTGGAGGTGCATCCGGCCCTCCCTACAATGAATCCTCTCGAGCGCGATCGATGACCGGCCGCGAGGATCTGCCGGAGGGGCTTCAGGATGGGGTCTGGGGAGCCGGCCGCAGCGTGCGGGCGCGACGTGGGTCGCGTACCCGACGAGAGGAGGTCTGGGGTTGACCCCCGAGGCGGTAATCTATCGCTATCTGGAAGCCGCTCACCGACAGCCGTTGTCGGTCGACGGCTTTGTTCGCGTGCTCAGCGCGGATGCGGACCTGCTAGGCCGCTGGCTCACCCTCACCAATGTCCGCGCGGAGCCCGAAGCGCTGATCGCCGCCGTGGCGGCACTCTCTCCCGAGGAGCTGATCAGTCTGGCGCAGGCCCAGGCCTGGGCCGTACTGCCGGTCGCCGGCAGCGCCCGGCTCGGGCTCGATCAGTGGCAGGCCGTCCTGCGCTCGGCCTTCCTGGCGGAGATCCTCGCCGAGCAGCTCGGCATGGACGATCCGGTGACCGTTCGCTGGCGCGTGCTGCTGGCGATTTCCGGGGTCAGCCTGCCCCAGGACGAGGCGCTGATGGAGCTGGCCGCGTTCCGGGGCGTGCGTCCGGAGCTCCTGGGCGATGCCGGGGTGCTGATCCGGATCTTCGGTGTCGTGGACGCGTTCGAGGTCGTCGACGAGTACCAGGCCGCACAGCTCGCGCAGCGTCTGCTCGGCATCGAGTCGGAGAATTTCCCGGAGCTCGTCGAGTGGGCCGGCAGCCGCTGCTCGGATCTGATCCACGCGCTGGAGCTGGCAGCCGATCCGGACGCGGACTGGTCGAACCGGCTCTGGGTGCAGCAGCAGGTGTCCATGTTGAGCGCGCTGCTGCCGCTGGCCGAGAATCACGCGGCGCTCCAGGATGCGCACGAGTTCATCGCCCGGAGCCTGTTCACGCAGGTCCCGCTGCTGCTCCTGGAGATCACCGCCGGGCGTTACCAGTCGGCGCTGGCGCCGGATGTGGAGATCCATGTCGACTCACAGACCAGTCTCATCGCGGAAGCGGTCCGCACCGGCGAAAGCCGTGAGCTGGTCGACCGGTCTGACCTTTCGGTAGGCGATCGGCAGCTGCTGCGGCGACTCGGGGCACCCGAAGCCAGGTGCGTTCCCGTGCACGGCAACGGACACAGTCATGCCGCTCTGCTCATGCTCACGGACGACGACGTGGACTACGACTTCGCGCTGGAGCTGTACGTGGCTGCCCTCGGCCAGCGGCTCGCGAATCTCGGTGCGAGGGGCGGCGAGCTCGACGTGCTGAAGAAGTACCGGCAGCGGGAGGAGAAACGCCTTCGGGAGATCGTCCACGAGGTGAACAACCCGCTCTCCGTCGTCCAGAACTACCTGCACATTCTGCAGATGCGTCTCCAGCACGACGCTTCCGCGGCGGAGCAGCTCGACATGATCGGCACCGAGCTCTCCCGTGCGACCCACATCATACAGAGAGCCCGCGAGCTGCCGCCGCTGATGGAAGTGGACAGTGACGCCCAGGTCCACGTCGTGGAGTTCGACGTCAACGCGCTGGCGCGCAGGGTCTACGAGCTCCATCAGGGCTACGCCGCCGACCATCGGGTGGAGCTGAAGCTCGCCGCCCATGCCGGGGCGCTGATCATCGAGTCGGACCAGCAGCGGCTGGCACAGATCCTCAACAACCTGGTCCGCAACGCGATCGAGGCGGCCGGCGGCGAACGGGTCACCATCGGCACGGACGCCGGCCTGTTCCGCGAAGGCCGGGAAGGGGTGGAGGTCTTCGTGTCCGATACCGGACCGGGGCTGCCCAGAGCGGTGCTGGAGCGGCTCGCCGATCCGAAGGAGTCCACCAAGGGCGGCGAGCACGCCGGGCTGGGACTGCACATCGTTCACCGGCTTGTTCACGAGCTCGGCGGCAACATCGACGTGCGCACAGCAGCCGATCAGGGCACCACGTTCAACCTATTCCTGCCGCTCAAGCCCTGACGGTTCAGCGGTCGCGGAGCATGCCGCGGGCAATCACCGTCTGCTGAATCTGGCTCGTGCCCTCGTAGATCCGGAACAGACGGACATCCCGGTAGAAGCGGGCAACCGGGTACTCCTCCATGTATCCCGCGCCGCCGTGAATCTGCACGGCCCGGTCCGCCACGCGCCCGACCATCTCCGTCGCGAACAGCTTGCAGCAGGAGGCGAGGGTGGTCACGGTTTCGCCCGCGTCACGTCGCCGGGCCGCATCCAGCACCATGCACTGAGCGGCGTAGCTTTCCGCCTTGCTGTCCGCCAGCATGGCCTGGATCAGCTGGAACTCGGCGATAGGCTGACCGAACTGGGTGCGCTCCGTGGCAAAGGCGAGGCTCTCCTCGATCAGCCGGTGGGCACAGCCGACGGCGAGCGCGCTGATGTGCAGCCGTCCGCGGTCCAGAGTCTTCATGGCCGTGGTGAATCCGCGATTGACGTTGTCCGGCCCACCGATGATGGCGGTCTTGGGAACGCGGCAGTTGTCGAAGATGACGTCGCAGACGTGTGCACCCTGCTGCCCCATCTTCCGGTTGTTGGGACCGAGCGTGATTCCCGGGGTGTCCGCATCCACCAGAAAGGCCGACACGCCCCGTGATCCGGGTTCGTCGGGGTTGGTGCGGGCAAACACGGTGAAGAGATGCGCCTCCGGGGCGTTGGTGATGTAACGCTTCGTGCCGTTCAGGACGTAGTCGTCGCCGTCCGCCCGGGCGCTCGTCTTCACCGCACCGGAGTCCGAGCCCACGTCCGGCTCGGTCAGCGCGAACGAGCCGATGATCTCCCCGGTGGCCATGCGGGGCAGGTAGTAGGCTTTCTGGTCCTCGGTGCCGTCCATGACAAGCCCCTGGGAGCCGATGCCGTTGTTGGTGCCGAACACCGAGCGGAATGCGGGCGACGTGCGGCCGAGCACCTGCACGACGCGACACTCCTCCTCTGTGGAGAGGCCGAGACCGCCGTAGGCTTCGGGTATGGTCATGCCGAACAGCCCGAGCTGCTTCATCTCCTCGATGACCTCCTCGGGTATGCGATCCTCCTCGGAAACCCGGGCCTCCAGCGGCACGAGCCGCTCGCTGACGAAACGTTCCAGGGTGGCGATGAGCTGGTTCAGGGTCTGGTCGTCCAGGGCCATGACGGTCTCCGGGCTGGCGAAGCGCGGCAGTATAGCCGCCACGCCCCGCGGGTGCGCGCGGGGCCTGCACGCGCACCTCCCGGGCCCGGACACCCTGCCGGAGGCGCGTTGCGTGGGGCCAGCGGCTCCATTAGCCTGTGCGCCTTCGCCAGACCAGAGAGCCGCGCCATGAGCAACGAACGCCAGGGATTCGTGTGGGAGGACCCGTTTCTGCTGGAGGACCAGCTCACGGAAGAGGAGCGCATGATCCGCGACAGCACCCGGGACTACGCCCAGGACAGACTCATGTCGCGGGTGCTCACGGCCAACCGGGAAGAACGCTTCGACCGGGAGATCATGAACGAGATGGGCGCGCTGGGGCTTCTGGGTGCGACCCTGCCGGCGAAGTACGGCTGCTCTGCCGTGAACTACGTGTCCTACGGCCTGATGGCGAGGGAGGTGGAGCGCGTGGACTCCGGCTACCGCTCCGCCATGAGCGTGCAGTCCTCCCTGGTGATGCACCCCATCTACGCCTATGGCAACGAAGCGCAGCGTGAGAAGTACCTGCCGAAGCTCGCTACGGGTGAGTGGGTGGGCTGCTTCGGCCTCACGGAGCCCGATCACGGCTCCGACCCCGGCGGCATGATCACCACCGCAAAGCCGGTGGACGGCGGCTTCGTGCTGAATGGCGCCAAGATGTGGATCACCAATTCGCCCATCGCCGATCTGGCCGTGGTCTGGGCGAAGCTGGAGGGCGTGATCCGCGGCTTCGTGGTGGAGCGCGGATTCGACGGTTTCTCGACGCCGAAAATCGAAGGCAAGATGAGTCTGCGTGCCTCGATTACCGGCGAAATCGTGCTTCAGGACGTGTTCGTCCCCGAGGAGAACCTGCTGCCGAACGTGAAGGGGCTTTCCGGCCCGTTCGGCTGCCTGAACCGGGCCCGCTATGGCATCGCCTGGGGCGCCATGGGGGCGGCCGAGTTCTGCTGGCACGCGGCCCGCACCTACACTCTCGAGCGCAAGCAGTTCGGCCGGCCGCTGGCCGCCAATCAGCTCATCCAGAAGAAGCTTGCGGACATGCAGACGGAAATTGCCCTCGGCCTGCAGGGCTGTCTGCGCATGGGCCGGCTGCTGGACGAGGATCGCCTCGCCGTGGAGAACATCTCGCTGATGAAGCGCAACAACTGCGGCAAGGCGCTGGACATCGCCCGCATGGCCCGCGACATGCACGGTGGCAACGGCATCTCCGACGAGTTCCACGTGATCCGCCACGTGATGAATCTGGAGACGGTGAACACCTACGAAGGTACCCACGACATCCACGCGCTCATCCTCGGCCGCGCGCAGACCGGGCTGCAGGCTTTCACCGGCGCCTGAGCAGGCCATGTTGCGATGCCGTCTTCGCGGCGGCAACGCCTCCGCGTTGGCAGCGCCGCGCGGTGATATCAGTGCGTTATCGCAAAATGGATATATCGTGAAACTCTAGCAGTCATCGGCCCTCCGGCGTTGTCCTCCCGGGATTGCGGAACTACTGTGTACAACAAGGCAGTACACAGCAGAGAAATCCAGGAAGGACCTGACGCAAAGGAGAGGGGAAGGATGATCAGAGTACTCATCGCGGACGACCATCGGCTGTTTCGGATCGGCCTGCAGAAAATGCTGCGGGATGCAGCGGACATCAGGATCGTGGGGGAGGCCCGCAGCGGCGAAGAGGCCGTCACCGTGGCGCGGGAGGTGGCGCCGAATGTGGTGCTGATGGACCTCTGCATGCCCGGCATCGGCGGGCTGGAAGCCACCAGACGGATCGTCCGTCTGGAGCGTGATATCAAGGTGATAGCGTTGACCACATTCGACGAGAGCCCGTATCCCATGCAGGCGCTCAAGGCCGGCGCGCTCGGCTATCTCACCAAGAAGGTCAACACCGAGGAGCTGGTGACGGCCATCAAGCGTGTGTTCCTGGGGAAACGCTACCTCAGCGCCGAGGTTGCGCAGCAGCTCGCCATGAACAACGTGGCGGACGACGGCCTGGATCCGTTCGATCAGCTCTCCAGCCGGGAGATGCAGATCATGCTCATGGTGGTGCATTGTCACAAGGTGCGGGAGATCTCCTCCAACCTGCACCTGTCGCCGAAGACCGTGAACAGCTACCGTTACCGGATCTTCGAGAAGCTCAACGTCTCCAGCGACGTCGAGCTGGCGCTGATGGCAGTGAGACACGGGGTGGTGAGTGGCGCAGGGCGTCAGCAGGATTCGGTTGCAAACATGTGAGGCGTGCCCGCGCCTGGTCGCCCTGCGCGCCGAGGTGCGGGCAGTCCATCCGGACTACCACGCGGCGCCGGTGGCACCCTGGGGGCCGAAGTCCGCCCGGCTGCTGATCGTGGGTCTGGCGCCCGGCATGCACGGCGCCAACCGCACAGGGCGCCCGTTCACCGGTGACGCGAGCGGCCGTTTCCTCTTCGAGGCGCTGCATCGGGCCGGCTTCGCCTCCGCCCCCCAGGCTGCGGATGCCCGGCTGCTGAACGCGCGGATCACCAACGCCGTGAAGTGCCTGCCGCCCGGCAACCGGCCGCTTGCGTCCGAGATCCGTAACTGCGGTGCCTATCTGCGGGAGGAGGTCGCCAGACTCTGCGGCCGCCGGCCGCGAACGCCCCGCGTGCTGCTGTGCCTGGGCCGTCTGGCCCACGACGCGGTTGTTGACGTGCTGCCCGGCGTTCTGCCCCATCTCCACCGTTCGGACATCCCCCGATTCGCACACGGGGCCTGCGCGGAAATCGCCAGCAACGTGCATCTGGCGGACACCTACCATCCCAGCCGCCAGAACACCCAGACGGGCCGGCTGACCATGGCGATGCTGGACGCGGTGTTTGCCCGTGTCAGCAGCCTGCTCGCCACACCTTGAACTGACAGCCGCGATTGCGGCAGGCTGGGCGCGCCACTCCGCTGTCGGAGCCGATGACCGAGCCGATGTCCGCGTTCGACCACGAAGCCTTCCTCAAGACCTGCCCGAAGAAGCCCGGGGTGTACCGGATGCTCGATGCCGCCGGCAAGGCCCTGTACGTGGGCAAGGCGCGCAACCTGAAGAGCCGGGTGAGCAGCTATTTCCGGGCATCGGGCCTCACGGCCAAGACCATGGCCCTGGTGTCCCGCATCGAGGACATCCGCCTCACCGTCACCAGCAGCGAGACGGAGGCCCTGCTGCTCGAGCAGAGCCTGATCAAGGAAGAGCGGCCGCCCTACAACGTGGTGCTCAGGGACGACAAGTCCTATCCCTACATCTACCTCACGGATCACGCGGATTTCCCGCGCCTGACCTTTCACCGCGGTGCGAAAAGAAAGACGGGCCGCTACTTCGGGCCGTTTCCGTCGGCCGGTGCGGTGCGGGACAGCCTGAACATCCTGCAGAAGCTCTTCCGCCTGCGCCACTGCGAGGACACGTTCTTCAAGAACCGTTCGCGGCCTTGTCTGCAGTATCAGATCCGACGTTGCAGCGGCCCCTGCGTGGGTCTCATCGAGCCCGCAGACTACCGGGAAGACGTGGAGCTCGCCGTGATGTTCCTGGAAGGGAAGAGCCAGGCCGTGCTCGAGTTCTTCAAGCAGCGGATGGACGAGGCATCCGCGGCGCTTCAGTTCGAGCGGGCCGCCAAGTATCGCGACCAGATCGCTCATCTCCGGCGGGTGCAGGAACAGCAGTACGTGCACGCGGCAGAAGGCGACGTGGACGTCTTCGCCCTGGCGGAGCAGGCCGGCGTGGTCTGTGTTCAGGGGCTCTTCGTCCGTAACGGCCGGCTGCTCGGCAACCGCACCTGGTTTCCGAAGAACGAGCTCGGCCTGCCGGACGACGAGCTGCTCTCCGCCTTTCTCGCCCAGTACTACTTCGCGGGCCGCGAGCGGGATCTGCCGCGCTCGGTGATCGTGGCCGCCATGCTGCCGGACACGGACGTGCTGGCCGCGGCGCTCTCCGAGCGGGCCGGCCGGAAGGTCGCCGTCGTGCACCAGGTCCGCAGCCAGCGCGCCCGCTGGCTGAATCTTGCGGCGGAGAACGCCGAGCACGGGCTGAATGCGTATCTCGCCGACAAGCGCAACGTCTATGCCCGATTCGTGGCACTGCAGGAGGCGCTGGGCCTGGAAGACGTTCCGGAACGCCTGGAGTGCTTCGACATCAGCCACACCATGGGGGAGGCCACGGTGGCGAGCTGCGTGGTGTTCGACAGCAACGGGCCGCTGAAGTCGGACTACCGCCGCTTCAACATCGAGGGCGTTCAGGCCGGCGATGACTACGGCGCCATGGAGCAGGCGCTGCGCCGGCGCTACACACGCCTCAAGCAGGGGGAAGGGCGCCTGCCCGACCTCCTCATCATCGACGGCGGCAAGGGTCAGCTCGGTCGTGCCCGGCAGGTGATGGAGGAGCTGCAGGTGGACGACGTGACGCTGCTCGGAATCGCCAAGGGCCCAGCCAGGCGGCCGGATCTGGAGCGCTACTTCACCACCGAGGCGGAGGTCACCCTGCCGCCCCAGGGAGATGCCGTGCACGTGCTGCAGCACATCCGCGACGAGGCACACCGCTTCGCCATCACCGGTCACCGCCAGCGGCGGCAGAAGCAGCGTCGGCACTCGGAGCTCGACGACATCGACGGCGTCGGGCCGAAACGGCGCCGCGAGCTGCTGACCCACTTCGGCGGCATGGCGGCCATCCGCGGTGCCAGCCGGGAAGAGCTCGCCAAGGTGCCCGGCATCAGCCAGAAGCTCGCCGACGACATCTACTCGGCCCTGCACGACTGATCCGTTTCCGGTGGCAATGCGCGCTGGACAGCGGACGTGGGCAAGCCGTTAGAATGTGCGCGCGATGAACCTACCCAATCTGCTCACGCTGGCCCGCATCCTGCTGATTCCGATCTTCGTGCTGGTGTACGTGATGCCGGGGCAGGGGACCTATCTCGTCGCCGCCGTGCTGTTCGGCCTGGCGGCCTTCACCGACTGGCTGGACGGCTACTTCGCGCGCCGCCTCAACCAGACGACGCCCTTCGGCGCTTTTCTCGACCCGGTGGCGGACAAGCTGATCGTCGTGGCGGCGCTCACCGTGCTCATCGGTCACCACGCCTCCCTGTGGCTGACGCTGCCGGGGCTGGTGATCATCGGCCGGGAGATCGTGATCAGCGCCCTGCGCGAGTGGATGGCGGAGATGAATCGGCGTGGCATCGTGGCGGTCACCTGGTTCACGCGCGTCAAGACGACGATTCAGATGATCGCCATCGTGGTGCTGATCGCCAACCCGCCGGATCTGGATCGTAACTGGGTGCTGGCGGGTTACGCGCTGCTCTACGTCGCTGCCGTGATGACGCTGGTCTCCATGGTGCTCTACCTGAAGGCCGCCTGGCCGACGCTGCGGATCGGACTCACCCAGCAGGGCTCCTGAGCCCGCCCCGTCAATCTTTGCGGTGCGTCGCAGACCTGGCGCCGTGATAGCCTATCGTGTCGCTATCCGCACCTTTCACCGGGGTACCCATGGCGTTCAAACGGGCGCTCGTCGTCGACGACTCCAAGCTCGCGCGCGTGGCGCTGAAGAAGCTGCTCGAGGAGCAGGATCTGGAGGTGCTGTTCGCGGATTCGGGTGAGGCGGCGCTCGATCTGCTCGACCAGGAAGCCGTGGACGTGATCTTCATGGACCACCACATGCCCGGCATGGACGGTCTGGAGACGGTCGCCGCCATCAAGCGCAACCCCCGCACGGCGACCATCCCGGTGATGATGTACACCACGCGCGAAGGCGAGGTCTACGTCAGCCAGGCCAGAGCCCTGGGCGCCGTCGGTGTGATTCCGAAGCAGGTGGAACGCGCAGCCCTCTTCGACATGCTGCTCGAGCTCGGTCTGGTGCGCGACCGGCGCGCGGCCCCCGGGCAGGAGCCTCCCGCTGAGGTTCGCGAGAAGGCGTTCGACGTGGATCGCCGGCTCGACGATCAGGCTCTGGGCATCTCGGTGCAGTCCCTGGTCAGGCGCATTCTGGAGGATCAGCACCTGGCACTCCGGGCCGACATTCTCCGAGGCAATCGGACCTTCGCCCGCCAGGTGGCGAACGAGATCCTCGAGGAATCGCGCCGCAGCGAAGCCGAAGCGGCGGAGCCTGCGCCGTCACGATCGTACTCGCAGGCCGCCGTCAGCCTTCTGGTGCTGCTGCTGCTCGTACCGGCGCTGGTGCTCGGCGGGCTGTATCTGAAGACGGCCCGGGAGCTCGACGCCGCACGTGAGCGGCTGGCCGGGCTGGACCGGACTTTGGAGGAACGCATGCAGGCCGCGGAAACCGTGACCAGCGACATGCTCGTCGACATGAACGAAGAGCGCACCGCCACCCTGGTCTCCCATCTCGCCGGACTCGCCTGGTCGCTCAATGAAAGCGGCAGCCACCCCTACGACCTGCCGGCGTTCGGCGACCAGCGGCTGGCTCAGCTGCAGACGCTGCTCGCGCATCTGGAAGGGATCGGGTTCGAAGGCACTGTCCGGCTGTCGTCCCATCTCGGTGAGTTCTGCCTGAGCGCAGACCGGCTGGGCGCGCTCAGCCCGGCCCCCGCGGACACGCCGGTGGAAGCCTGCGCCATGATCGGCCACCCGCTGGACGACTCGAGCTTTCCCGCCGAGCGGGAGACCGCCGCGTTCGCAGAGTTCGTCGACTCTGCCGGTGCAACCGCGCCCGGCATCCGGCTGGAGGTCGTCGCACACGACCGCTTCGCCTCGTCGCGACGCTACCCGTTTCCGGAGTCTGCGGCGACGGCCGGTGAATGGAATGCGGTGGCCGAACGGAATCATCGCGTGGAGTACGCGCTGATCCCGACGGAGTAGGTGGAGGCTGAGGTCGGAATCGAACCGGCGTACGCGGAGTTGCAGTCCGCTGCATGACCACTCTGCCACTCAGCCCGGGCAGTCGCGGCCGCCTGCACAGGCAGATGACCGCGGGCCGCGCATTTTAGCCATCCTCACCGGAAATCGCGAGGGCCGTGGTCTGCGGGAAACGGCGGGCTGGGAGCTCTGGAGGGGGAGAGAGGAGAGGCGACTCCCAGCCCGCACGGAACCGGATCAGACGGCCGCCCGACGGCGGCGCTCGATCATGAACTGACGGAACGCGATGGCCAGCTCGCGGCGTCTGAGGCTCTCCGTGACGAGCTTCCTGTGCAGGAAGAGATTCCAGCAGGCCAGCGTCAGCAGCGTCAGCGTCAACATCCCTGTGGTCACTTTCTTATCTCCTGGTGTTTTGCCACGCTGCGTAGACTACGCTTGCTTACTTTCGACGCCCTGCCGGAGCGGCCAACCACGGGTCGACGGCGGTCAGCGATTCGAGGAAGACGATAGATGACCAGAGACGACATCGCACCGCCGCCGCGCTGGCACACCCTGCTCGAGGGACGGGTGGGCACGGAGGTGGCCGCGCTCATGCTGCAGCTCCCCATGCTGCGGATGACCCTGCCGCGGGGCAGCGGGCCGGTGATGGTGCTGCCGGGCTTCATGGCGGACGACGCCTCCACCTGGCTGCTGCGGCGTTTTCTGGAATCCCTGGGCTACTCGGTGCGGCCGTGGGACCTGGGGTTGAACCGCGGCCCGATGATGGCCTACCTGCCGGAGCTCATCGAACGTCTGGGCGCCTGGAAACGCGAGCTGCAGGCGAAGCCCAGCCTGGTGGGCTGGAGCCGCGGCGGGACGCTGTCACGCGAGATCGCCCGGGATCGTCCGGATCTGATCCGCAGCGTCGTCACGCTCGGCAGTCCCGTGCGCGGGGGTGTCGGCGCCACCAGCATCGGCCGTATCGTGGCCTCCCAGACGGGCTTGAGCCCGGCCCAGATCAACCTGATCCTGCGCGCGCGCCAGCAGACCCCCATCACCACGCCGATCACGGCGCTGTACTCGAAAACGGATGGCGTCGTCTCCTGGCAGGCCTGCGTCGACGACGTCAATCCCAACGTCACCCATCAGGAGGTGCCCGGATCTCACGTCGGGCTGGGGATGAACGCGGTGGTGTACCGGCACGTGGCCCGGGCGCTCGCCCGCTACCACGGCTGAACCGATCCGGCTCAGCCTTCTTCTTTGGATTTGTTGGGTGGCGGCCGGCGCGGCTCGCTGAACGTGCGTTCCATGGCCTGGCGCATGAAGTTGAACGGATTGAGGTCGTTCATCTCGCGCATGCGCCGCCGGAGCTGATCCTGATGCTCGAGAAAGGTGAGGATGCTCTGCTCGATGTAGCGGGAAACCACGCTGCCCACGTTGTCGCCGTAGAAGCGGATCACCTGCTCGATGACCCGGTTGGTGAGCACGGGCTCGTGGCCGGCAGCTTCCTGATCGGAAAGGATCTGCAGGAGGATCTGCCGGGTGATGTCGGTGCCGTCCTTGCTGTCCGAGACGTGGATGCTCTCGCCGCGGAGGATGAACTTGCGCACGTCGTCGATGGTGACGTAGCGGCTCTCTTCCAGGTCGTACAGGCGCCGGTTGGGGTACTTCTTGAATTCCCGCATCTCAGGCGCCGGCTGCCGGCTGATGATCCCAGAGCGGTCTGGGTGGCTGGGGCGCCTCGGGAACAGGGTAGACGAGCGCCCGGCAGCCGGAGCGTCGGAAGGGCGTCCAGGATTCCGGGTGCTGGCTGAGCCGATCGGCGATTACGTTGAGCACGAGCGGGTTGAAGGCCATGCCCGAATGGCTGCCCACCACCTCCACGTTCTCCGCGCGCTCGCCCTGGTACTCGAGGCACGTGCTCCAGTGCACGACGCCGTCGGTCTTCGAGTAGATGGCGGTGCTCGGCACCGGCGGGGCGGCTGCGGGAAAGTCGTTCATCTGATCGCGCATCTCGTCCCGGTTCATGCCTGAGACGTTCTCGAAGAGCCGGCTGACCAGCGAGTTCACCGTATCCGGATTGGTGGACGCAAAGGGGCTGCCGAGCGTGATCACGCAACGGACCCGCTCCGGCCGCTCGTGGGCGAGAATTCTCGCAAACACGCCGCCGAGGCTCTGGCCGACCAGCGAAACCCTGCCGGGGTGACGTTCCAGCACTTCGGCGAACCGCTCCTTCAGGCGCGCCTGCAGCTCGAAGCTGCCGGTGTTCTGGCCGAGCTCCCAGGGCAGGGCGTTGTAGTTCAGCCGCTCGAGCATGCGCCGCAGCACCAGCGTGGACTGATCGCCGGCCGTGAATCCGGGCAACACCATCACCGTGTGCCCGTCACCGCGCGGAGAGCCGGCCAGCAGGGGCCAGGTATAGGTGAGGGAGGTCATCTCGAGCAGGACCCGCGGTAACTCGGTGGCGGAATCCCAGAACGACGGACTGTTCGCCGTCTGTGCGGGCACTTCCAGGGTTTCGTACACGGACAACTCCCCTACAGACGCTCCGGAGTGTTACGAAGAAGTTTCAGCGGGTCAACCAATATTTGCTGCGATGCAAAACACATTCCCGGGCCTTCATCAGGGATTGAGGTACCAAGGCTAACCGATTGACCGTCCGGGACTTCCGAGAAAAAAGCCCCCAGGTCATTGATTCGTCACCCCGGATGACTACAATGCGCGCGCATCTGAGTGTGGCACTGCACCAAGGGAGCGCACCGCGGGGCGACAATCGCACCAGCATGGCGCCGATACGGCAGGCATCCGCTCTGAAAACCAAGAAATAGCCCTTTCTGATCAGCACGTTAGCTCGACTGTACGTGGTGGCATCGCATTTGCTTCATTTTCAGTCGGGGCAGGTCGGAAGGGCGGTGCAGCGCCGATCATCGGCAACGGATCTACCAGCAATCACGACAGTGAAGGAGTACTAGGGTGAACAAGCTTGGCGCACTGGACGCGGGTTTTCTCTACAACGAGACCTCGCGCAGTCCCCAACACATCGCCTCCGTTCAGATTCTCGAGCTGCCTCAGGGCCGCGACGGGAAGCAGTTTCTGAACGACCTCAAAGCCCTCCTCAAGGAGCGGATCCACCTCGTTCCCTACTTCACCAATCGGGTGCAGTTCGTGCCTTTCAACCTGGACCACCCGGTCTGGGTGAGAGATCCGGGCTTCGACATCGACAACCACGTGCACACCCGCGCGGTGGCCGCACCGGGAGACCAGGCCGCTCTGGAGAAGGCCGTTGCCGCGCTGCACGAGACGCGGCTCGACCGCAGCCGGCCGCTGTGGGACCTCTGGGTGCTCACCGGTCTGGAAGGCGGCCGTATCGCGCTGTACAACCGTGCCCACCACGCCTGTCTGGACGGTATGGCAGGGCAGGCGATGATCGAAACGATCATGGACATCTCGCCGGAGCCCCGCCTGGTGGAGCCGGCCCAGCCGTCGTTCACGAATCGCGCCGATCGGCAGACGCTGTCGGCCCTGTTCACCGGCGCCGTGGAGAACTTCGCCCGCTACCAGGCCAAGCAGCCGCTCGCTGCCATGGGCGCGCTGGAAACGGCTGCACGCCTGTTCCGCCGTGCCTTCGATCCCAGGAAGGGATTCGGTGCCCTGGCCGAACGCGCGCCGACCACCGCGTTCAATCGTGCGGTGAGCCCGAAACGGACCTGGGCGGTGGGCGAGCTGCCGCTGGTTTCGGTCAAGGCCATCGCCCGCGTCACCCACACCAAGATCAACGACGTGTTTCTCGCGGTCTGCTCCGGCGGCCTGAGGCGCTACCTGGCACGCCGGGGTGCGCTGCCGTCCGCGTCCATGATCGCGGGTTGTCCGGTGTCGCTGCGCCAGCCGGGCGACACCAAGGCGAACAATCAGGTGACCATGATGATGGTGAGCCTGGCGACGGACGATGCCGATCCGGCTGAACGCCTGCAGCGCATCGCCCGCTCGTCGCGCACGGCCAAGGGTTTCACGGAGGATGTCGCACCGTCCTACGATGCGGACGTTGCGCTGCCGGGCCTGCCCGGTGCGCTCACCACCGGCATGCGACTGGCGGAGATGAGTGGTGCGGCGAACCTGCCCGGGCTTGCGTTGCCCTGCAACGTGGTGGTGTCGAACGTCCCCGGTCCGCAGGTACAGCTCTACGCCTGCGGCGCGAAGATGCTCACCCACTACCCGGTATCGATTCCGGCACACACCCAGGCAGTGAACATCACCGTTCAGAGCTACAACGGTGCCCTCTATTTCGGGGTCACCGCCTGCGCGAGCGCCCTGCCGGACGCCGATGTGCTCCGGGAGGACATGCTGGCCGCCTTCGAGGAGCTCAGAGCGCTCTATGACCTGCCGTCGGTGACTGGCGCAATGCAACAGCGACAGGCGCTGGAAGCCGCGGAAAGCCGCCGGGTGGAAGTCGAAGACGATCCGGAATCCCGCTCAAAAGCTGCATAAAAACCATTAAAAACAGTGAGATAAGATTTTCAAAAATTTTGGTTGCACTGCACAATGCTGTGGTGCACAATTCGTTGTGCATCGCAACAGACTCTTTAGAAAAGAGCGGTTCCCCAACCAGATACCCCTCTCCGCGAGAGGGATTTAAAGGAGCATCGAAATGAGCGTACTGGAAAACGGTATGGAAAATGTGGCCAAACTGACCCGTCAGCTGTTCGAGCTGAACAACTCGACGATCGTCAAGTTCGTGGACCTGTCCTCCGAGAACTTCAAGAAGTACCTGGAGCTGAACGAGTCCTACGTCTCCAAGCTGCCGGAAGTGAGCGATCTGAGCTCCTTCGTCGAGCTGCAGCGCGAGTACGGCCAGAACCTCTGGGAAGGTGTGCAGGCCGACCTTCGCGCCCGCGGCGAGATCGTCCGTGAAGCCGTTGAGCAGACCGGTTCGCTGGTTCGCGGCACGTTCAGCGCCGACGAAGCTCCGCAAGCCGCGGCTGCCTGAGGCGCAGCGTCGTCACGACGCGCAGTCTGATCCGGTCGCCCGCGGCCGGATCCGTATACTGGAAACCGGTACTTCGACCATCGAGGTGCCGGTTTTTTTTCGCCCGAGCGGAGGGCCGTCATGAGCAGAGAAGCCGACTCACCCGACCTGGAGCAGATTGCCGATCGCACCGAAGCCGCCGCGGCGGCGCCGGGGTTCGGCATCGATGCCCGCTCGATCCTCGACACCTGGGGCAGGATCCTGGAGGAGGCTGCCGAGCAGCCGCGGGCCGTTCTGCAGGCGGGACGTGAGCTCGGGGCGAGCCTCGGCAACATCTGGTTCGGTGACAGCGACGTCACGGAGCCCCCGGACGATGAGCGGTTCCGGGATCCGGCCTGGCAGGAGAACGGACTCTACCGGCGCATCGGCCAGTCCTATCGGGCATGGAGTGAGGCCATGGACACCTGGCTGCAGGCATCCGGTCTCGAGGGAATCGAGCGGGATCGGGCGCGGTTCGTGCTCAACGCCACCCGCGACCTGCTGGCACCGGTGAACACCCTGATCGGCAATCCCGAGGCGCTGGAACGGCTGCAGGAGACCCGGGGCGGCAGCCTGATCCGCGGCATCCGGAATTTCCTGGACGACCTCCGCCACAACCACGGTTATCCCGCGGTCGCCGATCGGAAGGCCTTCGAGATCGGCAAGGACGTCGCCAGCACACCGGGCGCCGTCGTCTTCAAAAACGAGCTCTTCGAGCTGATCCAGTATCAGCCGATGACGGAGACGGTTTCACCGATCCCGCTGCTGTACGTGTTCAGTCAGGTCAACCGCTTCTACCTGGGGGATCTGACGCCGGACCGAAGTCTGTTCCGCCGCCTGCTGGAGGCAGGCATCCCGGTGTACGCGATCAGCTGGCGCAATCCCAGCCGCGAGCATCGGCACTGGAACATGGACACCTATGCCGATGGGATCATCGACGCCATCCGGGTCATCCAGCAGATCCAGCGGCGGAAGAAGGTGCACCTCATGGGCCTGTGTGCCGGCGGGCTGGTCGCCGGGGCGGCGGCGGGCGTCATGCAGGCGAGGGGAGACGACTGGGTGGAATCCCTGAGTCTCTTCGTCAACGTGCTCGATTCCCGTCCCGGCGAGAGCGAGTTCGGTCTGTTCGTGACCGAGCGCTCCGTGGAAGCGCAGAAGGCGGCGGTGAGAGCCCGCGGGGTGTTCACGGAACGCAACGTCTTCGAGATGTTCGCCATGCTGCGGATCGAGGAGAACGTGATGAGCTTCTTCCGCAGCAACTACCTGCTCGGCGAGGCGCCCATCAAGCATCCGCTGCTGTTCTGGTCCATGGACTACACCCGGGTACCGGCGGAGATGCAGTGCGACTTTCTCGACCTCGGCCAGTACAACCGGCTTGCGAAGAAGGAGCAGCGCGTGCTCGGCAAGCGGGTGGATCTCTCGAAGATCGGCTATCCCGTGTACATCATGGCCGGCTCCACGGACCACATCACGCCCTGGAAAGCCTGCTACCGCAGCACCCAGCTCTTCGGGGACGACGTGGTGTTCGTGCTCACCAATCAGAATCATACCCAGACGATCTCCAGCCGCACTGACAACCGCCACCTGAAATACTGGGTGGCGCGCGAACTGCCGGCAGATCCTGAGCTGGCGTTGCAGACGGCGACGGCACAGGACGGTTCCTGGACCGACCACTGGATCGAGTGGTTGAGCAGCCGGTCCACGAAGCGGATCAGGGCCCGGAAGAAGCTGGGTGCGAAAGCATTCCCGGTGATCGCGCCGGCGCCCGGAACCTACGTGCTCGAACACTGACCCGCCTGCGAAGCAGGCGCGTCCGCAAAGCGGGCGCGTCTGCGTTCAGGGATGGATCTGGACCTTGATGGAGCGGGTGGATTTGTCCTCCGCAGTGGCGAACGCCTTGCCGACCTCGTCGAGTGAGAAGGTGTGGGTGACCAGCGGCTCGATCGCATCGGCATGCCGTGTTGCCAGCATGGCGCCCAGGGCAAAGTCACCCTGATCGGACTCCCGGCTGTAGCAGTTCGATGCCGCCAGGGTCAGTTCCTTCGAGAAGAACGGCATGCCCGGCAGGCTGGGATTGCCGGAGAAAACGCCGAGCACGGAGATCCTGCCGCCCGTGCGGGCCATCATGACCGCCTCCATCAGGGTGTCCGTCTGCCCGCCGACGGTCTCCACCACCACGTCCGCGTGCTGATCGCCCACTTCCTCGAGCAGCGCATCCGCGCTGCCGTACACCCGATCCGCGCCCAGCGCCCGGGCCAGCGCCTGCTGGTGCGGGTGGCGGGCGGTAACGAGCACTTCCGAGGCGCCCGCGTGCCTCGCCGTGAGTATGCTCAGCAGGCCGATGGTTCCGGCGCCGATGATGGCCACCCGGTCGCCCAGGCCGATTCTGCCGATCCGGGCACCGCGCACGCAGACGGCCATGGGCTCGGACAGCGCGGCTGCGGAGCGGCTGAGCGCCGCCGGCAGCACGTGCACCAGATCTTCCGGCACGCAGACGTACTCCGCCAGGCCGCCCGGCAGGGCAATGCCGAACAGCCGGACCTCACCGCAGAGATTGGCACGCCCGGTGTGGCACGGGTGACAGTGACCGCAGCCGAGGATGGGCTCCACCGCCACGTGGGTGCCGCTCGGTATGCGGGTGTCGTCACCGACGGCGTCGATGATCCCGGCCACCTCGTGTCCAGGCTGCATCCCCTTGGGATTTCCCATGGCGGCGTGATAGATGTGCAGGTCGGAGCCGCAGATACCGCCGGCCGTCACGCCGATGCGAACCCACCCGGGTTCCGGCTCGGGCAGCCGCCGCTCCTTGACGGCGATGGCTTCGCGTCCGCTGTAAACGGCCGCCTTCATGATTGCCGACCCGTCCGCGCCATCCGTCTGGTCACCCCAACTGCTCCCTGGTCATCCAGGCATCCTATGCGCCCCCCGTCAGGGACACAACGCTGGCAAGCCGGCGTCCGCCGGCTACACTCTGTGCGAGAGATAAATGAGGGGAGATCTCGTGGCTACGTACATCATGATGAGCACGCTCACGGACGAAGGACGCAAGACGCTCAAGGAGCGCCCGGAGCGTCTCAAGGAGGTCAACAAGGAGGTCGAGTCCATGGGCGCCAAGGTGGTGAGCCAGTTCGCCGTCCTCGGCGGCTACGACTTCGTGAACATCATCGATGCACCCACCAACGAGGTGATGTCGAGGATCTCCATGGAGCTCGGCTCCCGCGGCACCATCAAGGTGACGACCTATCCGGCCATGGACATCAATGCGTTCGTGGATATGTTACAGGGCAAGGTGCCGAGCGGCAGCTGATCATGCCGCGCTACGTCATGCTGATGCGCTACCACTCCGAGGGCTTCAAAGCCTTCAAGGAGCGGCCGGCGCGCATTCTGGAAATCCACGACGCGCTGGCCCGCTGGGAGTCGAAGGTGCTGGCGAGCTATCACATGCTCGGCGACTGGGACCAGATCACGGTGTTCGAGGCGCCGGACAACTTCAAGGCCTACCGGGCGACCCTGGCTCAGGAGTTCGGCACCACGGCGGAAACGGAGATTCTGCCAACGATCGATCAGGACCTCTTCGCCCGGCTCATTGCCACGGAAGCCGGCACCGTCGGCCCGCATCCCTGGCAGGTGACGCTGTGGGCAAAGCTCGCCCGGCTCGGCTTCCGTCATCACGCCTACGGGCGCTGGGTCTATCCCTACTGCAAACCGCTCACCATCACCGGCCGGGAGAAGTTCAGGAGCATCCGCGGCCCGTGCATCGTCGTCGCCAACCACACGAGCCACATGGACGGGCTGGTGCTGCACTGCGCGCTGCCGCAGCGCGTCCGCTGGAACGTCTACTCGGGCGCCGCGGCCGACCGCTGGTTCGTCAAGGGGCGCAAGGAGCTGGTCATGCAGCCCTGGTATCAGTCGCTGGCCATGGGCACCTTTCCGATCCAGCGCGGTGGCGGCTCGAAGGCCCTCGACTATCCGAAGTGGCTGCTGGACCAGGGCTGCAACCTGATCATCTTCCCGGAAGGGACGCGTTCCACCAGCCGCAGCATGGCCAAGTTCCGGCACGGAGTGTCCATACTGGCGCTGGAGAAGAAGGTGCCCGTCGTGCCGGTGTTTCTCGCCGGCCTGAAGAAGCTCCGCCCCAAGGGGTCTCGGGAGCTGTTTCCGGGTCCGGTGGGGGCACACATCCTGGATCCCATCGACTTCCCGGAAGGCACCACGGTGCCCGATGCGACCCGGATGATCTATGACGCGCTGAACACGGTCCACACCCGGGTCGGCCGGTACGGCGACGAGGCGGCACATCCGGACTGGCAGCCACCGCCGGCAGAGGCGGACGCCGAGCTCTCTAGAGCAGCGCCTGCCTGAGCCAGCGGACGAGATCCGCAGCCACCTCGTCCCGGTTCGTCTCGTTGAGCATCTCGTGCCGGCCGTCCGGGTAGAGGCGATCGTCCACGCGGGCGAGTCTTTCCCGGTATCGGCCGAGCAGGCGCTGCAAGCCCTTTTCCTCATCGTGCACCGGATCGGCGGAACCGGAGAACACGTACACCGGCAGGTCGGCGGGAATCCCGGCAGCCGAGCGCTTCTTCCGCGCTTCACGCGCCCCGGCCATCAGGTTTGCCAGCGAGCCGGCGCGGAGCACGAAGCCGCAGGCCGGATCGTCGACGTATTTCCGAACTTGCTCCGCATCCCGCGACAGCCACTCGAACCCCGTGGCGTCCGGGGCGTCGAACGGCTCGTTCGACTTGCCGAACAGCAGGTTCTGCAGAAGCTCCGAATGCGCGCCGAAGCCAAGCCGCCAGCTTTCGAAGCGTGCGATGGTGTGCGACAGCCAGAGCTGAAAGGCGCCACCGAACCCCGGCGATCCCGAGATCACCGCCGCATCGAGCTTCGACCCGTAGCGATACAGGTACTGCTGCGCGAGCATGGCGCCCATGCTGTGGCCGACCAGCGCCAGCGGCAGCCCGGGATGCGCGGCCTTGAGGCTGTCCGTGAGCTCCGCCGCGTCGCTGACCGTCCGGTTCCAGCCGTCCTCACCCATGTCGCCCCAGCTCTCCGGCGTGGCGGAGGTGCCGTGGCCGCGATGGTCCTGGGCATAGACCGCGAAGCCCGCGGCCATGAGCTGACCCGCGGTCCAGTCGTAGCGGGCGGCGTGCTCGCCCATGCCGTGGGCGATCTGCACGACGGCCACCGGCGCGGCAGCCGGCAGCCAGCGGTAGTAGCGCATCGCGTGGCCGTCAGCCGTGGTCAGGGTCAGGTGTTCCATCAGGGCGATCCGGTTTCCATGATGCGGTAGACGGCCTGGGCCACGCCGGCCTCGTCGTTTCGGCCGGTGACGTGGGTGGCCGCCGATCGGGTCTCCTCGTCCGCCTGCCCCATGGCGACGCTGGCGCCGGCAGCCCGGAACATCTCCAGATCGTTCTCCGAGTCCCCGAACGCCACCACCTCGTCGGTGGTGATCCCGAGGTGCGTGCAGGCGGCTTTCAGGGCGTCGCCCTTGCTGGCCTTCGCCGAGGTCAGGGTCAGCAGCACCTTGCCCGTGGGCCCGATGCTGTTGAAGAAGTGCACCTGGCGACCATAGCGGTCCTGGAGCTCATCCCGGATCCGTTTGTTGACCGCGCTGCCCTGGATGACGGCAACCCGGGGCAGGCTGTCCGCCGCGCCGGTGAGCTTCGCCACCCAGCGCATTTCCGCGGGCACCTGCGAGTGGTCGGGCTCGCCATCCAGTTTCAGGAGCACACGGTCGTCCACCGTGACCGTGGCGACGCAGCGATCCGAGTCGCAGATGGCGTAGAGCTCGGACACGAAATCCGCAGGCAGCCGCTCGTCAAAGATGTCGCGGCCGCTCACCGGATCGAACACCTGGGCGCCAGAGCAGGCGATCACCGGACCCTTGATGCCGATCCGCTCCTCCACGCGCTGGGCCATCTGCACCCAGCGGGCGGTGGCGATGATGACCTTGAAGCCCGCGGCGTGCGCTTTACGCAGTGCCCGCACGTTCTCCTCGGGTACCTCTTCGCCGACCAGCAGGGTGCCGTCCAGGTCGATGGCGAATGCTCGGAATCCCATGCTGTTTCCTCTGGTTTCGAATCAGCTATCGAACTGGTGCCCGGGGCCGGGGTCGAACCGGCACGGAGTTGCCTCCGAGGGATTTTCATACCAGCTACAGCTTTCGCTGCCGGATGATCACCATCCGTTTGTGGTCTGGACTTTCTCTTCACCCTATCCGAGACAGGCCAGCGCCATGCCACGCACTTAGGCGGGAGCCGTTAAGTCTCTACACTTTCCCTTGCCCGCCGAAGGGCGGTGCTCGGGCTTAGCTCGGGATTGCCACCAGCGCGCTGAAGGTTTCCCCGAATTTGACCCCATTCACGCGGAAGCTTTCCAACCGCGTGCTCAATGTGCATCAAGTCCCTTGTGTCTACCTGTTTCACCACCCGGGCGGATACATCCCAGACCTGCACGCAGCCCGGGACGTGTGGCCGCAGGATAGCAGAATGCATCCGCAGACGTAGAAAGGAGCTGGTGCCCAGGGCGAGACTCGAACTCGCACGCCTTGCGACACTGGAACCTAAATCCAGCTTGTCTACCAGTTCCAACACCTGGGCAGGGAAGGGACCGGCTGCTTACGCATCCGGTCCCGAGCATTCTGCCTGCCGGGAGGTCGAAATCAACCGGTGGGCGTCGTTTTGCTCGACTCAATACTTGAAGGCGATGTCCAGCATCAGCCGGTTGAAGTCCTCCCACTCCCCGGCGCCGTAGCCGCCGCGTTCGTTGATGAACAGCGTGCCGCCCAGGGAGATGTTCTTCGTCAGCGCATAGCTGCCGGAGAAGATGTGGCCGCGGCCGTTGGTGCCGCCGCCGATGAAGTCGGAGTCCGTGAACAGGCCGAGCACCGCGTCGGGCTCCAGGTGCTCATAGGCATAGCCCAGCTCCCACGGCCGTTTGCCGTGCAGGAACTGTACGCTGGCGCCGACGATCCAGCCCACGTCGTACTCGGAAGCGTCCAGGTTCTGCACGTAGTTGGCGTAGACCAGCGTCGGGCGCTCACCGATGTGGAAGTTGAGCTCGCCAAAGAGCTCGAGCTCCTGATAGCCGTTCACGTAGTTGTTCAAGGCATCGACGCTGTTGCCGCGAGGATTCCCGTCGAATGGGACCGGCTGGCCTTCGACGTCGCTGAGCTCGTAGAAACCGGCACCGATCCGCAGTCCGCTCTCCGCACCGAGCGCTGCGCTCCAGGATGCCTGGCCACCGTAGAACAGGTTGTCGCTGCCGGACGATTCGGTGATCCAGTTCATCAGTCCGGTCAGTGTCAGCCCGCCAGATTTGAACGTCACGTTCGAGCCTTCCGGACGCAGGTCGCTGTCCCAGATCAGCCCATTGTCGCCTGCCCGGTACAGCGGGTTCTTGTACTTGCCCGCCGTCACGGCCAGACCGTCGAGCGGGGTGCGCCAGTTGAAATAGGCCAGATCGACGTTGATCGGCTTCTTGCTGAATGCTTCGCCCAGCGTCTGGTTTGCGGAGGCCGGATCGTCTCCGCCAGTTGCTAGCCCCAGACCTACGTCGACGGTGTCAGTGATCTGCGCCGTCAAGGCCGGACGGGCCCGGATCCGGTTGCGGTGCCGGTCGCTGTCGGCGAACTCCGCGTCGATGGTTTCATGGCGGTAACGGAAGTCACCGGAAAGCTTGATCCGGTCCGTCCAGCCGGGCGTCGAGGGGGGCGGTGCCACGGGCGTGGGCGCCTCGTAGTCCTGAATGGGGATGGCCTTCCGCGATTCCAGCGCCTCGAGCCGCTCCGTCAGCGCGGCGACCTGTGCCTGCAGGGCAGCGATGGTGTCCTCCTGGGTTGCCGGGAGGCCGCGGGAGGGATAGAGGAGGAAGAGCAGGCCGAGCCCCAGGTAGAGGCTCGCAGCAAACCAGTGTTTCATGAGGGGTTCTCCAGTGGCTCTTGGATATGGCGTTGAAACTCGTCGGGCGGCCATTGTGTGACGCTTAGATGTCAATAATGTGACATCAACGTGTCGCCCAGGGACCGGTTAGTGACGGACATGTCGTCATGATGAACATTGTCACAATCCGATGGCCTTATATGACAGCGCCCGGTGGAGGATACCCGGCTGCAACCGGCGCGGGTGGCGCGCGAAGCGGTGCGCCGAGCTCAGACAGTAAAACTCAGACAATAAAAAAGGCACCCGAAGGTGCCTTCAAAACGAACCGGCTCGAGGCCGGAGCGCTCAATACGTGCGCAGCGAGTACCCCTCGGAAATCATGCAGTCCCGGTAGGCTTCGAAAGAGGGACTGTTCGGATCGAGCTGGCCGTCCGCCCTGGTCTGGGTCTTCGCCTCGCAGGCCGCGTTGTCCGCATTGTACTGCTTGGCAGGGACGTTGGCCTCCCAGTAGTGGGTCGGCCGGGCTTTGGCATCGGACGTGGTGGTGGACGCGCAGCCACCCAGGCTCGAGGCCAGGATGCCCGCGACGAGGAAAACGGTGAACCTGCTCATCATCTAACCCTCCTCGTGAATCTAGGATCTGGAGAAGAAGGTTAGCCCAGAACGGTGGGCGCCTCTACCACACGTATATGACATCCATATGACATGCGAGACGGCGCCCCGGAGGGCGGTTCGGGATGGCGGCAGGGCGCCATCCCGGGAAGCGGGGCCTCAGGGCTTGCGGAACAGCAGCGTGAAGCGGTCCGTGTTGCCGGTGACCGTCTTTCGCCCGACCTCGTACTCCAGGGTGTCGTCCGGCCGGTAGTGCAGCGGCGAGTAATCCACGAACTCGAAGCCCGCCGCCTGGATCTCCTTGATCATCTGCACCGGATCCATGCGCCGCCAGACCTCGGAGTAGTCCTCCTGCATGTGCCGGCGGGTATGGTCCACCACGCCGTAGATGCCGCCGGACTTCAGCGCCTTGAAGGCCGCCGCGTTCAGGTCCCGGCGACCCTGCTCCGTGAAGTTGTGGAGGTTCCGGAAGGTGAGCACCATGTCCAGGTCCTTCACATCCATGGTCAGGCCCTCGATGTAGAAGCGCCGGGAATCCTCCGCGCGCTTGAACTCGCCTTTCGCCTCCACCACTTCCACGTCGGAGAGCACCCCGTCGTCGATCAGCTTCTGCACATTAGTGGTGCCGATGCTCACGTAGAGCTGGCCTTTCTCCGCCAGCACGGGCGCGAGCAGCTTGGTGTACCAGCCGCCGCCCGGCAGCAGCTCCAGCACCCGCATCTCATCGGTGAGGCCGAAGAAGGTCAGCGTTTCCAGGGGCCTTCGGTTCTCATCACGGGCGACTTCCGCCTCGGTACGGATGTCGGAGGCCATGGCCGCCTTCAGCTTTTCCGCCATGTCTGCCGTTGCGGCGGCCGGCCAGCCGCCGATGGCGAGCAGGACAAGGCCGGTCAGCAGGGCATTTCTGTTTTTCATTCGGAATTCTCCTCTCCGTTTTTTCAGGGTCAGCGGTTCGGGCCGCGGTTCATGGGGTAGGGCTGCCAGCGTTCCAGGGGAACACGCGGCAGCACGGTGGGATTCACACAGCTCATGGGCCAGCGTCCGCGCAGCACCAGCGCCACCTCCCGCCCGACCCGCCGGCGGGTCTCCGGGCGCATGCGCGTCGTTGCCGAGGCGACGTGCGGGGTGAGGATGACGTTGTCCATGCTCAGCAGCGGGTTGTCCGGCGCCGGTGGCTCCGTCTCCAGCACGTCCAACCCCGCCGCGGCAAGGGTGCCGCTCTTCAGCGCTTCGATCAGGTCCGCTTCGTGGATGACGCCGCCGCGGGCGGTGTTGACGACAACGGCGGACGGCTTCATGCGGGTGAAGGCCGCGGCATCGAGCAGATGGTGCGTCTCGGCGTTGAGCGGGGCGTGCACGGACAGATAATCGCTGCGCTCGAGCAGCTCTGTGAACGACACCGGCTCCACGCCGGCATCGCCGATGGCGAGCTCGCTCACGTACGGGTCGTAGGCGATGACGTGCAGGCCGAAGCCTTTCGCCCGCCGCGCCGTGCAGCGCGCGACGTTGCCGAAGGCGAGCAGGCCGAGCGTCTGCCCGAGCAGCCGGGGCACATGGTTGAGCAGCGGTCTGCCTTCGTGCCAGCGGCCGTCGAGCACCATCCGATCCATCACCTTGGTGCGGCGGGCGGCGGCCAGCAGCAGCATCATGGCGTGGTCGGCCACCTCCTCGATGAACACGTCGGGGACGTTGGTGACCACGATGCCCGCCTCGGTGGCGGCTGCCACGTCCACCATGTCCACGCCGACGCTGCCCACGCCGATGACGACGCAGCGCTTCAGGCGCCCGATGATGGCGGCGTCGATCCGGATGCCCCAGGAGGTGATGATGGCGTCGGCTTCCGCGGCGGCGGCGATGAACGCCTCGGGACCATCGGCGGAGACCTCCACGATGTCCGCCACCGGCGCCAGCGCCTCGAGCTCCAGGGCGTAGCGCTCGGCGACACTCCGGTCACCCGCTCGGGCGGGCAGCTGGACCACCACCGTCTTTCTCGATCCCTGAGACCTGCTCAGACCTGCTCCCCCACGTCGTCGAGCATTCGACGGCCGGGATTCTCGCACGCAGCCTCCGGGGTGTCAGCCGCCTGTGGTATGTTGCGCCTCGGCGGTCCGACACCCCGGACCGGACAGGGGGAGGCCTCATGCGGGAGAACACGTCGCTCAGAATCTGGCGGGAAGGCGGGCAGACCATCGGCTGCTGGCTGTCGCTCGGCAATGCCCACAGCGCCGAGTCCCTGGCGCGCCTCGGCTTCGACTGGGTGTGCGTGGACCTCCAGCACGGACTCGTCGACTACACCGATCTCACCTACATGCTGCCGGCCATTTCCAATGGCAACGCCACGCCCATCGTCCGGGTGCCCTGGAACGAGCCCTACGAGATCATGAAAGCCCTGGATGCGGGGGCGTACGGCGTGATCGTGCCGATGATCAACAACCGGGAAGAGGCGGAGCGGGCGGCCGACGCCTGCCGTTACCCGCCGCGGGGGCACCGTTCCTTCGGCCCCATCCGCGCGGCCCTCTACGGCGGTCAGGGCTACGCGGCCGAGGCCAACGATCAGGTGGCCTGCCTGGCCATGATCGAGACGGAAGACGGCATCGCCAACCTGGACGAGATTCTCTCCACACCGGGCATCGACGGCGCCTACATCGGTCCCTCCGACCTGGCGCTGGCCCTCGGCATGCCGCCGCGAGGCGACAACGACGACCCGCGCCACGCGGCGACCGTCCAGCAGATCTTCGAGGCCTGCCGCCGGCACGGGGTCGCCGCCGGCATCCACACCTCCAGCCTCGCCTACACGGAGCGCTACCTGAAGATGGGCTTCAACCTGGTGACCCTGGGCTCGGATGCCGGCTGGATGATCGCGGGGGCTGCCCGGGAGCTGGCCTCCGCCCGCGGCACCCGCGAGCAGGCGCGGGAGAAGACCGGCTACTGAGGGCGCCCACCGGCGTGAACCGGGTCACGGTTTGACGCATACTAACCGTCGACGTTTCTACCCCCAGGAGGTCGGCGCTCACCTTGCAGGATCTGGTTGAGGCTGTGATTGCGCTCGGTCAGGCGAACTGGCCGGCGATCGCAACGGCGCTGATTGCCGGGCTCGCAGGCGCCCTGATTGCGAGCCTGGTGTGGGCCAGAAGCAGCGCCCGGCGGGCCCGCGACGCCTTCGAGGCCGGCCTCTCCCAGGATGCAGACAAGCGTGCCCAGGAAGCGCGGCTGATCGAGGAACGCCTCGAGATCCGCGCCCGCGAGGCGACCCGGCTGGAAGGTCGCCTCGAGGCGTTGTCCGGTGAGCTCGGCACCGCCCGGGCACAGCTCGAGGAGCGCACGCGCGAGGTCTCCGAGTATCGCGCCCGGCAGGCAGCCCTGGAGGCCCGGCTGGAGGAGTCCCACAAGGCCTTTGCCGAGAAGGAGGCCCTGTTCCGGGAGTCCAGCGACGCGCTCAAGCAGGAATTCGAGCTCCTCGCCAATCGGATCTTCGAACGCCAGGGCCAGGCCCATCAGGAAAAGCTCTCCACCGTTCTGTCACCGTTCAAGGAGCAGATCCAGGACTTCCGCAAGCGGGTGGAGGAGGTCTACCACACCGAGAGCAAGGACCGCGCCTCGCTGCTCACCGAGGTCAGGAACCTCCAGCAGGCCTCCGAGAAGATCAATCTGGAAGCGGAGAACCTCACCAAGGCGCTGAAGGGTGACAGCAAGCTGCAGGGCAACTGGGGCGAGCTGGTGCTCGAGCGGGTGCTGGAGGAATCGGGCTTACGCGCGGGCCACGAGTACTTCATCCAGGAAGCCCGGCGATCGGACACCGGTGACCTCAAGCGGCCGGACGTGCTGATCCGCCTGCCGGACGACAAGGATGTGGTGATCGACGCCAAGGTGTCGCTCACAGCCTACGAGCAGGCGCTGTCGACCGAGTCCGAGCAGAAGCGCGAGATCCACCTCCGGCAGCACCTGGCGAGCCTGAAGTCCCACGTGAAACGTCTCTCCGAGCAGGACTATGCGCACCTGAACGACGTCCGCTCGCTGGACTTCGTGCTCATGTTCGTGCCCATCGAATCCGCCTTCACGCTGGCGGTGGAGCAGGACCACAAGCTCTTCACCGACGCCTTCGAGAAGCGCATCGTCATCGTCAGCCCGACGACGCTGATGATGACGCTCAGGATCATCCACAACGTCTGGCGCTACGAGAAGCAGAACCGCAACGCCCAGGAGATCGCCCGCCGGGCCGGCGGGCTCTACGACAAGCTGCGCGGCCTGGTGGAAGACATGGAGAAGCTCGGCGTGCAGCTGAAGACGGTGGAGAAGACCTACGATTCCGCCGTGGCCAAGATCTCGTCGGGCAAGGGCAACCTGGTCCGCCAGGTGGAGCAGTTCCGCGAGCTCGGCGCCCACGTCAAGAAACCGCTGCCCAAGGCCATCGTCGACGCGGCCGAATCCGACTGAGACACCCGTCCCAGACAGCGCTCCCCGACGCCCCCGCGCAAAGTGTGCTGCACGTCTCGATTCCCTCCGCCGCTGCGCGAACGGGTGTCAAGAAGGCGTAGGAACTTCACAGAACGGCATCCTGCCCCCCGGTAGATTAGGCGCCAGAAACGGATTGCGAGGACGACTTGATGCTGGTGTTAACCCGGCGTGCCGGCGAATCAATCATGATTGACAACGAAATTGAGCTGAAAGTGCTCAAGATTCGTGGCAGCCAAGTGCATCTGGGTATCGATGCACCCAAGAAGTCCGCGGTACACCGCAAGGAAGTCTGGCTGCGCATCCATGGCGAGCCCGCCAGCGCCCCCAAGTACTCCGACGACGAATACCCTGCCGGCAACGCAAAAACCGCCTGATTCAGCCCACCGGCGCCGCCCGTGCGCCGGTACCCCCTCCTCTAGCTACGGCTCTCCTGTGATTCACGCCCCACGAAGGCTGGGGTCTCACAGATGGCATAGGGGTGGATTTCCCCCTCCGTGACCGGATAGCGGTGCTTGTGGATCCCTTCCCGGACCTCCCGCTCGAGCTGCTCCGCCGTCGGTTTCAGCAGCACGGAGTCCAGGTCCGTCCAGATCGGGTTCACGGGCACGAGGGGCGAGAACGACAGCACCGTCTCCCAGGTGGCGCGGTGCAGCTCGACCACGGCCAGATCCTCCACGTATCCCCAGTGTGAAAAGGTGGACGGCTGCCCGGTGGCGAACAACACCGGCAGCCGCTGACCGGCGGCACGGGCCACATCCAGCAGGTCCAGGGCCACCAGCCAGGGATGGGTATCCCGGTATTTGCCCTGACCGTGGCTCTCCAGCAACGCCGAGAGCGCCTTGGCACTCACCGTGGTGCACAGGCAGTAGGGGAAGGGCTCGACTGTCGGCTGGGCGGCGGGTTGTTCGTCAGGCAATTTATCCACAGGCAAGCGGGTCACGCCGGATACTGTACATGCATACAGAGGATTTTATAATCCACGGCTCACAGACGCGCAACCTCAAGGAGCTCGGCCCGCCCCGTGGTGCAGCTCGATCCGCAGCAGCCACCGCCGCCCGACTATTACGCGGGCAACCTCCGACTGCTCTTCGAGCAGGTGATCGCCCACTACGACGATCTGCTCAGCCGCCGGGAACGCGCGTTCGTCGACGCGTTCAGGGCGCTGTCCAGCGACGGTCAGCGGCTCTACGCACGCCTGCTCGGCCGCAAAGGGCCCTGGATCCGGCGCGACCGGCTGTCCTATCGGGAAATCGACGACCTGGATGCCGCCGTCACTGAGCTCGAGACGGCGGGCCTGATCTCGGTCGACGACGCCGCACCGGCGGACGTCCTGCTCGGCCTGCTCACTCAGGCGGAGCGCCGGGCGCTCTTTCCGGAGATCCCTGCGGCGCGGAAAGCGGAGTGGATCACGGCCTGCGTGACACGTTACGACGATCATCGCGTGCGCCGCCGGATTGCCACGCACACCCGCTGGCTCGCCCTGGCGGACGACGACCTGGTGCGCCTCTGCCAGCTCCTCTTCTTCGGTGACGACCGTCAGGACACCTCCACCTTCGTGCTGCAGGACCTGGGTCTGCTCCGCTTCGAGGAATACCCACTGGACCGCGACCGGCGCCTGTTCCCAGACCGGGCCGCCCTCGAGCGCTATCGGCGACTGCGACGGCTGGCCGGATTGTCGCATCGGCTCGGCGAAGACCCGGGTCTGGATGTCTGGCTGTCGGCCAACCTGCCCGGTCGCTCAGGGTTGCGCCTGGAGGAGCGTCAACGCGATCGGGTGCTCAATACCCTGGGCCAGCACTTCGAACGCCGCGGCGACTTCGATCGGGCGCTGGACTGCTACGGGCGCAGCCGTCTGCATCCGGGCCGCGAGCGGCGGGCGAGAATCCTCAAGCGTCTCGGTGATGACTGCGGCGCGCGCAGATTGGCGGAGCGGATGGGTCGTTCGCCGCGTTGCTCGGAGGAACTCGACTTCGCACAGCGCTTCGACCGGCCGCGGTCGGCCGCGGCCGCCCATCCGGTCACCGAGGTCACCCTCGACGGGCCCACCCCCGCACGCATCGAGGCGTACGCCGCCGAACGTCTGGCCGGGGAGGGGGCGCTGGTCTTTCATCTGGAGAACGCGCTGCCGCTCGGCATCGCCGGGCTCGCCTTCTGGGACGTGATCTTCGCCGACCTGCCGGGGGCGTTCACCAATCACTTCCAGAGCGCACCGCTGGATCTGTTCTGGCCGGACTTCGCCGACACCCGGTCGGCCGCTATCCGTTCGAGAACGGCGGAGCTCAGCGAGCCGGGCGCCTTGCCGGCAGCTCTCGAGCGCACCCACCGCGAAAAGTGCGGCATCGCCAACCGGCTGGTTTCCTGGCGGCATCTCGACCAGACGGTGCTTCAGGCCGTGATTCGTAACATACCAGCCGACGCTCTGCTGGCGCTGGCCTGTCACGTCATCCGCCGGCCGTATCGCACCCGCACCGGCTTTCCGGATCTGACCGTGCTTCACGGTCCCGGCCGCTACGAGTTCGTGGAGGTGAAGGGGCCGACGGACGCGCTTCAGCCCGGCCAGCGGGTGTGGCTGGACACGCTGGCGACGCTGGGTCAGCCGGCGCGGGTGCTCAAGTTCCGGGCATGCTGATACCTGTTTCCATCAAGACCCTCGCCGAGTTCGTGCATCGCCGTGGCGATCTCTACCCGTCGCTCGGCGGGCGGGTAACCGGGGAGCAGGGCATCGCCGCGCAGAAGCGGGCCCAGCGCGGGCGCCCCGAGAGTTATCAGCGGGAGCGAGCGGTTGCGTGTTCGTTTTCCATCGCTGAAATCGAGCTCTCTATCTCCGGCCGCCTCGACGGCTGCGATCTCGATGCCTCGCCACCACTGGTGGAGGAGATCAAGACCACCCGCGCAGATCCGCAGGATGCCGAGCGACTGCTGGGCTCCGCCCACTGGGCACAGGTCATGCTCTACGCAGCCCTGCTCGCGAAAGACCATGCCGAGGTGCCGCACTGGCGGCTGCGGCTGCTGTACTGCCATCCGCTGCGTGCAGAGGAAACCCCGTTCGACAAGGTCGTGGACGCCGCCAAGCTGACGGCTTTCCTCGAGGAAACCGTGGAGCAGTACGTTCGCTGGCTGGACGTCGAGACCGCCTACGGCACGGGCCGCGACCGGTGGCTGAGCGCCCGTGAATTTCCCTACGGCGGCTTCCGCCCGCATCAGCGCGCGCTGGCGAGGCGGGTTTTCCGGGCATTCGCCGAGCGCGAGCACCTGCTGCTGGAGGCGCCCACCGGCAGCGGCAAGACCATGGGCGTGATCTACCCGGCGCTCAAGGCGCTGGCGGCGGGCCACGTGCGGCGCCTGTTCTACCTCACCAGCCGCGGCACCGGCGCGCTGGCGGCCATGAAAGCCTGCCGCGACGTGGCGGAGGAGGGGAAGCGCATCCGCGTGGTGGAGCTCGTGGCCAAGGAGAAAGCCTGCCCGGTCGCGGGTATGCCGTGCGACGAGACCTGCCCCTACCAGCTCGGGTACTACGACCGGATTCACGGCGCGGTTCGCGAGCTGCTCGACCGGGGAACGATGGATCACGGCGCGGTGCGGGACGTGGCGCAAGCGCACAGCGTCTGTCCCTTCGAACTGTCGCTCGATGCGGCCCTCTGGGCGGACGTGGTGGTCGGCGACTACAACTACCTGCTCGATCCGGTGGTGCGCCTGCAGCGATTCGCAGAGGACGCGCAGATGGGTCTGCTCGTCGACGAGAGCCACCAGCTCGCCGAGCGGGCGCGCGCCATGCTGTCCCTCGAGCTCGATCGCGGCGTAATCCTGAAGGCGCTTCGCGAGTCGCCGCCGCCGGCGGTGGTCCGGCGGCTGAAGGCGCTCGACCGGGCAATGCTCGCCTTGCACCGGGCGCACGCCGACGACCTGGCATCCGCGCCGGAGGCGGAAGGCGTCATCCCCCCGCCGGACAGCCTCCCCGGAACCCTGGAACGGGTCCTCGACGTTCTGGCGGACGAGACCCTGGACCTCGACGCCTATCCGGACACCCGGGCGCTGCTGTTCACCGTCTCACGCTGGGCACGATCCACCGCGTGGACGAGCCTGCCAGGCAGCGAGCAGGCATTCGTGCATCTGCTTCGGATCCCGCCAGCGCGGGGGAGCCGTAAGGCGGTGACGCTGAAGCTCGCCTGTCTGGATCCCGGGCCGTACCTGGCCAGCCTCTTCGCAGGCTTTGCGGGTCATGTGCGCTTTTCCGGCACGGTGTCGCCGCTGTCGCTCTACCAGACGCTGCACGGCACGCCCGATGGCCCCGCCGAGCGCCTGGAGAGCCCGTTCACCACCGAACAGCTTTCGACGCTGGTGGTCACGGACGTGCCTGTTTACTACCGGCAGCGGCAGCGGTCGCTGCCGGCGCTGGCCGATCTGGTGGCGGACGTCTGTGCTGCCAGGGCCGGCAATTACCTGGTGGCAGTGCCGTCGTTCGAGTATCTGGATCTGCTCGCGCAGGCGCTGACCGGGCGTCACCCACGGCTCTCCCTGGCCGTGCAGCATCCGGGCATGGACGATGCGCAGCGGGAACGCTTCCTGGCCGGTTTCGCCGAGAACGGCCGGACCCACCTCGGGCTGATCGTGCTGGGCGGGGTGTTCGCGGAATCGGTGGATTTCAGCCATGCGCCGCTGTCCGGGGTGATCTGCGCCGGGGTAGGGCTGCCGCCGACCAGCGTGCTGCGCACCGAGCTCGAACGCTACTTCGAGGCCAGGCTGGGCGAGGGGGGCGGGAACACGGTCGCCTTCCAGCAGCCGGCCATGACCAAGGTGCTGCAGATGGCGGGCCGTCTGCTGCGCAGCCCGACGGACCGGGGCATCCTCTGCCTGGTGGACGACCGGTTCCGGCAGCCGGGCTTCCGGCGGTTCTTCCCGGGACACTGGCAGCCCGTGGCCGTGCGGGCGGCGGACGTCCGCGCCCACCTTGCACGCTTCTGGCAAGCCACGACCGAGTTGCCTGGCAGCCTGTTGGGTTAATCTCGACACCTCAGAGGCTCTGGCGCGCGGGCTGCCAAGGGCGTGAGGCGCAATCGTAGATTGCGCTTAGCCGAATCTTCGATTCGGCCCCTCGCCGGCAATGTCGCCAACCTTGCCAAGAGGTCCAACGCCGGCAGCGTGCGCGCCAGAACCTCCCTTTGGGCACGTCATACGGAGCCTGTGGGCTTCGTTGCGCTCCTAGGCAAGGTTGGCGACATTGCCGGCGGAGCGCGCCTTGCCACAGACTCCGTATGGCGTGCTGAGCTTTCGAGATTACCCCAACAGGCTGCTAGACTGCGCGCACCATGAGCACCCAATCCCCCGTCCGTCGGACGAAAATCATCTGCACCGTCGGACCGGCCACCTCGGATTACGAGACCCTCGAGGCCCTTGCGCTCGCCGGCATGAACGTGGTCCGGCTGAACATGTCGCACGCGGATCACGACAGCGCCCAGAAAGTGATCAACTGGATCCGCACGCTCAACCGCAAGCTTGCCTATCCGGTGGCCCTGCTGCTCGACACCCAGGGACCGGAGATCCGCACGGGCGAGATCAACGAGCCCATGGACCTGAAGACGGGGGATGTGGTCACCGTGAGCGTGCGCCCCGGTGACGTCGAACGTACCTCCATCCACGTCAACTACCAGGAGCTGATCGACGTGCTGCAGGTCGGCAACCGCATGACGGTGGACAATGGGCTGATCAACTTCGAGGTGCTGGAGAAGCATGGCGACCAGCTGGTGTGCCGGGTGCTCGACGGCGGCACGCTCGGCAGCCGCCGCCACGTGAACCTGCCCGGGGTGCGCATCAACCTGCCGGCCATCACCCAGAAGGACCGCCGCGACATCCAGTTCGGGCTCGACAACGACGTCGACTTCATAGCCCTGTCGTTCGTGCGCACGCCCGATGACGTGACCGAGCTCCGGGAGTTCATGGGCGCGAAGGCAAAGAACGTGAAGGTGATCGCGAAGATCGAGGATCAGGAAGGGGTCAGGAACATCCACGAGATCGTCGCCGCGGCGGACGGCGTGATGGTGGCCCGGGGCGATCTCGGCATCGAGACCAACATCGCCGACCTGCCGAACATCCAGCGGCGCATCGTCCATTCCGCCGCACAGGGCGGTAAACGCTCCATCGTTGCCACCCACCTGCTCGAGTCCATGATCGAGAACCCCATCCCGACCCGGGCGGAGGTCACGGACGTGGCCAACGCCATCTACGAAGGTGTGGACGCGGTGATGCTCTCGGGCGAGACCAGCATCGGCCGCTATCCCGTGCGCTGTGTCGAGCAGCTCGACGCCATAGCCCGGCACACCGAGCACTGGCCGGGTCTCGGCTACGAAGCGGATCTGGTCTCCGACACCGACAAGCAGCACATCGCCATCAACGCCGTGCAGCTCGCCGAGGACATCCGCGCCAAGGGCATCGTGGTGATCACCCGGCGTGGCATCACGGCAGACCTGGTCACCAGCGCCCGACCGCACTCCGTGCCGATCTACGCGTTCACCAACCACTCCCAGACCCGGCGGCGGCTGGTGCTGAACCGAGCCGTCTTCCCCTACCGGATGGAGTTCTCCTCACAGCCGGAGAAGACGCTGCAGCGGGCGCTGGCGATTCTCAAGGAACGGGAAGGGTTTCAGGCCGGTGACAAGGTGATCGTCATCTCGGACGTGCTTGCTGAATTCAACTCGGACGCGATTCAGTTACGTCACCTGTCGTAGGTTGGTGAGTGGTCGATAGGGTGTTTCGCGGTGGGTCGGGCAGGTGTTTTGACTGCACTCGCTCAGCCGCTCCGCGGTGCCCTCGCTCTGGAAAGTTGCCCCGCTGACGCGGGTCAATTTCCGACGCTCGGCTTCGCTTACACGTTCCGCAAAACACCTGCCCGACCCGCCGCTAAGCGCGCTCTATATCACCGAAGCACGTGACGTGATGGGCGTGTCTGGAGCACCCAGTGAATTCGAAGGTTCCGGTCGAGAGGGATCCCACGAACCGACGTAGCGCTCGACGTCCGGGGCAATGCTCGTCGTTGCAGAACACCGAACCCCAGTGAGTGTGAAGACATCGACAGTCGTCATTGTCCGAGCCCGCTTAGCGGTCGGTGCGGTAGCGGTTTTCAGCGCCGTGTAAGGGCGGCCGAGCGGCGTAAATTGACTCGCTTTAGCGAGGCAACTTTTCAAAGCGAGGGCACCGCGGAGCGGCCGCCCGAGGCGCAGAAAACCGCTACCGCACCGGGCGCGAAACACCCTCGAACAAATCCAAGCCTAAAAAAGTCTACGCACTCACCGCCGAGTACAACATGCGTGCTGACACAACCACGAGCAACACCCCGAACGTCCGCCGCAGCGGCAACGGCGCCACCCGATGCGCCACCTTCACCCCCACTGGCGCAAAGAGAATCGACGCAGACATGATGGCGACAAACGCGGGCAGGTACACCCAGCCGAGCATCCACGAACCCGGCTCGCTGCCGAACCCGGAGACGATGTAGCCGAGCGCGCCGGCCAGCGCGATGGGCACGCCCAGGGTGCTGGAGGTCGCGGTGGCCCGGTGGACGGGGGTGTTGAAATAGACGAGGGTCGGCACGATCACATTGCCGCCGCCGATGCCCGCGATGCCGGAGACCAGCCCGCCACCGGTGCCGAGCAGGGCGGATAGCGCCGGGCCCGGCTGGTGGCGGTGGGCGGAGGGCTTCCAGCTCGTGAGCATCACGAAGGCCACGAACAGCAGAAAGGCGCCGATGAAGCCCCGGAACAGGAGGGTCGGCAGCAGCGCGGCAAAGGAACCGGACAGAAAACTGCCCAGTATGAGAAAGGCCGCCCAGCGGCGGACCACCGACCAGTCCACCATGGCGGCGCGGATCTGGGTGATCGCGGCAGACAGCGAGGTGAAGACGATGCAGGCCAGCGACGTGGCCACGGCCACCGCCGTCGCCGCGTGGGTATCGAAGAGTCCCGCCAGATCGAACAGCACGATCAGGGTGGGCACGATCACCACGCCGCCGCCGATACCCAGCAGCCCGCCCAGAAAGCCGCTCACGGCCCCGATCCCGACGCAGGACCCGAAGAACAAAAAGTGATTCAATATGACCAAGTTAGGCGGAAGAGCGTGGAGTCTACTGAAGTTGTATCCGCTGCGGCAACGCGGGCGCCGTTCGCTCCGGCGTGGTCCTGAACGAATTCCGCGCACCGGTTGGCCGGGCGTGCGGGCTTCGCTCGTCCTGAGTTTTGCCGCCTTCTTCTTACCGCTCTGCCTGCTCGCTCTGGGACCGAACGCTCAGGCGGCGGAGCGGCGGATCGAGCTTCCCAACGGCGACGTCTATGAGGGCGACATCGTCGGCGACATGCGCACCGGCCAGGGCACCTATACCTGGGCCGACGGTCACCGCTACGTGGGTGAGTTCCTCAGCAACCGCATGCACGGCCAGGGTGTGTACACCTGGCCGGACCAGCGCAGCTACGTCGGCGGTTTCGTCGAGGACCGTCGCGAGGGTCACGGGGTGCTGACCTGGCCCAACGGCAATCGCTACGAAGGTGAGTTCCTGGACAACCAGATGCATGGCCAGGGCACGCTCACCTGGGCCAACAAGGACGTCTACGAGGGCAGCTTTCAGGACGGCCGGCGCACGGGGGAAGGGCAGTTCACCTGGCATACGGGGGAGGTGTACCGCGGCGAGTTCGTGGACGGCGTGCTCGAGGGTCATGGCGTTTTCGAGTGGCCAGACGGGCGCACCTTCGAGGGCACCTTCTCCGGCGGCATGAAGTCCGGCCGCGGCACCTTCACCTGGCCGAACGGCAACCGCTACGACGGCATGTTCGCCCAGGACGAGCGCTCTGGGCTCGGTGTGTTCCGCTCGCGGGACGGCACCGTCTATCGCGGCCAGTTCGCCGCGGACAAGATGCACGGTTACGTGGTGAAGCAGCGGCCGGACAACCAGCTCGACCTGCAGCACTGGACGGACGGCGAGCTGCAGGTGACCCAACCGCTGGCCAGCGTGCCGAGATGCCGGCTCGAGATCGACGGCTCGCCCTGGATGTTCGAAGCGGACACCTGCGTCAACGGCCTCGCGCACGGCACCGGGCTCGCCGCCCGGATCGACGGCCGGGAGATCATCGAGAACGGCCGCTACGTGCTCGGCAAGCGGATCTCCGGTGAGGTTCAGCGCCTCGTGCTGGAGCAGGGCTGATGTCGTCGGTCGCCGATCCGACGTTCGTGGACATCCCCGGCTTCCAGATCGAGAAGGAGCTCGGCCGCGGCGGCATGGCGCGGGTCTACCTGGCCGTCCAGCGCAAGTTCGGCCGTCTGGTGGCACTGAAGGTGGTCACCGGCGATCTCAACCGCGACACCCGTTTCCGCGAGCGGTTCATCCGCGAGTCGCGCATCAATGCCCGGCTCACACACCCCAACATCGTTCAGGTCTACGACGTGGGCGCCTACGAGAGCCATCTCTATCTGGTGCTCGAGTACATCCGCGGCGGCGACCTGAACCAGCGTCTCGAGCGCGGCATCCGGCTCACCGAGCTTGTGGGTGTCATCAAGGACATGTGCCGGGCGCTCGACTACGCGCACAGCAAGGGCTTCGTCCATCGCGACATCAAGCCGGAAAACATCCTCTTTCGCGAGGACGGCAGCGCGGTGCTCACCGACTTCGGCATCGCCCGGTTCTCGGATTCCAATCCGACCCTGACCCAGGCCGGCACCGTCGTCGGCACGCCGCAGTACATGTCTCCGGAGCAGGCCAGCGGCAAGGAGCTCGACGGCCGCTCGGACATCTACAGCCTCGGCGTGGTGCTCTATCGGATGCTCACCGGAGACGTGCCCTACAAGGCGGACACCGCGGTCAGCGTCGGCATCAAGCATCTGCAGGAGCCCATTCCGCGGCTGCCCAACTACCTGCGGGCGTTTCAGGGCGTCATCGACAAGTGCCTGGCCAAGAAGCCGGACCAGCGTTTCCAGAACGGCGCCGAGCTGATCGAGGCGCTGGACGCTGTGCAGACGGAGGCCGAGCTGCCCAATGCCACCATTCGCGCCCAGGCGGTCAGCACCCAGGAAGTGCGTGCCGTGGGCAACGATCTGCTCACCACCGCTCGCGATCCGGGTCGTCTCGAGCGCAGCAGCGAGCGTCTGCAGCGGCGCCGCCGGCGGGCACTACTGGGGCTGCTGCTCGTCGTCGCCACCGCGGCGAGCGGGTTGTATCTGTTCGTCGAGCGGCCACCGTGGACCATGCGTGCACTCACCATCGCCGGGGTCATCGAGGACCCGCTGGTGCAGAACGCCTGGACCAGCGCCCAGTCGCTGCATCAGGACCCCAATCAGGGCCTCACGGCGGTGGTGGCCGCCTATCGTCGCGTTCTGGACCTGGACCCGGACCACGCCGGCGCCAAAGGCGCCATCGCGGGGCTCGCCAGCCAGTGGCGGCAGGCGGTGAGCACGGCGCTCAGCCAGGGCGATCTGGCGCAGGCGGAGACCAAGCTCGCCGAGCTCAACAGCGCCTTTCCGAAGGATCCGGAGCTCGGGTCGCTCAGCACCGCGCTCGCCGACCGGCGCCGGGCGGACAACCTGCTCACCAGCACCCAGGCGCTGCTGCGCAGCCACGGCATCTCCGACATTCCATCCGCCACTGCAGCCATTCAGTCGTACCGTGAGGTGCTGCGCCTGGCGCCGGGCCATCCGGTGGCGCAGGCGGAGCTCAACACCATTGCCGAGTACTACGCCGGGCTCGCGACGCAGGCCGCGAAGAACGGCGACGTGGAGAACGCGCTCAGCTTTCTCGACCGGGCCAGCGCCGCCAACGCGACCCTGCCGCTTCTCGACGACGTGCGCGACAGCATCCGTCAGGCGACCACGCTGCAGGAGGAGATCGCGCTGATGCTCCAGCGTGCGGGCGAGCTGCGCGCCGCCGGGACGCTCATCAATCCGCCCGGTGAGAACGCTGCGGAGATCTATCACCGGGTGCTCGCCGCAGACCCGGACAACGTCGTGGCCCTCCAGGGCCTGAACGAGGTGGCTTCCCAGGTGGTGACCCGGGCGACCCAGCTCGTCGTCGCCCGGGACGTGGAAGGTGCTCAGGGGCTGCTCGACCGGGCCGGTGCCGTGGGCCTTGACCCGGACACCCTGGCGCAGGTGAAGTCCCGGGTAGATGCGGAGGTCTCGCGCCTGGCGAGCATCCAGTCGAGCCTCGAACGGGCAGGGCTGCTGCTGGCCCAGGGCTACATCACCACGCCGCAGGCAGATAACGCGGTGGCGGTGCTGCGCGAGGTTCAGCGGCTGGACCCGGGGAACGAGCAGGCCGAAGCCATGCTCACCCGGGCGGCCGAGCGTCTGGCGACGGTGGCCCAGGAGGCCTACGAAGTGGGCATGGTGGCCGAAGCCCGCCAGTATCTGGAGCTGGCGCTCACGGTGACGCCGGACGTGACCGCCTGGCGGGCCCTACGCGCCACCTGGAATCAAGATAACAATAATGCCGCATCCTACTGATTTAGCGTTTTTTTTAACGCTGGATGACGAGGAGATTCCCCTCGAGGGCAGCATGACGATCGGCCGTCAGCTCGACAACGACCTGATGGTCGCCGGCGAGGACGTGCTCGACTTTCACCTGCGTGTGGAGCCCACGGATCGGGGTGCCCGGGTGTACCCGCTGGGCGAGGCGAGCCTCATCCTCAACGGCCAGGATCTGGCGGACCCGGTGGACCTGGTGGCCGGCGACGTTCTGACGGTGGGCGTCAGCGAGATCCGGCTCGGTGCCCGGCGGCTGGGACCGCCTCAGGCCAGCGAGTGGTGGCTGCACGCGGACCGGGACGAGTCCATCTACAAGGTCACCGGCACGCTAGGGGTCGGGCGCGGCGACGACAACGAGATTCTGCTGCTGGACGATCACATCTCGCGCCGGCATGCCCAGTTCCTGCTCCAGGACGGGGTCGTCTGGCTGCGCGATCTACGCTCCGCCAACGGCACGTTCGTCAATGGTCAGCGCCTGGCGGGCGGCTGTCGGCTCTATCACGGCGACGAGGTCAGCTTCGACGACCTGCGCTTTCAACTCGTCGGCAAGGGCCAGGATCTGACCCCCGTGCGCCAGCCGGCTAGCCTGACCCAGGTGGAGCTGATCCGGGAGGTTCCAGCCGGCAGTTACGAGACCACCGAGTTCAGCCTGAGCGATCCGCAGACCGAGGCGCCGCTGGTGATTCCGGACAGCAGCGAGACCGGCGCCTTTCTGCTGGGGGTGAGCGATCCCATCAGCGGCTACACCTTCCGCACCCGGATCGGCACCACGGTCATCGGCCGCGATGAGGGCTGCGACGTGGTGATCCGCGATCCCACGGTGTCCGCGCGGCACGCAGAGATCGTGGTCCGCCCCGAAACCACCACGGTCGCCAACCTGATGGCCACCAACGGTACCCGGGTGAACGGCCAGCAGATCCAGAACTCCGAGCTCGTCGACGGCGACGTCCTGCGCATCGGCCGCGTGAGCCTCGTGTTCAAAGACGTGCCGGCACACCGGGCCGAGCACTCCCTGCTCGGCAAGCTGCAGTGGGCACTGCTGGGCGGCTCCCTGCTGATCGCCATCGCCCTGATCTGGCTGCTCTAGCCGTTCAACACCGGCTTCTAACAGTCACGTCGAGCGAAAACTCCGAAACACGGAAGCACCTCCGACCACCAGACGCACCGTGATCCGAGACGGCCCGATCGCGCTCAGCGCGGAGGCGGGCATGGGTTTTTCGGAACGTGTAAGCGAAGCCGAGCGACGAAAATTGACTCGCGCAGCGAGGCAACTTTTCTTCGCGAGGGCACCGCGGAGCGTCCGCGCGCGTTTTCACGCGCGCGCGAGTGCAGAAAAACCCATGCCCGCCTCCGAGCGGAACACCGATCCGACCCGAACCAGGACCCACCGACGCAAGGTTGTTCCCTCAGAGGTGACTGCTTATCCTTCGGCTTCACTCGAGAGGCAAGGTAACCGAACGTGGGTGTAAAGATACCGTTTCGAAGAGAACTGGAATTCGAATACGGCACCGTAGAAGAGGTGGAACCCGGCATCCGCCGGGTCATCGCCAACAACCCCAGCCCGTTCACCCTCTATGGCACGGGCACCTACATCCTCGGCACCGGCAACGTGGCCGTGATCGATCCCGGCCCCGCGGATCCTGCGCACATCCAGGCGCTGCTGGATGCCGTGGAAGGCGAAACCATCAGCCACGTCCTGGTCACCCACACCCACATGGACCACTCGCCCGGCTGCGCCCTGCTGAAAGACCACGTCGATGCGCCCACCTATGCCTTCGGCCCCCATGGCGCCGGCAAGCTCGAGGAGGGTGTGCCGGTGGAAGAGGGCGGCGACATGGACTTCCGCCCGGACGTGCTGGTGAGCCATGGCGACGTGATCGAGGGTGGCGACTGGTCCGTGGAGTGCGTGTACACCCCCGGCCACACCTCCAACCACATGTGCTTCGCGCTCCGCGAATCGCAGGCGCTGTTCACCGGCGATCACGTGATGGGCTGGTCCACCAGCATCATCTCGCCGCCGGACGGCGACATGATGGCCTACATGGTGAGCCTCGAGCTGCTGCTGGAACGCAACGACCGGGTGTACTGGCCCACCCACGGGCCCTGCATCCCCGAGCCCCACGCCCACGTGAAGGCCTTCATCGAGCACCGCAGGGAGCGGGAAGCTCAGATCATGGAGTGCGTCGACCAGGGCGTGGGTCTGATCGGTGAGATGGTGCCCATGATGTACCGGGACACGCCCGAGTACCTCTATCCGGCGGCCGGCCGCTCGACGCTCGCGGCCATCGAGTACCTGGTGAAGCGCGGCGCCCTCGCCGCGAGCGATGGCATTTCGCTGGATTCCGTCTACACCCGCGCCCGCTGAAGCGCACGGCCTGCCGCAGACAGCGAGCGCTCAGAGCCAGTCTTTCGGCGGCAGGAAATCCGTGAGCAGGGCCGCCTCGGGCGTGCCGGGCTCGGGGTGGTAGTCGTATTTCCACACCACCAGCGGCGGCAGTGAGGCCAGCACCGACTCCACCCGCCGGCCGCTCTGCAGCCCGTACTTCGTGCCCCGGTCGATGGCGAGGTTGAACTCCGCGTAGCGGCCCCGCCGGTAGAGCTGCCAGTTCCGCTCCCGCTCGCCGTACGGGGTGTCCATCCGCCTAGCGAAGATCGGCTCGTAGCCGGGCAGGAAGTGGTCGCCCACGGACCGGGTGAACGCAAACGCCGCCTCGAACCCGCCTGCGGTCCAGTCGTCGAAGAACACACCGCCGATACCGCGGCATTCCTGGCGGTGGCCGAGGTAGAAATACTCGTCGCAGGCGCGCTTGAGCTCGGCATAGTGCCCGCCGGTGGCGGCGCTCGCCTGCTGGTGCCAGTGGACGCAGTCCTCCTCGAAGCCGTAGTAGGGGGTGAGATCGAACCCACCGCCGAAGTACCACACCGGCTCGTCCGCCTCCACCAGGAAGAAGCGCAGATTGGCGTGGGTGGTGGGCACGTAAGGGTTCACGGGATGCACGATCAGCGAGATCGCGGTGGCCTGAAAGCCGTGGCCGGCGAGCTGCGGGTTGCGTTCGGTGGCGGCCGGCGGCAGCGACGCGCCGAGGCTGTGGGTGAACTGCACGGCCGCCTTCTCGATGCGCGCGCCCCCTTCGAGCACGCGTGGGCGACTGAGCGCGCCGCCGGGCCCCGGGATTTCCTCGCGGCGGAAAGCCGCCGAGCCGTCGAGCGCCTCCAGCGCGTCGACGATGCGGTCCTGCAGGCTCATGAAGTAGTCGCGAACGGGTGTAACGGCGGGTGTCATGCGTGAATCAGGTCCTCTCTAGCTTGCGCGCAGGTCGGGGACGATGCGCTCCGTGGTGCCGGAATGGATCTCCGCCTGGACACGTGGCAGCTGCACCATGATGGCAACCCCGGAGCCGTCGGCCAGGTTCATGGCGCGGACGAAGCCGCCGTGGGCCTCGGCGATGATCCGCACCACGTAGAGCCCGAGCCCGAAGTGCAGCCGGTTCTGCGGTCCGCGGTGGCTCACCATGGAATCGAACAGGCTGCCTTCGGCATTCTGCGGCAGGGTCGGCCCCCGATTGGCGACGATGATCTGCAGCATCGACCGGTGGACGTCGAGCTGGACGCGGATCGGGCTGTCGCTCCTGTGGAAGTCGATGGCGTTGTCGATGATCTTGTCCATCATCTGCTCGATGCGGAAGTCGGACACCTCCGCGAGCACCGGCCGGCCGGGGCCGCGGTACACGAACTGGCAGTCGGGATGGGCGACGCTGCAGTTCGCCACGTAGCTCTGCAGGAGCTGGTCGAGGTCGATGACCTCCATGTCCTCGGCTTCCAGCGCGTCCTCCAGGTTGGCCGCGTCCGCCAGGTTCTGGACGATGGAGCCGATCCGGGTCACCCCGCGTCGGGCGCTCTCCAGATACTTGCTCTCCCGGACGTCGGGATTTTCCTCCGCCAGGTTGTGCAGCGACGTGGACAGGGTGTTCAGCGGGTTGTTGATCTCGTGGCGCAGCGTGCGCGGCATGCTCTCGAGGAACGTGTTGTGCTGGTGGAGCTTCGAGAGCATGTTCGAGACGCTGCGGGCCAGGTCGCCGATCTCGTCGCCCGCGAACATTTCGCTCTCCAGAAAGCTGGTGCGCAGACGCCCGTACTCGTCGATGGCCTCCGAGGCCTCCCGGCGCAGGTTGCGGATCCGCCACGCGAGCCGCCCGGCGAAGGCCACCAGGGCGATGAACACCACGAACAGGCTCACCACGGAGAGGAGCACCACCTGCTCCAGGGCCGAGCGCTGGAAGGAAAGGATCTCGTCGATGTTCTGCTCCACGATCACCGTGCCGATCACAGCAGTCTTGGAGACGATGGGGTGCGCAGCCATGATCACCTCGCTCGTCTCCGACAGGCGTCGACGCAGCGTGATGGGATCGCCGGCCAGCGAGGCCGTGATCGCGGCATCGACGGCCGCCTCGGAGGCAGCGGTCACCCCCGCGTCCGGCTGCCACTCCTCGAAGGTCGTGAGGTAGTGGATGGCCGGGCGCACCGCGTCGAACACGTCGCGGATGAAACCCACCCAGCCGCCGGGGTCCAGGTTGCCGACCACGGTGAGGCTGGTGCCGGTTTCCGCCCGCACCCGCTTTTCCGAATCGATCACGAGAATGCGCGCGCCAGAGTAACCGAGCCCCTGAATGATGTTGAGCAGCTCCGGGGAGCGCAGCACCACCAGGTTGAAGCTCTCCTTGCCCGCCGTCGGCAGCGTCTGGGTGGTGCGCACGATGGCCCGGGTATCCGGGTTGTCCACGTCGACGAAGCTGATGCCGAAATAGCGGGAAGACCCGAGCAGCGACAGCGGCAGCCGGAACTCGACCTGGTAGCCGTCCGCCTTGGGCTTGAGATAGCCCATCACGTTCTGCATGGCGGCCCCTTCCGCCGCGAAGCGCCAGTCCGCGTCCATGGCATAGGCGGTGGTCACCCCGTCGCCGGGGAAGGTCACGGTGATGCGGCCGTCCTCGCCGTTGGCACGGATGAAGTCCAGGCGCACGTGATCGGCGTTGTCCAGCCGCAGGTACTCCGGGTCCCGGTAAACGGCGTTGCCGTCGCGGATGTCCATGTACACGTAGAGCTGGCCGCCGCGTTCGCCGAGCAGCAGCCGGAAGTTGCCGTCCGCGTTCGTCGCCTCGGAGCCGAACGGCAGCAGCTTGCCTTTCAGCTCCTCGCCCCAGTCGGAGGGATCGCCGTCCAGCCGCACCGGATTCTGCAGGGGATGGGCATATAGGGATTCGAAATTCTCCACCGTCACCGGCAGGTCGTTGAAGAGATCCTCACGGCCGTTGAACAGGGTCGAGATGCCCTCCGCGGTGAGGAGCTGGGCGTGGGACTGACCCTGGATCAGCAGTCGCTCCATCTCCACCAGCTGCCGGTAGCCGAACAGCGGGACGACGAGCAGGGTGAGGCCCAGCAGCATCAGCTTGGTGCCGAGCCGGGGACCGCGGATGGACTTGAAGAACTTCACGCCGTTGTCGTACCGCTCAGAGAGGCGTCAGTCCGACCAGCGGTAGCCGAAGCCGTATTCGCTCTTGATGGCGCCGAAGTCCGGGTCGATCTTCTCGAACTTCTTGCGGATGTTGCGCATGTGCGTGTTGATGGTGTTGTTCGTGACCAGCGACTGCATGGTGGCGTTCATCAGCGTCTCGTAGCTCACGGCGTGCCCCGGCTGGCGGACGAGCTTCGCCAGCATGCGGAACTCGGTGCCGGACAGATCAATGCGCTGGCCTTTCCAGGAGGCGAGCAGGGCGTCCTGGTCCAGGGTCAGATCGCCGATCTTCTTGGCGGTGGGGGACTCGTTCTGATCCTGCTCTTCCCGGAACTCGTTGATCCTTAGCAGGCTGGAGATGCGTTCCGCCAGGTAGTCCAGGCTGATGGGCTTCGGCAGGTAGTCCCAGGCGCCGAGACGCAGGCCCGAGATCTTGTCGATCTCGTCGATGCGCTCGGTTAGGAAGATCACGGGCAGACTCGGCGCCCGCGCCAGCAGATCTCGGCAGAGCTGAAAGCCGCCGTCCACCTCTTCGCCGAGAATGATGTCCAGGATCACCAGATCCGGGAGGCTCGCCTCGAAGCCGGCCAGGGCCTCGTCCCGGCTGCCATAGGCGTCCACCTGGTAACCTTTCTTGGTGATCGCGTCCCGGTAGTTCGCGCGCTGGTCCGGGTCGTCCTCGACAATCGCAATTCTCTTAGCCATCAGTAGCTTATCCCGACTTTTTCGCAGTGGCTCAAACTGGCCCGGTGGGCGCGATTCTAGCCTGAAACGGCTTGGCGCTGCATAGCAGCGCACGCACGCCGCAAGGCGTTCGCGTGCTACACAACAGCGCAGGCGCCGATTGTGAACCCTGCACGTTTCCGACTGCAGCCTTTCTCCATCATGACACCGACTTGTTCCAGTATTCGTTCATGCGTGTTGCAGCCTGGATGGCTGTAATGGGACGCCCCTGAATGGGGACGGTGGCACCTGCTTCCCTCCAAGCACGCACCGCACTCGCACTCAGTGAGCGGCGCGACAGGTGCTCGATAGATGGATGACTTCGAGTATCGACATGAAAGTATTCGTTCCCATGGATGATGGCTTGATGGAGCGCCTGGGCCTGACCCTCGAGGACCTGGTGCCGTTCGACCTGGACTATGAGGTGCTCCGACCGGGCGTGCCCTTCCCGGGCGCCGAGGTTGAGCCGGAGAGCGCGGCGGAACGCGCCTGAGACGCGTTGCCACCCCGGCGCTGGCTCGATAAGGTGCCACGCACCATAGGCTGCTGAGCCCTCGACACGCACGTGGAGCCCGCTTCGTTTCTTCAGTCGCTTGCCGAGGCGGTGTCCGCCATGGACTGGGTGGAGTTCACCGGTCTCGTCTCGGGACTGCTCTGCGTGTGGCTGCTCATCCGCCAGAACATCTGGACCTTCCCCATCGGCCTCGTCTACTCGGTGGTTTCGGTGGCCGTATTCTTCAAGGCCCGCCTCTATGCCGACGTGCTGCTCTCCGGCTACTACGTGCTGATGAACGCCTACGGCTGGTACTACTGGCTCTACGGCGGCACCCGTACGCGGCTGCCGGGCGCGCAGGCGGGCCAGGACACGCTGCCGGTCACGCGCACGCCGCTGGGCACCGCTCTCGTGCTCGCGGGGTTGACGGCGGCGTCGATCGCCGCCATGGGCTGGTTCTTTGCCACCCGCACGGACGCCGCCTTTCCGTACTGGGACAGCGCCACCACCTGCATGAGCTTCGCCGCCATGTGGATGACGGCACGGAAGTACATTGACAACTGGATCGTCTGGCTGGCGGTGGACGTGATCGCAACTGCGATCTACTACCTGAAAGACATTCATTTCTACGCCATTCTGTACGGTGTGTATCTCGGTATGGCGATTCTGGGTTGGCGGGCATGGCAGCTCACAATGATCCGGCAGGCGCGATCGAATCGGCCGATCGGCGCATCCTCTGTCTGACGGGACCGGAGTCCACCGGCAAGTCGACACTGGCGTCCCGTCTGGCGGAGGCGCTGGGCGGCCGTCTGGTGGCGGAAGCCGCCCGGGACTATCTGGCGGGTAGAACGGGCTACGATGCCCGGGACCTGCGGGCCATCGCCCGGGCTCAGGTGGAATCCGAGCAGAGTGCGCTGCTCTCCGATGCCGAGCTCATCGTCTGCGACACGGACCTCACCGTCATCCAGGTCTGGTGGGAAGAGAAGTTCGGGGCGCTGCCGCAGGAGCTGAACGTCGCGCTGGGAGATCGCTCCGAGCGCGGTTATCTCCTGCTGAAGCCTGACGTGGCCTGGTCCGACGACCCCCTGCGCGAGAACCCCCACGACCGGGAGCGGCTCTACTCGCGCTACGAGCAGCTTCTGGCTGCCGGACCCTTTCCCTATGCCGTGGTCGAGGGAGAAGGCGAAGCGCGCTGGGCGTCGCTTCTGGCGGGCGTGCGGACGATCTATCCGGAGCTGGTAGCGGACTGAAGCGCGCTGAGGCGCGTCGCTGCCAGCGACATCTGCGCCTCGATCTCCGGGCGCGGATTGCCGTGCAGGTGTTCGGCAAACGCCCAGGCATATTCCCTGAGCCAGAACGCGGTCAGGCACGCCTGCAGGCGTTTTCGGTCTCCCGGATGTCCCAGGTAGGCGGCGCTCAGATCTTCGAGCGATGCGCCGTCCAGCCCCAGACTCTGATGCAGGGTCACCAGGTCGAACAGGGGATCGTTGTCGCCGTGCCACTCCCAGTCGAGGGTGACCCAGGGTCCGGCAGCGGACACGAGCACGTTCCAGGGATTGAGATCGTTGTGGCAGGGACCTACGGTCCCCGGCCGCCATTCCAGGCTGTCTGCCAGTCGCCGGATCGCGTCGGGAGGAGTACCTGCGGCAAGGTACTCGCGCACAAGCCTGACGGGGTCGTAGGTCCGGCCGCTGGAAGGCAGCGCGTCGTGGAGGTTCCGCAGATAGGCAGCGATCTCGGATGCCGAGACCTTCGCATCGGCGAGCAGGGGGCCAGGTTCGAAGCGGGTGATCAGGCAGCCGGAGCGGGTATCCAGCGCGATCAGCTCGGCGGTTCGGACCGAATGATCACCCCCATAAAACGCAGCTTCCAGCGTGCGATTCACGAAGGGCCGGACCCGTTCCGGCACCCGCAGCACGAACGCCTCGCCCGAGCGGTGGAAGCGGTAGTTCTCGTTGCTGTAGCCGCCGCTCAGATACTCGAAATCGCCAACCTCGTCCGCCCGCCAGTCGGGCACGAGATTCAGAACGATGCGGGTGAGCGTCTGGGTTCGGGAGACGTCCGGCGGGTGCTGGTCCATGTGTCAAGATTCTGGATGCGGCACCCGCGCGTCAAGCGAGGCCCGTTCGAGCGGGAGTGCGGGATGCGGTTTAGAATCCACGGATGCAGGTGACGCTGGCCCGATTCATCCACGCGCTGAGAAGTGCCGAGCTGCCGGTGTCGCCGGCGGAAACCCTCGACGGGTTCGAGGTGGTCCAGAAGGTCGGCATCCGCGACCCGAAGCTGCTCGAGAACGCGCTGTCCCTCACGCTCGCCAAGACTGCCGAGGAGAAGGCGCGTTTTGCCGCCTGTTTTGAGCGCTTCTTCCACCAGCTTGCCTTCCAGCAGCCGGCCAGGCGCGCCATTCTGCGGCGGGTTGAAACGGAGTTGCTGCTCCAGGATCTCGCTCAGGCCGATAACCCGACGCTCAGCGGCGTGGTTCGGGCCATTCTTCGCAACGAGCTGGACGAGGTGCGGTGGAAGGTGCAGACCGAGGCGGACCGGGCCGGTCTCTCCGACATCCAGAGCCTCCGGGAAAAGGGCGCCTACGCTGGTCTTCTCGCCCGATCGCTCGGCATGGAGGCGCTGGAAGCGCTCCTCACCCGGACGGAGTCCGTGCAGCCGGACAACCTCACCGCGCTTCGCTATCTGCGCCAGTACGTACAGGAGCAGGTGCGCACCTACGTGGACGATCAGTACGCGCTGAACGTGGATGCCACCGGCAGGCGGGCGCTGATCGAGGCGGCGCTCGCCGGCAATCTGGACCAGCTGCCGCCGGACTACTACCGGGAGGTGGACCGGGTGGTGGCGACGCTCGCCGATCGCCTTGCCCGCCAGCACAGACGACGGCGCCGCAAGGCCCGGCGGGGTGTGCTGGATCTCAAGCACACCCTGCGGGAGAACATGGCCTACGACGGCGCGCTGTTCGACCTCAAATGGCGACGCACCCGGATCGAGAAATCCGCCGTCTATATCGTCTGCGACGTCTCCAACTCCGTGGCCCGGATCGCCCGCTTCCTGCTGCTCTTCCTGCACGGCCTCACGGACGTGCTGCCGCAGGTGCGCGCCTTCGCGTTCTCCAACCGCTGCGGCGAGGTGACCGCGCAGTTCCGGGCGAAAGGGGTTGAGCGTGCGGTGGAGGAAGCCATGTTCGACTGGGGGCGGGGCGCGACCGACTATGGCACCGCGTTCATCGACTTCCGGGATCTGGTGCACCAGGATCTGGATCATCGCAGCACGCTGATCGTGCTGGGGGATGCGCGCAGCAACCACTTCGATCCGCGCCTCGATGTGTTCCGGCATCTATCGGAGCGCGTCAAACAGGTGTTTTGGCTGAATCCCGAGGACCGGGATCAGTGGGGCGAGGGGGATTCGGACATGCGCCGCTACGCGCCATTCTGCCTGCGGGTGGACGTCTGCCGCGGGCTCAAGGACATCGAGCGGTTTGCGGACCGGCTGATCCTGGCGACCCGCTAGTTGATGCCCACCAGATAGGAGAGCGTCGGGCCGATCTCCGCGTGCAGCACGATATCGGCGATCGGGTCGAGCGGTGTGGCTTCCCGGTTCAGGATGGCAAGCTTCGCACCGAGCTGCTTGGCGTACTCCGGAAAGCCCGCGGCGGGATAGACGATGAGCGTGGAACCGGTGGCGATCATCAGATCACAGTCCTCCGTCGCCGCGTGGGCCCGCCGCATGGCGTCTTCCGGCATCGCCTGACCGAAGGAGATGGTGGCCGTCTTGATGATGCCGCCGCAGCGGGCGCAGGGGTCGATCCTCGCCTGGCGCTCGAACTGCAACTTCAGATCCGCCAGCTCGTAGCGCAGCCGGCAGGACAGGCACACCGCGTAGCTCGCATTGCCGTGCAGCTCGATCACCCGGTCATCCGGCACGCCGGCGTTCTGGTGGAGGTTGTCGACGTTCTGGGTGATCACTGCGGAGCACTTGCCCATCTCCACGAGCTTGGCGATGGCGAGATGCCCCTTGTTGGGCTTCGCACCCTCCATCTTCATGTCGCCTGCAAACTTGCGCCGCCACTGCTCGAGACGGGCATCCTCGCTGCGCAGAAACTCCTCGAAGTAGATGGGCTTCATCTTCTCCCAGATGCCCGTGCCCTGGCTGCGGAAGTCCGGAATGCCGGATTCCGTGCTGATGCCGGCGCCGGTGAAGAAGACGATGTTGCGTGCCCGGTCGATGAGCTCCGCGAACCGCTCCAGCCTGGCCTGATCCACCATCCTTGCGGCCGTCAGTTGTGCAGGCTCGCGATCACATCGAGCACCGCGTCCGTCTGCTCGTAGGGCACCATGTGGCCCGCTTCGGGAATCACGGTCAGATCGGCGTTGGCAATGGCCGCCTCGAAGACGGGACCGTAGCGCTTCTCGATAAGCCGGTCGCTCTCGCCCCAGACGATGCGGGTGCGCGCCTTGATCCGGTACAGGCGATCGGCCAGTCCGCGGTCCGGCACCGGAAACAGCAGCTTGCCCGCGGAGCCGAGACGGCGCGCATTGCCTACCAGAAAATCGGTGAGGAACTCCGGATCGTTGAAGTCGCCGCCGGCGGAGAGGAGCGCGCCGTGCTTCGCCGGATCGTGCAGCAGCAGCTCGGGCAGCTCGAAGGGCAATGCGGCGAAGAGGTCGACCACCGGACACTCGTCGATCCACAGGCCCGCTGGGCAGATCAGCACCAGCCGGTCGACCCGATCGGGCGCCACCGCGGCCATCTCGGCCGCGATCATGCCGCCCATGGAGTGCCCGACGAGCAGCGGCGAGTCGAGCCCCAGCGCGTCCCGGACGTCGCAGGCATGGAGGGTGAAGTCGAGCATGGTCCGCAGGTGATCGCCGGACTCCGAGCTGCCGTAGCCGGGGAGCAGCGGCGCGTGCACTGAGTAGTGCTCGGCGAGCCGGTTCAGGAACGGATCATCGGGCAGCAGCCCACCCGCACCATGCTGGAACAACAGATCAGGACCCTTGCCGCCGGACCAGACCTCGATGCTGACGGCCCTGCGGCCAGGACCCGGGACGTCGATCATCCGCGATTCGAGGCTCATGCGATGGCCTCCGCGGCCGAGCGAGGTGCCTGGGTGATGGGATGGATCCAGAAGCGGTCGTCGTTCGCATAGTCCGGCCACATGTCTCTGAGCTTCGGCATCACCTCCTCGGCGAAAAGCTTCGTCGAGCGCATGCACTTGTCCTGGGGCATGTCGCCGACGTGGAGCAGGCAGAAGATGTTGCCGACTCTGAGTGTCGTGATCAGGTCCTTCATCTTCTCCACCACCGTCTCCGGGGAGCCGGCGATCACGTAGCCGTCGTCCACCAGCTTCTGCCAGCTCATGCTGGAAACGTCACCCAGGGCCTGCCTCGTCATCTGTGAGGTCACGTTGGCCTGGATGGTCTTGATGGTCCGGTAGCCGGGGGCATCCGCGAAGCCGGGATAGACGTGCAGGCAGCGGTTGTAGAAGTAATCGATGTGCTGGCGGTACTGCTGCTCGGCTTCCTCGTCCGTCTCGGCGACGACGATGGTCTGCGCGAAGCCGGCGCGGTAAGGGGAGGGATCCTTGCCGCGTTCTTCCACCCGCCGCCAGTAGCCGTCCATGAGCTGCTTGGCGCGCAGGTAGCCGGAAAAACTCAGATAGCAGTACACGTAGTCGAAATCCAGACAGAAGTCGTAGGTCTCGAGGGACCCGCCGCCGGGTATGAAGATCGGAGGGTTCTTCTGGATGGGCTTCGGCCAGCAGTTGGCGTAGCGGAGCTGGTTGTAGCGGCCATTGAAGGCGAAGGGCTCCTCCTCCGCCCAGCAGCGCATGATCAGGTCGTGGGCCTCCCGGTACTTCTCCCGGGTGAGCGCCGGCACCTGGCCGTAACAGTAGTTGGTGTCCATGGAGGTGCCCACGGGAAAGCCCGCCAGCAGCCGCCCGCCGGAGATCACGTCCAGCATGGCGAACTCCTCCGCCACCCGGATCGGCGGGTTGTACAGCGCGATGGAGTTGCCGAGCACGACGAGCGCCGACTTCGAGGTCCGCCGCGCCAGCGTCGCAGCCATGATGTTGGGCGAGGGCATGAGCCCGTAGCCGTTGGCGTGATGCTCGTTCACGCCGATGCCGTCGAAGCCTAGCGTCTCCGCGTACTCGAGCTCATCCAGATAGACGTTGTAGAGCTCGTGACCCTTCACCGGATCGTAGAGAGAGGAGGGGATGTCTACCCAGACGGATCGATACTTCTCGCGGAAGTCGTCTGGCAGATAGGGCCAGGGCATCAGATTGAACCAGGTGAATTTCATGCGGACGGACCTCCCCTCCGGAGCGAATGAATCGGGCCATCAAACGTGCTTCCGGTTGGGGTGTCAACTATGCTCCCAGGCCCACCCACAGGAGGCGGATCGGACGCGCCATGCACACCATCGAGTTCTTCTTCGACTGCTCGAGCCCCTGGACCTACCTGGCCTTCGAGAGCATCCAGCGGATCGCCGAGCGCCCGGATGTGGAGATGGTCTGGAAGCCAATCCTAGTCGGCGGCATCTTCAATGCCGTGAATCCCAGCGTCTACGAGAACCGGGCGAAGCCGGTGCCGGCCAAGGCCCGGTACTACCAGAAGGATCTGCAGGACTGGGCGCGGTATGTGGGGGTGAAGATCGGCCAGCCAACCGTGTTTCCGGTGAACAGCGTCAAGGTGATGCGCGGGGCGTTCGTGGCCATCGAGGAGGGGGTGCTGGTGCCTTATGCCCGAAGGGCGTTCGAGCGGTACTGGGGGGAACTGGCGGATATCTCCCGGGACGAGGAGGTGGCGGGGATCGCGGCGGCGGCAGGCCTCGATGGGGAATCGTTTTTTGCGAAGATCACCAGTCAGCGATACAAGGACCGGCTGAAGGAGAATACCGAGGCATGCATGCGCCGGGGCGGGTTCGGGTCGCCGACCATGTTCCTGGATGGGGACGATATGTACTTCGGGAACGACCGGGTGGTGCTGCTGGAGTCGAAGCTGGCTTGAGGAGCCGGCGGAAGCGGGCGGGTCCTTACGTCAGGTTCTGTTACAGCAGAGTGCTCTAGGTACCGGGAACTGTCGAAATTGCTTACAACTACCGTATTTAGACTTTCCAATACATACTTAACCAACTGTTTTTATTTGATATTTTTTCCTGGCACGGATTTCGCTTTTTTTTAGGTACGCGGCTTAAACTGGGAACAATGGAAAGTTCATGAAATCACTTCGATGGGTCGGCCTGGTGGCCGTTCTGCTTTCTCCCGTTATCGCCAACGCGGGTATTGTCTACACCTACGAGGGCTACTGCACCGTTGGTGACTGCGGCAGTTTTCCGAACGTTTCCGGATTCGTGGAGTTCGCAGATGGCAGTCTGGGTGACGGCGTAGCTTCCGGTGGCGACGTCATCGACTGGGGGATGTTGTTCGGGGCACACCTGCTGGATCCGGGCAACAGCTGGGTGTGGGGCGCACTGGCCGTCGGCCCAGGGGGTTTTGAAGTCTTCCCCGACCTTTCGCTGGAAGGTCTGTTCTTTCAGACCAGTCTGTTGAGCTTCGGCGTCACGGGTTCGGTTACCTTCGACGGGGTCACGCTGGAAGGTTGGAAAGTTTGCGTCGGGTTTTTCTGCAACAAGAAGTTCGCCGGTGGCCCGGGTGAATACAAGCCGGTCCCGGAGCCGGGCACACTCGCCCTGCTGGGCGGCGGTCTGCTGGGACTGAGCGCCATCGTCCGACGCCGTCAGCGCAAAGCCTGATCTGTCGGTTTCAGAACTGAAGAAACCCGCTAAATGGCGGGTTTTTTTTCTGGGCGCGAGAATTTGCCCATCAACGTCAGCAGGTGGATTCCTCTGTCCTTTGGAGGTCAGACCACCAGGTCAGAGTGTCGGAATTCCTGACACCTCGCGGCTGGAGCGCGCTTTGGACTGTTGAAAATTTTAACAATCCGAATTGTTACCATGGCGTATCTACTTGATTATATTGCATTTATTCCTTTGGCATAGATCCTGCTGGTTCCAAAGCACCAACCCTTTCAGAGTCAGGGAAGTCTACCGAGATGTCTCTTCAAACCCATTCGAAACAGACCCTCTTTACGGTCATCGCCTTAGCTGCTGGCCTCTGGTCCATGTCGGCTGCTGCAGGCCTGATCAACACAGATGGCAACGTATCGTTCGTTAAATTCAACGGATCCGACGGCGGATTCGGCACGGCCACCGCCGGCACCGACCCAACGAGCGTCAGCTTGACCACCTATAACACGGGCACGCCGGGCACGGTCGACCTGGGCGACGGGAAATCCATCGTCTTCACGGAAGCTGGCGGCGGCACGCCGGTGCTCAAGGACAACACGATGTCGGGCGCCACCTGGTGGCCGACGTCAGGATCGTTCGTCGGCACCAACACCACCACCATCAACCTCGATTTCATCGGCATGAATGTGGTGGCGCTCAAGTTGCTGGTCGCCGTCTCTTATGACCTGGCAACGGGCTGGCTTGGGGCACATACGAGCGACGGTGACTACAGCCAGTCGAAGGACTTTCCGCTCAGGAGGATTGACCGTGCTCAGCAGTACGGCATGTTCCTGACCGCCAGCGCGCAGCGCAGTTGCACCACCATCAACCGGGCAGTGATCGATCCCAATCCGAAATGGGGCATCGCCGGGATCATGGTCTACGAAAGCGCGGATCCGGAATGCACCGAAGTCCCAGAACCGGGCACCATGAGCCTGCTGGGTGCCGGCCTGCTGGCGCTCGGTCTGATCTGGCGGCAGCGGAACCGGATGGCGCTGCAGCCCGTCTGATTGCGTCTCGAACCGAACGAAAGGCCGCACAGAGTGCGGCCTTTCCTTTTAGGGCCGCTCAGCTGCCGTTGCTCGTATCGGATCCAGCCCCTCCGCCATCGCTGGCTGTCAGCTGCCGGCAAAGTTCGGCGAGCACGGTCGGCGGGTGTCGCAGACGCGCGACGATATCCAGCGCGCACTGCTTTGGCGACGCACGGGTCGTGTCCACCTCCAGATCGTAGCCAGCTCCGTGAGCATGCACGTCATGAAAATGTGAGGCTGCCGTGCCCGGGAAACGACCCGACCGCCGGCCCTCCCGGGCGTTGACCTCCTCGAGAGTGCAGCGCACGCCGATCAGCCAGGCGGGGATGCCTTCCAGCGCCACGGCGTAGTCGTCCAGATAGGCGGGCTTGAAGAGGATGTCGTCCACGATCACGTTGTTGCCCGCTAGCGCGAAGGCGGCGATGGCCCGACGCATACCGCGAAGCACGTGCTCCCCATGCTCGCCGAACTGAATGTGGGTCAGCGCCGAGCCTGCCACTGACCTGGGCACGATGTTCAGTCCCGCATGCCCCGGAGCACCTTCGGGCGAGTTCAGTCCCCGGTACCTGCCCGGCAGACCGTCCCGGAACTGATCGAGTGCCATGTGCTGATAGGGCTCCTCCAGGAGCTGCTGAAGCATGATCGCCAGCGTCGTTTTCCCGGCGCTCGACGATCCGTTCAGAAAGATGACCTTCCCCACGTTCATAGCGGCGGATGGTATCTGGAAGCCCGCTGAACGACAATTTGCCGGTGAAACCGACGTCAGCATCCGAGCTCATTGATCTGCAATCCGCAATCGACCAACGCATTCCGCTGCTCGAAGGCCTTTCCGTTCTGGCTGCTCCGCTGGCAGATCTTGTTGAACCCCTCTTCCCGCAGGAAGCTGCCCTCGTGGCTGGCTCGTCCGCCGGCCGGCGACGCGAGTTCTCGACGGGTCGCGTCCTCGCTCGCCGGGCCATGATGGAACTCGGGCTGCCGGCGCAAGCCATCGAGCGGGGAGACAATCGGGCACCGCTATGGCCCGCAGGTCTGGTCGGCAGCATTTCCCACTCGAGCGGCTGGGCCGTGGCCTGCGTGGGGCTTTCGTCCCGGTTCCGGTCGGTGGGCATCGATCTGGAGTGCCGGCAGCGTGTGTCCGAGCGCCTGCACCGCAAACTCTTCACGGATAATGAACGCCGATTGCTGGCGCCTTTCGATACGGAACGGGCCGGGTTGATGTTCTCCGCCAAGGAGGCAGGCTACAAAGCCACGAATCCCCTCTGTGGCCGGTACATCGGTTTCCAGGAGGCAGAGGTCGATCTCCAACCGGGCGAAGACCGGTTCCGTCTCCGGTATGTGGGAGCTTACGAGGAGAACCGCGTGATGGAGCAGGCGAGCGGCTACTCCCTGAAGTACGGACCGTATGTGCTCAGCCTCGTAATCATCCCCGCAGACACAGACTGACCAGGACGGCGGCTATGCAAGCGATACTGGGCATCGTCGTGATGGTGGGGTTTGCCTGGCTGGTGAGCGAACACCGGCTCGCGGTGCGCTGGCGCACGGTGGTCGTCGGGCTCGCCATTCAGTTCGCCCTGGCGCTGGTGCTGCTCCGCGTTCCGGCGGTCAGCCAGACGCTGCTGCTGCTCAACGAGGTCGTTCACGGCATAGAGCGCGCCACCACCACAGGCGCCGGTTTCGTGTTCGGCTTCCTGGGCGGCGGCCCGCCGCCGTTCGAGGTCACGGCGGAAGGGGCGCTCTATCTCTTTGCCTTCCGGGTGCTGCCCCAGATCCTCGTGTTCAGCGTGCTGGTTGCACTGCTCTGGTACTGGCGGATCCTGCCCTTGATCATCCATGGCTTCGGGCTGATCCTGCGCCGGGCCATGGACCTGGGTGGGGCAGTGGGCACGGCGGCGGCCTCCAGCGTGTTCCTGGGCATGGTGGAAACCCCGCTGGTGATCCGTGCCTACCTGGCAGGGCTCAGCCGTTCCGAGCTTTTCACGCTCATGACCTGCGGTATGTCCACCGTGGCGGGCTCGATCATGGTGCTCTATGCGAGCGTGCTCGGAAACGTCACGCCTGGCGCCCTGGGGCATATCCTGGTGGCCTCCGTGATCAACGTGATCGGTGCGGTCTTCGTCTCACGGGTGATGATTCCCGAGACGATCTCGGCGGATGCCGAAACCGCGCCGGAAGGCCTCCGGTACTCCAGCCACATGGACGCCATCACCCGCGGCACGGTCGACGGGCTGCGGCTGGCGGTGAACGTGGGCGCCATGGTGCTGGTGCTGGTCAGCCTGGTCGCCTTGGTCAACCAGATGCTGTCGGTGGTGGTCGTCGCGGACAGCCCCGTTACCCTGCAGCGGATCATGGGCTGGGCCTTCTCGCCGGTCGCCTGGCTGATCGGAATCCCGTGGTTGGAAGCTCAGAGCGCTGGCGCGCTGCTCGGAACCAAGCTCATACTGAATGAACTGGTTGCCTACCTGGAGCTCGCGGCGCTGCCCGAAGGCACGCTGTCGGCCAGAACCTCGCTGATCATGACTTACGCGCTCTGCGGCTTCGCCAATTTCGGCAGCCTGGGCATCATGCTGGGCGGCTTGAACACACTGGTGCCCGAGCGCCGGGAGGAGCTGCTGGCGGTGGCGCCGAAGACCCTCATCTCCGGCACCCTCGTGACGTGCAATACTGGCGCGGTGGTCGCGCTGGTGACGCTAGTTTAGCGCTCAGTCCTGCGCCAGGGACACGTTGTACACGCCGGCCTGACGCGCAGAGTCGAAGATGTGGATCATCGTCTCGGTGCGGCTGTCCGGGTGCGGCTGAATGATCACCGGTGCTTCAGGATTCTCGGCGTGCAGACGCTCGATGTTGGCGCGAACAGACCGCCAGTCCACGTCGCGCTGGGCGATGATGATGCGATCCCGGTTGGTGATTCGCACCACAATGGACTTCTTATTCGGGTCTACCGTTTTCGGCTTGTCCTCGTCGGGCTGGTTGACGTCCAGACCCACTTCCTTGACGAACGTGGCGGTCACGATGAAGAAGATCAGCATGATGAACACGACGTCCAGCATGGGCGTCAGGTTGATCTGCTCCTCGTCGCCTTCGTCGCGGCTCTTGCCGAATGTTCTGCGCACTGCCATCCCCTCGGAATCGGTCCTGAGAATGGCGAGTGTACTGGTCTCTCCGGTGCCTGACCAGAGTCGGTTGGCCGCCCCCGGAGCCTCGCCGCGGGGGTACAATCCCCGCCACCATGACGACCCACGAACAGGCCCGCCCCGAGCACCCCATAGAACCCGGCAGCGATCGCGGCTTCGGCCTCGTGGTCGGCGGTATCCTGAGCCTGATCGGGGGCTACCAGACGTTCGCCTCATCGGGCTGGGCAGGCTGGCTCCTGCCTTTGGGACTGTTGCTGATGGGGGCTGCGGTCGTCCGTCCGGCCGTCCTGCATCAGCTGAATCTCGGCTGGACCCGATTCGGCGTGCTGCTGGGGCACATCGTGACACCGGTGGTCATGTTCATCGTATTCGTGCTGACCATCGTACCGATCGGTTTTTTCCTGCGGCTGGGCGGCAAGGATCCGCTGCGATTGAAGTGGGATGCCGCCGCGGAAAGCTACTGGATTGCTCGGACCCCACCCGGGCCGGCACCCGAAAGCCTGAAAGATCAATTCTGAGACGCGGGGGAGAAGCGTGGCATTCCTTACAGAGCTGTGGCGATTCATGCGGGTCAGAAAAAAGTACTGGCTCGCGCCGATCCTGATCGTGCTCGCGCTGTTCGGCGGGTTGATCGTGCTCACGCAGGGCTCCGCGGTGGCGCCGTTCATCTACACGCTCTTCTAGCGACGCGTGTACGTACTCGGGATCTCGGCGTTTTACCACGACAGCGCGGCAGCACTGCTGCGCGATGGAGACATCGTGGCAGCGGCGCAGGAGGAGCGCTTCAGCCGCAGGAAGCACGACAGTGCGTTTCCGGCAAACGCGATCCGGTATTGCCTGAGGGAAGCGGGTTGCGAAGCCGACGCCATCGATCACATCGCTTTTTACGACAAGCCGTTCCTCAAGTTCGAACGGCTGCTGGAGACCTACCTGGCGTTCTCGCCCAGGGGGTTCAAGTCGTTCCGGATGTCGATTCCGGTCTGGCTGCGGGAAAAGCTCTTTCAGAAACATCTCATCACGCGTGAGCTGACCCGGCTCTTCGGGAAAGGCGACTGGGAGCAGAAGCTGCTGTTCTCGGAGCATCATCTCAGCCATGCCGCGTCAGCGTTCTATCCCTCACCCTTCGAGGAGGCGGTTGTGCTGACCATGGATGGGGTGGGGGAGTGGGCCACGACCTCGGTTGCGCTGGGCTCGGACGACGGGCTCAAGGTGCACCGGGAGATACACTTCCCGCACTCCCTCGGCCTGCTCTATTCCGCGTTCACCTACTACACGGGTTTCCGGGTCAATTCCGGCGAGTACAAGCTGATGGGGCTCGCCCCATACGGATCACCTGTCTACGCGGATCGGATCCGTGAGCATCTGATCGACGTGAAGGAGGACGGCTCCTTCCGCCTGGATCTGAAATACTTCGACTACTGCACCGGGCTGACGATGACCAACCGGCGTTTCGACGAGCTGTTCGGTCGACCTCCCCGACAGCCGGAAGGCGAGCTCACCCAGTTCCACATGGACATCGCCGCCTCCATCCAGCAAGTCACCGAGGAAGTGGTGTTGAAGATGGTTCGAATGCTGGCTCGCAGCTACGACTGCCCGAACCTCTGCCTGGCGGGCGGGGTGGCGCTGAACTGCGTCGCCAACGGGCGGATCGAATCCGAATCCGGCTTCGGCAATCTCTGGGTGCAGCCGGCCAGCGGGGATGCGGGGGGGGCGCTGGGCGCAGCCTATGCTGCTCAGCATCTGCATCTCGGTCAGCCCCGGACCCGCCGGTCACCCGCCACAGGCGCGCTGGATGCCATGAGCGGCGGCTACCTCGGTCCGGCATTCACCGATGAGGCGATCGAAAGTGCACTCATCGAAGCCAAAGCCAGCTATCGACGTGTGCCGGGGTCCGAGCTCATCGAGGCGGTGGCACAGGCGATCGCCGATGATCAGGTGGTCGGCTGGATGCAGGGTAGGATGGAGTTCGGACCGCGGGCGCTCGGCGCCCGCTCCATACTCGGCAACGCCGCCTCCACCGCCGCCCAGCGGCAGATCAATCTGAAGATCAAGTACCGCGAGAGCTTCCGACCCTTCGCGCCTGCCGTGCTCCGTGAGTCAGTCGGCGAGTGGTTCGATTTCGAGGCCGACAGCCCTTACATGATGCTGGTGAAACCGGTGAAGCCGTCGCAGCGCTGCGCCGTCTCTGAAGCTGATGACTCGCTGGTCGGGCTCGACCGCCTGGGCACCGTCCGCTCCCGCATCCCGGCGGTCACCCACGTGGACTACTCGGCCCGCCTGCAGACAGTGCACCGGGAAACCAACCCCCTGTTCCATGCGCTGATCGAGCGGGTGGGGGAGCTGACCGGCACACCCGTGATCGTCAACACCTCGTTCAACGTCCGCGGCGAGCCCATCGTCTGCACACCGGCGGATGCTTTCCGCTGTTTCATGGGCACCGAAATGGATCTGCTCGCCATCGGTCACTACGTGCTCCTGAAGTCGGATCAGGACCCGTCGCTGAAACTGGACTATCGGGCCCGGTTCGAAGCGGACTGAGGTGGATTCGGGGAGATTTCGGAGCTTGTAGCGAGCTTGTAGCGCACCCTGCCGAAGTGAGTGCCGGACCGGCATACTGACGCTCGCCTTGGCCGAATCCGAACGTGACCGGAACCACACTGCACAACACCTGGCTGCCCCTCACCATTCTGGCGATTGCCTGTGCCGGGGCGCTGGTCGGCTTTCATGAAGGTCTCATGCGCCTGCACGGCCGCTGGACGGACGAGTACAGCTATTCTCACGGCTATCTGGTGCTGGCCATGGCTGGATGGCTTGGCTACATCACGCTGCAGCAAGCCGGAGAGGTGGAAGTCCGCGGCTCAGTCTGGGGCTGGCTCGGGCTCGTGGGCGTGACCACGCTCTACACCATCACCTATCTCATCGACCTGACCATCGGCATGCAGATTCTCATCCCGGCGATACTGCTGTGCCTGATCGCCGCCCTCTGGGGACTGCGGGCCGCCTGGCTGCTGCTCTTTCCCGTCGGTTTTCTGTACTTCGCCATTCCGATCTGGGATCTCTGCATCGGCACCCTGCAGAAGCTGGCCACGATCGTCGCGACAAACCTGCTGCCACTGTTCCGGATCAATGCCTTCATCGAGGGCAGCTACATCGAAACTTCGAGAGGCGCGTTCGAGATTGGCGATGCGTGCGCGGGGCTCAGGTTCTTCATCGTCGGCCTGACGCTCGCCGTTTTCTACGGACTGATCTCCTTTCGAACCTGGCGGGCGAGGATTCTGCTCGTCGCACTCGCCGTCGGTGTCAGTCTGATCGCCAACTGGATCCGAGTGGTGTCGCTCATCATGATCGGTCACTACACGGACATGCAGCACTACCTGATCCAGCAGGAGCACTATCTGTACGGTTGGGTCATCTTCGCCGTCGCCATGACGCCACTCTTCTGGCTGGCGCACCGGATGGAACCGGCCGCCGCCGCAGCACCGGCAGAAAGACCGCGGATCTCCGCTCCGTTCCCGCGGCGCCTGCTCGGGGCCGGGCTGATTGCCGCTGCGGTAGTCGCTTCACCAGCGCTCGTACGGAACGACGATGCCGCGCCGGAGACCCGAGCACTCTCGCTCGACACGAGCGGAAGTGGATGGCGTGCGGGGCGTTTTTCCGGAACGTGGACGCCGACGCTGCTGGTGCCTGGCGCGTTGCTGCAAGCAGCCTACGTCAGCACATCCGGCTCTGCCTCGGTGGACGTCCTCGTTGCCCGTTACGGCCATCAGAGCGGCGAATCCAAGGCCATTTCTACCCGCAATCGGCTCGAAGGCGGCTACCAGATCATCGAGCAAGAAACCGGCTCAATCGGTCAGGCTGCTCACCCCGCCAACGTTTTCAAACTCACACAATCCGGCCATCAACGGCTGGTGTGGTATTGGTACTATGTCGGCGGCAAACGGGTACTCGACACGCGCCGTGGCAAGCTGGAAGAGCTGATGGCGCTTCTTCGTGGGCGCCGCGATGCAGCCATCGTTGCCGTGTCGGTGGATTGCTCCCCGAGCTGTGACGACGCACAGGAAGCTGCAGACGCGTTCGTCTCCCGATTTCACGACCAGCTTCAGGCACTGGCCAACACCACGCAGCGCTCCGACCCTGGCTGAGGGATCCTTACCGGTATGCAAGAGCTTCTCGATCAGATCATGTACTTTGCCCGTGGCGCCTGGCGGTATCGCTGGTGGGCCATGGCGGCCGGCTGGGTGGTGTGCCTGATCGGCTGGGTAGTGCTCGCCGCCATGCCGGACGTATACGAAGCCAGAGCCCGAGTTTATGTGGATACTTCTTCGGAAATCAGCCGGCTGCTCGACGATCAGATCCTGGCACCTAACATCTACGAGGAGCTGGCCTACGTTCAGCAATCGATGCTCGGGCGGTTGCAGCTGGAAAAGGTCGCTCGCAAAGCCGGATTACTGCTGAGTGCCAGCAATGACGATGAACGGGATGCCATCATCGATAGACTCTCTGGCGATGTCCAGATAGTTGGATCTGGGGGCTGGCGTGGCACACCCGATAACACGTACACGATCAGCTATCGGCACGAGAATCCGGCCAAAGCAGCCGAAGTTGTAAAAACGATTCTGGATATCTTCATCGAAGACACTTTAGGCGGCCAGCAGTCGAGTTCTGATGTAAGTCGCAAGTTCCTGCTTGAACAGATCGCTGAATATGAGGCGCGGTTGCAAACCGCAGAGCTAAGGCTTGCGACATTCAATCGGGAAAACTACGACCGTCTACCCGGACAGCAGGGCGGTTATTTTGAGCGTCTTCAAGCGGAGACGGATATGCTTGAGGCGACTGAGCGAAGCATCACACAAGCGAGATCCAGACTCCATCAGCAGGAACAACAGCTTCGCGGCGAAGCCCCACGGGTTGCCGGAAACGGAGAAATCGATCCCAACAGTCTCAATGCACGAATTCAACAGCATCGGGCTCGGCTGGATGAACTACGCCTAAGATACACGGACAGTTACCCAGACGTCGTCGCTATGCGCGAAACCATTGGTAGACTCGAAGCTCAGCGTGAAGCTGAGTTACTCGATCCCGGCGCTGTAGGCGCATCCGGAGTCGCATCGAACAATCCGGTATATCAAGCGTTACAGATCGCAATCAACGAGACCAGAGCGGAGATCGCGACGCTACAGGCAGACAAGCAACTGACGCAGAAGAAAATCGACAATCTCCGTACACTCATTGATGAGATAGCCGATGTCGAGGCGCAATCGGCTCGTCTGAATCGCGACTACAAAGTCCTGCAGACCCAATATCAGGCACTAGTTGACAGTCTGGAGCGGGAACGTCTTACCCGAGAGGCGCAGATTTCTGAGAAAGTTGAATTCAGGATCATCGACCCACCGAAAGCGGATCCTGATCCAGTCGCGCCACTCAGGTTGGCTATCGTACCAGGTATTCTTTTGGCTGGAATCGGCGCAGGTATCGCGTTTGCTCTTCTCATCAGCCAGCTGAAACCCGTAGTCGAAAGCCCACGCTGGCTGGAACTGCGATTCGGGGTGCCGGTTCTCGGCACCGTCCAATCGATAGAGTCATCGGAAAGCGCTGGGATACTCAAGGGACAGCTCTTCTATATCGGCGTGGGTATGCTGCTCGTGATCGCCTTCGGGTTGGTATTCAGTATCGAAGCTCTCGGCGATGGCTTTCGGACGCTGATTCTGCCATGAGGTTTCTCGTTACCGGCGGTGCCGGGTTTATCGGCTCCGCGCTGATCCGGCGGCTCATTCAGACCTCCAACCACGAGGTCGTTAACGTCGACGCGCTGACGTACGCAGCCAATCCCGAGTCGCTGAGTGAAGTCAGCGGCTCTCCACGTTATCGCTTCGAACGGGCAGACATTCGCGATGCCCGGGCGATCGGCGAGGTGTTGCGAAAGCACCAGCCCGACGCGGTCTTCCATCTGGCGGCAGAGAGTCATGTGGACCGCTCCATCGACGCTCCGGGCGAGTTCGTGCTGACGAACGTGATGGGCACGCTCACCCTGCTGGAGCAGTGCGCGGCCTATCGGCAGGGGCTGGACACCCGCCGCGGCGATACTTTCCGCTTCCTGCACATCTCTACGGACGAGGTGTTTGGCGATCTCGAAGCCGATGCTCCCGGATTCAACGAGCAGACCCCCTACGCGCCCAGTTCGCCATACTCCGCGTCCAAGGCCGCATCCGACCATCTCGTGCGCGCCTGGCAGCGCACCTACGGCTTTCCCACGCTCATCAGCAACTGCTCCAACAACTACGGGCCGTGCCAGTTTCCTGAAAAGCTGATCCCGCTCATGATCATCAACGCGCTGAACGAGCGGCCACTGCCCGTTTACGGTGACGGCCAGCAGATCCGCGACTGGCTCTACGTGGACGATCATGCGGCTGCCCTCGTGCGTATCATGGACGGCGGGGAGATCGGAGAGTCGTACAACGTCGGTGGTAACAGCGAGCGGCGGAACCTCGAGGTCGTTCAAACGATCTGCGATCTGCTGGACGAGCTCAAGCCCCGCACAGGAGGGTCATACCGCGAGCTGATCACCCGCGTTCCGGACCGGCCGGGTCACGACCGGCGATACGCGATCGACAGCACACGCATCCGCGAGGCGCTGGGCTGGGAGCAGGCAGAAACGTTCGCGTCGGGCCTCGAGAAGACCGTGCGCTGGTACCTGAACAATCGGGGCTGGTGGCGTCGCGTCCAGGACGGAAGCTACCTGCGCTGGCGGGAGCAGGCGGAGGGCAGGGCCGTTGGGTCGTAGGAAAACTCGCAAGGGCATCATTCTGGCGGGCGGCGCCGGCACCCGGCTGCACCCTATCACCCAGGGCATCTCCAAGCAGCTCCTGCCGGTGTACGACAAGCCCATGATCTACTACCCGCTCACCACCCTGATGCTGGCAGGCATCCGCGACGTGCTGGTGATTTCCACGCCGGTGGACATCGATCGGTTCCGCCAGCTGCTGGGTGATGGCGGCCAGTGGGGTATCCGCATCTCCTACGAGGTGCAGCCGTCACCGGACGGGCTCGCCCAGGCATTTCTCATCGGCGAGCCGTTCCTCGACGGCGCTCCCGCCTGCCTGGTGCTGGGAGACAACCTCTTCTTCGGCGCCGGCTTCAGCGGCCTGCTCAGGCAGGCCAACGCGGCAGAAACCGGTGCTTCGGTATTCGCCTACCCGGTAACGAACCCGGAGCAGTTCGGCGTCGTCGAGTTCGATGCAGAGGGTGCTGCCATCTCCATCGAGGAGAAACCCGCACGGCCGAAGAGCCGGTACGCCGTCACCGGACTGTACTTCTACGACGAGCGGATCGTGGACGTGGCGAAGACCATCCAACCCTCTGCCCGGGGCGAGCTCGAGATCACCGACGTCAACCGCTGGTATCTGGCGCGTGGCGAGCTCACCGTCTCCGTGATGGCCCGTGGCATGGCCTGGCTCGATACCGGCACGCACGATTCTCTCCTGGAGGCCGCCCACTTCATCCAGACACTGGAAAAGCGCCAGGGTCTGAAGGTGGCCTGCCCGGAGGAGATCGCCTGGGCGTCGGGCTGGATCAGCGATGAATGCCTGGAAAGGCTGGCGGCACCGCTCAGGAAAAGCGGCTACGGTGAGTACCTCCTGAAGCTGCTGGAAGCACGGTGAACGTCACGCCCACCAGCCTGCCCGGGGTGGTGCTCATCGAGCCCAGGGTCTTCGGGGACGAGCGTGGCTTTTTCCTCGAGACCTACCAGCAGCGACGGTACGAGGACGCGCTAGGGCGCCGACTCGACTTCGTGCAGGATAATCACTCCCGATCAGGTCGAGGTGTGCTGCGGGGCCTGCACTTCCAGATAGCACATCCCCAGGCAAAGCTGGTTCGAGTCGTCAGGGGGGAGGTATTCGACGTCGCCGCGGATGTGAACCCGGAATCTGAGACGTTCGGCCGGTGGGTCGGATTTCACCTCAGCGAGTCCAATCACCAGCAGCTGTTCGTGCCGGAAGGCTACGCCCACGGCTTTCAGGTGTTGTCCGACACGGCGGATTTCGAGTACAAGTGCGTCGGCTACTACCGGCCGGAGGACGAGGGCGGTGTGGTCTGGAACGATCCGGACCTGGCCATCGACTGGCCGCTGGCGGATCCCATAGTGTCCGACAAAGACCAGCGGCTGCCGACCCTCGGGAGCCTCAGGGTAGCCACATGACCACCGTCGTCATCGGCCGGACGGGGCAGGTGGCCACCTGTCTGCAGCCGCTCATGCCGGATGCCGTCTTCCTGGACCGACAGGCACTCGATCTGGAGCAGCTGGACTGCATCTCCGATCGGCTCCTCGCGCTCAAGCCGGATTTTCTCATCAACGCCGCTGCCTACACCGCGGTGGATCGTGCGGAGGAGGAGCCGGCACGGGCGCTGCGCATCAACGGGGATGCCGTGCGCCGGATCGCGGAAACAGCGACTGCCGCCGGCATCCCGCTGGTCCACCTGTCCACGGACTACGTGTTTGCCGGCACACAGCAGGCTCCCTACCGGGAAGATGACCCCACCTCACCGCAAACGGCCTACGGCCGCTCCAAGCTCGCCGGAGAGCTGGCGGTACGGCAGTCCTCACTTATCCACAGCTGGGTGTTCCGCACCAGCTGGGTGTTCAGCCACACGGGCACGAATTTCGTGAGGACCATGCTGCGGCTGGCCCGGGAGCGGGACGAGGTCCGGGTGGTCAGCGACCAGCACGGGATTCCGACGGCGGCTGCTCACATCGCCACCGTGCTGCTCGATGTGCGCGATCGCTGGGTGCGGGGGTCGCCGCTGCCCTCGGGTCTTTACCACCTGACTTCCGGGGGACCTGCAACTACCTGGCACGGTTTTGCAAAAAAAATATTTCAGTTGGGTTACGAGTCTGAGAAGCTTGCTGGGATGCCCAAGCTCATCCCGATCGCCACTTCCGAGTACCCGACGCTCGCCAACCGGCCCGCGAACTCCGTGCTCGAGTCGGCGAAGCTCCGCAGCGCGCTGGGGTATCGAGCGGAGTCCTGGGAAACGGGATTGAGGAGCGTGATCCAGCAGCTATGAAGCACCACCCGCACGATCTGGCGATTCTGGGAGGGGAGCCCGCGTTCAGCCAGGCGCTGCATGTGGGCCGCCCCTTCATCGGCGATCGCAGGACGCTGATCAAGCGGATCGAGGGGATCCTCGACAACCGCCGGCTCACCAACAGCGGTCCGCTGCTCAACCGGTTCGAGCGCATGCTCAGCGCGCAGCTCGAGATCGAGCACGTGATTCCCGTGGCAAACGGCACTCTCGGCATCATGGTGCTCCTCAAGGCGCTGGGCATCCGCGGCGAGGTCATCGTGCCCTCGTTCACCTACATCGCCACGGCCCACGCCGTGACGTGGCAGGGGCTCACGCCGGTCTTCTGCGAGATCGATCCGCACACGCACAACATCGATCCGAAGCTGGTGGAAAACAGCATCACGCCGAACACCGGCGCCATTCTCGCGGTGCATCTCTGGGGACGCCCCTGTGCGATCTCCGCGCTCACGGAAATCGGCGAGCGCCACGGTATTCCCGTGGTCTTCGACGCCGCCCACGCCTTCAACGTCTGCCTCGACGGCAGGAAGATCGGCAACTTCGGTGCGGCCGAGATCTTCAGCTTCCATGCCACGAAGTTCGTCAACAGCCTGGAAGGCGGTGCCATCGCCACCCGGGATTCCGTCCTCGCCCGGGAGCTTCGCCGCATGATCGACTTCGGCTTCGGTGACAGCGACGAGGTGGAAGGGCTCGGCATCAATGCCAAGATGAACGAATTTAATGCGGCCATGGGCCTCTCGACCCTCGCGGACATTCGGGAAATCACGGCGATCAACCGCGACACCTACCACGCCTACGCGAAAGATCTGGCCGAGGTGCCCGGGGTGGAGCTGCTGCGCTTCGACGAGTCGACGAACCCGAACTATCAGTACGTCACCGTCATGCTCGATGAGGCAACCTTCGGATTGTCCCGCGACGCCACCATGCGGTCGCTGCAGGCGGAAAACGTGCTGGCGCGACGCTATTTCCATCCGGGCTGCCATCGGTCCCCCCCGTACGCGACCAGCAACCGCTGCCTGCCGGCAACAGAGGCGGTATCACGCTCGGTTCTGTGCCTGCCCTGCGGGGCGGATCTGTCGCCCGGTCTGGTCGCGCGGGTCGTCGACCTCCTGCAGAGCATCCGCGAGCATGCCGACGAGATTCGGGATCGGCTCTCCGGCCTCAGCAGTGGGTTCAGGCACGGCCGGCGGGCGTGAAGCGGGCAGCGAGACTGCCGGCCTCGAAGAACTGCGGCCTCACGTCCTTGAGCATCACCAGACCTTCCCGGTAGTTGCCTAGGCGCGACGTCGGCACCTCGCCCCTGGCCATGGCCACCATCCAGCCCGGGAAATCCACGCCCGCGGCGTGGGAGAGGGGATAGCCGCCACCCAGCCTCGCGTTCAGATCCAGCACCACGGGGCCGTCCGGGGTGAGCATCAGATCCACGTCGAGCGGGCCGAGGTGCCCGAGCGCTTCGCCCAGCGCCACGCCGAACTCGATCAGCGCATCGTCCTTCACGGTCACGGCCTGATCGGTCTCACCTGCGCGCATGGCGATCTTGCGCTTGACCACGCAGGCGATGGTCCGGCCACCCTGGTCGTTGAAGACATCCAGGCCGAACTCGGGGTAAGGCAGGTACGACTGGGCAATCAGGCCGGGTGCCGCGGGAGAGCCCTTCAGCAGCTCGAGCTCCGCGGCACAAGTGATGAGCCAGTGATTGAGGCTGGCGTGGCCGGTATCGGGCTTGACGACCAGCGGGAAGGTCGCAGCGTTCGGCCGGAGGTCCGCCAGCCGGGTGCTCTGCGGCGTCAGAAAACCGTGCCCGGCCAGGAATCGCTCTGTGGCGAGCTTGCTGATGCACGTGCTGCACACGGCGGTAGACGACAGCACCGGAAACACCCCCTCATCGACCAGAGCGTCGAGGTGCTTCGAGAGCACCAGCACGTCCAGATCGAACAGGGATGTCAGCAGGGAGATGTTGCGGCGCGAGCAGACCTCCAGAATGTCACCCACGTAAGTGTCGGATCGGATGGGGGAGACCACGTCCACCCCGTCGGTAGAGAGCCCACCGATGGAGTAGCCGACCTCCAGGGATGCCCGGTCGGTGGTCGAGAACACGTGATCCACACCCGCAACCGCACGGAAGTAGTCGGCCACATAACCACGACGACCCACGGTGCAGAGGAGAACGTTCATTCAACCGGCCTGCAACGGCACCGCGCGCCGGAACCACCCTTGCGGTGGTCGGGCGCGCCAGTCGAGATACCGGGTGAGAATCGGATGCAGCATCCGGTGCCAGCCTTCGTGGCGAGCGCCGGTGTGCAGCCATCGGTCCATGAGCTTCGGCACACTGATCTTAGACCAGGCCTCATCGGCCAACGTCGGGTTCTGCTCGAAGAACGCCACCCAGAGCTGAGACCTCGGCAACCGGCGGGAATAGAAAGCGCTCTGTTCATGCAACTCGTGCTTCTGTGCCAGGTACAGGCGTGCCTCCACATTGGCGAGCACGAACCGGGCGGATCGGGCAGGATCCGTGGAGCGGGAGACACTGTCTGCATGCACGTTGTAAGTCGCCAGAGACTCATCGATGTAGTGGCAGCGCGACTGCAGGCAGATCTCGATGAATAGAGGCACGTCACCCGCCCCCCTGAAATTCGGATTGCGGTACAGGACGGGATCGTTCGACGCGTGGTGAACGAGATCGGCCCGGGCCATGGCCGTGCAGGTCAACACGTGAAAGTCGTTCCAGCCCCGAAACAGGTCCGCCTCGGGCCCCGGGCGGTTGCCCGTCGCGGCAAAGAAGCTCGGAACCACGAGGCCGCGATCCAGGAAAATCCGGTCGTGGTCCGAATGCACGAGTCCGCAGTCGGGATAGGTTTCGAGGTAGGAGGCCTGCAGCGCAAGCTTGTCCAGCCGCTGCCAGAAGTCATCCCCTTCGCACCAGGCGATGTACTTACCACGGCAGGCATCCGTGGTGCGGTTGCTGTTGAGACGCATACCCAAGTTCGAGCTGGCGGGGAGCACACGAATGATGTCCGGATACTCGGCAGCGAGTAGTGTTACGATCTCGCGAGTGGCGTCGGTCGAGCAATCCTCGCCGATCACCAGCTCGAACGGAAAATCTGTTCTCTGCTGAACCACGCTGCGCACCGCACGCTCGATGAAGGGCGCGTGGTTGTAGGTGATCATGTGCACGCTCACTAGGGGTTGATCGGTCATCGCGACGTTGGACGAATCAATGACTTCAAGTTCTCCCAACCCTTTGGCCGAAAGAATCTGCACATAAGCCAGTAGGTAAAGATGCCGCTTGCGATCATGAGCGGCAGTTTGACTGGATCGACAATGGGCAGAGATTCCAATCCAAGGACAGCACCCGACATCACGCTCGCCATAAGTATGTAGGGCGCAGCATCGGTTAGTTGCGCGGTACGCTGGTAGCCGATCAGCTGGCGGCTGAATGTACTATTGATCCAGAATGCCGTCAGCGACACCACCATCTGACCGAAGACCATCGCGGAAAGCCCGAATTGCCAGGTCACTGCAATATTGCCCAGCGTCAAGGCCTGCTTGATCAACTCAAGCCGCAGAAACCGGTCCGAATGCCCCAAACTCCGTAGCAGCGTGAGATTGACCACGTGCAGCGGGTAGGTGATCCCTATCACTCCCAGCATCCACAGCAAAGGTACCATCCCAAGCCAACGATCGTTGAGCACGACCTGGACCAACGTCTCGGCGATGGAAGCGACTCCGAGGCATACCGGCGCGACGATCACCATCAGGAGTTGGATCGACTCCCGTACCTCGGCCTTCAGCCGCATCGTATCCTTCCGGCAGGATGCGAAATGCGGAAACATCACCCGCCCAACCGCATCCGTCAACGATCTGGCGGGCAACTGCTGCAGCACAAGCGCTCTGTTGTAGAGACCAAGCTCACCCATTCCGAAAGCGCGACCGATGACAATGGAGTAGAGATTCGAGAACACGGCGTTGAGAAATCCCGCGCCGATCATTGGAACCGCATAACTACGAAAGCTGCCCGCTGTACGAATCGTTGAGCCATGGTTTGAAGGTCTCCAATCCGCTTTTCGCCACATGACGCCAGTGCGAACCGTCGCGCCAACCAACTGCTGGGCAGCCAAGCTCCATACACCCACCCCGATCAGGGCGAGTGCTAGCGCCGTCACTCCACCAAGGCTGACAGCTGCAACGTCCGCCATAGCAATCGATTGGAAATCCAGTCTCTGCATAAGAAGTGCCTTCGGGACGGTAGCTGCTGCCTCGCAAAGGACGAGTACCCCAGTGATTTTGATCAAGCTTCCCAGGTCTGGGTGAGCGTAGATCCATGCGACCCCCTCCGCAGCAGCCACTAGTGCCAGGAACAGCACCAAACCGAGCACGAGCGCAAGGCGGAATGCACCTGAGAGAGTCTCGAGGTCTTCGGTTCTACGCTGGACAATTGGCTGGGTCACAGCAGCATCAACGACTACTCCAAGAATGCTGGTAAACACGAGTACAATCGCGATCGCGCCGAAATCGTCCGGGAGCAGCACGCGCGCGAGAACCAGTCCGATCAGTATCTGTACCAGCCTGATCGAAACCGTACCCACCAAACTCCATCGAGTTGCGACCCTGGATTTATCGTCCAGGCCGAATCTGTCGGACCAGTCCAAAAGCAACCTTATTGACTTTAACTCAACGACTTCACGAAGCCTGCATCATTTCAAAAGCCCGCAGCACAAGTGGCTATAAATTGTTAACACCATCCCCCAGTTTCACGATCTATCATGCGCGCATAGATTCCCCAAAGGACCCCAGATTGTGAAAGTTGGCATTCTTGCCGGAGGCTACGGCACGCGCCTGGCGGAGGAAACGGAGATCCGCCCCAAGCCCATGGTCGAAATCGGCGGGATGCCGATCCTGTGGCACATCATGATGCATTACTACAGCTATGGTCACAGGGACTTCGCCGTCGCGCTCGGCTATAAAGGCGACTACATCAAGCGGTGGTTCCAGGACTTCGGCACGCTCGCGGGTGATATCAGGGTTGAGCCAGCTCGCGGCAGTATAAAGAAGATAAATAACGGTAAGTGCCGTCCGGAATGGGTTGTGGATCTGATCGAAACCGGCCCCGTAACCATGACAGGTGGACGGATCAAACGCCTCAGGGACTACTTCGGTAACGAGACATTCATGGTCACCTGGGGCGACGGGGTCTCTGACGTCAACCTGGACAAGCTGGTTGCATTCCATAAGCAACATGGGAAGCTGGCAACCGTTACAGCCGTGCGGCCACCGGCGCGCTACGGAAATCTCGAATTCGACGGCGATCAGGTCACCAGCTTCACCGAGAAGTCCCAGCTCCACGAAGGCTGGATCAACGGTGCGTTCTTCGTTCTGGAGCCGGAGGTGATGGATTACATCAGTGGCGATGACGTGATGTTCGAGCACGCACCGCTGGAGAACCTGGCCAGAGACGGGCAACTCATGGCTTATCGTCATGAGTCTTTCTGGCAGTGTATGGACACCCTCCGGGAAAAACACCTGCTAGAGAAACTCTGGCAGGAAGGGGCTCCCTGGAAGACCTGGGCTTAAAGAGGAAGTTTTAAATGCGAGTTCTGGTTACCGGACACCTCGGCTACATCGGTTGCGTGCTCACACCCATGCTCACCGAGCGAGGACATGACGTCCACGGCATCGACTCTGACATGTATCGTAACTGCACGTTCTTTGGCTCCGTGCCGGACGTGCCGGCCACGATCAAGGACGTGAGGGACGTTTACCCTGAGGAATTGAAGGGCTACGACGCCGTTATCCACCTGGCGGGCCTCTCCAACGATCCATTGGGAGATTATCGGCCGGAGCTCACAGAGGACATCAACTTTCGTGGATCCGTACGCATGGCACAGATGGCCAAATCCGCTGGCGTCGAACGCTTCATCTTTGCATCGTCATGCAGCAACTACGGCGCATCAGGCGACAACTTCCTCACGGAGAAAGCCGCTTTCAATCCGGTGACACCTTACGGGGAATCCAAGGTCAATGTGGAACACTCGGTCGGCCCCATGGCATCTGACGAGTTCTCACCGGTGTTTCTCCGCGCATCCACGGCGTACGGTGTGTCTCCGAGACTCCGCTTCGATCTGGTGGTCAACAATCTGGTGGCCTGGGCGTTTACCACCGGCAAGGTTCACATCAAGAGTGACGGCACGCCGTGGCGGCCGCTCGTACACGTGGAAGATATCGCACGCGCGTACGTTGCCGCGTTGGAAGCGCCACGGGATGCGGTGCACGGCCAGGCATTCAACGTGGGACAGACCAGCGAAAACTACCGGATTCGGGAAGTCGCCGATCTGGTGGAGAGGCAGGTACCTAACTGCGAGATCGAGTTCGCGGCAGATGGTGGTCCGGACAAACGATGTTATCGAGTGGACTGCAACTACATATCCCGTACGCTGCATGAGTTCAAACCGCAGTGGACAGTGGCGCGGGGAATCCAACAACTCTATGAGCGCTATGTCGATGTGGGCCTGAAACTCGAGGACTTTGAGGGTGTTCGCTTCCAGCGAATCGCGCATGTGAAGCATCTGCTCGAGCAGAAGCATCTGGACGACAATCTGCGCTGGGTAGCGTAAGTAGTAGGCAGGAGCCAAGATGTCGAACATGGACAAGAACTGTCGTTCCTGCGGCAGCAGGAATCTGCACACCTTTCTCGATCTCGGTGTAGTTCCACTCGCCGATGGACTGGTCAAAGCCCAAGACGTCAACAAGCCTGAGAAACGCTTTCCACTGGAAGTCGCGTTCTGTGCTGACTGCGCCCTCGTGCAGATCCTGGAGACGGTGCCTCCGGAGGTGCTCTTCTGCGACGACTATCCGTACTACTCCAGCTTTTCGCCGTATCTCCTTCAGCACAGCAAGGAGAACGTCGAGGATCTCATCGCCCGGCGAAAGCTGAATGCCGGCAGCTTCGTGATCGAGCTGGCGAGCAATGACGGCTACCTGCTCAAGAACTACGTTGAGGCTGGTATCGGGGTTCTCGGTATTGATCCGGCCGAAGGTCCCGCAAGGGAGGCTGAAAAGATCGGCGTGCCGACTATGAATACCTTCTTTACGCTCGAGCTGGCGAAAAAGCTCGCGAGCGAAGGCAAACAGGCAGACGTCATACATGGTAACAACGTCCTGGCACACGTCGCGGACACCAACGGCTTCGTGGCGGGAATCGCCACCCTGCTGAAGGATGATGGTGTTGCTGTGATCGAAGCGCCGTACGTGAAGGATCTCATCGAGCACTGCGAGTTCGATACGATCTATCATGAGCATCTATGCTACTTCTCCGTGACTGCCGCTAAGGCGCTTTTTGAGCGTCATGGGTTGTATCTGAACGACGCCAAGTGGCTGCCTATTCACGGCGGTTCGCTACGTTACTACGTCGAGAAACACGATTCTCCGGGGAAATCAGTCCTGGGTTCTCTGGCCGAGGAACAGCAGCTGGGCGTCGATTCGCTGGAGTACTATGAGAATTTCTCAACGAAGGTCGGCCAGCTGAAGCAGAGCCTCAGAGCACTGCTTGCAGAGCTGAAATCCGGTGGAAAGACCATCGCAGCTTATGGCGCCGCTGCCAAAGGCGCGACGATGATTAATTTCGTCGACGTGGGCACGGATACGATCGATTTCGTGGTCGACCGGAATATCCACAAACAGGGCAAGCACATGCCCGGCCATCACCTGCCGATCCGCCCTCCCGAAGCACTCGCAGAGGAAGCTCCCGACTACGTGCTGATGCTCGCCTGGAATTTCGCTGATGAGATTCTCGCCCAGCAGACCGCCTACCGTGAGCAGGGTGGCAAATTCATCATTCCAGTACCAGAGCCTCGAGTCGTCGCCTGAGTGAAGGACACCATGTCAGACCAGAGATGCCCGGCCTGCTACGCCCAGGCTATGAACGTCTTCTACAGGCAGAACAGCGTGCCAGCGAACAGCTGCATACTGCTGAAGACGCCGGAGGAAGCGAAGGCCTATCCAAGAGGACGAATCGAACTCGGCTTCTGCGACGAGTGCGGCTTCATCTCCAATCTCACGTTCGACCCCAAGCTCACCGAGTATAGCGATCGCTACGAGGAGACCCAGGCTTACTCAGAAACCTTCAACAAGTTTCATCGTGCTCTTGCGGAAAGGTTGATCAGAGATTACGAGCTTTCAGACAAGCGGATCCTGGAAATCGGTTGTGGCAAAGGTGAGTTCCTGAAGATGATCTGCGAACTCGGTAACAATCAGGGCGTCGGTTTTGATCCTGGATTCCGGTCCGACCGTCTCGAGGCGGATGGCGATCAGATTAAGTTTGTTCAGGACTTCTACTCCGAGAAGTACGCTGACGAGAAGGCCGATTTCGTCGCCTGCAAGATGACGCTGGAACACATACCGGATGCCGGCGACTTCGTTGCCACGGTCCGTCGTGCCATTGGCGAGAATGAGAGCGACATCTTCTTCCAGATTCCGGAGGCGCTCCGCATACTGAGAGACTGTGCCTTCGAAGATGTCTACTACGAACACTGTTCTTACTATTCCCCGGGTTCTTTGGCAAGGTTGTTTGGACGAAACGGATTCGATGTACGCAACCTAGCCATCGAATACGATGGCCAGTACTTGACTATCGAAGGCAGTGCATCCAATTCGGCCGATGGTAGGTTACCCGTTGAAAACGATTTGGACGACTTGCGGCGTTTGGTCTCCACCTTCCCAGACCGTGTTCAACACAAACTCAAATACTGGCGTGATGTATTGGACGATGCCACGGCTGCCGGGCGGAAGGTTGCCCTGTGGGGTTCTGGCTCAAAAGGCGTCTCATTCCTGACGTCGCTGGGTGTGACCGATGAAGTAGACTGCGTAGTCGACATCAATCCCCATCGAAGTGGTCACTTCATGTCGGGTACAGGGCATCCCATTGTTGGTCCGGATGCGCTAAAAGAACTCAGGCCGGATCTTGTGATCGTAATGAATCCGATCTACGTCGATGAGATAAGATCGGATCTGCATTCCATGAACATTGCCCCGGAATTGCTGGCCCTCTGAGATGCAACCTTCCTGCGTCGCCTGTGGCAGTAGTCGGACTTTTGATCTTGTTGATATCGACAAGCTGCCAGTGCTGTGCAATGAGCTGCACGGGTCGCGCGACAGAGCACTGAATGCCTCTTCAGGAAGAATGGAACTACGTTTCTGCGAATCCTGCGGGCACTACTTCAACAGCGCTTTTGATCCGGCGTTGATGTACTACTCGACAGACTATGAGACATCTCTGTATGCCTCCGGAGTGTTCAGGTCGTATGCCGATGACCTGGTTGACCGGTTGATTTCAACCTACGCACTGCAGGACAAGACGATCCTGGAAATCGGCTGTGGGAGGGGTGAGTTTCTCAAGCACCTGTGTCGTAAGGGAGGTAATCGCGGAATCGGATTCGACACCTCAACGCCTGTGGAGGGGATAGACCCGGACTGCCCAGGTGTAAATTTCGTGCGCGATTACTTCTCCGCTGACTATGATGAACTGCAAACAGACTTCGTCGTCTGCCAGCAGGTTCTGGAGCACCTGGAGTCACCCCGAACTTTCCTGGAGGAACTGTCTGCCAACACGACAATCCGGGGTTCGGAAACCGTCCTGTACTTCGAAGTCCCAAACGGGCTCTATACCACAGAGCATCTGGGGATCTGGGACCTGATTTATGAGCACGTTTCGTATTTCACTCCGGAATCATTTCAACGCCTGTTCGTTGGCAGTGGCTTCGAGATCATCAATGCCGGTGTGTCCTTTGGAGACCAGTATCTATTCGTTGAGGCCAGATGCGCGCCCAGTTCAATCACTCCCGCGGTGATCGACCGCAGAGAGGTCGAGATCGCGGAAAGATTTCCCGAGGGTTTCTGGTCAAAGCTATTAAAGTACAAGGAGCGATTCGATACTGAAACGTCCAAGTCGACGATGTACGTATGGGGCGCGGGATCCAAAGGGATTACCTTCTGCAACCTCATCGACCCTGAAGGTCATGTTGGCGGCCTGATTGACCGAAACATCGCAAAGCACGGCAGATTTATCGCATCAACTGGTGTTCAGATACACGCCCTCGCCGATCTGAATCCAGCAGACATCTCAACGGTCGTTACCATGAATCCGCTATACACGGGAGAAGTCCGTTCAGACTTGGCGGACTGCGCGGTCGAGGCGCAGGTACTCCCTGCCTGACTCGGAAGCCGGATGCATGGTCATAAGCAGCTACCAATGAGTGCTCCACGCGCTCGGGCTGGAGCATGTGTCCTTCTTCTCGCGTTTTTCATGCAAGGTTATTTCAGCCTCATTCAGAAGTCGGTGACGGTGGATGAGATGGTCTACATCACGGCCGGCTACTATCACCTGACCACCGGCAAGTTCGACTTCAACCGAACCAATCCCCCTCTGGCAAAGCTCATTTCAGCCTCGCCGCTTCTCATTCTGGACCTTGAGTTGCCAGAGATCACGAGTGACCGTCAAGAATGGAACGAAGTCGATCAGTGGAAGTACGCCCGCGAGTTTCTGTACTTCAATACCACCGATGCCAAGGTCATTCTCCAATACGCTAGACTGACAATTCTGGTCCTCGGAACTCTCTTTGGTTTCTATCTGTTCGCATTCGTGCGAGGCCAATGGGGAAATCTCACTGCCGTCTGCGCCGTCGGATTCTACGCGTTCTCCCCGAATCTGATCGCTCACAGTCGACTCGCAACCCAGGATTTTCTATTGGCAGTGTGGGTGTTCCTCGCCATAGTTGCGTTCTGGCGGATCTCAACACAACCGACGCTACGCAACACATTGTTGATCGGCTTATGGATCGGGCTGGCCGCGGCGACAAAAACCAGCACGGTGTTCCTTGCCGTTGCTCTGGCCGGTATAGCCCTTTGGCGGATCTATAGCGATTCTAGCGCTCTCCGATGGACCTCTTTGTCATTCATCAAGCGGCTTCCAACTAATCTCCTGCAACAGACAGCCACAGTTACAGGTATCGCGATCATTGTCTCGGTGATTGTTCTGTTCGTGTTGAATGCGGTCTACTACTTCGAGGGGACAGGACATCCGCTATCGGCCTATGTCACCGCCAGTCAACTCGAGCAGAGGATCCCCCATGCTGCACCGCTGCTGATACCGATACTGAACCTGCCGCTACCACTGCCTGAGGGGCTCGTCGAACTTCTCCGGTTTCAGGTGGGGAGGGTGTCTGGAGGAAACTCACTGTTTTTCATGGGCGAGCTTTCGAACTCCGGGTGGTGGTACATGATGCCTGTCGCTTTCCTGATAAAGACACCGGTTTCGTTGCTGATAGCTGTGTTGGTCGCACTCGTCAGCTGGCTGCGCGGGAATCAATCCGCAAACTGCTTCGAGACTGCCGCCGCAATCACGATTTCGGTCTTCATCATAGGATTTTCCGCACTAAGCTCGGTAAGCATTGGTATTCGATACATTCTTCCAGCCTATCCATTCCTGTGTGTCCTTGCCGGTATCGGGACAGCAAGGTTACTCAATACCCCCGGCTTGTTATTCCCAGTCACCGGCGGTGTGCTGCTGGCGTGGCAGATGACGGCATCTCTAGTCATATTTCCTCACTATCTGGCTTACTTCAATCTACTGATCGGCGGCCCTCAGAACGGTTACAAATACCTGGTGGACAGCTATCTGGACTGGGGTCAGGATTTACCTGCCTTGAGGGATTACATGGATGATCGAGGTCTGGAATCGATCAACCTCGGCTACTTTGGTAGCGGTGACCCGGCGACTTATGGTATCGACTACAAGAGCATGCCCTCAGTCGGCCTGGCGCCTGCAGGCGGAGGAGCGGATTGGTGGTATGCATCTTCTCCGGACAACTATCCGCCAATTCAGTATCCGCTAGCGGTAAGCGCCACACTTCTGGGTGGAGTCTTTATTCCCACGTACTACAAAGAGCTTCGAGATCACCCACCGGACGCTCAGGTTGGCTACTCCATCCTGATCTTCGAGAGTCCGCCGGAGAGTCAATAATGCAACACCAGCTTGAGTCCACGATTGAGCAACGCGGTGTGGAAGCGGCGCCCAGAGTCTCTGTGGTTTGTCCTTTCTACAACGAAGCGCTCATTCTCGAGGAAGCTATCGAGAGCCTCCTGAACGCGCTCAAAGGACTTCCGACGACATGGGAGCTGATCGTCGTCAACGACGGTTCCACGGACGGCTCAAAGGAGATTGCACTCTCATTCTGCGATAAGCACCCGTCGCTTCGCGTGCTCAGCTATCCGTCCAACCGAGGACGAGGTTATGCGATTCGAACCGGTGCGAGAGCCTCGCAAGGTGCGATTATCGTAACCACGGAGATCGACCTCTCATGGGGAGAGGACATCGTATCCCGACTTGTAGCTGCTATGGATGCGAGTCCCGAGGTAGACATCATGGTTGCCAGTCCACACATACCTGGAGGCGGCTACCGCAACGTGCCACCCAAGCGCGTCTTTTTCAGTAAGTTTGGGAACTGGGTAATCAGGGCTTGTGTGGGCAACACCGTTTCAATGAATACCGGAATGACAAGGGCCTACAGAGCTCATGTCCTGAGCGCGTTGCCGCTGTATGAAGATGAGAAAGAGTTCCATCTCGAAGTCATTTTGAAAGCGAAAGCTCTCGGTTTTCGCTTCGGGGAAATTCCATCACTGCTTGAGTGGAAATCCTACAAAACCGAAACGCCCGGGAGAAAACGTAAAAGCTCATCTCGCGTCAAGAAACTGGTACTGAGCCACAGCCTGTTCAGTCTGTTTGCCAACCCCGTGCGCTACGCGATGGGTCTGGCCTTTCTCACGATGATCACCGGAGGTGGATTTCTATTGGGGGGCGTTTATCGATTTCTGGTAGGCGATGTAGCGGCGTTTGCTCTCATCATCGGCTTGACCCTGGCTGTGATTGCACTGCTGCTGGCGGCGTTCGGTGTTATCGCACAGCAAGGCAATATGGTCCAGAGCGAGCTTTGGCGACTCCAGAGTGAGTTCAAGTTGCAGAGTGATGGTTGGACCCGCAGCGACCGGATGGCACTAGAGGTGAAAGAAAATGTCTAGTGCCGTCGTTCATGTCGACCTCGACGGAGCGGATCAGATATTCGCACAGCATGATTGGCCTCGCCAATCGCACCGAGGTGACAGTATCTTCGAGTTCGGTATGCGCAACATGCTGGATCTCTTCGAAGAGTCACGGGTGCGTGCGACACTGTTTACTATCGCCTCCGATCTGCTCCAGCCGAAAAAAAAAGCGTTGATTCGCGAGGCCGTTCAGCGTGGTCATCAGCTTGCATCCCATAGCGTGACCCACGCGAACCTTCAGCAGCTCGATCGTACAGCCAAGCGACGAGAGATCTTCGACAGCAAAGCGATGATCGAGGACTTCAGTGGTCAAGCGGTTCAAGGATTTCGAGCGCCGAACTACTCCATCGATAGAGAGTCGTTTGAGCTCATAGACGAGGCAGGCTATCGATTCGATTCGTCGAGTTTTCCTACTTCCAAATTCGCTCGCCTCTTGGGTGTATCCGGTCTGCGACACGAACCCCATCGCCCGTTGCAGGGCAACGATCTTCTGGAACTCCCGCTGCCGGCGTACGCGCCGGCTCCTTTCCCATTTCATCCCTCGTACAGTCTCATGCTGGGAATCAGCTATTTCAAGCTAGGCTTGAGGCGCCACCTTGAGAAGCGCGTTCCCTTGACCCTGCTGTTTCATCTGATTGATTTTTCGGGTCCACTCGATAGCGGGAAGCTCTCCTTTTTTCAGAAGCGTTTTACGCTGTCTCATCTTCCTCCAGAAGCGAAACTGACAACCTGCCGCGAAATCATCGGACTGGTGAAGAACTCGTACGAGATAACGTCGACAGAAGTATTGATTGAGAAGTACGCCTTGAAAGAGAACGAAAAACTAACGCTCGGTGTCAGTGCAACTCATGAAACGAGCGCTGCACTTTATAGAGGCTCCGAGTGCCTTGCGGCCGTCAGCGAAGAACGTCTGGACCGGGTGAAGTTTTCCACCAAGTATCCACCCAAGAAAAGCATCGCGGAAGTTATAAGGGTTTCTGCGATTGATCCTCAATCCATCACGGACGTTGTCGTCGCCGGTCTTCCACCGGGAAAACTGCTCAAGAGGGTGCTGGCAAATCAGTGGCGCGATACCTCGGAGTTCCATGGCTGGAACGACTACTTCCCTCACTTCAACAGAGTTCTTTATAGGGCCTTTACGTACTGGCGATCTCTCTTTTATCGCGACGTGCTCAAGTATCTGAAGAACGAATTCGGAATTTCACCGGATATTCACTACGTTCCCCATCACCTCTGTCATGCCGCCTCAGCGTATCGAAGCGCACCATTTGATGATGCTCTGGTGGTTACGGCTGATGGCGTTGGAGACGAGACCTCGGTTTCCGTGTCAGTCGGTCGAGCAGGCAAGCTGGAGCTCGAGCACATCGTCCCCTATCCGCACTCGTTCGGTCAGTTCTACACAGCATGCACCCAGCTACTGGGATTCCGTGCCAATCGTCATGAAGGAAAGATCACCGGTCTCAGCGGCTACGGCAAGCTGAATCCTGAGCTGCTTGCAAGAGTCAGGACAACCATACGATCCAGCGGAGCGGATTTTCGGCTCGACAAGCGATTTTATTCAGAAGGCATCGTCCGAGGATTCTCTCTTAAGAAGATAAGAGAAGGTCAGGATCTCTTCGAAGCATTGAGCTACAGGAACTACAAGAAACCACTCGCTGAATTGGTCGAAGGATACTCTCGCGAAGATGTAGCCGCTGTTTTCCAGCATCTGCTGGAAGAAGAGATGACCAGGCTCGTAAAGCCGTTCGCCGAGAAAGCCGGGTGCCTGAATCTCTGTCTGGCCGGCGGTGTGTTTGCAAACGTGAAGCTGAACAGCCATCTCTACAGCGAGCTCGGCTTTGAGAACGTTTATGTGTTTCCCAATATGGGGGACGGTGGTTTGAGTTCCGGGGCCGCACTCGAGTTTCTCCAGATTCCGCCAACGCCGTTCAACAACGTCTACTGGGGTCCGGATTTCACAGACGCTCGTGTTCAGGCAGCGTTAGATGACGCAGCTTCGGACGGGATCAGCTATGAACGACCGACGGATCTCGAACAGTGCGTTGCCGAGTTGCTGGCGGAGAAAAACGTGATAGCCCGCTTCGATGGGAGGATGGAGTTTGGCCCTAGAGCCCTGTGCAACCGCACTATTCTGTATTCGGCTGCCGAGAAAGGCGCTAACCAGTGGTTGAACGAAAGGCTGGGTAGAACCGAGTTCATGCCATTCGCCCCTGTCGCTCTCGAGCGGGCAGTAGACAAGCTATTCATTGGCGCCAACGGCATGGAACATGCTTGCCGGTTCATGACTGTGATCCTAGGTTGCACGGACTTCACGAAGGAGAACTGTCCCGCGGTCGTGCACGTTGATGGAACCGCCAGACCACAGCTGGTCAATGAGGAGATCAATCCCCGAATGACAAAAATCCTCGAGTGCTACGAAGCGCTGACAGGTGTCCCGCTGCTGGTGAACACAAGCTTCAACATGCATGAGGAGCCAATTGTCTGCACCCCAGAAGATGCCGTGAGGGCTTTTCTTGCATCCCGTCTGGACTACCTGGCAATTGGCCCTTTCCTTGCCCGGATAGCTACGAGATAGTCATGGAAATGCGCTCCGCGGCTACGACGTTTGCTAAGCTTGCGGTCGCCGTTGTTCTTTTAATCTGGCTGCTCCGCAGCGGTTACCTCGATCTGAGTCTCTTCGCCAGTCTTCGAGACGGCTGGATCTGGTTCGTGCTCGCACTCCTCGGATTTGGATCTTCTCTCGCATTGGGGGGGATTCGATGGAAGTGGCTACTTGCGTCTCAGGGCCTCGGCTATCGTCTTCGAGAAGTACTCGCGATGACCTTCATCGGGCATCTGTTCAATCAGTTCGTTGTGGGCTCAACAGGGGGCGATCTCTATCGCGGCTATCTCGTAGCCTCGGACAATCCGAAAGCTCGAACCCCCGCCATACTGTCGGTAATCGTTGATCGTATTTTCGGTCTGTTGGGTGTCATGCTCCTTGTGACTCTCGTCTGGCCGCTCAATCTGAGATTTCTTGCTCATCAGGTGCAACTGTCATGGATCGTTCTGGGAGCTGCTGCGGGTACCGCGGTCCTGATTGTCGGATTTCTCGTGTATGTGTTGATGCCCGGGAAGCACAAGCGGCGGCTCTTCCAGGCGAGCTTGACCAGAAAGCTGAGATTGAACAGGGTGCTCGAGAACGTTGATGAAGCGCTGAACACGTATGGTAGTCATCGGCAACTTCTTTTGCTCTCCCTGACGCTTTCTTTGGGTATACAGGTTCTGATCGTGGTCAACAACTACTGGTTGACCGTGTCTGTAGTTCCCGGTTTCTCCGATTGGCTGGTGCTCATGTTGATCATTCCTACAGCACATCTGCTCATGGCTATCCCGATCAACCCTCCTGGGGCAATTGGAACGGCGGAAGCCATCTATGCAGTACTGTTTCTCGGATTGGGTATGGAGGAAGGAGCTGTGGTTGCCCTTCTTCAACGGTTTGCACTACTCGTCTGGGCAGGAGTAGGCGCTCTCCTTTACCTCACATATAAACGTCCGACGAGACAGCTGGCGGAGGAGCCGCAGTGTTAGCTCCTCTGAAAGTTGAAGATCGAGTTGCACTCTACGCACAACACATTCTCGATAAAATACCTCGTGTGATCGGAATGATCGACCGTGAAACTTTCAGCCGTACATCCGGTTGCATGGATCGAACATATTGGTCGTGGAAGTTCACGGACTTCCCGGGTGCGCGATTTCAGGAAGGGGTATGTGCTCTGGCATATGTGTGGTCGGGACTGGATTCAGAAGCCGAGTACGCTCGAAACCCTGCCTTGTTGAGATGGATTGAATGCGCACTGCGCTTCTGGCTCCGTATTCAAAGACCAGCAGGTGATTTCGACGAGGCATATCCGTTTGAGCGCTCCCTCGCTGCGACCAGCTTCTCGACCTTCTATGTGGCTGAAGCCTGGCGAACGCTGAGTGCACACGATGCACTTCCTCAGCTTGAGGACGAGTTGCTGTCAGGTGTGTCCAGAGCCGCCGACTGGCTGACGGTCAACGATGAGACGCACGGATTTCTGTCCAATCACCTCGCTGCCGCAGCCGGTGCGCTGTTGCACGCAGGGACGATGTGTTCCGAAGTTCGTTATCTGGAGAGAGGGGCATACTTCCTCGACAAGATACTAGCCCATCAATCAGATGAAGGGTGGTATGAGGAGTACGGTGGGGCGGATCCCGGTTATCAGACGCATGGCTCATTCTATCTTGCTAGGTGCAACGAGCTCGTCCCCGATGAGCGTTTGGTCGAATCGCTGAGAAAGGCCAATGATTTCGCCGCCAATTTCGTTCATCCCGACGGCAGCTACAGTGGCGAGTATGCATCGCGCAATACTCAAACATACTACCCGGCTGCCTACGAGATGTCAGCAGCCTACTGCAGGAGTGCGGTCTGGATTGCCGCACACATGGCAAGTGGCGTGGAGACTCATCGTTCGGTCGGTGTGAAATCGGTTGACGTCTACAACCTATACCCCATGCTGAACAACTACGTATTTGCGCACCGCGCGGCGAGCAGTTCAGTGCCATCGGTTCCTGCGCTATCGCCTTCAACTGAACCGGTCCTGATTTTTCCAGCTGCTGGAATCGTCAAGATACAAACCAGGACATTCAGTGCATTCTTCGGCACGAAAAAAGGCGGGGTACTAAAAGTCTTCAGCAGGCCTGACGGTTCGATGTTGATGAGCGACTGTGGTTATGTGGGGCGTCTGGGCTCAGGACAGATTGTTTCCAGTCAAACGCAGCAGAACGACATACCCACGCAGATCCGTCAAGGTGAAATTCGAATCAGCGGTCGATTCTTTAGTGTTTCCCGACCCGTCATGGCACCTGTCCGCTTCATCGGCTTTCGTGTGTTCAACCTCACGTTTGGCCGACTCAAGCACATCAGCTACTGGTTGAAATCGCTGCTTGTGAAATTTCTGATCTATCGCAAGTCGGAGCTCGATATCCGGTATGAAAGGGTTCTGTGCTGGGACGAGGATCAACTGGTGTTGAGCGACAATCTGACGGGCTCCGACCTGGTCCGGTTGACCGAGCTGAGGAGAGGAGAACAGTTCACGACGATACACATGGGTTCCGCCCGCTACTTCGTCCCGAACGAACTCATTGCCGATGCCCCGGAAGTCCTGCAGATTGGCGGCGCCGAACTCAGGTTAGAGAATAAGCTCTTTCCCGCAGCATCGATCGCAACTGAAACCGGGCAATACTCCGGAGAGATAACCTGATGTGCGGCATCTGCGGATTTACGGGCGCACAACCGGCTGGTTTGCTGAACAACATGATGGACCTGCTGGCCCATCGGGGGCCTGACGATCGGGGTTCGTTCGAAAATGATCGTGTTTCGCTAGGCCATCTGCGACTCAGCATCATCGACCTCGCTAATGGGCATCAGCCCATGGTCAGCGAGGATGGCAAGCTATCGATCGTATTCAACGGAGAGATCTACAACTACCGGGAGATTCGAGAAGACCTCCGGAAACTCGGCCATGTCTTCAGAACTGCTTCTGATACGGAAGTGCTGCTACACGCCTATCGCCGTTGGGGTAGTGATGCACTAAGGCGATTCAATGGCATGTTCGCTTTCTCCATCTGGGACGCGGAGAGAAATGAGCTCTTCCTGGCTCGAGATCGCGTGGGAATCAAACCTCTGTATTATCTCGAGTTGAACGGAGAGTTGCTGTTCGCTTCAGAGACAAAAGCATTGCTCGCGCATCCCGGCTGGTCGCGCACGATCAATCCCCATCATATCGACGACTATCTGCGCTATCGTTATCTGCCAGGTAGTTCCGGGATGTTCGATGGTTGCCGGAGGCTGCCTCCTGGTCACTTCATGACGTTTCGCAACGGGCGGACCACCATACAAAAATACTGGTCCCCGCCGGTCAACACGCAATCGCCTGTCAGAACCGCGGATGAATGGCTCGATGGACTGCGTGAGGTCCTGGAACGCAGCGTTCGCCGACGCTTGATCACGGATGTTTCCTTCGGCGCCTATCTGAGTGGTGGAGTAGATTCCAGCGTTATTACCGCCATGATGGCAAATATCACTCAGGCGCCTGTGGAAACGTTCTCCGTTGGCTTCGACTACGAGCATGACGAGCTGACCTTGGCGGCGGAAACGGCACGTAGGCTAGGATGTCATCATCATCAGGTTGAGTGCCGGGCAGAGGATATGGCTCTTTTGCCGGAAGTCGTTTTCTACTCGGATGAACCGTTAGGTGATGCGATCAGTATCCCGATGTACAAACTGTCCGAAGCTGCAAAAAAGGCGGTTACGGTCATTCTGACCGGCGAAGGAGCTGATGAGATTTTCGCCGGCTATCTCTTCCACAAGGTGATCCACGGTGGTCACCTCTATCGGAAAGTCCCCAGATTGATTCGAAATGGACTTGTTAATCCGCTGGCTCGAGCCGTACCTGCATCGTTGATGAACATGCTGTTTCGCTATCCGGCGGACCTCGGTGAACGTGGTAAGCAGAAAGCTCTTGATTTCCTGAAACTCATCGACGGAGGATCGCCGGTCGGCCAGTACCATCATCTCATTTCGTTGTTTGACGAGCGAGACCTCGGGAGTATCTATTCATCAGACTTCGTTCATGAACTCTCGGGAGCAGAGGCATCCTGGGTCCCAGCGGTTCCCAGCGCGCAGCAACCTTTCAATGCCATGTTGGAAACGCAGTTCGACCACTGGCTGCCGGACAACATGCTCCTGAGACAGGACAAGATGAGTATGGCTCACGCCATCGAGGGCAGGGTGCCTTTCCTGGATCACGAAGTGATTGAGTTTGCATACCAGCTACCTGAGAACCTTCGGCTGCGTGGGCTTACCGGCAAGCATCTGTTGAGACAGTACGCCAGATCTCTACTGCCGGCACCCACAGCGCAACGAAGGAAGATGCCTTTTTACGTGCCGGTGGAAGGCTACTTCCAGCATAGGGTCTTTCAGGACATGGTGAATGATCTGCTGAGCGATGAATCCACAGCGAACCGCGGAATATTCGATGTCAGCGCCATCCGGCGATTACGTGAACAGATGCATCATGGGGAGTTCATGTTCGTCAAGCAGGTTTTCAGCATCATGTGCCTCGAAACGTGGTACCGCGTATTCGTAGATGGCAGCATCATGAGCGGTAAGGTGCCTGTAGCAGCTTGTAATCAAATTTCCTTAACCGCTTGAATTTAGGGGACTTTACGTGGATTACTTACGGTCCTGCCAGGTGAAGCGAAGATGAGCAAGTTTGACAAAGCCATTTGCGTGATGGGCCTCGGGTACATTGGATTGCCGACGGCGTCGCTGCTGGGCACGAAGGGGTTTCAAGTTACCGGCGTAGATACGAATCCGCGCGTGGTCGAGACGATCAACAACGGTGGTATTCATATCGTCGAACCGGACCTCGATATCCTCGTGAAGTCCGCTGTGCAGGCTGGAAACCTGCGGGCCAGTGTCGAACCCTGCGAAGCGGATATCTTCATCCTCGCGGTGCCTACGCCGTTCTCCGACGGGCACCAGCCGGATCTCAGCTACGTCGAAGCTGCCACCAGAACCATCTCACCCCATGTGCGGCCGGGCAACCTGGTGATACTGGAATCAACCAGTCCGGTAGGAACCACTGAGGATGTCGTTGCGCACCTACTACGCAAGGACGGTCATGACGTCGATGGCTCCGTGCATGTAGCACATTGTCCTGAACGTGTGTTGCCAGGTCGAATTCTGACTGAGCTCGTTGAGAACGATCGGATCGTAGGCGGCATCAACGATGCGTCCACCGAAGCCGCTGTGGCTTTTTACGAGTCGTTCGTTCGAGGTGAGGTGCTGGCAACAGACGCAAAAACGGCCGAGATGGCGAAGCTGACCGAAAACGCATACCGCGATGTGAATATCGCATTCGCCAACGAACTCTCACTCATCTGTGACCAGGAAGGCATCAATGTCTGGGAGCTGATTGGTCTCTCGAATAGACATCCGCGAGTCGAGATACTTCAACCGGGTCCTGGTGTCGGTGGCCACTGCCTTGCGGTGGATCCCTGGTTTATTGTCGCCAAGAATCCCGAGCTGGCCCGGCTGATAAGAACGGCGCGCGAGGTAAACGACAGCAAGCCGGACTGGGTTATTCAGCGAGTCCTCAGGAGCGCAGACAAATTCAAACATCCAACGATCGGTTGCCTGGGACTTGCATACAAGGCGGACGTGGACGATCTCAGGGAAAGCCCCTCCGTTGAGATCGTGAGGTGCTTGCAGCGTCAGAACATCGGCAACATATTGATCGCAGAGCCCAATCTCGATTGCCATTCGGAGTTTAATCTCACGCCCTGGGAGCAAGTCGTCGAGCAGGCCGATATCCTGCTGCTGCTCGTCAATCATCGTCAGTTCAAGCGCCTCAGAGCTGTAAATCTGAAGGAAACCATCGTGATCGATACCGGCGGATTTCTGGGCTGACCATGCAGAAGGTGCTCTCCATATTCGGTACCAGACCCGAGGCAATCAAAATGGCCCCCGTCGTCAAAGCACTCGAAGCGGACGATAGGTTCCAGTCGGTCGTCTGTGTGACGGCTCAGCATAGGGAGATGCTCGACCAGGTACTCCATCTGTTTTCGATCACACCGGAACATGACCTGGACATCATGCTGCCAGGGCAGGATCTTTTTGATGTAACCAGCCGTGCGTTGCTGGGACTGAGAGATGTCCTGAAGAGCGAAAAACCCGATTGGGTGCTGGTTCAGGGAGACACGACAACCTGTTTTGCGGGTGCCCTGGCCGCGTTTTATGAGTCGATCCCAATAGGCCACGTCGAGGCGGGGCTGCGAACCGGCAATCTTCGCGCGCCGTTTCCCGAGGAAGCGAATAGAACTCTGGTGTCCCGACTGGCCGACATTCACTTCGCGCCCACCGAACGGTCTCGGGCAAACCTGTTGGCCGAGGGCACCCTGGATCAGAGGATCAGAGTAACGGGCAACACCGTGATTGATGCCCTGCTGTACGTTCGGGACATCATCGAGCAATGGCCAGCCGACCACTGGGAGTCGGAGTTCGGCGCACCGCTATTGGCACGGGTATCTGACCCCTCCCGAAGAATCATCCTGGTGACGGGTCATCGGCGGGAAAATTTCGGCCCCGGATTCGTGGAACTGTGCCAGGCTATAGCAGAGCTTGCATCGGATCGACCGGACTGGGATTTCGTCTATCCGGTGCATCTGAATCCCAACGTACGTCGTCCGGTCAACGACATCCTTGGTCCGGTTGAGAACGTGTCGCTGATTGAGCCATTGAGCTACGAACCCTTCGTGTGGCTGATGTCCAGGTCGGATCTGGTTCTCACTGACTCTGGTGGGGTTCAGGAGGAAGCGCCTTCACTGGGTAAACCCGTTCTGGTGATGCGGGAGACGACCGAACGTCCCGAAGCGGTTGACGCCGGGACCGTCAGACTGGTGGGCACATCACGGAAACTGATCACGGAGCAGGTACGGCTGCTTCTGAATGATCAGCAGGCGTATGACTCCATGGCTCGTGTATTGAATCCATACGGCGATGGCCGAGCGTCAGGGAGGATAATAGACGGGATCGCTTCGCTCCTACCTAGTGCACATCAGCACTGCCGTTAACTTGCGGTTCATTCGCTGGTTGCTCGCGCCGGCTAAACATCGGAAGCGCGGACGCAATGGCCCAATTCTAGGGAGAATTAGGCGAGGGCAAGCACATCGAGTCTACTCTACACAGCTTGCCTTACCAGCAATGTAAACAAGGTTATCTGATTACAATACAGCCACTGACCAAAAGTTGGACCCGCGTTAACGTTGTCCAGCCTGAAAATGACTGTTGTGTAATTGCCCAGAGGCTGTATTTTGCTCTTTAAATCAAAGGGTTACCTATATTTTTTGATATTTTTTCTAGCCTGTGGGGCTCCCACGGTGTTAGCAGATTCCAATGATTCGCTCGTTAAGGGACTGAGTTCTCCACAGCCACCCGTTGTCATAGACGCAGCGCTGCAGCTCGGCTACTGCAGATGTTCAGCCGCAATCGAAGAATTGGCAAAGAATCTTTCCCATAGTGACCCGGTGGTAAGGAGAGTTTCTGCGTGGGCTCTTGGTCAGATTGGATCTACTCAGTCGCTGCCCGCTCTCACCAACTTGCTTCAAGATGATCATCCTCTAGTCGTGGAATCAGCGATCTTCGCCCTGGGAAAACTTGGTCGAGCCGAAGCAGTTAACCCGATACTGAGCTCGATCGCCATTCAGCCAGCCGGACTCAACCGGAAAATCGTTGGACGAAGGGGGCCAACTCGTCTGCTGAACCCGCTGAGTGAGGACGAGCCCGTGGACTTGTATTCTGCCTCCCAGTTCGCCCTGAGGAACATCGCGCTCCACGATCCACTCGCAATAGTGAAACTTGAGCAAGCTTTAAAGAGCGAAGCTGAGCAAGTCAGATTTACTGCTGCTCGAGTGCTGCAGGAAACCAATACCGACCTTGGGAAGAAGGCTCTGGCGCGTTCTCTGGGAAGGGACAGTGCGTCCATCTGCGGCGCCTATCGTCTTCACGACCGATCGGACCCAGCCAATCTACGGGCACTGAAGCGATGTGTCATACAGTTCGATGACTTCGGCGCCTTGGGCTACCTGCTGGGTTCCGAAAACGAAGAGACTGCACGATGGGCCGCCGATCATGGTGAGCGAATGGGGCTGAAGCATGTCTCGCCTGCGGTACGTACACGATGATCAGAGTCGCAACGACAATGGTCGGACACATCTGTCTGGCAAGCATACTTCTGGTGCTCACGCTGTCTGCTAGCGCAGATCCGAGCCAGATTGATATTTGGTACGGCGATTCTCAGGATTTCGGCTCACCGGGAAATCCTCAGCGTTGGGTCAACGTTTTGGGTACTGTCTCGGACCAGGATGGAATCAGTTCGCTCACGTTTACGCTGAACGGTGGCCCCAGCAGGAATCTATCAGTTGGACCGGACACGCGCCGTCTGCTCGAAGCGGGAGACTTCAATGTCGAAATCGATTACGCCGAACTGATTGCAGGCCAGAATACTGTCGAGATTACAGCAATTGATTCCATAGGAACCGTGACCACCAAAACGGTGGTCGTCAACTACACACAAGGCCTTGTATGGCCGTCCAACTTTCAGACTGACTGGAACTCAGCCACGACGTTAGCTGACTACGCGCAGGTTGTTGATGGCCGGTGGGAGTTGGATGGTACTGGTGTGCGACCTAGTGTGATGGGGTATGACCGTGTTCTGGCAGTGGGTGATGTTCTCTGGGACGACTATGAAGTCGAAGTGCCTATCACGATTCATGGATACGACCCTGGGGGATTCCAGTGGCCCAGTGTCGCGCCAGGAATTGGTGTGTTGAGTCGTTGGTTGGGTCACACAACCCTCGTACAGGGTGAGCAACCTCATGCTTACTGGCTGCCTTCGGGTGGAAGCATCTGGTATGACTATGGTGAAGATCGATTGTACCTTGGGGGCAACAATGGTCTCAGCGCGAGCATCGGTAGTCCTCAGATTGACTTCGGGACGACGTACATCTGGAAACTCCGTGCCGAGACAGTTTCTCCAGGAAATACATTTTATGGAGCGAAACTGTGGCAGCAGGGCTCTATTGAGCCAGCAAACTGGACTATGAGCGGGCAGGATGGCCCCGGAGACCTTGAGAACGGATCGTATCTGCTGATTGCACATCATATCGACGCAACCTTCGGCGACGTAGTAATCACTGATCTGAGCAACGACACCGTTCCCCCTGTGATAAGCAACATTGGTGTCTCATCATTTACCACCGGAGTAAATGTCTTTTGGGATACAAATGAGCCTGCAGCAGGTTCGGTCAGCTACGGCGTTACAACAAGTCTTGAATTGGACACTGTGTCTGCACCCGCCTACCAGACCAGCCAGCAGTTGGCGATCGGGGGGCTTGAAATCGGCCAGACATATTTCTACGCAATTACTGCGCAGGATACGGATGGCAATCTCTCCACCTCTCCCCTTGATAGCTTCACATTTACTGGGGATTCTCCAGAGACTGCAATTACTTCGGATGATTTTTCACAGCAGTCACTGAATACGGATCTGTGGGTATTTGTGAACCCGTTCGGCGATGCGACGTTGCAGCTGAATGGCCAGCAAGCTGTGATTTCCATACCGGCCAATTCGAACATCCACGACGTATGGACTTCGAGCAATGACCTGCCACGCCTAAGTCAATCGGCGTTGGATGCTGATTTCGATGTAGTCGCGAAATTTGATTCAACACCGGATACGGGCTTTCAGAGCCAGGGGCTGCTCATTGAACAGACCGATCTGGATCTTCTCAGAATCGAGTTCCATTCAAGCAACGGCAGTCTTAAAATCTTCGCTGCAGGCATTTTCGGGGGAAGTGCTACCATATATGGTAATAGCAATGTCCAGCCTGCTTCAACGCTTTTCCTCAGGATACGGCGAATTGGCAACCAGTTCACGGTTTTCCATTCCACCGACGGAAGCAGCTGGACGCTTTTCAAGCAGTTCACCCGAGCGATGACGGTCAACGAGGTGAGCGTACATATCGGCAGCGGCGCCGATACGGCATACGAAGGCGTGATCGACTTCGTGTTTGAGTCGTCCGCGCCGATCGTTCCGGAAGACGGACCGTCAGTTCTTACCGCAGATCCTGTTTTTCTGCCGTCAGGGGAGGTAGGCAGTGCTTATTCCGCGGGAGTGACAGCGAGTGGCGGTGCCGGACCCTACGGCTGGTCACTGATTTCCGGTCTTCTGCCACCGGGAATCATGTTTGACAGCGATGGCGTATTCAGCGGCACACCGTCGGATGCGGCTGGCTCTCCTTTCAACTTCGGCGTCATGGTGACCGATGCCGTAGGCGCTATGGATACGCTGGATCTCAGCATTGTCGTCACCGATCCACCACCGCTGGCGATCGATGCGATCACGCTGCCGGATGGGGAAGTGGGTACAACCTATGCGACTCAGTCATTCACCGCCAGCAATGGTACGGCGCCTTACAGCTGGTCGATCAGCGCTGGAGCGCTGCCGCCGGGGCTGAGTCTGGCCAGCAATGGTACGCTCAGCGGCACACCAACGGACGCCGTTGGTTCTCCGTATGCCTTTACGGTGATGGTGACGGACAACGTAGGAGCAATCGATACGCTGGCTCTGAACATTATCGTCTCTGAGCCGCCGCCACCGCCGCCACTCTCGATCGGTTCCATCACCTTACCTGCAGGCGAAGTGGGAACTGCTTACCCGAACCAGACGTTCACCGCCAGCAATGGCGCGACGCCTTACAGCTGGTCGATCAGCGCCGGAACGCTGCCGCCGGGGCTGGGTCTGGCCAGCGATGGCGCACTCAGTGGCACACCAACCGACGCTGTTGGCTCTCCGTATGCCTTTACGGTGATGGTGACGGACAACGTAGGAGCAACCGATACGCTGGCTCTGAACATTGTCGTCTCTGAGCCGCCGCCGCTGGCCATCGACAGCCTCACCTTGCCGGATGGCGAAGTGGGAACGGCATACACGACTCAGTCACTCACGGCCAGCAATGGCACGCTGCCTTACAGCTGGACAGTCAGTGCTGGCGCACTACCGCCGGGGCTGAGCCTGGCCAGTGACGGTACGCTCAACGGTACGCCAGCGGATGCCACCCAGTCTCCCTATGCCTTTACCGTCATGGTCACGGATGCAGTGGGGAGCACGGACGCTGCTGCGCTGACCATCTCGGTATTCGAGCCGACGGGCCAGGCGAGATCGGACTCATTTGACAGCGGCACGCTGGATACAGGTGTCTGGGAATTCGTGAATCCGCTGGGTGATGCCTCTATCAACATGACGGGCACGCAGGCGGAGATCGTGATTCCGAGCACGGCAGCTATCCATGACGTGTGGACGTCCAGCAATGATGTGCCCCGACTGAGGCAGTCTGTCGCAGACGGCGACTTCGATGTAAGCGTGAAGTTCGATTCCGCATTGGCCACTGGCTTTAAGAGCCAGGGAATACTGATTGAACAGGATGATCTCAATGTTTTGCGGATCGAGTTTTTAAAGAGCGGTGGACAAACCAGGATCTTTATCGCCGAACTGTTCGGCGGTAGCGCCGATATTGAGCTGAATCAATCCAAATCGCTCAGCATACCCATGTATCTGCGGGTCACCCGTGTGGCCAGCAACTTCACCATCTACTACTCTTTCGATGGTACCAACTGGACATTCGCGGACAGCTTCTCGCGGAACATGACGGTGAATGCCATCAGTCTCTATGGCGGTAGCGGCAGCAATATCGCACACAACGTTTTAGTCGATCAGTTCATCAATCTGTTGAATCCGTCACCACCACCGCTCACGGCAGATCCTGTTTTTCTGCCGTCAGGGGAGGTAGGCAGTGCTTATTCCGCGGGAGTGACAGCGAGTGGCGGTGCCGGACCCTACGGCTGGTCACTGATTTCCGGTCTTCTGCCACCGGGAATCATGTTTGACAGCGATGGCGTATTCAGCGGCACACCGTCGGATGCGGCTGGCTCTCCTTTCAACTTCGGCGTCATGGTGACCGATGCCGTAGGCGCTATGGATACGCTGGATCTCAGCATTGTCGTCACCGATCCACCACCGCTGGCGATCGATGCGATCACGCTGCCGGATGGGGAAGTGGGTACAACCTATGCGACTCAGTCATTCACCGCCAGCAATGGTACGGCGCCTTACAGCTGGTCGATCAGCGCTGGAGCGCTGCCGCCGGGGCTGAGTCTGGCCAGCAATGGTACGCTCAGCGGCACACCAACGGACGCCGTTGGTTCTCCGTATGCCTTTACGGTGATGGTGACGGACAACGTAGGAGCAATCGATACGCTGGCTCTGAACATTATCGTCTCTGAGCCGCCGCCACCGCCGCCACTCTCGATCGGTTCCATCACCTTACCTGCAGGCGAAGTGGGAACTGCTTACCCGAACCAGACGTTCACCGCCAGCAATGGCGCGACGCCTTACAGCTGGTCGATCAGCGCCGGAACGCTGCCGCCGGGGCTGGGTCTGGCCAGCGATGGCGCACTCAGTGGCACACCAACCGACGCTGTTGGCTCTCCGTATGCCTTTACGGTGATGGTGACGGACAACGTAGGAGCAACCGATACGCTGGCTCTGAACATTGTCGTCTCTGAGCCGCCGCCGCTGGCCATCGACAGCCTCACCTTGCCGGATGGCGAAGTGGGAACGGCATACACGACTCAGTCACTCACGGCCAGCAATGGCACGCTGCCTTACAGCTGGACAGTCAGTGCTGGCGCACTACCGCCGGGGCTGAGCCTGGCCAGTGACGGTACGCTCAACGGTACGCCAGCGGATGCCACCCAGTCTCCCTATGCCTTTACCGTCATGGTCACGGATGCAGTGGGGAGCACGGACGCTGCTGCGCTGACCATCTCGGTATTCGAGCCGACGGGCCAGGCGAGATCGGACTCATTTGACAGCGGCACGCTGGATACAGGTGTCTGGGAATTCGTGAATCCGCTGGGTGATGCCTCTATCAACATGACGGGCACGCAGGCGGAGATCGTGATTCCGAGCACGGCAGCTATCCATGACGTGTGGACGTCCAGCAATGATGTGCCCCGACTGAGGCAGTCTGTCGCAGACGGCGACTTCGATGTAAGCGTGAAGTTCGATTCCGCATTGGCCACTGGCTTTAAGAGCCAGGGAATACTGATTGAACAGGATGATCTCAATGTTTTGCGGATCGAGTTTTTAAAGAGCGGTGGACAAACCAGGATCTTTATCGCCGAACTGTTCGGCGGTAGCGCCGATATTGAGCTGAATCAATCCAAATCGCTCAGCATACCCATGTATCTGCGGGTCACCCGTGTGGCCAGCAACTTCACCATCTACTACTCTTTCGATGGTACCAACTGGACATTCGCGGACAGCTTCTCGCGGAACATGACGGTGAATGCCATCAGTCTCTATGGCGGTAGCGGCAGCAATATCGCACACAACGTTTTAATCGATCAGTTCGATGTCGCCTCGCAGAGTTCAGGTAGTTCTGTCTTCCCCTTCAGTCTGGTAGAGGTGGATGGGAGTTATCCCGGAAACGGAAAGCCAGGATGGAGTAGTGCCGGGGATATAGATGGAGACGGTGACGCGGACATCATAGCTGGCGGTGGTTTTGCTTTGCACTGGTACGAAGCCCCTGGTTGGACGCTTCATCCGATCGAAAACGCGACAACGGTCGGCGGCAATGGTGGGCTTGTGTTTGATGTGGACGGCGATGGTGACCTGGATGTGGTCTCGACGCTCTACAATTCAGATCTGACATGGTGGGAAAATCCTGGTTCAGGTTCCGTCACAGGTCCATGGGTTCGGCATACCGTCGACTCGAATATCAGTAGCTTCGGTCATGATCTGGCACTAGGTGATATCGATTCCGATGGCTCCATCGAAGTTGTGGCGCTCTATGTCGGCGACGGAGTGTTCTGGTATGACATCCCGTCAGATCCTGCGGTGTCCGTGTGGAACAGAGTACAGATAGCAGCATCTCTCGGTGAGGAGAGAGTAGGCTTGGCAGTTGGAGATCTGGATCAGGACGGGGATGTGGATGTGGTGGCGTCAAACAGTTGGTTCGAACGCCCGGGCAATCCGTCCACATCCGCCTGGAATGAGCGTCAACTGTTCAGCGTGCCCGTACAGTCGATAGCGGTCTATGACATCAATTCAGACACTCGACCCGATGTGGTGGCTGCTGAGGGTTTTGCCTACCCGAACGGACGAATTCTATGGGCCGAAGCTCCAATCGATCCACAAGTCGGTATCTGGATGGAGCATTCGATCGCTTCAAATCTTGATGGTCCTGAAAACCTCTGGGTGGGCAATCTGGATCAGGACGGTTTTCCGGATGTCGTCACTGGTGAAATGGGAACTTCGACGGGCTTTGGGGATTTCGACAGCAGCTTGCTGATCTACCAGAATGACGGAGTTGGAAATTGGAATGAAGAAGTGGTCAGAGAAAACGTCGGCGTCAGTGCACGCATCCACCCTGTCGATATAGATGGCGACGGAGATATCGATTTCACAGCCGATGGAAACGCTGAGTCCCACGTCTATCTGTGGGTCAATGAGCGCTAGCCAGGAATCTGGCTAGCGCCTAGCTGGACCAGCAGACGTCGTGCCACGGCAGACCAGTCGAGTTCGCGCTCGACGAACTCCCGCCCAGCAATCCCCATCCGTCTTCGGGTGTCCGGATCGCTGATCAGGCTCAGAATTGCATCGGCCAACTCTTCGGCGTTACCTCGTTCCACCAGCAAGCCGTTGATGCCAGCTTTGACGAACTCCGGAATTCCTCCGCTGTTGGTTGTAACGACTGGCTTACCGCATGCCATGGCTTCAATGAGGGGCATACCAAAGGGTTCCTGCCAGACCGAGGGGAAAATAAAAACATCCGCAGATTGATAGGCGTTTAGGAGTTCAGCCTGTGGAACCGACGGAATAAATTCAATCCTCTCCCTTGCCAGCTGTGATGGGATCTGATCCAGCGTGCTCTGATACAATCGATCATCACGAAAATATCTATCTAACTCGTGTACCTTTTTATCCGAGTCAAGACGCGCGATATAGTCATACGGAGCGCCGATTCTTGCGCCAATTATCTTCAGCCTTACGTTAGCTTCAATTTCTACGACCTTGTTAAACGCATGCAGCAGCACATGGACACCTTTTTCTGGAGATACCCTGCCGACAAACAATAGTTCTACTGGATCAACACTCTTGTGATCTTCCTCAGCACACGGATGAAACAGGTTTGTATCCACACCATTCAGAAGTGCGAATATGTCTTCCGATCGATTAGGGAAACGATGCGCTATGCCATCAGCGATAAACTGACTGCATCCTGATAGCCAGGTGCTGGCGGCGACACCTTGCTCAACTAGTCCAGTGTTCAGTTGGGACAGCCACTCACAATGCATGTGGAGGTGGACCTTTACGGAAGGACACTTGTCCAGTATGAACGGAACGAGCTGAGCGAAGTTGTGTACCTGAACTATATCGTATGCCCCCTTGTGAACAGCATCTGCCACCTTGATTCCGTACTCCCTGACAGCTGTTCGCGTGGCAAATGGAGGTCTATTGTGCTTCCTTGAACCAATCCACGATCTCAAGCTGTCAATCTTTCTTAGGACGCTGCTGCCAATGTCCCGCTTCTGATGGGGTACTTCTTCGAACCTAACGCCGTTCGGTAACTGTATCATCCCCGACACGTCGGTTCTCGACAATACGGTAGCCAGCTGGCTCTGTTTGCACTGAGCGGCTACGTGACAGTTCCAGAGACCGAGTGAATCCGCGTGAATCGTCCCGTCGGATTTAGAGACGCGGATGATTCCGATCGGTTGGTTGATAAACGCTATTCGCATCGTAAGCTAGATCTTCTTATGTGCCTAAATGCAAGGGAATGGATCACACGCCTTTCCCGTCTGGAGAGAACCAAGTAAAGAATGAGGAGATAGACTACTCCCCCTGCAGATACATATGCGAAAAGCCAGAAATTGGTAAAGCTGCTTGCGACTGACTTTACGATCAGTAGCAGTGTAAAGGCCACAATCGCAGGCATCAGACCAGGGAAGAGCACTTCATTGAAAAAGCGATGAAAGCTGACGTTCGACAATCTGAGGCCCATTGGCCAGAAGACGGTAAGTTGTCCGATAGCAAGTGTGCTCGAAATGGCGATGGCGATGCCAATCGCACCCATATCATGAACGCCGGTAAGAAGAATCATCACAATCACATTCAGCATCTGGAAGAGAATAGCGGCTAGGAAAAAAAGCCGAATTCTGTTCATGGCTATGGCTATCTTGGGTAGCATAATGCAGGAGTAGGTGATCGGATACACTGCCAGAAGGATTCCGAGGACGTACGCCGTTTCCGTGAACTCTGGGCCGAGATACGCAGTGACCAGCTCAGGACCCAAAACCATCAAAGGAACGGCCGGTAGCAGATTTGCCCACAACGCGTATCGACCACCAGTCAGGTAGGCGTTCCCAAGTCGGGTGACATCTCCCGTGCTGTGCATTGCGGTCAGAACAGGCTGTACAGGTGCCGAAGCGAACGTGGTCAGGGACTGAACCTGACGATCGACTATTGAACCCATGTGATAATTTGTTACGTCGACTGCGCTTCCAAAACGGTTCAGGACGAGTGTACCCGCCGATGTATGAATCATCGACGAGATCTGACCCAGAGTTGCCCATGATCCAAAGCCCATCAGTTCTTTGGCTTTTCCGACGGCGAACGAATGGGGATCCAACCGCACGCAAGGCACCAGCTTCATCGAGATAACCGCGATGCAGAAAGCCGCGGCGACATTCGTAGATACTGTTGCGACGACTACCCAGATGACTTCCGGCCCGATGCCCAGCAGCAGTGAGAACAACAATATGGCTCTGACGACATCACGGAGAATTTCGATCAGGTTCATCAGCATGAACTTCTGAGTTATATGGATACCCATCTGGAAGGGAGTGACAATCGCCTGCAGTCCCGCCCCAAGGAAAAGTATCGCCGTCATCAGTTGAGCCTGACCCAGGATATCGGAATCCACCACGAAAACCGTCTCTAGATTCCAGGCCAGGATCCCTCCTAGAGTTAAAAAGAGCGCTGTAAGGACCAGAAGAGAGAAAAAGACAGATGTTACGATGCTGGTCACTTCCTGCTGATCGTGAACAGCGTATGCTGCAACCGCGAAGCGGCTTATCCCGCTGGTAAGAAACGAGAAGAACAGCGGGACGAATGCCATCATCGCCATCAGCACCGGGTAGATGGAGAAATGACTTGCGGATACGTTGCTCAGGAGATATTTGTACATCCAGAGCAAGACAGTCAGATTGAGAAAGCGGGTGAATACCGAACTCGCCGAGTTCAGGAATACGAGCCTTCTGTTGATCACAATCCCAGAGTTGCTGGCTGGGTCCATGTCCTGATTCTGGATTGTGATTGCTCCATTCCGTTTGCCGACCTTAAAACGACCAACGCAAGATACAAAGTCTATAACAACAGCGCATGAATTTATCCCATTCATTGTTGTAGGATCGTATTGAATCTTCAGTGTGCCCCGACCGACCGAAGACAGCCCACCACCCAAGATGAATCCTGAAATCAGCGTGATCGTGCCCACTTTCAACAGGGCATCGACTCTGGACCGTACCCTCAATGGTTTCACGGGGCTTGATCTTCACGATCTGACAGCTGAATTCATAGTCGTCAACAACAATTCATCTGATCAGACTCAGAGCGTACTCGAGCGATATAGAAATAGACTTCCGCTGACTCCGCTTTTCGAACCGACACCTGGGAAGAATCATGCGTTGAACCGCGCTCTGAGCCATGGTCCTGGGGGCAGTATCGTGGTCTTTACGGATGATGATGTGGACGTCGATCCTCAATGGTTGCGGTCGATACACTCAGTTTCGTCGAGGTGGCCGAATTATTCTGTGTTTGGGGGCAGAATCGAAGTTCTCTGGCCCGACGTGCAACGACCGGGATGGTGCACTAGTCGGTATGTCCGTGAGTTTGGGTTTGCTGAACATTCATACGCTGCTTCTGAGACGGAATACCGGGTGGGGAACTTTCCCTTCGGTCCAAACTACTGGGTTCGTGCAGAGGTTCTGAAAAATTGTAGATTTGACGTTGAGGTTGGACCCCATCCAACGAATAGAATTCTGGGTGACGAAACGCTGTTCCTGGCAAAACTGGCGAAAAGCGGATATACCGCTCTCTACTCCCCAACTCCCTGCGTACACCATCGCATTGAAGCCGGAGTCATGACCGTCGACGGAATTCTGAAACGCGCCGCGCAGCTTGGTAGAGGGATTCCGCACCTGCGAGGATTTCCCAGAGAAATAGAATTCAAGAAACGGTATCCCATCTGGTTGCTGCGAAGATACCTCGCATTATGGATGTATCGGCAGAAAATATTGCTTGCAAGTTTGAAGCGGACAACGGACGAGGAAGTGCTCAGGCAGATAGGCTTGCACAGGGATCTTGGCATGAACTCAGAAGCCATCCGGCTCGGTCGGCAGCTTAGGAGCCCCGAGTAGATCATGGCGCCGTTGAGCATCGGCATGCCTGTCTTCAATGGTGAGAGCTTTATCGGTGAAGCGCTTGAATCCATCCAGAATCAGTCGTTCAGCGACTTTGAGATCATTGTTTGTGACAACGCCTCTACGGATCGTACTCAGGAGATTGCCCAGGACATCGCGTGTGGAGACAACCGCATCCGGTACGTTAGGAACGAACACAACATTGGTGCGGCACCGAATTTCAACAAAGCGTTCCAGCTCAGCGATTCGTCCTATTTTAAGTGGGCAGCACACGATGATGTGCTCGACCGGGAAATGCTGCAGTCCTGCGTGTCAATTCTGGACGACAACCCCGATGCGGTTCTAGCCCACACAGGGGTGCAGGTCGTTGGTCCTAGTTTGGAGCCACTTGAAGTCTACGATGCAGAGTTGCCCACCGACAATGCCGATCCAGTCATTCGGTACGCCTGCCTGCTTCGAGGACATAAGTGTTTCGAGGTGTTTGGCGTTATCCGTCGGGACGCACTGAAGAACTCATCGCTTATCGGCAGCTATGCACATAGTGATGGGGTCCTTCTTGCTCAACTGGCGCTCAAGGGGAGATTTCTGCGGGATGAACGCCCCCTGTTCCTCCCACGCAGGCACGCTGAGCAATCCATGGCTATGCTGGGTGACTACCGACAGTACACGGAGTGGTTCGATCCTTCGAGAAAGGCTGCCTGGGTTTTTCCGTACTGGCGAATCTACTTCGAACTGTTGAAGGCTATTCAGTTTTCGTCTCTCACGGCTTCTCAAAAACTGGCTTGCAGCAGAGCCTGGCGAAGTTCGCTGTTTGACAAACGAAAACTGCTGAAAGGTGATGTTACCTATCAGGTTCGCCGGCTGTCAGGGGCGATTGGAATACGTCTACCTTCCAGAAAAATGCCACCAGAAATCGCCAGCTCTCACGTACGTCAAACAATCTCTGAGTTTCTTGAGCCTCATGTAGAGTTCCAGGTCCATGAAATGGATCAGTCCACTCTGCTCGTCTCATTTTTGACTCCGGAGGTCGGGGCTCGCTACCAGAATGTGTTTGAATCCTTAAGTCTGCAGACCGGCTGGCTCGTGCGTCTAAATCGCGAGCCAGATTTCAACAGGATACTGGAACTGGTTGCTCAGCAGACCGGCCTCGGTCCTGGTCAGTTCAATGTTGATCTGGAAAAGAAAACGATCCTGCTGGACGATCTGTCTGTACGCGATGAAATAAAAGAGTTTCTGAAACAAGCGACAGGATTCGCCTGTTCGACTCGCGCACCCGCTGGTTGATCAGCAGTACTTAGAAAAGTATTCGACTGTTTTCTTCAGGCCCTGATCCAGGGTCGTCTTTGGATCCCAATCAATCAGTTGACGGGTTTTGGTAAGATCCGGACGACGCTGTCTCGGATCGTCCTGAGGAAGTTCTCTGAACTCTATTCCGTTGCTCCTGCCGAGCATTCTGTTGATCTTCTGCGCCAGCTCAAGAATCGTAAACTCATACTCGGTACCAAGATTCATCGGACCCAGCTCAGAGTCGTCGGTACCCATGAACGCCATCAAGCCGGTGACTAGATCGTCAACATAGCAGAACGAGCGGGTCTGACTGCCATCCCCGAATACTGTGATCGGTTCCCCACGCAGGGCCTGCATGATGAAGTTTGAGACGACCCGACCATCGTTCGGATGCATCCGCGGACCATAGGTATTAAAGATTCTGACAACCTTGATGTTCAGCCCGTGCTGTCTGTGGTAATCAAAGAATAGCGTTTCAGCTGCTCGTTTACCTTCATCGTAGCAGGCTCTCGGGCCAAGAGGATTCACGTTTCCCCAGTAGGATTCGGGTTGTGGATGAACCTCTGGATCACCATAGACTTCACTGGTTGACGCCTGGAGGATTTTGGCTTTAGTCCTCTTAGCAAGTCCCAGCATATTGATGGATGCAAGTACAGAGGTCTTCAGCGTCTGTACCGGATCAAACTGATAGTGAACGGGAGAGGCAGGACAGGCGAGATTGTAAATTTCGTCGACTTCTACGTAGAGGGGAAAAGTCACATCATGGCGCACAATCTCAAATCTCGGATTTGAGAGTAGATGCTCGATGTTCGCGCGCCGACCAGTGAAGTAGTTATCCACCGCCAGCACCTCGTGACCATCAGACAACAGCCTTTCGCAGAGGTGTGATCCAATAAATCCTGCCCCGCCAGTAACCAGGACACGTTTTTCTGAGAGGTTCATAGGCTATTCAAGTTACTACTGCGGCCTATTATTCGGCGATACGTGCACCTATAAATGTGCGATTTGTAATCACGAACTGTCTCTCGAATTTCGGAACGAGTGAATGCACCGACGATCTGTAAAATACATTCCCTGAGCATAGATAGATGTTCGCGGGTACTTATAATCACTAAGTTCGAAACTCAGGCTATCCATGTCCGACCTATCCATTTCAGTGGTCATTCCGACCTACAATCGGGCCTGCCTAGTGGAGCGCGCGATAGCTAGTGCTCTTGGTCAGAGTACTACCCCACGCGAAATCATAGTCGTTGACGATGGCTCTACAGATAGCACTTTCGAAGTACTGCGTCGACATGGTGAATATATCAAGTACGTTGTCAAAAAGAACGGTGGCGCAAGTTCCGCCAGAAACGTCGGTTTGCGGATTGCACAGGGTGACTGGGTGGCATTTCTGGATTCGGATGACGTCTGGCTTGCTGACTACCTGAAAAGGGTGGAGTACAGCATTCTGGCGACTCATGGGGAGGCCGACCTATATTTCGCGGACACGCAAACTCGCGACTCCGGTACGCCTACAAAATGGGAGCAATCAGGATTTTCCATTCAGGGCGATGACTACCGAATCGTTAGGGACGGAACGGATTGGGCATTCAAGTCGATACAGCCGACGATGCTTCAGTCCTCGGTAATTCGACGTACTCGCCTGTTGGAGATTGGTGGATTTGATGAGAGGCTCCCCATTCGGGAAGATACTCTGGCGTTCTTTGAGCTGTGTATTGGCCACGCGGTCTGTGCCGTTTCGGGTGTAGGTTCAGTAATGTCCGATGATGCGGACAATAGGCTGACGCGAGCGCATGGTCCACGATCTGACCTGTATACGCTAGCCAGTTTAAGGCTCTACACAGCGGTCCTGAAAGCTAATCGGCCGAAGGAAAAGCGGCATGTCAGAGAGTTAAAGAAGAGACTCGTCGCTGCTTACGCTGGCAAAGCCCGTATTGATTTTACCCGAAACCATTTCTGGGGTGCCTTGCATTCAGTATATGCAGCCATTGCCGTCAGCCCGATTGAAGTAGCTACCAGGGTAATCAACCTCATTAAAAAGCTGTTTTATTGACACTGATACCCGTCTCCGATTGGCTTTACATCTCCATAAACGCAATTTCTGTAAAGAAGATGCAGCATTGTGATCATTCGTCGCGGGAAGGCGTTAAAAAGTGCTGCGCATACAACTATCCAGACGTTGGAAACGTAGGTGTCTTAGTGCCTTTACGCTAACACTTTCCCTGATTAGTAGTGGCGCAATCGGACAGTCCGCAGATTGCAGCCTCCAGAGTTCAGACCTGGTAGGCGGGGGACTGGATACTTCGACTGTTGATCTGCAACTCGATGCGATTGTTGCTTCTGACTATTCATTTATTCGTCTAGAAAACTCCGAGATCCGGGCTGTCTATTCACAGGTTCCTCAAACTGAAGAGAACATCGCAAGGAACCACCAGGAATTCGCAATCACCGAATTCACGATTAAGGCGTTCGGTGAAGACCAGGTGGGTTCCGGGCCTACAGACTATCTGGATAACGCTACCGGTCGGGATGCGCTGGTGTATGCGGAGGTTGTTTACGACGGGATAGATAGAAAGACCGTCTACCTTGAGTGGCGGGTGTGGGACACTGCAATGCAGGTCCCAACGGATCAGCGGATCAAGGCACAGGTCACAATCTATCCACACAGCCGCTTTCTGGAGATTACCTACCTGGACATACGGCGAGCGATTAATCTCGTCGACCTTGGGGCACCCGGAGGCAGCCACTCGGGTGGGGTGCACATTGCGCATGGCGCCGATCAGTGGCCAAAGGGCTACCTCTCGCACGATGAACCACCTGGTACCTGGTACAGCCGCTACGCCCCGGATGAACAGAATGATCCAGTGGATGGTGGGCCTCTGAACTACAATGGCCACTTCGTCATCGGGGTCTTCAATGGTGTTAATGGTCGAGGCTTTGGTCGAACACTCCCAATCGAGCATACCCATGTCGTCAAACTCCTCTTGTCTCCAGGAACGCGTCGGGGTATCGAGCCCCAGAACTATCCGTTCCTGAAACCGGTGCCTGTCTTCACCAGCTATCTGTATGCAGTTACCGGAGGAGGTCAGGATGCGCTGACGTTCGGGCGCCAGTTGGTAGATTCAGGTGCGGAAGTGGAATTGCCTACCTGTGGACAGGCAGTGGAAGTCGAGGCGAGGCCATACACGCATTGGACCTTCGACAGCTGGACGGGTGATCTCAGCGGACAGACTGACAACCCTGTACTTCTTCCCTTGGTAGCCGACCAGCTTATTGGCGCGAACTTCACTGAAAACTCTGCTGAATCCAGAGAGGATTTCACAGGTCTATCAGTTGGCGAAGATCCCCTTGATTGGTTCGACACAGGTAGTAACTACAGCCTCGTGCAAAGCGATGGTCTGTTTCAGGTTTTTTCACTGGATGGCGATCCGGTACTTGGTACGTCTTCAACTCAGACCAACATACACACCCACTACTTAGGAAGTCGGAATACGACAGGCCCGGGCTACGAGCTGACTGGTCGAATGCGGATATCAAACCGCCAGGCTGGTATTGGTATCACCCTGTTCAGTCAGTTCCCGAACCAGTCTGCTTACTATCGATTCCGGAGGTATCTGGATGGTCCGTTCCATCTGGACGCGGTAGGTACGGAGTTTTCCGCAGGTACGCAGGGAGCCACCACGCCTGTAACGCCGGACGCCGATAAATGGTACCGCTTCAGACTACGAGCAGAAGACACCGGGTCGCAGACCCAAGTGCGGGCCATGGTGTGGGAGGAGGGAAACCTCGAGCCGGAGGTCTGGCAGGCAGAAATCATTGATGGCAGTTCTTCGAGAATGATCGATGGCGCTGTCGGGTTGTGGACCTTCTATGTTGGGAACAAGTACATAGATGATCTGGCACTCAGATCGCTGGGCCCTCCGCGGACGGATCTTACCTTAACCACGTCCGTGCTGGGAGCTGGCTCAGTTTCGGTAAATCCTGACCTGAGTCTTTACACGGAAGGGGATCCTGTTTCGCTTGAGGCCGTTCCCGATGGCGGAAATCTCTTCCTGAACTGGTCTGATGGACTTAGTGGATTCGAAAATCCGACCGTTCTCTTTATCCGGGACAACACCAATGTCGTAGCCGAGTTTGCGCCTATAACTCAGCACACCCTGGTAACGAGCGTTGACGGTAGCGGCCAGGTTCTCACAGATCCTCTGCAAAGTTTCTATGTCCTGACAGAATCAGTTCAGCTGAGCGCGATTGCTGATCCTGGCTGGTTGTTCACCGGATGGTCCGGAGATCTCACTGGCTCCGACAACCCGGCGACACTAAGAATTCTCCGGGACTCTGAAGTCCAGGCGAACTTCGCTCAAGTAGTATTGGACGAGAATTTCGACAGCATTGCAGTGGGAATGGATCCGGTGGATTGGATTGAAACCGGCGCAGGTAATTCACTCTCCGAAGATGATTCGCTCTTTACAATTCTGGCGTTGAACGGGGATCTGACTTACGGGACTAGCAACCCAGCCATCAATATTCACAGCCACTATGCAGTGCCGGGCAGTCTCAATCTCCAGAACTATGAATACACCGGGCGGATGTACATTGAGTCGCCTGGTGCCGGTATAGGCGTCACTTTCCTCAGCCAGTATCCAGATCAAGGCGCGTACTACCGACTGAGGCGCTATGGGGGCACAAACTTCCATCTGGCGCCGGTAGGCAGCTCGGTTTCCGGCACGACTGACACCGGCGTGTTTCCTACACCAGGCCTCTGGTATCGATTCCGTGTCCAGGCGGAAGATACGGGAACGGAAACCCAAATTCGAGCCAGAGTCTGGATCGATGAAACTCAGGAACCAACTGTTTGGCAGGTGGTCGCAACCGACAGCTCGCCAAATCGTCTCGTCAGAGGTACTGTCGGAATCTGGGGTATGTCGACCGGTACAAAAGCCTGGGATGACCTGCGTGTCGTTCTGCTGGCGCCGCCACGAACAGACCTGCAACTCTCATTGATCGAACTCGGGAACGGAATGATCACCGCGTCACCGGATAACTCACTCTATTCTGTGGGAGATGTGGTCACACTTACCGCGGTTCCTGACACCGGCTATGCCTTCACGGGCTGGGGCGGCGAGTTGGCAGGAGTGGAAAATCCAACCACAATTACGATGCTGGACGATGCGAGTGTCACAGCTGGTTTTACGGAGCTCGTAAACTATTCCGTTGACGTGTCTATAGCTGGCAACGGAACGGTATCGAGATCTCCCGATCTGCCCAGCTATCCCGCAGGAAGTTTTGTGACGTTGTCTGCGGAACCGCAGATCGGTTCAATTTTCTCGGGTTGGAGCGGTGATCTGCAGACTGGAGCGAATCCAGTGGAGATTCTAGTCGCTGGCCCGACCAGCGTGACTGCCCATTTCGCGGACGTCTCCCTGTCTGAAGACTTCCAGTCCTACGCTGCTGGCGACAATCCGATGGACTGGGTCGATACCACGGCTGGAAACTCCCTTTCCGAAGACGATGGGCTGTTTTCAGTCGCAGACGTACTCGGAGAGAATGTGCTCACTACGGGATCTACCCTTACGAACATTCACGCACACTTCACAGGACCCGGTGGTAGCTCATTTTCCGGGTACCGGTATACAGGACGCATGCAGATCAGCAATCCTAACGGAGGTATCGGTGTAACCTTCTACAGCCAGTATCCTGATTCGACGAGCTACTATCGTCTTCGAAAATATGGAAGCTCTGACTTTCACATTGCGCCGGCCGGAACCAGTGTGGTCGGCCAGACTGCTTCCGGTGTAGTTCCCATACCGGGAAGGTGGTACGACTTTGTCATTGAAGTCGAGGATTCAGGGAGTCAGACGGATATACGCGCTAAGGTCTGGGAAGAAGGAACATCAGTGCCCAGCGACTGGCAGATGGTGGCATCGGACAACAGTCAGAGTCGCCTGACTTCCGGGACGATCGGCGTCTGGAGCATGGGTGCGGGTTTCAAATACTGGGATGATCTCGCGGTGGCACAACTGGCTCCTCCCCGCTCGGACATCACCATAACAGTCACTCCAAGCTCGAACGGCACAGTTGTCGTCTCTCCAGATCAGCCTCTCTACAGCTCAGGAGATCTTGTATCAATCGAAGCCATAGCCGATACAGGTTTCGTTTTTACGGGGTGGAGCGGGGCGCTGGCGGGCAGCGAAAACTCGATAGATGCAGTCCTCGAGGACGATCTCGTCATAGGAGCATCCTTTGATGCAATCACCTATCACACACTCTCTTTGAATACTGGTGGTAGCGGTGGCGGAACCGTCTCTGCCAGTCCGGCCGCAGCTCAGTATGTGCTTGGAGAATCGGTGACCATCGAGGCGTTTCCCGACGCAGGATCTGTGTTTGCGGGCTGGAGTGGTGACTATTCGAGTAGTCAGAACCCAGCGCAGGTCACTGTCAACGGTGATCTGTCAATTACAGCGGTGTTCGAATCTGCTTACTATCTCAGCAGTTTTGACGAGTACGCTGATGGCGATGACCCGCTCGACTGGCTGGATACGGCAGCTAGCAATGCGTTGACTGAAGATCAGGCTCTGTTCAAGGTCTCTTCAGCAGGTGGTAATTCTTTCCTCTCGACCAGTTCAACTGCCACCAACATCCACTCGACCTATGCAGGGCTGGGATCTGCGGATCTCAATGGCTATGAATACTCCGGGAGAATGCAGATAAGCAGTAGTAACGGAGGAATCGGGGTCACGGCATACAGTCAGATACCTGATGAGGTGGGCTACTATCGTTTGCGCAGATATCAAGGACGAGGGTTCCACATCGCCCCGGTAGGAACCAGTGTCACCTGTGATAATCCAGAAACCGGAGTGACGCCTGCAGCGGGCTCCTGGTACATGTTCAGACTGCATGTCTCCAGCGAGCCTAACCAGACCAACATCAGAGCCAAGGTATGGATGTACGGTGCGCCTGAGCCAACTGACTGGCAGGTGAACTGCATCGATGACTCAGCGACCCGGTTGCAGCAAGGACCTTTTGGAATCTGGGCGATGGGACCAGGAAACAAGCTGTTTGATGACCTTTCGGTGCAGCTGCTCGCTCCACCCCGCGATGACGTTCAGTTTTCGCTGGGTACAACAGCAGGTGGAACAGCGTCGGTCAATCCTGATCGAACGGCATATACCGAGCTTGAAACTCTCACGCTCACGGCAACCGCTGACGCGGGATTCGTCTTCACCGGTTGGACGGGGGATCTCAATTCAACAGCTAATCCGGAAGCGTTTGTCATCGTCGACAATTCGGCTGTGACAGCTAATTTCTCGCCCATCACCTATCATCCGGTGATACTTAACACTGCAGGACAGGGAACGATTGACATCAGTCCGCCGGGCACTGAGTTCCCGCTGGGAGATACAGTGACTCTCACAGCTCAGCCCGCTACAGGCCATTTCTTCACTGGATGGAGCGGTGATCTTTCAGGTTCAACAAACCCCGCAAACTTCACAGTACTGGGTGATTCTCAGATAACAGCAACTTTTGAATCCGGGATCTACGTGGAAAACTTTGATTCACTGGCTGCTGGTGCCGACCCGACGGACTGGTTCGATACGGATGCTGGAAACTCACTAGTGGGCAACGACTCCTTGTTTTTCGTACAGCCCGTAGGCGCAGGGAATGCGTTTAGCACCAGTTCGATGGCTACCAATATTCACAGCCATTTTGTCGCGGGAGGTAGTAGTTCTCTCAGTAATTATTCCTACTCAGGAAAAATGCGCATTTCTGATCAGCAGGGCGCTGTAGGTGTTACTTTCCTCAGTCAGTTCCCTGCGACTGCTTCCTATTACCGACTTCGACGATACGCAGGCACGGACTTCCACATTGCTCCATTTGGAACCTCTGTTGCGGGTGATACTTCATCCGGAATCACCCCTGTGCCGGGACGCTGGTATCAGTTCCTGATTGAGGTTGAGGATACGGGTATCAGGACGGAGATCCGTGCGAAGGTTTGGGAAGAGGGTACCCAGACACCAGATGCCTGGCAGATTCAATCCTACGATGATAGCCCGACTAGAAATGTCAGCGGGACGTTTGGAGTATGGAGTTTCAGCAAGGGATCCAAATACTGGGATGATTTGAGACTCAATGAAATCCAGTAATTTCTAGTTGCCTCATAAGGACTTATCAAGGAATTCGGAGAGCTTTCGTGTCAACTCATATCGGGAATATTCTGACAACCATGCGGGGATCGACGAAGCGATAATACTTTGATCGGTTACGAATTGATAAAGATCTTCTAGCGCACGTGCAATCTTTTCGTGGTCGCAGGGATCAGATACAAAACACTTGTCCGACCTCATCACTAGGTCTCGTGCGTCTCCTTGAGGCAGACATGCGAGTATCGGCTTATTGGTAGCAAGGTATTCATATGTTTTACCCGGAACAATCAGACTGCGACCAGACGATAGTCCGTGCAATGGTAGAAAGAGAGCATCCGCGGACATCAGTTCGGAGATAGACTGCTCATGGGATTGATAGCCCAAGAAAGTTACGCAATCTAGCAATCCGGCATTTTCTACACTCTCGACATCTGCGTCGGTGTATTCGCCGACACATCTGAGCTTGAATCTCAATCCAGCATCTTTACGGCGTTGCCTTAACAAGTTGACGGCCGCGAGTAGGGGAATCAGGGTGCGACCAGAATAGTCGATGTGCTCGTATGAATGGCTGAACAATCGCTTCAGTTTTCCTTTGACTCCATCATCATACTTCAGCAATGAGGTGCAAAGTGTTCCGGTGAAAACCAGAGTGTAAGAGTCCGGATCTCGATTTACTTCATTGGCATTTTCAATATCGCTGAAATCCTCTGGGTCGTAGCCATTTTCAATTACGGTAACGCTCTTGGACTCCAGATGTTCAATCTCTCCTAAAAACGTCTTTCGAGACTCCTTTGTGTTGGCGACTACTCCATCGGCTAGACGGAGTGCAGATGCCATTCGTCTGTATTCGACGATCCAGTGGAAATAGGTCCGACTTCTTTGCCATCCATCGAATACCCAAGGGTCTCTAAGGTCGAACACTGTTGGTATGCCTGTTCGTCTCTTTAGCTCGACACATATCTCCGCCATCCAAAACGGCGACATTGTCGCAACGATTGCATCAAACCCTACCTCGTAGTTGAGCTTGCTGCATGTGTCGGTGACGGACGATATCCAGCCGGTATCGCGTATGCCACCAATCGATTCACAAGGGACTCGAACAATCCGTATTGAATTGCAGTCGCTTAACTCGTTTGCGAGCGAAATATCTCGAGGCTCGTATCTACCGCGAACTTCGCGTTCGTTGCGCGTTACGACCGTTGTTTTCCAGCCGAAATTGGAGAGGTACTTCGCAAACTTAGCTGGTCGCTGAGCACCAGCTCCACCGTCTGGTGGGAAATAGTATGCGAGTAAGAGTAAATGCCTAACTGAGTCTAATCGGCCGCGCGCCACTTTTTTTCCTCTTGCGACCACCTCTTTATTGGTCTCGCGGGACTACCAACTGAAATCGTATCGGGTGGGATATCTCGAGTGACAACAGAGCCTGTTCCAACTATCGCGTTGTTACCTATTCGAACACCTTTTAATACACAGACTCCTTCACCCAACCACACGTTGTCTCCGATAATCACCGGATTGCACAACAACTTATTATTCTTCGAGTAGGGCAAGTCCAGATCTAACCAGTAGTGATCGTGGTCCGTGACATACACACTTGATGCGAACAGGCAGTTGTCTCCGATGATAATTGAGCGAACCGCGGCAATGTGACAGGAAGGCTGAATGATGGTGCCGTTCCCGATTGTGATAGTAGCCTCACCATCAGTATGGGCCAGCGCTTCAATCCGAGCTCCAGACCAAATTTGGACATTACTGCCGATTTTCATGCGACCTATGCCGGTGAGTGAGAAAGGTCGCCTAATCCAACAGCCTTTTCCGAGCGTTGCGAATCTTCGTCGATAGAGCCGATAAAAGGCCTGGCGGCCAATGAAGTTTGAAAGTCGTACCAAGAACTTACGTCTGACTGGGTCCAAACTGACTATAACGTCAGGATATTTGCTCATATGCCTAGAGGTTTCATGGCTATTTACAAATCGTTGACATTTAGGTGTTGCTTGAACACTATGCCGCTCGTCAGACGAGTTGTGGGTTGTCGACAGCTTTTATTGTGATCTGCCTAGCGGTCGGTTCACACATCCGCAAAACGAGAACTTGGTTGGCAACCGGCTTCATTTTTAGCGTCTGTTCACGAAAACAGACGATGATACAAGTTACCGTTGTCTCATCTTGAGGGATAGTTGTAATCAGCTTTAATAATATAGAGGGACATGATGTATTTCAGTCGTGTAGTTTGTAGAACTGAAACAATCTTTCTACTACTTCTTCTTGTATTGCTATGGCCTGACAGTGCCGCAGCATCCTGCGACTGTGGGTCTACTGACACCAGCAACGCATGTACCGCCAATCAAGTCAGTACGACGAGAAATTTTCTCACATCTAGTGGATCAACGACGTTTACATGGACTTTCGACTGCGATGGTGGAATGTGCCAATGTGGGAGGTTTCTGGATGGAACCGCTTGGGTAAAGCATCCCTCAGGTGGTAGCGTCACCATAAACTCCGTTTCACCAACGGGGACAGAAAACGCTCTCCAGAAAAACCCAACGATTCAACAGGGCAGCCACCCTCAACTTGGTAACTACAATGGTTCCCTAAATCTACAGGACGATCTACCGATCTCAGTCTCGCAGACCGCAGTGTTCTACAAGAGCGATGTGGCAGGCACTGTGGGACCGGACTGTAACACGTGGCCGCCTACTGATAGATGCACTCGGACAACTGATGCATTAACAGTCGTTTCGAACTTGCCAGAGAATAATGGTGCCACAGTGTTTCGCCCTGGAATTGCGGGCGAAGCGAAAACGTTTTTTAGACTGAGCCAGTTCGATTTCTCGAGCTTACCTTCACTATCCGCCGTTAGTTCTAGCTCTAATAGGACTCCCTTTTCGACTATTGCAAATCGCTGGAGTACTCCGTATGCCGCCATATTTGGTCGTGGTGGTTACAACGGAACGGAGTATCGTGCGTTTGTCCCTCATGCAATGACGGATGACTACGGTGCAGCAATTGGTGCTTCGTTGACTGGAGATATAATTTCAACATACGGTTCTGAAGCCATGACGGGAGACAAGGCTCGTGCCATTTACGCACTGATTCAACGAGGCATAGATATCTATGCAGCATGGCAAAATGGTGCGACTTGGCGTCTTGGTGCAGGGCAAGGCTTTGGCCGCAAGCCTGCTCTCGTATACTTCGGAGGTCTTATTACTGATATCAACGTTCATCAAAACATCCAGTCGATTCACGACGACAAAATCTTTATTGAAGATCGTCAAGTGGGTTTCGGGCAGGACGGTGTTACGCCTCTCTGGGTAGGGGATCCTGCTTCAAGTCCTTTTGCGTACTGGAGTTATGTCACAAATGCTCAATGCTATGCCGGCGCGCCAGGACCATGCAATCTAAGCTCTCAGAATCGAGCGAGCGGAGATTACTATGGTTTCATTGATGGAGCGGCTGAGAAGCCTCAAGATGGCTACGCTTCCTGTTGTTCGAATGCACAGCATATCGCGTTTAGCGCAACATACCGTGCTATGGGAAATATGTGTGTTGTGAATAACGCAGATGTTCACCGTCGTTATGTCGATCGTATAACCGCACAAGGCATTTCTTCAGCTGTTGTACTTGCCGGTTCGGATCCCTGCGCTCCTCCCGACCCCAGGGAGCCGTCGCAATGTCTGAAGAACGGAAATTGCAGCTACTATGGCAAAACGTGGGGGCATAGCAACGGCACGAACTCCTGCATTACGAACGCAGAAGCCCGAGCCGCTGGGCACCCTGGGAACCCCAACGGCCGATTTCCGCAGCTAAATGGCACCAAGTCGCCTGGATTAGGTTACTCGACCGCCATAGTAAATGAACTATGGTCTGCTCTGAACAGTGATAGCTGCGTTGCATCTACCAATGACAGACCTCAGGCACCTTTTCTGATGGCAGATTGACCCAGTACCTTCGCCTCAGCTCGCATTGGAGATCTAAAGCTTGCATTTCGATGGAAGGCAGGGTGTGAGACGCACCCTGCTAACGCAAGTTGGATGTATAGAATCAAGTGCATTTGGCCGAAGTAGGAAACTCCCATGAAGGTTACTGTGTGGATGAGCAACGCTACTCCTATAAGCCATGTCAACCACTCATGTGACTGAGGCGCGCGTTGAGTTCCCAAGAGGTTAAGCACCCTCCCAACATTCCCAAATGCAAATGCAAGCACGAATACGAACAGGGTTAGTGTAAGCAACCCACCTCGTAATCCTTGTAGCATGTACTCGTTCGTGATATCGCGCATTTCCCAGACCCCCCACGACATAGGGTTTGCCTCACCGAGTAAAAACCAATCGGAAAAATGGTTCACGAAAGTGTCGAAGATTCGATAGCGATGCCAGCCAGTCGAACCTCCCAATATGTCGACTCGTGCCATCAAATGCCAGACCGGATTGTTCATCACGATATGAAGTCCGATCAGGCCGAAGACAAACCCATATCGAAGATGTTTCCGATATTCTCTGTATCGGAACAGGTACCACCCAAGTAAGCCTACGGCGAGAGACAGGAGAGGCGTGCTTGAAGCGCAAGCGATCACAATGAAAAGTGAAGCAATGAATCCCATTCTTGACCATCGCCTGTAACTATCTGATTCTCCCCGGAGCATCCAGAACAATGGCATTGCACAAACCCAAAAAGTTCCAGCGAGAATTGGATGCATAAATGCACCCTGGCAACGAAATCTGCCCTCTCTTATCACTGTTTCTGCCGGGACACCGCCAAATATAGAAAACATGTTGTATCGAGTCGTCCATTCAACGGCAAAGGCAACCGCAACCGGTAAACTAAGTATTGCTGTTGCTTTCGCAATAACAAGGACGTCGCTCCGTTCCTTAACGAGCATACGCACGAGAAAGTAAGATGCCAAAATGTCAAACGACCAGCCCAGTCGATTGACCAATGCTCCCAAGCTTCCGATGTTAGCAGTCATAACTATCGTACCTGACAAGGTCCATAGCAGAATTGCAGTGTCCAGCCTGTTCCATCGAAAACCATTCTTAAGCGACGAATCAAAGATCATTCTCGATATCGCGATAAGCAGCAAAATCCTAAGCAGCGTAAAGTCTGAACCAAGGATGACGAGACGCTGTGACACAGGAATTGTGCAGGCGACTACTAACAGTGGTATCAACGCATAGCGACGTTTCACGATGAGCATCGTTAGACCAAGCGAAACAACTACGATCAGCCCGAGCGGGTGCAGATTGGTTTCTCCGTAGTAGCTACCAAATCCGTCCATTAGAACTCTTTCCAGAAGAAACATTGACTGACGAGGGACATGCCTGAAGGAGTGCGTTCACTTGTGCGCTCAAGAATGATGCTTATCGACTACGTCACGGTAAATTTGGAGCATCCTTTGGGCCTTATTGCTCCAAAGATATTCTGATTTGACTCTCTCAATGGCTCCACAACTAAGTCTAGACATCTCTATCGGGTCTCGAAGCAGCTCAAGGAGCGCTTTCGCGATGTCTTTCGAATACTGCTGAGGTGATACAGCCCTAATTGTTCGTCCACAACTACCATCTACGGCAAAGCCTGGCCCACCGATACTTGAAGTGATAACCGGCAGTCCATGGGAAAGTGCTTCGATAACAACGTTGCCACTGGGCTCTCTGAAACTCGGGAACAGAAATAAATCAGCGTTTCTATAATAGCCGTCAACTATTGAACGGGGGACTCTGCCGTGAAAATGGATTGCATCTCTTAACCGGAGTTGTGAGACAAGATTTTCGCAATATTCTCGATCATCACCATCGCCCAAGACATCGAGACGCCACTTAAGAGTCTTTGGGATCATTGAAAGAGCCGTTATTGCGTCTCTGAGGCCTTTTGTGCGGACTATTCTTCCGACATAAAGTAATTTCGCACCAAGGCACAGTTCTTCTGTGTACGCCTTCGCTGCCGAGACCTCTTCCATACCGATTTCACTAATCGCCTCGAATCTTTTGATTTTCATTGGAAGCAAGTCCTGTACATAGGGGGCAACACCTATCACCATATTCGCGTTTTCGTATCCTCTCCGGAGGATCGGATCACACTTGAATCTAATCCGATCTAACTGTCGAAGTCTCATGAATAGAGGCCCCATAGAAACTTCGGCAGAGAATCCATCTGGAGTGGGCAGGCTCCCTGCGACGGGACCAATAATGTATGGCAGACCAAGTCCGACCGCCGGGCAGGAGTGCCGGAGAGCGAGAGGGGAGATCTGATGAACTAGGTCGATGCGCCGGCCTCTGCGGATTTCCCTTTTTAGCCAACCACGAACTTGCCAGTAAAACACCGACCATTTTGGTTTGGCCGCATTGTTGAATTTGGGAAAGTAGTGAACGAGAGGGAGATCATGCCATTCAACTATCTCTGCAGTTTGAATCTGCTCAGATGTCGGAGTGTGACCGTCTTTGTGGTAGGTCAATATCGTTACATTACATAATCTCGAAAGCTTTCTGGCCCAATTGAAAGTCGTCCAGGATTCTCCTACATCTTCGCCATCACACGTTGCGCAAAGCAGCACTACATTTAATGACTCAGAATTTGTCAGCTGGGCCACGCGCTTTTATAGCCCTTGCAAACCTTGATGAAGTGGTTTGCTCGCTGTAACGACTTGTCAGATCTGGTAATGACTGCAGTTATTTGCCAGTATCCGGCGCGAGATAAATTAAATATGGCTAGAAGTAGGTAGGCCGTTGCAGCTGTAGCCTGCCCGCGTTGTTTTTTTAAAAATCTAATTATTCCCTGCGTAAGCATTAGGTCTCTCTTAGCCTCGAAGCGACGGCCAGATGCGTTACCAATGTGAATGATTTCCCCAACGGGACTAAAGACTACGCGCCAATCGGCTTTCTTAAACCGGTAGCACCAATCTGTCTCTTCGCCGCAAAAGAAGAACGAATCATCCAGACGACCGACTTCCTCCATGGCCTCGCGTCGAACCATCATGTAGCAGCCTGTAACGACATCTACATCTCTCTCTGAATCACGTTTCCAGTGCTTCATGTCGGCTCTGCCCAGGAAACGCGGCCAAGGTAACTTAGATAGTCCTGTGGTCATCAAGATGACGTTCAGCAGAGACGGGAACATAAAGCAGGTTGACTGCATCGTCTTGTCGGGATTGAGAACGCGACAACCGAGGACGCCTACCTCAATACGCGCATCCATGAACTGGACGGACCTGTCCAAGACATCACCTAAAACAACCGTATCCGAGTTCAGAAGCAGGAGATACCTGCCAGTTGCAATCTCGAAGGCCTGATTGTTTGCTGCAGCAAAACCCAGATTAGATTCGTTTCTAATTAGCATGACGGAAGGAAACTGAGATTCAATGAGATCGGCAGAGCTATCCTCAGATGCATTGTCGACAACTATGACCTCAGCAGTGCAAATTGGGTCTGACTCGTAGATAGAGCTCAAACAGGAAAGAGTGATATCCCTTGTATTGTATGAGATTACTATTATTGAGAGATCAATCGACAAAACGCCTCCGATTATCCTGAACCTAAACGGATTGGGAACTCTTTTCGTGAAAAGGAGTGGCGACGGGAAGCGCCAAATGCTTACCCTAGCAGGATCTCGGAAAGTAGTTAGAAAGAGTTTGTGACGCTGCTTCTATGCTTTCCTAAAGTAGACTCATATCTGAAGTTTCATACTCGAGATTGCCGACCTGGCTCAATCAATTTGCCAGCAGAACGGGAGGAAGTGGGGTGTCAGCGCTAGCTGCGCGGGAAGTCGCTGCGGGATCCGCCGGCCAATAGACTTCGCTGGCAGGCCAGCCATTGGGATTCAGCGGATATGTGTCCGTTTTGGCACCACCCAGATCAATCCAGCTCAGGCCCAATTGTTCATTGGTGTCCCGACGAGTGCTGATCTCTGAACTATTCAGCCCACCGGATTCGGTATTGATCACTGGATACTGCTGTCGAAGGTTGCCGACGGAGAGGGAATTGAAGGCTCCATACGGGTGAAATCCTACAGAAGCATTCTCATAGTCGATGCCGATTGCACTATCCACCAGAGATCTGGCGAGATTCCCCGAATCGATTTTGGAAAATGACCAGAGTATGAGATGGGTGTCGGGGGCAAGATTCCTTACATATCCAAAAATAGACTGCTGATAGGCCACGTCACTGGGAACATAGTTGTTAGGAGCCCATGCGACGGGTTCATTAGTCAGTTCATAGATCACGTGGGTGCGGTCTTTGTATCGAGGCGCAATGGTCGACCACCAGTTCTCTGCGTCATTCTGGTCGTATCCGCCGACGGGGTGGTAGTCGATAACGATGTACATTCCGAAGTTGGCCGCTTTGTTCACCAGATCGTCGATAATCTGCAAAGTCGATTTGCCATTCGGGTGCACGGAATTGAGGTAGTGGCACCGATAGTTTGGGCTGAAGCAATCGCTTCCTGGACCATTTGCCCAGTTCTGTGGTGGCCGGGACAGCATTAGCCGGATCGTATTCAAGTGAAATGAATCTCTGAGTTCTAACCACAACGAGTCGCTGTACATTCGCTCGAGATCCCACAGTGATGAGTTCTGATTGACGTCGAAGGAAATGTGCGTGCCTCGCAACGGGTAGCCGTTATCGGCCACGACGTTGTTTCCTATGATCTGTACGCGATCACGCACCGCGGAATGAGCAGCTGCAGAAACGATGGATAAAGCGAGGAGAAGAAACGCGACGACATACTGCATTTCGTTGGACCCTGAACTGCATTGGGTATTAACAATGCTACCAGACAATATGTAAGCGATATGTGAACTTTGGGGTGCGCCTCAAGTGCGTATAATCTATATTATGTTAAATTCTTGATGATTCATCTCGTTCCCAGCCTACTGCCCCTTTTCTCCACTGCACGACGGCTCTGTACCGAGCGACAACGTTTACCGCTAGGTACACGATGCAATCCAGGACCAAACCCGGGTACCTGAGCATCTGCTGAAGCGATGCAGTTTCGCTGGTATTCTCGTTTTCGATCAGATGCGGGAATTGCTCCCTTAGCTGAAGCGTTCCCAAACGTGAGCGAGTTTTGATCTTAACGAGATCTGCGATTGTTTTCGGTGCAGTGACGACGACAGCGCAGGAGCTCAGCGTTTTCCTTTCGTCACTGCGAAAGTGCAACCTGACGTATCCGTCATCAGAAATGATCTTGGGAAATCGGTCGAATCGTGTCCGACCACGCTTGGACAAGGCATAGGCACCGGCAATACGGCCGTTGGTCAAGTACGGCAACTTCTGCCAAATATTGAAGAACGCGCGAACCGGCCACGAAGAGCCCGAGAGGTCAAACTCGAATCTGGGAGACGCAGCCAAGGTGCAAGGGTCTGTGACTGTACGACAAATCTGTCTGGCCGCATCAGTGCTCAATGCCAGATCACCATCAAGGTAAATACGCGGAAATGAATCTAGATCAAGCTCTGCTTCACCTGCATTGAGTGCGTTGGTTTTCGACCCTTCCGCAAGCATCAACACCCGGACTGGGTCCCCGTAACTCTTCGCAATCTCCGCGGTTCGATCTGTGCAACCATTGGCCACAACAACCACTTGGAACTCGTCCTTTTCAGCCTGTTCGAGCAGCGAGTCAAGACATCGTCCGATGAACTTCTCTTCGTTGTGAGCTGGAATCACGACACCAATTGGCATAGTTCTGCGTTCAGTCTGTGGTGCCATGAATGAAACCAGCAATGGTACTCAACAAAGTATCGCTGGCACTGGCGCTGATGGAGACGCCTGGTTGAATATCCCGGATTCGAGATAGTTTGCAGCGCAATTCCGTCTCATCCATCGCAACGTGTATGCCGCCAATCTTTCTCAGCGCATTTGCAGTCGCGACCTGATGATCGTTTCTGGTCTCTCCAAGGCATCCCAGTCTGGGTAAAACCAGGATCGGCTTGCCTGCTTCGAGTGCCGTTAGAATTGATCCCATACCTGCGTGCGAAACGATTGCCGATGAGTCCTTTACCAGTTCATTGAACTCGCTGGTCTTCAGATAGTCGACCCATCGCCCGGTCGACGGTACATATTCCGCCTTCCCGATCTGAAAGAAGACATCCGGATGAACGGGTTCTGATTTGCACCAGTCATCAACCTCGCGCACAAGCCGATCAAACGGCATCTGACCGCCAACGGTTACGAGAATCACAGAACGGATCCTCGATACTTCGGCCCTTTTTCTGTTGCCAGTTCGGGCCATTGGGTCAGCCAGAGATCGCTGTACTTTCCTGCTTTCTGGCCGGAGAGCGAAAGCTGCTCCACATTCGCAATGCTATCCAGCCAGCAGGTTCTCGCGCCGAAGATTCGCCCGATGCGTATTGCCAGAAATCCTGGTGCTGCACCCGTCGTTATTATTCTCGCAGGTCGCTCTCGCAGGATGATCCACAAGAGCTGCAGCCCCGCCAACACAAGGCGGAATGGGTTCCAACGGGTTGCATCCGGAACAACATAGAAGCGGTTCCCCAGAACATCAGGTTGATACAAGCGACTCACGGTAACGAACGCTGTATCCGCCTGAAGGAGCACCGGACGCAGCCGCATCAGTTGCACCCAATGACCTCCGCCTGATGCAACCGCAAGCACGCGCGGCCGCCGTTTGGAGTAAGGCGTTTCAGTCACGATCGCACTCTCAACTCGCCCCATCCCCACGAATCACACTTGGCACCAGCAGCAGCAGGATCTTGAGGTCCATCCAGAGCGACCACTCGTCGATGTATTTCAGATCGAGCTCGAGCCACTTGTCGAACGAGAGCCGACTGCGCCCGGACACCTCACGCAGGCATGCCAGACCGGGTTTCACACTGAATCGCCTCCGCTGAATGCTCAGGCTGAACTTGTTTACGTCGCGGATCGACATCGGGCGGGGACCCACCAGGCTCATATCCCCAAGCAGCACGTTGAAGAGCTGCGGCAGCTCGTCGATGCTCGTGCGGCGGATGAACCGCCCTACCCTGGTGATGCGCGGATCATTGCTGATCTTGAAAATCGGCCCTTGCGCTTCGTTGAGATGCTCGATCTCTGCCATCCGCGCTTCCGCGTCTTCATACATGCTGCGGAACTTGATCATCCGGAAGATCCGCTTGTTCATGCCCACACGATCCTGCAGAAAAAATACGGGGCCCTTGGAGTCGAGTTTGATCGCCAGTACAACGAGCGCGAAGAACGGCAGCATCAGGACCAGCGCCGGAATCGTCACGAGCAGATCCATGATCCGCTTTACAATCAGCTTCCCCTCTTCGTAGTGCACCGGATCGAAGCTCAGGATGGGTAGCGTGTTCATCCGGTCGAGATGAAGCGTCGCCCCATTCGGCATGTCGAACACATTAGCTAGATACTTAACACAAATTGCTTGAGCATCGCAGGCCTCGATGATGGGCTCCACCTCGTCGAGCAGACTCCGGGGCAGGCAGATCACTACCTCGTCCACCACCTCCTTCGCCAGCACCTCGTGGATTCTGCGGGTGTCCCCCAGCACCTTCACTCCGTCGATCTGGCCGGGCAGGTCGCTGGCTCGGGGGTCCAGTATGCCGATCAGGTCGATGCCCCACTCCGTTTCGCGCCGGTACGCCGCGATCAACTGACGTGCGCGCTCACCACCTCCTATTATCAGCACTTTCATATAGTTAGAAGGGTGTTCTCGACGGCCGTGAAAGTACCACCAGCGTAGAAACAACCGGTTGACGATCAGCGCCGCGAAGAGGAGCGACGACCCTGCCACCATCACGGTGCGGCTCAGAAACTCGTACCGGCCGATATAGGCGAGCGCCAGCATGCCGGTCAGCAGAATGAGCGAATAACGGCCCGCAAAGCGGACGATTCTGATCGGCGACTCACCGTGCAGCTTGGATGTGCCCGTGACGGTGGCGAACAGGCAGATCAGCGCCACCAGAGGGCTGATCTGGAGGTGCACGATCGCCTGATCCAAGCTGATCCTGCCGACGAGCCACACCCCCACCGATGCCACCACGTAGCAGAGCACACCCACGAGCACGTCCTGGGTCTGGAGCAGCCGCTTCAGATGATTGGCCTTGGAAATTCGCATCGAATGAGGGTGTCCCGGGAGTTGCTAGCCTAAGAGAACCCGCCGGTATGTGTGTGCGATAAATGTTAGCACTCCTTAGCGCGCTATTAGGCGTTGACACTGTGTCTACCAGATGTAAACCGGGAGGCAATTCAGTCAAGATGCTGACAAATTGACGGTCGGTTTGTAGGAGAATGACCCCGCCAGCTGACGGGAAGGGATCCCTCCAACGTGCCGCACATTCGCCTGTTCAGGCACTACATCCACACGCCCATGCTCCTGCTCTCGCTGGCGGAAGGCGCACTCGTCATGCTGAGTGCGTATCTCGGCTACCTCACCGCTCATGGTGAGTTCCCTCCAGTTGTGGACTACCTAACCCCGTCTATCGCGATGGCGCTCGTGTTCGTCGCGGCCATGCTCGCCATGGGCGTCTACGAGTCCTGGATCCGCGAGGGCATGACCGGAATGTCGCTGCGCACCGCGGTGGCCATGCTGCTGCTGGGGTCGACGGCGATGGCACTGCTCGGCGCGTTGACTCCGACGCTCGACATTGGCCAGAGCTCACTCCTCTTCGCCACGGTGTGTGCATTCGCCGCGGTAACACTGTTTCGGCTGGCAGTGTTTTTCTTTCTGGATGAGGACGTGTTCAAGCAGCGGGTGCTGGTGCTCGGCATCGGCGGGCGGGCACGGAAGATCGCGGCGCGCATGCGCCGCCGGGCCGATCAGCGCGCGTTCAGCCTCCACGGATTTCTCGATACGGGCGCCGGCAACGATCAGATTTCCGAATTCGGCGTCCGCATTCTGCGCACCGATCAGGATCTGCTCTCCTACTGCCGGGCGAACGAAATCGCCGAGATCGTGGTCGCCATGGACGAACGCCGGCGCAACGTCTCCAGCGGCGGAGGACTGCCTCTGGAAGAGCTCATGGAGTGCCGGCTTTCCGGGATTTCTGTGTGTGACGTGCAGCAGTTCATCGAGCGGGAAGCCTGCAAGGTGGATGTCGACCTGCTCAGGCCCTCGTGGCTCGTTTTCTCTGATGGGTTCGTGACGAGCACCGGCCGGGCCGCTAGCAAATTTCTGTTCGACATGCTCGCGAGCCTGCTGCTGCTCGCTCTTGCCTGGCCGCTCATGCTTCTCGTCGCCCTGCTCATCAAACTGGAGGCACCAGATCAGCCCGTTCTCTACCGGCAGCTCCGGGTCGGCCATAATGGCCGCCAGTTTAAGGTGGTGAAATTCAGGAGCATGATTCCAGCGGCTGAAGGGCCGGAAGCCCGTTGGACCGCACGCAACGACCCTCGAGTCACCCAGATCGGTAACTTCATCCGCAAGACCCGCATCGACGAGCTGCCGCAGCTTTTCAATGTGCTCAAAGGCGAGATGAGCTTTGTTGGGCCGAGACCGGAGCGGCCGGTGTTCGTGGACGAGCTCCGCCAGCAGATCCCGTTTTATGACCAGCGTCATCGCCTCAAGCCGGGTATCACGGGCTGGGCTCAGCTCTGCTATCCGTACGGGGCGTCGATCGACGACGCCAAGGAAAAGCTTCAGTACGACCTTTATTACCTGAAGAACCACTCCCTGCTGCTGGATCTCGTGATCATGCTGCAGACGGTGGAGGTTGTGCTGATCGGTGAGGGAGCACGCTAAAACCGCAACCTTTCTGCCTAGGAACGCAACAAAGTTCTAACTGAACCTCAACGGCTTCCAGAACAAAATTCTCTTCATAGGAGCCAACAACCAGCCGAAACTGCTCATGGACACAACTCTCGTTCTCGAAGACGGCACGTCACTGCAGGGTTCAAGTTTTGGCGCACGGCTGCCCGTCTGCGGAGAAGTCGTCTTCAACACCGCCATGGCCGGCTACGTAGAGACTCTCACCGACCCCTCCTACCGCGGCCAGATTCTCGTCTGTACCTATCCGCTAATCGGTAACTACGGGGTTCCCAGCGCCCGGCATCCCGACGGCATAGGCGAGCCGTTCGAGTCCGCCCGTATCCAGGTGCAGGGTCTGGTCGTCCAGAACTACGTGAATGACCACAGCCACCACGCCAGCACCCGCTCGCTCGGTGAGTGGCTCCTCGCTGAGGGCATTCCCGCAGTCACCGGCATCGACACCCGTACCCTCACCCGCCGCCTGCGCGAGCACGGCACCATGCGCGGCTGGCTGTTTCCGACTGAGCTGGGACTCACCGCAGCCCGCGGCAATGCTGCCGGCGTGGACATGGACGAAGAGGTCTTCCGACTGGTCGCGCCGGAGAAAGCCCAGCGCTATGGCGACGGACCGACCCGAATCCTGCTCGTGGACGTAGGCGCCAAGGATAACATCGTGCGCTCGCTGCTCACCCGGAAAGCCACCGTGATCCGTGTGCCTTGGCACGCAGACCTCACAGCCTATGCCGAGGAAGTCGACGGTGTGCTCATCGGCAACGGCCCGGGGGATCCCTCCAACCTCATGCCGCTGGTGGAGCAGATCCGCTGGTATCTGAACCACCCGCGTCGAATTCCGGTGATGGGCATATGCCTCGGCAATCAGCTTCTGGCGCTGGCGGCTGGCGCGACCACCTACAAGCTGCCTTACGGGCATCGGGGCGTGAATCAGCCCGTGCAGGACCTAATTACCCGCCGCTGCCACATCACCAGCCAGAACCACGGCTACGCCGTGAAGGACGAATCCCTCCCGGACGACTGGGAACCCTGGTTCGTGAACATCAATGACGGCACGAACGAAGGCATTCGCTCCCGCAGCGGTCCCTATCGCGGCGTGCAGTTCCATCCGGAGGCGCGGCCCGGCCCGGAAGACACCGGTTATCTCTTCGACGAGTTTCTGCGGCTCGTGAGATCCGGACAGAGGAGCTTCGCATGATCGGCAGTTACCTTCCGCGGAAACCCAATCGCGTGCTGGTGCTCGGCTCCGGCGCGCTGCAGATCGGCCAGGCCGGAGAGTTCGACTATTCGGGGTCGCAGGCGATCAAGGCGCTGAAGGAGGAAGGCATCTGCACCGTGCTGCTGAATCCCAACATCGCCACCATCCAGACCAGCGAAGACCTGGCGGACAAGGTGTATCTGCTGGCCGTTACCCCGGAGAACGTCGAGCAGATCATCGTCAAGGAGAACATCGACGCGATCCTGCTGAGCTTCGGCGGCCAGACGGCACTGAACTGCGGCGTCGCGCTCTACAAATCCGGCGCGCTCGAGCGGCTCCACGTGCGTGTGCTCGGCACGCCGGTGGAGGCGATTCTCGACACCGAAGACCGGCAGCTCTTCAAGGATTGCCTGGAAGAGATCGACGTCAAGACCGCCGTCAGTTATGCCTGCAACAGCATCAGCGAAGCGAGGACCGCGGCGGAGAAGATCGGGCTGCCGGTGATGCTGCGCGGTGCCTTTGCGCTCGGCGGCAAGGGCAGCGGCATCGTCGACACGCCGGAAGCGCTGGACGATGCGCTCAGACGGGCCTTTGCCGGCGGCATGCCCCAGGTGCTGGTGGAGGAGTGCCTGCGCGGCTGGAAGGAGATCGAGTACGAGGTGGTACGCGATGCGCGCGACAACTGCATTACCGTGTGCAACATGGAGAACTTCGATCCGCTCGGCATTCACACCGGCGAGTCAATCGTCGTGGCGCCGTCCCAGACCCTCGACGATGCCGAGTACCAGTTGTTGCGTACCCTTGCCATCCGCACCGTCCGGCACCTCGGCATTGTCGGCGAGTGCAACATCCAGTACGCGCTGAACCCGTTGAGCCGGGACTACCGGGTGATCGAGGTGAACGCCCGCCTCTCCCGCTCGAGCGCCCTGGCGAGCAAGGCCACCGGCTATCCGCTTGCGTACGTGGCCGCCAAGATCGGACTCGGCTACACCTTGCCGGAAATTCCAAACGGCATCACCCGGAAGACGTCCGCGTTCTTCGAGCCGGCATTGGACTACCTGGTGTGCAAGGTGCCGCGCTGGGACCTCAACAAGTTCCACGGTGCATCGGTCGAAATCGGCAGCGAAATGAAGAGTGTCGGCGAGGTCATGGCCATCGGTCGGTCCTTTCCGGAAGTCATTCAGAAAGCGCTCAGAATGCTCGACATCGGCGTCGATGGCCTGGACCCGGACGCCTTCGGCTCCGACGGAACGGACTACCGCCGGCCCACACCGACCCGCATCTTCGCCATCGCCAAAGCGCTCGAGCAGGGGACGACTGTTGCCGAGATCGCCGCGGCAACCGGTATCGACCGCTGGTTTCTCGCCGCCCTGCAGCGCATCGTCGAGGTCCGCCAGGTGCTTACCAGTGCCGGGGAGCCACTGGCACCGGAGCTGCTGCGCACGGCCAAGCAGCTCGGCTTCTCCGACAAGGGCATCAGCCGCCTCACGGGCGTCGAAACGACGGACATTCGCGAAGCACGACGCGGACACGGCATCATCCCGCACTTCGCCCAGATCGACACCATGGCGGCGGAGTTTCCGGCGGAAACCAACTATCTCTACGCCACGTTCTCGGCAACCGTGGACGACGTCGCGCCTTCACGCAATCGGAAGATCATGGTGCTCGGATCCGGACCCTACCGGATCGGATCGTCGGTGGAATTCGACTGGTGCGCGGTGAATGCGGCAACGGCGGCCAACGAGCTCGGCTACGAGACCATCATGGTCAACTACAACCCCGAGACCGTCAGCACCGACTACGACGTCTGCGACAAGCTGATCTTCGACGAGATCAGCCTCGAAACCGTCCTCGACATCTACGACCGGGAAAAGCCCGACGGCGTGGTGGTCAACATGGGCGGTCAGATTCCGAACAACCTGGCGCTGCGCCTGCATCAGGCCGGTGTGAAGATCCTCGGCACCCATCCGGAGAATATCGACCGGGCGGAGGACCGCAGCAAGTTCAGCGCCCTCCTCGACCGCCTCGGCATCGACCAGCCGGCCTGGTTCCATGTCACCAACATGGACGAGGTGGAGGAAACGGTTCACCGGCTCGGCGGCTTCCCGGTACTGGCGAGGCCGAGCTACGTGCTGAGCGGTGCGGCCATGAGCGTGGCCCACGAGATCAACGAGCTTCGGCGGATCCTCGAGCGCGCCAAGGATGTTTCCGCCGAATACCCGGTGGTGGTGTCCAAGTTCGAGACCCACGCCCGGGAAATCGAGATCGACGCAGTGGCGGACAGAGGTGAGCTGATACTGCACGCCATCAGCGAGCACGTGGAGGATGCGGGCGTACACAGCGGCGACGCGACGCTCGTGCTGCCACCGCAGACGCTCTACATCGCCACCATCCGCCGGGTGAAGCAGATCGCCGCGGCGGTCGCAAAGGCGCTGGACATCACGGGCAGCTTCAACATGCAGTTTCTGGCCAAGCACAACTCGGTAAAGGTGATCGAGTGCAATCTGCGCGCCTCGCGTTCGCTACCGTTCGTCTCCAAGGTCACGGGCACCAACTTCGCCCGGGAAGCCATGCGGCGCATGCTGGGCGTCGCGGGTGACGCGTCGGCCAATTCGCTGGATCTCGACTACGTCGGCGTGAAAGTGCCCATGTTTTCCTTCTCACGCCTGAGCGGCGCGGATCCACTGCTGGGCGTCGAGATGTCGAGCACCGGCGAGGTGGGATGCATCGGCGCTGATCTATACGAAGCCCTGCTCCAGGGTTTGCTCGCCACCGGATTCAAGTTTCCGCGTCGCGGCGTGCTGCTTTCTCTGGGCCCGCTGGAAGACAAATACTGGTTTGCAGACGAGGCTCGGGCCATCAGCGAGAAGCTGGGCCTCAAGCTCTACGCCACCAGCGGCACCGCGGAGGTGCTCGCCGCTATTGACGTGCCGTGTACGGTGGTCGGCAAGGGCGAAGAAAATCGCCAGGAGCTCTACCAGCTCTTCGAGGAGGGCAGCATCGACCTGGTGATCAACGTGCCGAAGGAATACGACCAGCACGGAAGGCCGGACGGCTATCGGATCCGCAGGATGGCCATCGACAGCGGCGTGCCGCTGTTCACGGACCGGCAGCTCGCCCGGACGCTGGTGCAGGCGCTGCTCGCCCGCACGCCGGAGTCGCTGGGCCACAAGGCACTGGGTGAACACGGCGGGGAGAATCTGTTTCCAGCACTGGAGCTGGGCTGATGGCAGCCAGAGTCGGATTCCACCCGCCGCCGGGATAGAATCCGCCCATGGACACGGACGATCGAACACCCCCGGCGGAGGACCGCAACACCTCCCGTCTGACGCTGCTGCTCGATGTCTTCGTTTTCCAGTTCAAGCTCGCCGCGGATGGTCTGAGAGACATCCTCCTGAGCCCACTGTCGATCATCAGCGCCATCATGGGCCTGCTGGCCGGCGGCGACGACCCTTACCGCTACTTCCGGGATCTACTCCGGTTCGGTCGCCGCACCGAGCTCTGGATCAACCTGTTCGGCCACCGCAGACGCGGCGGCACCTCAGACGATCTGATCGCGCCGCTGAAGACGCGGGTGGTGAGCGAGGCCCAGACCAACCCCTGGATCAGCCGCGCCGGCGACGAGCTGAACCGGAAGCTGGATACCGTGGGACAGCGTCTGAAGGAGAATCCGCAGGGAGGGCGTTCCTCCCGGCAGAGCACGGGCGGTACGCCAGAGGACGGATGAATCGAGTTGCAGGCAGCGCTCAGGCGCTGTAGATCACCATCTCACCCTCGTTCGGGGTGACGTCGAACCCGGCTTCTTCCAGGCGACGGTTGCACTCGCCGTAGACGTTACCGAGCCGATCCAGCACGAAGCGCTCGAAGAGGTTCTGCACGATGCCGATGGCCTCGTTGTCGAGATCGAGCGAGCGGCAGGTGGCCAGGAAGTTGTAGGCGATCTGGTACGGGCTGATGGGAATCTTCACGTCCGCCGGCTCACGGCCGGACGCCGTCGCCGTCCGCTCGGCAATCTGAGTGAGCAGAAACGAGAAGTGCGCCGTGCATTTCTCAGACATCTTCTGCGCCACCTGATCCAGGTGCACGTCGTACTCGGTGTCGAATTCCTGCTTGTCCTCGAGCCAGTAGCCGAGGCCCCGCTGCATGCGTCTGGCGAAGGACTGGATGAGGTTCGATCGGCGATAGCGCAGCTCACGCATGAGATCGAAGCAGGCCCGTTGCTTGGCCTCGTCGTCCTCGTGGCGGTAGGCGAATTCGAAGAGACCGTCCTCGATATTCATATACAGGCCGTCCATCAGGTGCAGCAGCTCGCCGGTCGCCTTGTGGTGCATGGCCGTGAATACGTTGCGGGGATCTCTACTCGGCCCCATTGTGCCCTCATATCCGTCAGTCCCTAGGCATGCAGTCTAGGATCGGGGGCATCCGAAAACGTTGATTGACTGGGACGTCAAAGTGCCAACCCCGTCATAAAGCGCCAAAAAACGGCCAGATCGACGGGAACCTCAGGGGGCGCAATACGACGGTCAGCGGCACCCCTGCCAGGGAGATCAGATCAGCCGGATCTGGGCATTCACAAGCCCCGGCTTCCCTTCCGCATCCACGGAGATCCGCTGCACGGCGATGTTGTGCGTGCTCTGCAGCCGGTCCAGCCACTGGACCAGCGTGTTGAACGGCTGCGCCTGGACGACCACGCTCACGGCCCCGTCCGACTCCGGCTGCAGCCGGTTCAGGCGGATGCCGAGGGTATTCGCCTCCCGGGTGACGAGCGGCATAAGGGATCGATCCGACGTCTGCGCGCCACCGACCTGGGTCGCCCGGGCGCGGGCCTTGGATTCGTTCGCCTGCATCCATTCCCACGTGCTCTGGGCATTCTGATAGCGGTTCGCTTCCACGGCTCGCCAGTCGCTGATCGGCTTCCAGATGGCGATCCAGAGCACCGCCAGGATCACCAGCAGAAGCAAGCCGGCGATGACCGGCCGCTCGTGCGGCTCCCGGCTGGCATACCACCGCCAGGCGGCCGTACCCTGCACCTGCTGGCTGACCCGGTAGAAGAGGCTCACCCGCCACCTCCCTGCAGCCGCACCCGCGCCCGCACACCGTTGTCCTGCTGCTCGGCGGAGGTGATTTCCACGGCCACGCCGAGCCGGCTCAGCTTCTGCTTGAGCTGCTCCAGCGCGTCGTAGCTCGCGAGCTGCAGGTCGGCAGCCAGCTCGTCCCGGTTGTCCGCGTAGGTCAGGCTCCAGATGGTCACGGACCGGTCGATACCCTGCGCCAGGTGGCCGAGATACACCGTGAACCCGGCGCCCTCCCCGCCGCCCGCCTGGCCGAGCTTCTGGCGCATCTGGCGCTGGACGTTGTTGATTCGGGTTTCCCCCGGAAAGATGTCCCGGTAGAGCGCCTCGCTCTGCGCCTCGAGGGTGTCTGCCTGCATGGAGGCCCAGACCGCCTGCACCGTCATGCCGATCAGGGCGAGCACCACCCAGATGCCCGCCAGCGACGCCACGGACCGCCAGCGATAGACGTTCTCGCTGGGCGGTCTGGCCGGCGTGTAGGCGCCCTGGAGGAGATTCACCGCATCCGGGAGTGACCGCCAGCGACGGGCCAGATACACGAGCGGGGGTTCCGTCTCGTCCCCCGCGACGATCTCGATGTCCCGGTCGAGCTGCCCGGCGACCAGATCGTCGAGCTCGCCGTTCACCACCTCGATCACGTCCACGTCCAGGGCGCCGAGCGCAAAGCTCAGATTGTCCGTGTCTACGCTCGCGGCCTGTGACTCGGTGCGGATCAGGGCGGTTTCCGCCTCCAGCAGTACCACCGCGCCGCCTCGGGTCAGCGGCAGGAGCTCTGCATCCGACACCATGTAGCCGGGCTTCAGCGCGAGCTCACCCAGACACGCCATCCAGTCGTCCAGGTACGTCCGATCGATCAGGTTGACCCGCACCGGCGCCCCGCGGCGAATGGGGCCGTGGGCCAGATGCATGCGCTCCACGTCGGCCGCCAGATACTCTTCCACCACGAAGGGCAGCGCCCGGCGGATCTGCCCGACGCTGCGGCCCGGCACCTCGGCGGTCAGCGACAGCACGTGCTCCGCCGGCACGATGATCACCAGGTTGGCCGGGTTCTGCAGCCAGTCGGCGGACGGGTCGATGAGCTCCGAGAGCCCCCGGTAGTCGGTCACGCCGCTCGCCCGGACCCGGCCGTCGCTCTCGAGGATCAGCCAGTCGCAGGACAGATCCGCGCCGTCCTCGTCCCGGAAGACGGGTGACTGCAGGCGGATGAACAGTGTAGGCATGATGTCCGATTCGTCCGTGGGTTGCCGCGCCGGGTCAGCCTTCCGTTTCCACCTCGAGGCTCTCGAGGAACCGGGAGCGGAACGCCTTGCCGAAGCTTCGGGTCAACAGCGTGATAGTGCCATCATTCGGGGCTCTGTGCAGGACCGAGGAGAGCTCTACGAGGCTGTCGTCTACCTGGGCCCGGACCTGGATCTCAAAAAACTCGCTGGCCACGCTGAGTGCGTCCCGGGCCGGGGTGAGCTCCGCCAGCTCCGTGGTGATCTGGGTGACGTCCGTGTACAGCCGCTCGGCCTGGGTCAGGGCCTGCACCTGGGCCTCTGCGAGGGCCGGATTGAGCGCCGCCAGCACCATGGCGTCGGCAGTATTGACGTTCAGCTTCAGCGCGTCCGTGGGCAGCACGCAGACATGCGGCTCGATCAGCGCCCAGACGTCCCGATCCACCTCCCGGATCAGCCGCAGCTCGCTCACGTCACCGGCCAGCCGGTCCGCCGTCCGGTGTGCAAACTCCTCCAGCAGGTACTCGCCGTCTTCGGCGCCGAAGCCGCTGACCTCCTGGTCCGGGTCGATCCAGTCGAGCCACGCGTCACCGATGTTTTCCGGCACGTTGAGGTTGCGCAACAGGGTCTTGAACCGGGTGAGATTCACTCGCGCCCCACCCTGCCCCGTCTGCACCGAGGCCACGCTGTTCAGGTTGAAGCAGCTGTTGAGATCCCGTACCTGGATCTCAATCGAGCCGTTGTCTACTTCCAGCGGTGGCAGCGGCTGAGCCCAGATCTCCGTCAGGTTGTCTATGGCGCCGGTATCCATCCATTCCTGACGCAGCACCTGGCGGGCAAACGCCTCAGCACCCAGCGCATACGCCAAAGCCTGATCGCCGGCGAACGTCTGACGCGCCTGGGCGACCAGCAGCGACTGACGACCTACGAGTTGGTAGACCAGCGCCGACAGCAGCGCCAGGATCAGCAGCACCGAGAGCAGAACGACGCCTCCGACCTTCCGCGGCGTCAGGTTCATTCCCCGCCTCCCGACTCGGGAGAGCCTTCGCCGCCGCCGGGCCCGATCGGCAGACCTGCGTTCAACTGCGCATCCGGATTCGGCACCGGCCAGACCCGCTCGATAACCCCGAACGGCGCGGTATCGAGACGAAGGACGATGGCGGCGAGCTGCAGGGCCGGATCATTCCGGAAGTCGCCCGCCGGCGGCCAGAAACTGTACTCGTTGCCGCTCACGTCCAGTGCCGAGAACTCGATCTGCTCCACGTCCTCGAGCAGTCGCTGCAGCTCCGGCTCCGAGTCCGGCGCGCGATCGAGCACCATCCAGTAGGCGCGGAAGAGCACACCGTCCTGCAGCACGTAGCCCACCCGCTGCAGCTCGGACCGGGGCCGGCCGAGCGGGTTGCGCCAGCCGAAGCGGGTGAACTCGATCATGCCGTCGGCGCCGATGAGCAACGGCTCCACCGGATCTCCCAGTCCGTCACGCACGCCGCGTCCGGAAAGCTGCAGCACGTCCCGCTGCAGGATCTGCATGGCGCGCTGCACCTCCAGCAGCCGGCTGCCGCGCTCCGAGAGCGTTTCGTTGTTGGCCAGCACCCGCTCCACGATCCGGGCGCCGATGAGGCCGATGATGGCGAAGATGCCGAGCACGATCAGCACCTCGATCAGCGTGAAGCCGGCTCCATGCCGCCGCGCCTTCATCAGTACCGACCCACGAAAGCGATCATCTGGTCGATCGGCCCCACCGGGCGGTCGTCGACGATCTCGAACGCCGCCACCTCCACGCGCCGCAGCCACGGATGCGTGGTGTCCTGCACCACGATCTCGAGCCGCCACTCCCGGCCGCCCATGTACACCCGCTCCTGGGAGCGTCCGGTGGGTAGAACGTCGTCGGACGATCCCGAGGCAATGCGCAGCCGCGCCAGATAATTGTCCGCCACCCAGTGGGCGACGGTTCTTCGCTCGATGTTGTAGGTCTGGTGGATGATGTCGCCGACGCGCGACGAAACGGCGAAGCCGAGGATCGAGAACACGAGCAGTGCCACCAGCACCTCGATCAGGGTGAAGCCCCGGCCGCCGTTCACGTGGCACCCTCCCGGCTGGCCGTCACCTGCTCGAGGCCGTCGCTGCCCACCACCCAGGGCGTCGTTCGCCATTCCGGCTCGATGAGAATGCGGAAGGGGGTGATCTCGCCACTCGAGAAGATGAGGATCTGGGGGAAATCGTCGCCTTCCTCGAAGGGCAGATCGTCATACTCTTCCAGTTCGAGCATCAATCGCACCCGTTCCGGCAGGTCGTCTTTGTCGAACGGGCGCCGTGACTGCGGGACCCAGTTACCGCCCTCAGCCCCCTCCGGATCGAACTCGGCAAACCGATAGCTATCGGCCTCCACGTAGATGCCCCACTCCCGGTTGCGGGTCAACGATCGCTGCCGGGCAAGCTCGATGCGCAGCGCCATGCGTTCCGCTGCACCTTTGAGCGCCTGCTCCTGATCGGCGCCGGTGAAGCTCAGCATCACGGTGGCGGTGATGACGCCGAGAATGGTGAGCACGATCAGGACTTCGAGCAAGGTAAAGGCCTGAACCCTGACGGGTTCAGGTACGCCAACGCGTCCGCGTTGGCTAGCCCGAATCCTGGCGGGTTGGCGGGTTCGAGCGTTCCGGGCGGGGCCAATCATGGTCGGCTCGGGTGACCGCGCCGGGTCAGAGATCCTCGTAGCGGATGTCCGCGTTCATGCCCTCGCCGCCCTCGGCGCCATCCGCGCCCAGCGAGAACAGGGCGAAGACGTCCCCTTCCCGCTCGTAGACGTAGGGCGAGCCCCAGGGATCGGTGGGTAGCTGCTTGATGTAGGCATCCGGGCTGTAGTTCTTCGGTTCCGGGAAACCGGCCGGCTTGCGCACCAGCGCCTCGAGCCCCTGCTCGGTGGAGGGATAGACGAAGTTGTCCAGCCGGTAGATATCGAGCGCGTTGGCCAGACTGCGGATGTCGCTCTGAGCGGCGGTGATCCGGGCCTGGTCCGGGCGTCCCAGCAGGTTCGGCACGATAATGGCGCCGAGGATGCCGATGATGACCACCACCACCAGAATCTCGATCAGCGTGAAGCCTGCCGACCGGGCACGGTATCCGGCCCGGCGGGGATGCGTTGTGTGACTGCTCATGACGTTACCTCTCGCTGTGTCGAATTGCGTCCCACCCACCGTCCGGTCAGACCAGCTGGTTCATGGTCAGGATGGGCAGCAGGATAGCCATGACGATGAACATGACAAGGACCGCCATCACGACCAGCATGGCCGGCTCGAACAGGCGCACCAGGGTCGTGACGATGCGCTCCACCTCGGTCTGCTGGTAAACGGCCACCTTTTCCAGCATGGCATCCAGCTCACCGCTCGATTCGCCACTCGCCACCATGTGCAGCAGCATGGGCGGAAAGTAGCCGACCCCTTCCAGCGCGACGCGCAGGCTCGAGCCCTCGCTGACCCGCTGGGTGGCGTCCGCCAGCCGGCGCTTCAGCCACTGGTTCGACACGACCTCCGCGGCGATGTTCATGGCTTCCACGAGCGGCACGCCGCTCGAGGTCAGGATAGACAATGTGTTTGCATAGCGGGCCGCATTGGCGGACCGGGTGATCCGGGCCAGCAGTGGCAGGCTCAGCTTCTGCCGGTCCCAGGCGAGCCTCGCCCCCGGCTGCTGCAGGATCCAGCGTGTCGCTGCCACGATCAGCACTACGCCGATGATGAGCAGCCACCACCAGGACTGGGCGAACTCGGACAGGGCGATGAGGATCCGGGTGGAGAGCGGCAGCTCCTGACCCATGTTTTCCAGCACGCCGATCATGTCCGGCACCACGTAGATCATGAGCGCGCCGACGATGCCGAAGGCGAACAGCGTCAGCAGCACCGGATACAGCAGCGCCATGTCCACGTCCCGGCGGGACTCGAACTGCCGCTCCTCGTAGTTGGCCAGGTTCTCCAGCACCCGGTCCAGGTAGCCCGACTGTTCGCCGGCGGAAATCGTGGACCGGTAGAGGTGGGAGAAGCTGCGCGGATAGTCGCCGAGACTTCCCGCGAGTGAGTGACCTTCCAGCACCTTGCTGCGGATCGCCATGACCAGCGAGCGCACGCTCTGCCGTTCCGACTGCTGGGCGATGGCCGACAGCGCCTCCTCCACGGGCAGTCCGGCACCGATCAGGGTGGCCAGCTGACGGGTAAAGAGGACCCGGTCCAGGGCCGAGAGCCGGCGCCTGAAATCGGAGAGCGAGAAACCGCCGCCGGCGCTTTTCTCGCGGGCGGTGTCCACCTCCAGCGGCACCAGGCCCTGATCGCGCAGGAGCTGACGGATCTGCCGGACGCTGTCCGCCTCGAGCACGCCCTTCTTCTGCCTGCCCCGCGCGTCCAGCGCGATGTATTCGTAGGCGGCCATCTCGCGCCGTTACTCTTCCAGCGTGACCTTGAGCACTTCCTGAACGGTGGTGATGCCCTTGAGGATTTTGGCGACCGCGTCGTCGCGGATGCTCGGCGTCCTGCGCCGGGCATAGCCTGTGAGCGCCTGCTCGGAGGCGCGATCGTGGATGAGCTGACGCATGGTGTCGTCGACGATGACCAGTTCGTAGATACCCGTGCGACCCTTGTACCCGGTGCCCTGACAGGCCTCGCAGCCTTTGGGATCGTAGACGGTGGCAGCCGTCTGCCGCAGAAAGGAAGCTTCCGAGGCGGTGGCCGGCCGCGGGGTCTTGCACTCCTCGCACAGCACCCGAACGAGCCGCTGGGCCAGCATGCCGACCAGCGACGACGACAGCAGGAAGGGCTCCACGCCCATGTCGATCAGCCGGGTGACCGCGCCGACCGCCGTGTTCGTGTGCAGGGTGGACATCACCAGATGCCCGGTGAGGCTTGCCTGCACGGCGATCTCGGCCGTTTCCAGATCGCGGATCTCCCCCACCATCACCACGTCCGGGTCCTGGCGGAGAATGGCCCTTAAGCCCCGCGCGAAGGTCATGTCCGCCTTGGTGTTGACCTGGGTCTGACCGATGCCCGGCAGGTTGTACTCGATGGGATCTTCCACCGTGAGGATGTTGATGGTCTTGGCCGAAAGCTCCGCCAGCGAGGCGTAGAGCGTGGTGGTCTTACCGGAGCCCGTGGGGCCGGTGACCAGGAAGATCCCGTGGGGCTTGTGGACCATGCCCCGCAGACGCTCCAGGTCCTCCGGCAGCATGCCGAGATTCGGCAGCGTCAGGCGCCCGGCCTGCTTGTCGAGCAGCCGCAGCACCACCCGCTCGCCATTGCTCGCCGGCATGGTGGAGACCCGCACGTCCACCTCGCGGCCGCCTACCCGGAGCGAGATGCGCCCGTCCTGGGGAATACGCTTCTCGGCGATGTCCAGACGCGCCATGACCTTGATGCGGGAGACCAGGAGCGGCGCGAGCTGGCGCTTCGGCTTCACCACCTCGCGCATCACGCCGTCGACGCGGAAGCGCACCACCAGCTCCCGCTCGAAGGTCTCGATGTGGATGTCGGAGGCGTTCTCGCGGATGGCTTCGGCAAGCAGCGCGTTGATCAGCCGGATGATGGGGGCGTCGTCCTCCTTCTCGAGGAGATCCTCGGTCTCCGGGACGGAATCGGCGAGGCTCGCCAGGTCCATCTCGTCGCCCAGATCCTCCACCATCTGGCGCGCGCCGGAGCCGTCCCGGGAGTAGGTGCTGGTCAGCAGGCTGTCGAACTCCTCGTCGCCCACCATTTTCAGAGCCAGCGGCCGGCCGGCGAATCGCTTGAGCTCCGCCAGGGTGGTCAGCGAGGGCTGGGATTTGCAGGCCACCAGCACGCGGTCGTCGGCGGCGGCGTCCGGGTCCTGCACCACCAGATCCGGCCGGGTGATCAGCACGCCGAAACGTTTGGCGAAGGCGAAGGGCAGCAGCGCTGGCAGGTTGCCGGCATCGCTCTGAATCGGAATGGCAGCAAGTTCGCTCATCGTCGGGGGGTCGGATCCTTGCGAAGGCCGCATGATATCAGGTCATGTCGACGGCCAGACAGCAGCCGTCTCCGCTTTTCAGGGCCCGCCACCGCCACCTCGGCGGAATCAGACCTCCATCACATCCGCACCGTGGCTTCAGCCGCGCAGCCGCTCACCGGGATGCGCCCCACGTGGCAGGCCTCGGAAACGAATGCCCGAGCCTGCCCGAACGTGCTCCGGGCGCAGCACCCGGATCTTGCCGTCCGGTGCAATCAGATAGAACGGCAGCCCGGAGGCGCGGACCAGGTTGACGTCGGTGTCCGAAAAGGCTGCCTGGGCAGGACCATCCGCACCGTGGGTATGCCAGAATCCGACGAGCTCCGTGTCCGCCGGCGGGCGGACGCGGAAGGTGACCCGATTCTGCCCCGCCCGACCCTGTCCCTGGGTGAACCGGAACGCGCCGGACCGGGTTCGAAACACGGCGCCGACGAATTCCACGTCCCGGTGGCGGGATTCGTCAAGAACGTGTTCTTTCAGCCGGTAGAGGCCTGACGCCAGCGTCGCCGCCTGCCAGGCGACGGCTTCGGTGAGCACGTTCGCGGCCACAGGCTGGCAAATCGCCAGGCCGAGCAGCAGCCGGCACCCGAGTCGGACCCTTAAGATCGGTCGCCCACTGCCGACTCTCCGCATCTCCCGCCTCCTCGAGGATCGTCGTTGCGATCGTGGAAGCCTCGGCCTTCCCGGCGGCAGCCGCCTGAGGATCGGCAGATCGTTCCCGGAAGAATCGGCGAGGGAGATCTCGGGATTTCCGGAGGAACCCGGATCCAGGTGGTGTTGCATGCAACCCTTCGCTGGATTCGTGCATCTGAATCGAAAGGTGGATGCCCGCGACGTGCCGTTCGATGGAACCGTTGCCGTGATTGCGCATCCAACCCCCGGGCGGGAGAGAGACTGAGATCATGGAAACGATCGAGTTGGACGGCGTTGAAATCCGGCCCGCGGACAACAGCCTCCGGATCGACGGACGTGAGGTGCACCTCGAGCCCAAGGTGATGGCGGTGCTCGAGATCCTGCTCGAGCACCCGGACACCGTGGTCTCCCGGCAGACGCTGATGGATCGGGTGTGGACCGATCGGGTCGTGGGCGAGGAGGTGCTGACCCGCTGCATCTCGGAGCTCAGAACCGCGCTCGGGGACGACGCCAGGAATCCCCGCTTCATCCGCACGATCCCGAAGAAGGGCTACCGACTGCTGCAGACCCCGGCCGGGGCACCTGCCGGACGGCCATTCGCGGTCTGGCGAACCTTCGCCGCAGCCGGCCTCGCTGCCGTCATGCTGCTCGGACTCTGGTGGGTCCGCCAGAACGCCCTGCCAGTCTCTACGGAGGCCACCCTCAGGCAGACCAACGACATCGGCGCGCCCGACCTCTATCTCCTCGGCCGCCACCACTGGCACGAGCGGACTCCGGAGGGGCTGGCACGGGCGGTCGGCTACTTTCAGGACGCTATAAAGCAGGATCCCGCCATGGCCGCAGCGTACAGCGGGCTGGCGGATGCCTATCTGCTGCAGTCCAGTTACGGCGATCGGGACGCCCGCTCCGCCACTGACCTCTCGGAGGGGCTGATCGAGCGAGCGCTGTCGCTCGACCCACAGCTTGCAGATGCCCATGCCTCCCGCGGCCTCCTGCTGCAGAAGCAGGGCGACGTCCCGGGTGCCCACGCGGCGCTGGCCCGCGCCGTGGCGCTCGATCCCGGCCACGTCATGGCCCACATGTGGCGGGGTAATGCGGCGATGGAGACGGGTGATCTGACCGCCGCGTTCGAGAGCTATCGGACGGCCTTCACCCTGGATCCGCAGCACCCGACGGTGGCCTTCAACTACGTCAACACCCTGATCGAGCTCGGCCGCTACGACGAGGCGCGGAACGTGCTCGCCAACCGTCTCGCCTCCGATCAGGCCAGGATCCGTATTGCCGCCCAGCTGGCGCTGGAGACGGGAAACTGGACCGAGGCGGACGGTCTGGCGGCGGCCATGGCGGAAGATCCGGTGGGTGCCGAGCTCCTGCGCTGGCAGGTAGCGGCCCAACGGGACGATCTGACGACCGCGGAGAGTCACCTCGCCGCCGCGGTCGGGCAGGCGCCGGACGACGAACGCGTCTATCTCGCCGCACTCGAGCACCGCACGCTCGCCCCGGACGCGCTCGCGTTCGATGCGCTCCTTACGCGCTGGGAGGCCCGAACGGACGTCCCGGAGAAGGTACGGCGAATGGCCCGCGCCTGGTCGGCCATCGCCCGCGTCCGCCACGGACAGCCGGAGGCTGCAGTCACCGACCTCGCGGGCCTGATTGTCGATTTCGGCGATGCCTACCCGCCCTTCCGCCTGAAGATCCTGAGCCACCTGCTGACCGCGCTGGAAGACACGGGCCAGCGGGCCGCCTACGAGCGCTGGCGGACGGACGCCCTCGGCGTGGTGCAGCGCTTTGCGGACAGCGGCTGGGCGTCCTTCGAGTTCGAGGTGGAGCGGGGTTACCTGCTGGCCGCGGCGGGGGATCTGGATGGCGCGCGGGCGTCTTTCCGGGCGGCCGACCTGATCGGCAATCTTGCCGCTGCGCGGCTGACCAACGACCCCCGGATCGGAGAGCGCGCCGAGCTGATCAAAGACTTCATCTGATTGTGCTTCCGAGTAGAATGCCCCCAGCATTCTGGGGGGCTCGTCAATTGGACTTCGTCGGTAACCACATCCTGTCGGTGGATCAGTTCGGACGGGAGGATGTGGAGCGGCTCTTCGACGTGGCCGACGACATGCGGATCTACGCCGACCGGGCCAGGATCACCCGCGTCCTGCAGGGCGCCATTCTCTCTAACATGTTCTTCGAGCCCAGCACCCGGACGCGGATTTCCTTCGGCTGCGCCTTCAACCTGCTCGGCGGCGACGTCCGGGAGACGACGGAGCTCAAGTCCTCCTCCCTGGCCAAGGGTGAGTCGCTCTACGACACGGCCCGGGTGTTGTCCGGTTACAGCGACATCATCGTCATGCGCCACCCGGAAGCGGGCTCCGTGGCGGAATTCGCCGCGGCGAGCCGGGTGCCGGTGATCAATGCCGGCGACGGTCCGAACGAGCACCCGAGCCAGGCGCTGCTCGACCTCTACACCATCAGAAAGGAGCTGGAGAGCCGCGGCCGGGGAATCGACAGGCTCAGGATCGCTCTGGTGGGAGACCTGAAATACGGACGTGCCGTGCACTCGCTGTGCAAGCTGCTCGGCATGTACGACAACATTCACTACAAGCTCGCCGCACCCGCCGGCCTGGGCGCACCGGCGGAAATGGTGGCGACCTTACGGGATCGGGGGCATGACGTGCTGGAGTACGACCAGCTCGAGCCGGGCATCCATAACGTGGACATCCTCTACGTGACCCGCACTCAGGAGGAGCGCTTCCCCACCCAGGAGGATGCGGACCGCTATCGCGGGCTGTTCCGGCTCAACAACGCGATCTACACGGAGAACTGCGAGCCGAACACCGTGATCATGCACCCCCTGCCCCGGGACTCCCGGTCGGAAGCCCGGGAGCTCGACGACGACCTGTTCCAGAACCCCAACCTCGCCATCTTCCGGCAGACGGACAACGGCGTGCTGATCCGGATGGCGCTGTTCGCGCTGGTGCTGGACGTGGCAAAGAACGTCCACAACCACGCCCAGCCGGTGACCTGGTACACGGCCAGGCGCTTCACGAAGGTCTAACCCGCGTTGTCCGGAGTGAGAGGGTCGCAACGGACCCTCTGCGAGGCGGCTATTTCAGGCCGCGAACCTTGGGCATGCGATCGTTCCAGGCCTTGGGCGCCGCCTTGTAGCCACGGCACTCTGCCAGGAACTTGGTGGCCTGCCGCCAGGCCTTCTCCGCGCCCAGACGCTTGACGGAAAACTCCCGGACGTGGGATTTGCCGTTGGTCTGCACCTGCACCCGGAACGCCGGCGACGGCCGCCGCACCAGATTGATGCCGCGCACGCCGGTCGAGTGCTTGCGGTCGGTGGACGCCTCGCGGACCCGCTGGCTGCGGGCCTTCTCCTGAGCGTCGGCCCACTCGGTATCGAGAGCCTTCGCCTCGCGGCGCACCGCCGCCTGCTTGCTCTTGTTGAGCCCGATCAGGCTGAAATACCGCTGTTCGAGTTTCCCGTTGATACTCCGGGCCACCCGAAGCAGCTGCCCGTTGTTCAGTTCGTAAACTGCCACTAATGACTCCTGTCGTTATCGATTCAATCCTTCGATCTACAGCGCGGCTTCAAGCTCCGGCAGCGCCTTGAACAGATCCGCGACCAGGCCGTAGTCGGCCACCTGGAAGATCGGGGCGTCCTCGTCCTTGTTGATCGCCACGATGACCTTGCTGTCCTTCATGCCGGCCAGGTGCTGGATCGCGCCGGAGATGCCCACCGCGATGTACAGATCGGGCGCGACGATCTTACCCGTCTGACCGACCTGCATGTCGTTCGGTACGAAGCCGGCGTCGACTGCTGCGCGGGACGCGCCGATGGCCGCGCCGAGCTTGTCGGCAATCCCTTCCAGCAGCTTGAAGTTCTCGCCGCTGCCCATGCCGCGGCCGCCGGAGATGATGATGCTCGCGGCGGTGAGCTCAGGGCGCTCGGATTTGGCGATCTCCTCGCCGACGAAGCTGGAAACGCCCGCGTCGTGAACGGCGGCAACGGCTTCCACCGCGGCAGAGCCACCCTCTGCCGCCACGGGGTCGTAGGCGGTGCCGCGAACCGAGATCACCTTGATGGGATCGCTGGACTTGACGGTGGCGATGGCATTGCCGGCGTAGATCGGCCGCTTGAAGGTATCGGCGCTCACCACTTCCTGGATATCGGAGATCTGCGCCACGTTCAGCGCCGCCGCGACCCGGGGCAGAAAATTCTTGCCAACGGTGGTGTGGGCGGTGAGCACGTGGCTGTAGCCTGCGCCCAGCTCGGCAACCAGCAGCGCAAGGTTCTCGGCCAGATGGTGGCCATAGGCAGCGTTGTCCGCGCAGAGCACTTTGGCCACGCCCGGCACCTTCGCAGCCGCTTCGGCGACGCCGGCGCAGCCCTCGCCCGCCACCAGCACGTCGATGTCGCCGCCGATGGCTTGAGCGGCCGCCACCACCACCCGCGTCGCGGGCTTCAGTTCCTTGTTGTCGTGATCGGCTACTACCAGGATGCTCATGAAATCACCTTCGCTTCGTTCTTCAGTTTGTCGACGAGCTCCTCGACGCTCGCCACCTTGATGCCCGCGGCCCGCTCTGCGGGCGGCTCGACGGACAGCACCTCGACGGTGGGCGTCAGGTCCACGCCCAGCTCTTCGGGTGTTACCACGTCGAGCGGCTTCTTCTTGGCTTTCATGATGTTGGGCAGCGAGGCGTAGCGCGGTTCGTTCAGCCGCAGATCCGTGGTGACGACCGCGGGCAGGGAGAGGCTCACCGTCTGCAGACCGCCGTCGATCTCCCGCGTGACCTGCAGCTTGCCGTCTGCCACCTTCACCTCGGAAGCGAAGGTGCCCTGCGACATGCCGGCGAGCTGGGCAAACATCTGCCCGGTCTGGCTGTTGTCACCGTCGATGGACTGCTTGCCGAAGATGACGAGCTCGGCGCCTTCCTTGTCCTGCAGTGCTTTCAGCGCCTTGGCGATACCCAGCGGCTGCGCCGCCACGGCGGTCTCGATGAGCACCGCGCGATCGGCACCCAGGGCGAGACAGGTGCGAAGCTGCTCCTGGCTGGCGGAGGTACCCACGGTCACGGCCACCACCTCCGTGGCCACTCCGGCTTCCTTCAGACGCACCGCTTCTTCGATGGCGATCTCACAGAAGGGGTTAACAGACATTTTCACGTTGCTGAGGTCGACGCCGGACTTGTCCGGCTTGACCCGGATCTTGACGTTGTAGTCCACGACGCGTTTCACCGGAACCAGTACTTTCATGAAGTCTCCGAGGTTATTTCGCTGACCGTACCGGCCAGAAACAAGTGAATGAGCGGAAGCCCCGAAAAAGGCGGCGTATTCTCCCTTGCCCCCCTCCGAGGGTCAAGGCCGCGGCCCGGATCGCGGCGGGACGACACTCCTCCCATCCTCTATAATCGCCGGCGATTCAACCGCCTGTTTGGTATGAGCACGGAGAGCCACGCGTGTCTGACGAGAGCACAGTAGAAAGAGAATCCATGGAATTCGACGTCGTGATCGTCGGTGGCGGACCTGCGGGACTTGCCGCGGCGTGCCGGCTGATGCAGCTGTCCCAGGCATCGGGCAACGAGATCTCGGTGTGCCTCGTGGAGAAGGGATCCGAGATCGGCGCACACATCCTCTCCGGCGCGGTGGTGGAGCCGCGGGCGCTCAACGAGCTCTTTCCCGACTGGCGCGCCATGGGCGCACCGCTGAACAATCCCGTTACGATAGACGAGGTCTACTACCTGCCGAACGGCACCAACCGCCTGCGCATGCCGGCCTTCGCCGTTCCCAAGGCGACCCACAACCACGGCAACTACGCCACCAGCCTCGGTAATCTGTGCCGCTGGCTGGGCGAGCAGGCCGAGAACATGGGCGTGAACGTATTTCCGGGTTTCGCCGCCGCGGAGGTGCTCTACGACGCAAACGGCGCCGTCTGCGGCGTGGCCACCGGCGACATGGGCATTTCCCGCGAGGGTGAGAAGAAACCCACCTACGCGCCCGGCTACGAGCTGCGCGCCAAATACACGCTCTTTGCCGAGGGCTGCCGCGGTCATCTCGCCAAGCAGCTCATGGCGAAGTTCGACCTGAACGCCAACTCGGCCACCCAGCACTACGCCATCGGCTTCAAGGAGCTCTGGGACATCGATCCCGAAAAGCACGTGCCCGGCAAGGTGGTGCACACCATGGGCTGGCCGGGAAACCATTTCGGCGGGCTGTTCACCGGCTCCTACCTCTACCATCTGGAAAACAACCAGGTCTCCGTGGGGCTGATCGTCGACCTCTCCTACGCGAATCCGCACATCAGCCCGTTCGACGAGTTCCAGCGATTCAAGCACCACCCGCTGATCGCCGAGGTGCTGGAAGGCGGCACCCGGGTGAGCTACGGCGCCCGGGCCATCGTCAAGGGCGGGCTGTCGGCGCTGCCTGAGCTCGCGCTGCCTGGCGCGCTGCTGATCGGCGACGACGCCGGCTTCCTCAACATGACCAAGATCAAGGGTACCCACACCGCCATGAAATCCGGCATGCTGGCGGCGGAGGCTGTGGCCGAAGCGCTGGCAGCGGGATCGGCCGGCGGCGAGACGCTGACGAGCTTCCGCACCAAGTTCGAGCACTCGTGGCTCTTCGAGGAGCTCAACACCGCCCGCAACTCCCAGCAGGCCATCCACAAGTTCGGCACCCTGCCCGGGGCCGCGTTCATCTTCGTCGACCAGCTCACGAAGGGAAATCTCCCCTTCACCCTGAAGGACCCGACGCCGGACCACGCGACGCTGAAGCCTGCTGCGAGCACAAAGAAGCCCGACTATCCGAAGCCGGACGGCAAGCTGTCCTTCGACAAGCTGTCCAGCGTGTTCCTGTCGAACACCAATCACGAGGAAGATCAGCCCTGCCACCTGGTCCTCGCGGATCCGGCCCTGCCGATCCGGGACAACCTGCCGAAGTACGACGAGCCCGCGCAGCGCTACTGCCCGGCCGGGGTCTACGAGGTGGTGGAGGAAGGCGGTCAGCCGACGTTCCGGATCAATGCCCAGAACTGCGTGCACTGCAAGACCTGCGACATCAAGGATCCGGCCCAGAACATCAACTGGGTGGTCCCGGAAGGCACCGGCGGGCCCAACTACCCGAACATGTGAACCGCGGCGCGGGTGCGCCGCGCCTCAGCCCAGCCTGAAGCGGCTGCCGGCGCTCCGGATCCAGTAGCCGTCGTCCAGCGGTTCACAGAGATCCACCAGGCGGTAGTAGTCGGATCGGCCGATCAGGGCGTCGAGACCCTCGCGCACATGCAGGTACGGCCGCGGATGATCCGGCAGGCCCTCCACCCGGATCGGGTGTTCCGCGTCGGCGAGCACATAGTCGTCAACATTGGTGACAAACAGTAGCTGCTGCGACCGCCCCGAGCCCTTCACTTTCAGATCCGTCGTGACGAACGGCGCATCCTCCACGTCGATGAGCAGCCGCTCCGCCGGCGTCACCAGGCAGAATCCGTCTGCGTCTTTCCTGAGAATGGTGGAGAACAATCTGACCAGGGGTTTCCTTCGGATCGGCTCGCCCTCGTGGTACCAGGTGCCGTCGGCCGCGATCCGGATGTCGATACGGCCCTGGCGCTCGGGGTGCCAGCGGCCCACCGGCGGCAGCCGCTTGTCTGCCTGCAGCGCGGTCAGCTCGTCGAAGAGCGCGTCGGCCCGGTTCACTTGCGGCCTTAGCCGCCGATGAACTTCATCACCGTGACCTCGCCGGTGAAGCTCGCCCGCTGCTTGTCGCCGAGGGCGTTGAGCAGCACCGACTGCAGGCGGGCCAGCGCCTGATGCTCGGGGAGCTCGAGCACCGGCTTCATGTCGTGGGACCGGGCGTTGGACAGGCATCCGTAGAGAAACCCGTTCGAGGACAGACGCAACCGCGTGCAGGCGCTGCAGAACGGCTCCGACTCGTTGGCGATGATGCCGAACGTCCCGGCACCGGGAATCTCGTAGCGGACGGCCGTGGAGTCGTAGGGCGCGTCCGTGCGGGTGAACTCGTAGCGGCTGCCGATGGCGTCGAGAATGTCTGCCATGCCCAGAAAATCGCGTTGAAAGGCGGGGCTCGACTTCAGGTGCCCCATCTGCATGAGCTCGATGAAGCGCAGCTCGAAGCCGTTCTCCAGGCAGTAGTCGAGCATGGGCAGGATCTGATCGGCATTGCCCGTGCGCATGGGCACCATGTTGATCTTGATCTTCAGCCCCGCCGCCTTGAGCGCATCGAGCCCGGCCAGCACCGTCTCCAGATCGCCGGAGCGGGCGATGTGCCGGAAACGATCGGGATCGAGCGTATCCAGGCTGACGTTGATGCGCTCGAGGCCGGAATCCACGATTGTCCTGAGCTTGCGCAGCACGAGCTGGCCATTCGTGGTCACGGAGACATCGTGCAAGCCGAGCTTCGTCACGGCAGGCAGGAACGCATCGAATTTCGGGGTCAGCAGCGGCTCGCCGCCGGTGATCCGGAGCCGCTCGATACCGCCGGCGTCCATGAGCAGGCGCACGGCGCGGACGAGCTCGTCCGCTTCCAGCTCATGGGTAGCCGCCTGCAGCCGCTTGCCGTTCGGCACGCAGTAGGTGCAGGCATAGTTGCAGGCGGCGGTGAGGCTGACCCTCAGGTTACGAAAGCGGCGCCCCAGGGCGTCCACGATCATATCGATGCTCCGATCCGAAACCCGAACGAGTATGCCTGGCGAGCGGGAAAAGCGAAACGGGAACCAGTTCCCGGTATTCCGCAGGCGTTTCGCGTCTACTGGCTTCGATGCCGTTCTCTCCCCTCCCCCCAGAAATGGAACGGCATCCGGGTAAACGGCTCTTCTCCCAAGGTCGAGTACCCGCGTGTAACTCCTGAAAAGGTAGTGCCCGACCCTCTTCCCCGAGACGGTCGGGCTTTTTTTTACCGCCGCGCCTGCGGCGCGCTCAGCGGGCGTTCCGGTCGCCGCCGATGCAGCGCAACACCACCTGCAGCGGCAGGTCGAGCACCGTGCGCTTGGTGTCCACCGTTTTCACCCTGACGGTGCCGGAATTCCAGTCGTTTCCCGCCAGCACCAGATAGTTGGTACCGGCCCGATTGAAGATACGCCCCTCGAGCTGCTTATTCGCCATGTCCCGCCCCAGATGCTGAATGTTTTTTTCGACGAACCGGAAACGCCCATTTTCCGCTGGCGCGGGATCGGCGTGCCATGGGAAAGCCCACATGAGGATGTAATCAGGACGTGAGGGCGGCGGCGATCCGGTCGACGAATTTCCGCGCCCAGAACACACGGTTGGAACCCTTCACCAGCAGCGTGTCGCCCGGGTGAAGGGTGCGGGTCAGGTCCGCGAGCAGCTCTTCGGATGGCGACTCGACAAACCGCACGACAAACCCGGCGCCATCGCCGAGCGCATCGGCCAGCGCCCGCATGCCCGCGCCGACACACCAGACCCCGTCCAGGCGGCCGCACAGCGGCGCGAGGTCCCGATGCGCCGCTGCCGACGCGTCTCCGAGCTCCAGCATCTCGCCGAGCAGCGCAAAGCGCCGGCCCGGCTCGCCGGCCAGCGTCTCGAGCGCGCCCGCCATGCTGGCGGGGTTGGCGTTGTAGCTGTCGTCGATGAGGGTGACGCCGCCCGCATTCACCCGATTTCCCCGGCCCCGGGGCACCAGGTCACCACCAAGCCCGAGCGCGGGTGCCGGATCCCGCCCGAGCGCCAGAAACACCCCGATCACCGCCGCCAGCGAGCGCGCTCGATGCTGGCCGCCGCCGGGGACGAGGCCTTCCACTACGCTGCCCTCGACCTTGTAGCGCGCCCGATCCCCTGTCGTTTCCAGGAGCCGGACATCGGCCGCCTCGCTGTCGCCGAAACAGATGACGGTGCAGGCCGGCAACGTGATCCCCTCGAGCGAAACCGTATCTTCGACTACGAAATGAGAATTCGGCTTCAACCCATTGATTATCGATAGTTTTTCCAGTCTCAGCTCGTCCAGGCTGGTGAAGTTCGCGCGGTGGGCCTGGTGGACGTTCAGCAGCACGGCCACATCCGGCCGCACCAGCTCCGACAGCGGGCCGATCTCACCCGGATGGTTGGTGCCGATCTCGTAGACCGCAGCCCGTGCGGAGGCCGGCGTTCTGGCCAGCGACAGCGGCACGCCCAGATGGTTGTTGAGGCTGCCCGGCGTGGAGAATGCCTCCAGAGCCGCGGCCAGCAGAGTCTTGGCGGTGGTCTTGCCGCTGCTGCCGGTGATGGCGACCACCGGGCAGCCGAGTCGTGCCCGCGAGGCGCGCCCCAGTGACCAGAGGCCGTCGAGCGTGTCGGCGACCTTGAGATCCGCTCCCCCGTGTGGCCGCCCGTCGTGACTCATCACGCCCGCAGCACCCGCCTGGAGAGCGGCTTCGATGTAGTCGTGGCCATCCCGGTCCGAGCGGTAGCTCGGGTTGAAGCGGGAACCCGGATCGCCGGTGAGGGCGATGAAGAGCTCGCCAGGCTCGATGGTGCGCGAGTCGATGCTGATCCCGGATACGTCCGGACCCTCCACCACCGGGATGGCGAGCGCCCGGCAGAGATCGGCCCACCGCCAGAGGGGTTCAGTCACGAGAATGTGTCCGGGATGCCATTGAAGGGCCTGCGCTCGGGGTATAGTGGCCGCGGATTCATGGCCAGCACTTTACACGGGAACAGAGGAAAACCAATGGCAGCAGAGCGAGCGGCGGGCAGGCTTCTCCGGCGGATCGGCCGGGGCATCACGCGGCTTCGAATCTTCACGCTCAATGCCCTGTTCGTCCTGCTGCTGCTCGCGGTGGTGGTTGCCCTGTTCAGCGACGGCCGGCCGAGCGTCCCCGACGGTGCGGCGCTCCTGATCAACGCCAGAGGCAGCGTGGTCGACCAGAAGAGCCCGGTGGATCCGCTGGCCCACTTCCTGGCGCCGGACGCGCCGGGTGAGACGGAGCTCGGCGAGATCACCCGCGCCATCCGCTCCGCAGCGACAGACGATCGCATCCGGCTCGCGGTGCTCGACCTCGATGAAACCGAGCTCGGTGCTGGCCAGGCCGTGGTGATCGGTGAGGCCCTACGCGAGTTCCAGTCCGCCGGCAAGCAGGTCGTCGCCTACGGCGCCGGTTTCGGCCAGTCCCAGTACCTGCTCGCGAGCTATGCGGACGCGGTGTATATGCACCCCATGGGTCAGATGATCCTACCTGGCTACGGAGCCTATCAGTTATATTTCAAAGAGTTGCTGGATAAACTTGACATCAGAATGCATATATTCCGGGCGGGAAAATATAAGGAGTTCGTCGAACCCTACCTCCGTTCGGACATGTCCGAGGAAGCCAGGGAGGCCAACCGGTCGCTGGTCGGCGAGCTGTGGGACTACTTCGCCAGCCGCGTCATCGCCAATCGCTCCCTGCCCGCGGGTGACTTCGAGCGGTTCACGCAGGATCTCGCCACCGAGCTGCCGCGCATGGGTGATCTGGCCACGGCTGCCCTCGAGCACCACCTGGTGGACGAGCTCCTCAATCTGGACGAGGTCCGGGCCCGGGTCGCCGACGAGGTCGGCGTGGGCGAGGACGGCGACTTCCGACGCATCAACCTGGACAGCTATCTGGCGGCTATCGGCCCTCCCCCCGGCAGGCACACGAACGCCATTGCCGTGATCACCGCAGAAGGCCCCATTCTCATGGGCCGGCAGAGCCAGGGGGTGATCGCCGCGGACACGGTGATGTCGCTGATCCGCCAGGCGCGCCAGGACGACGCGGTGCGCGCGCTGGTGCTCCGGGTCAACAGCCCCGGCGGCAGCGCCTTTGCCGCCGAGATGATCCGCCAGGAGCTCGAGCTCTTTCAGCTCACCGGGCGGCCTCTGGTGGTATCCATGGGCAATGTGGCGGCCTCCGGCGGCTACTGGATCGCCGCCACGGCAGATCGGATCCTGGCCGGACCGACCACGGTCACCGGGTCCATCGGCGTCTTCGGGCTCTTTCCGACGTTCGAGGAGACCCTCGCCGGCATCGGGGTGAGGACGGATGGTGTGGGCACCACGCCGCTGTCCAGCGCGCTGAACCCGTTCACCGCGCTGCCGGAGGACATGGCGGCCATCCTCCAGCAGAGCACCGAGCAGACCTACACGCAGTTCGTGAACCTGGTTGCCCGGGGTCGGGACATGACCCCGGACGCGGTGGATGCGGTGGCCCAGGGCAGGGTCTGGACGGGCGCCCGCGCCGCAGCGCTCGGGCTGGTTGACGAGCTCGGTGGGGTGGAAGACGCCATCCGTGCTGCGGCGGAGCTCGCGGACATCAGCGACTACGACGTCCGGCGCTTCCGCCCGAGCCTCTCACCCCGGGAGCTGCTGCTCGGGTCGCTGGCAGACGTGGAGGGGATGCTGGGCGGATCGCTGCTGCGTCTTCCCCAGAGCCTGCAGCCCGCGCTGCGCGACGCCCGGACGCTGCTGTCGGCGCTCAACGATCCGGGGCACGGCTACGCGCTCTGCGAGGTGTGCCTCGGACCGGGCCTGTCTAGAACATGGTGATCCGGGTGCCTCGCGGGGCCTGACTCTTGCTCATCCGCCGCCGCCGCATGCGCCCGTGCAGGGCCTTGCGCTTGGAGTCCAGGAATTCCGCCTTGGTGACGTTGCCGCCGTCCTTGCCGGTCTTCACCTCGTCGCGATACCGGCAGAAGTCGTTGTAGGCATCGATCTCGGGACGCAGCTCGCCGGTGAGCAGCTCGATCATGATGGCATCGTCGATGAAGCCGAGCACCGGAATGTGGTCGGCGATCATGTCGTGGGGGTCGGCGAAGTAGGCAAGTGCGGAAATGACGTTTTTGCGCTCCTTGCCGGCGAGCTTCCACTCGTCGTCCTTGACCATCTCGATCAGGCAGCGGAGCTTGGCAAGACGCACCGAGACGAACATCGGTACCTTGGCCTTCCTGATTTCCTGGACCATCTTCTCGGCGCTGGAAATCACGTCGGCCTCGCCCAGCTTGGCGGCCGCGGTCTGTGCCTGCTTCATGCTCGAGCGGAAATAGCGCAGATCCTGATCATCCAGCTCGAACGTCACCCTGACTGGCATGCTTGCCCCCCTCCGATGTAGTGATTTTTCCGCGCACTATACCCAATCCCGAAGAGCCACGCGGGCTTTCTTTCAGCGATCTTTCACCTTCGCCCAGTAATCCCGGGTCAGGGTTTTGACCTCACGGCGCATGAGCATGATGCCCAACAGGTTGGGCAACGTCATCAGCGCCAGCGTCACCGCGGAGATCAGCCAGATGAGCGAGGTGTCGGCGATGGTCGCCGTGAAGAAGCCGAGCACGTAGAGCAGGCGATAGGCGGTAACCCACTTCAGGCCGAAGAGATAGGTGACGGCGCGATCCCCATAGTAGGACCAGGCGAGCGCCGTGGAGAAGGCGAACAGCACCAGACCGACGGTGACGGCATATTGCCCGTAGGTGCCGAGGAAGCTCTGCTCGAACGCCTTGGCGGTCAGGGGCACCGAGTGCAGCAGCGAGCGGCCCGAGTAGCCGATGCTCTGATCCAGCGGGTGTCCGTCCTCGAACGCCAGGCTGCCCGTGAACGGGGCGCCGTCCTTCACCACCCGGACGTCCTCAGCGATGGAGCGGTTGTGAATGATCGTGTAGTCCCCTGCCACCAACTGTCCATCCAGTGCGCGGATCTCCCCGGAAAACGGCCGGACCGGATCGTTGGCGGGCGGCAGCAGGTCCAGGTGGGCGAAGAGCTGCGCCACGTGGGTGGGGTCCGACTCGGTATACACCCCGGCAACCACCTCCATGTCGAAGGGCGTGAAGCTGGTTTCGAACTTCTTGGTCCACACCCCAGAGGAGAGGATGACCAGGCCGGTGAGCGTGCAGATCAGCAGCGTGTCGATGAACGGCTCGAGGATCGAGACCATCCCTTCCGAGACCGGCTCTTCGGTCTTGGCGGAGGCGTGGGCGATGGGTGCCGAACCCTGCCCGGCCTCGTTGGAGAACAGGCCCCGGTTGACCCCCCGGTTGAACGCGTAGGCGAACGTGGCGCCGAGAAAACCGCCGGAGGCTGCGGACCCGGTGAAGGCGTCCGAGAAGACCGAGACGAACGACGGCAGGATCTGGTCCGCGTTCGAGATGGCCACCGCCAGCGCCCCCAGGGCGTAGAAAATGCCCATCAGCGGCACGATGCTGGCCGCGACAATGGCGATCCGGCGGATGCCGCCGAGGATCACCGCGGCGAGCAGCGTGGCGAGCACCACGCCCGACAGCCAGGTCGGAATGCCGAACGACGCCTCGAGACCGGACGCCATGTTGTTGCTCTGCGGCAGGTTGCCGGAGCCGAACGAGCTGACGATCAGGGCGACGGCGAAGAATATCGCCAGCCAGCGCATGTTGAGCCCGCGTTCCATGTAGTACATGGGGCCACCGGCAATCCGCCCCTCTTCGTCCTTGACCCGGTACTTGTGGGAGATGGTGACCTCCACGAACTTGGTGGTCATGCCGACAAAGGCGGTCGCCCACATCCAGAACAGGGCCGCAGGGCCACCGAGGTAGATGGCGAAGGCCACACCGCCGATGTTGCCGGTGCCGACCGTGCCGGACAGGGCCGTCGACAGCGCCTGGAAGTGGCTGGTGTCGCCCGGCGGATCTCCCGGCGTGTGCTTGCCCCGCAGCACCCCCCAGGCGTGCCGGAAGTAGCGGATCTGCGGAAAGCCGAGATAGAGCGTGAAGAACACGCCCACGCCGAGCAGCAGAAAGGGAAAGTACACGGCGCTGCCGAGATAGCCGTCGAGGAGCGTGAACAAGGATTCGAATGCCTGCATGAATGTCCCGAGTGGTTGTTCTGCGCGACGTCCGAAGGCCGCGTTTCGGTTTTCCTGGCGGGTGCTGCGTTGTTATGGAAACAGTGCGCCGCGCATGATGTCGTAGATCACGTTCTGCTCGATCACGCCGCGCAGCCGGTCCGCGTTGGGTCCGCGGCCATAGGCCGCCACATCCTCGCCGCCGTGGGTTTCTGCGCCGAGGGGAAAGGTCGCCGGCTGCAGAAAGTCCGGCGCCAGGGTGTCCACGTCGGTGAGGTCGGGCAGCGCTTCCCGGTATCCCGGCCCGTTTGCATAGGAAAGCGTGGTGTACGGCCGGCCGGCCGCGTCGGTCGCCAGCTCACCCGGGGCCGTTTCGACCTTGCCGAGAATCGGGTTGCCGCGGCGCGGATAGCCGCTGATCGTAAGCGTGTGGCTGTGGTCGGCGGTCACGACGATGAGCGTATTGCTCTCACTGGTCAGATCCATGGCGACCTGAACCGCATCCGCCATGGCGATGGCGTCGTTGAGCGACCGATAGGCGTTGCCGTCGTGGTGAGCGTGATCGATACGCCCCCCTTCCACCATCAGGAAGTACCCCTTACCGGTGGCCGCGCTGATCCGGGCCAGACGCCGCACGGCGAAGGCCGTCATCTCCGCGATGCTCGGCTCGCCCTCCGGCCCGTCGTCGCGATCCGCTTCGTACTGCATGTGGGAGGGCTCGAACAGGCCAAGCACCTGACCGCTGGTGGGTATGGTGTTGAGCTGCGTGCGATTCCAGACGAAGTGCCGATCGTCTGATCCCGCCAGCCAGGAAGTCACCAGATTCTGGCCGTCCCCCCGGGCACCCGTCGCCTGCGGATATTCCGGGTCAACGGTCGCCTTCGGCAGGAAGGCGGCTCGACCGCCCCCCAGAACCACCTCGATACCATCGCCGTGATCGAACTCCACCAGCTGCCGGGCAATGTCCCGGCAACCGGCTTCCCGGGCAGCGGCAGGCATGGCAACGTCCGCCTCCCAGTTCCGGTTCGGCACGTGCGCATAAGTGGCACCGGGGGTGGCGTGGGTGATCCGGGTGGTGGAGATGACGCCGGTGGGCAGCCCCCGGTCCTCGGCTTCCTCGAGCAGCGTCGGCAGCTCGTTGGCCAGCGCCCCTGCACAGTCGTCCCGGCTCACACTGGAACGGATGCCAAACACGCCGATGCGCGTCTTCTCGCCCGTCATGATGGCAGACATGGTGCCGGCGCTGTCGGCGACCTGGGCGTCCGTGTTGTAGGTTTTTACGAGAGCCACGTTGGGAAACGTCTCGAAGGACAGCACGTGCTCTTCCCCGGTTTGGCCTGCCTGCTGTCCCGCCAGGATCCGGGCGGCGGTGACCGTGCTCACCCCCATGCCGTCGCCGAGAAACAGGATCACGTTCTGCGGTGCTGGTCCCGCGCCGACCCCCGCACCGGCACAACCGCTGACGGCAACGAGGATGCCTGCGCAGCGCAACAGTTTCGAGCGCAACAACCGGATCATGAGTGCTCCTTCTCTGGACGAAGTGATGTGGACAATCGGCGTCTGGGCCCCGGCCTGGAATTCCGACCGCGGCGCTAACTGCTCCGGGGCTCCCGCATGGTAACGAATTCTTCCGCGGCCGTCGGATGGATGCCCACCGTCGCATCGAAGTGGGCCTTGGTCGCGCCGGCATTGATGGCGACCGACAGGCCCTGAACGATCTCTCCGGCCTCCGGCCCCACCATGTGGGCGGCCACCACCTTATCGTCCGCGCCGTTCACCAGCAGCTTCATCAGCGTGCGTTCCTCCCGGCCGGTGAGCGTGTGCTTCATGGGTCGGAAGGTGGACTGATAGACGACCAGATCCGGATACCGCTCCCGCGCTTCCGCCTCGGTGGGCCCCACGGTGCCGATGTTGGGCTGGCAGAACACGGCGGTCGCCACGTTGCTGTAGTCGACGCGGCGCTTGGGCCTGTCGGTGAACAGGTTGTTGGCGATGCACATGCCTTCGGCGATCGCCACCGGAGTGAGCTGCATCCGGTCGATGACATCGCCGATGGCATAGATGTTCGGGACCGAGGTGCGGTAGTCCTCGTCGACCAGCACCTTACCGAAATCACCCAGCTTCACACCGGATGCCTCGAGTCCGAGCCCGGCCGTCTTCGGGTAGCGGCCGATGGCGCAGAGCACCAGATCGGTGCGCACCTGGTTGCCGTTGGTGAGGGTCACCACCTTCTCGCCGCCATCCAGGTCGATGCGTTCGATGTTGGCGTTGAAGGTGAGCCTCACCCCCTTCTTCTGCAGCTCGTCGTTCACGAACTCGCGAACGTCCTCGTCGAACCCGCGGAGAAACAGGGGACCCCGATAGACGAGCTCCGTGTCCACACCCAGCCCCTGGAAGATCCCGGCGAACTCCACGGCGATGTAGCCCCCACCCTGCACCAGCACGCGCTCTGGCAGCTCGTCCAGATAGAAGACCTCGTTGGAGGAGATCGTGTGCTCGGCGCCGGGGTAGTCCGGTTGGACGGGCCAGCTCCCGGTGGCGATGAGGATGTTCTCGGCGGTGACGGTCTCCTCCCCCACGGCAACGGTGTGCGGGTCCAGGAGTCGTGCGGTGCCCCAGTGCCGGGTGACCCCGGCGTTATCCAGCAGGCCGGCGTAGATGCCGTTCAGCCGCTCGATCTCCTTCGTCTTGTTGTCCCGGAGCTGCGGCCAGTTCACCGGCCCCACCGTCACGTCCCAGCCGTACGCCGCCGCATCCTCGAAATCCTCGGCGAAGTGCGAGCCGTAGACGAAGAGCTTCTTCGGAACGCAGCCGACGTTGACGCAGGTGCCGCCGAGGTATCGGTCCTCCGCGACCCCCACCCGCGCGCCGTAGCTCGCCGACATGCGGGAAGCCCGGACACCGCCCGACCCGGCCCCGATCACGAAGAGATCGTAGTCATAGCGCATGAGGCATCCGGACGTCTGGCTGAGGTTGGCCGGAGCCTACTGGATAGCGCCGGCTTTGCAAACCGCGTCACTCCGGGCGTTCCAGACTGCCAACGCAAGCGTGTTACCAACCTTTACAGGCCGCTCATAGAACCTCCCAGGCCGGGTCCTACACTGGCAGGACAACAACGATAAAGGCCGTGGCCATGCCAGCCGCTAACGCGTCGCGGGGAGCGACGTCATGACAAACCCACAGACGGGCGCCCAGAGCCTGCTCGCAACCCTGGTCCGATGCGGGGTAGAGGTCTGTTTCACCAACCCAGGCACCTCCGAGATGCACTTCGTCGCCGCGCTGGACGAAGAGCCGCGGATGCGGGCCGTGCTCGGGCTCTTCGAAGGCGTGGTCACCGGTGCCGCGGACGGATACGGGCGCATGGCGGGCAAGCCGGCGTGTACGCTCCTGCACCTCGGGCCCGGGCTCGCGAACGGCCTGGCCAATCTGCACAACGCCAGGCGCGCCAGAACGCCCATCGTCAACGTGGTCGGGGAACATGCCACCTACCACCGCTCGCTCGATGCGCCGCTCACCTCCGACATCGCCGGTTTCGCCGCACCGGTGTCGGAGTGGATCCATCTCTGCGAGTCGCCGCGCACCGTGGCCTCGGATGCGGCACGTGCGGTTCAGGCCGCGTGTGCGCCACCCGGGCAGATCGCCACCCTCATCCTTCCGGCAGACACAGCCTGGAATCCGGGCGGTGACACGGCGGCGCCGCTGCCGGCGGTAAATCGGGCGCTGCCGGAACAGGCAACCATCGACAGTGCCATCGCGGCCCTGCGCTCCGGCGAGCCCTGCACGCTGCTCATGAACGGTCAGGGGGTGAGTGAGGACGCCCTGAAGCTGGCGGGGCGCATCGCCGCCCACACCGGCGCAAAGCTCATGGGCGACACGTTCATCAGCCGGATTCCCCGGGGTGCCGGCCGGGTGGACATCGAGCGTCTGCCCTACTTCGCCGAGGAGGCGGAAGCGGCGCTCACCGGTACCCGGCACCTGATTCTGGTCGGGACCAAGGCGCCTGTCAGCTTCTTTGCATATCCAGGACGGGCCAGCGAGCTGACTCCCACAGGTTGCACGGTCCACACCCTGGCCTGTCCCGATGAGGACGCGGTGCGTGCCCTGGAAGCGGTGGTCGAAGGGGTCGGCGCCGGCGCGTCCGCACCGCGATTCGCCGAGCTCGCCCGGCCGAGCCTGCCCGCAGGGTCGCTCGATCCCGGCAGCATCGCGCGCTCGCTCGCAGCGCTCATGCCGGAAGACGCCATCATCGTCAACGAAGCGGCCACCTCCGGCTTCGCGATCCCGGCGCTGACGGCGGCCAGCGCGCCGCATGACTGGCTCGACCTCACCGGCGGCGCCATCGGCATGGGTCTGCCGCTGGCCATTGGTGCTGCCATTGCCTGCCCCGAGCGGCGGGTGATCGGCCTGCAGGCGGACGGCAGCGGCATGTACACGGTGCAGGCGCTGTGGACCATGGCCAGGGAATCCCTGGACGTGACCGTCATCGTCTTCGCGAACCGCAAGTACGCCATCCTGCAGGTGGAGTTCATGCGCGTCGGCGCCCACAATCCGGGCCCGAAGGCCATGAGCATGATGGACCTGGACCGGCCCGAGCTGAGCTGGGTGGACCTGGCAAAGGGCATGGGCGTGCCAGGGCGGCGGGTGAGCGATTCCGGCGCCTTCAGCGACGCGCTCGCGGAGTCGCTGGCCACGCCCGGGCCGTTCGTCATCGAGGCACTCGTTTGACCCGTAACGTTGTGAGACACAGGAGCAGAGAACGATGAAGGTGACGATGTTCGGCAGCGGTTACGTAGGGCTGGTCACCGGCGCCTGCTTTGCCGAACGGGGCAACGACGTGGTCTGCGTGGACGTGGACGAGGCGAAGGTGAAGGCACTGCAGGCCGGCGAGGTGCCCATCTTCGAGCCCGGCCTCGAGGAGATGGTCCGCCGCAACGTGGCCGCCGAGCGGCTCAGGTTCACCACGGATGCTTCCGCCGGCGTCGATCACGGAGAGGTCATCTTCATTGCCGTGGGCACCCCACCGGACGAGGATGGCTCGGCGGACCTCAAATACGTGCTGGCGGTGGCCCGCACCATCGGCGAGCACATGCAGGAGCACAAGGTGATCGTGGACAAATCCACGGTCCCCGTCGGCACGGCGGACCAGGTCAGCACCGCGATTGCCGAGTCCCTGGCCAGACGCAACTCCCGGCTCACCTATGACGTGGTCTCCAACCCGGAATTCCTCAAGGAAGGCGCCGCCATCGCGGACTTCATGAAGCCGGACCGGATCGTCATCGGCACCGACGATCCCGCCAGCGCCCGGCTGATGGCGACGCTGTACGCGCCCTTCAACCGCAATCACGACAAGCTCATTCAGATGGACGTGAAGAGCGCCGAGCTGACCAAGTACGCGGCCAACGTGATGCTCGCCACCAAGATCAGCCTGATGAACGAGCTCGCCAACCTGGCGGACCGGCTGGGGGCAGACATCGAATCCGTACGGGTAGGGATCGGCTCCGATCCACGGATCGGCTACAGCTTCATCTATCCCGGCACCGGCTACGGTGGCTCCTGCTTCCCGAAGGACGTCAAGGCCCTCATCCACACGGCCAGCAGAACCGCGTTTCCCGCCGAGCTGATCAGCAGCGTGGAGAAGGTCAACCAGCGCCAGAAACGGGTGCTCTTCGACAAGCTCATGCGCCACTTCGGCGGCAATCTGACCGGCAGAACGTTTGCCCTCTGGGGCCTCGCCTTCAAGCCGAACACGGACGACATGCGCGAGGCGCCGAGCCGGACGATCATGGAGCTGCTGTTCGAGGCGGGTGCGAAGGTGCGCGCCTACGACCCGGTGGCCAACGACGAGGCCCGGCGGCTGTATGACGGCGAGACGCTGCTGACGGTCTGTGACAAGCGCAACGACACCCTGACCGACGCCGATGCGCTGGTCGTGGTGACGGAGTGGAACGAGTTCATGAGCCCGGATTTTCATGCGGTGCGGGATACGCTCCGGTCACCCGTGATCTTCGATGGACGGAATCTCTATGATCCGGCGTACATGCGGGATATGGGGTTCACGCATTATGCGATTGGTCGCGGGCATCGGGTTCCCGACTGATCCTTCAGGGCTGTTCTGTTCAGTTTCTGACGCCGCCTGCCGGGATTCACCGGAAGCAAACGCGGCACGCTGGGCTCAGCTTCGCTGAGCCTCCGTCCCTGGACGCTCAGGCACGGGCCATCCCTGGCCCGTGACTGGCCGCTTTTCGCTCCCGGTGAATCCCGGCAGGCTCATTCGGTAATTCATCGATCTTCCCTGTCTCAACGTGATCGTGACCGTAGATCGCGATTCTGCTTGATACTGTATGTTTGTACAGGTACTCTGATCGACCCTGTATGGAAATACAGTATCGGAGTGAAAGATGCGGGATCCGGTGGATCAGGAAGGTTCGGTGGATCAGGGGCGGGACAGCAGCAAAGACAGGGACGGTACCGGGCCAGGGACGGCCCAACTACTCGAGCATCCGGCCCTGTGGCGGGCGGGGGCGCTCAACCGGGAGGTAGAGGCCCTGTCCACGGGGTTCGACATCCTGGATCGGCATCTGCCCGGCGGCGGCTGGCCCCGCGCCGGACTCTGCGAGCTCATGCTGCCCTCGGCCGGCATCGGCGAGCTCAAGCTGCTGCTGCCGGCGCTGAAGGCGCTGAGCCGGCAGAACCGCTGGATCGCCTGGGTGAACCCGCCCTTCATCCCCTACGCGCCCGCCTTTGCCGCGGCGGGAGTGGACATCGGCAAGATCCTGCTCATCCACCCGAAAACCCACAAGGACGCGCTCTGGTCTCTCGAGCGGGCTACCCGTTCCGGCACCTGCAGCGCGGCGCTCGCCTGGCTGGACGAGCGGGAGCTCAGAACGAAGGACACCCAGCGGCTGCAGCTCGCCGCCCGGCAGGGCGGCACGCTCTCCTGGCTGTTCCGCCCGGGCCGGGCCCGCACGGAGAACTCCCTGGCCGAGCTGCGGCTGGCCGTAGCGCCGGACGACGCGGATCGGGACGTCCTGCGGGTGAGTCTCTGCAAGCGCCGTGGCGGCTGGCCCATCGCCGATCTGCCCGTTTCCTTCGAGCAGGGCAGACGGCCAGCGGAGATCCGTGAGCAGCTGTCGCTCTGGCGTCAGTGGCGGTCGGCGCGAACGCCCCGCCCTGCCGAGCCGCTGCCGCCGTTCCCGATGCAGATGGTCCGCACGGACACGGACCATCACGTCACGCACTGACCATGCTCTGGCTGGCGCTGCAGTTCCCTCATCTGGGGCTCGAGGTCTGGGAGCAGACCGGGTCCGCGGCGGTCGCCGGCAGGCTCCGCCCCACCGTGCTCGTCGAGCAGAATCGGGTGGTGCTCTGCAACGAGCCTGCCAGGACATCGGGTATCCAGCCGGGCGCCAGCCTGGCCACCGCGCACAGCATCAGCGGCGATCTGACGCATCATCAGCGGGATGCCGACCGGGAGCGCGCCCGGCTCCGATTCCTCGGGGCAATTCTCTACCGCTTCAGCGCCCAGGTGAGCCTGGAGCCGCCGGATGCGCTGGTGCTCGAGATCGGCGGCAGTCTTGAGCTCTTCGGGGATCCGGCAGCGCTTGCCCGGGAAGCCCGTGATCTCTGCCGCTCCCTCGGCCACGAGGTCCGCTGGCAGCTGGCCGCCACCCCCGGCGCCGCGCTGGCCATGGCGGCGGCAGGGGTTGCACGCCTCACGGACGTGCCACTGATCCACGCCCGCCTGCCGGACGGAGATCGGCATCTGGAGCGGCTGGCCAACATGGGGCTCAACACCCTGGCACCGCTGCTCGAGCTGCCCGACGTGGAGCTCGGCCGGCGCTTCGGCCCCGCGCTGGTCGACCACCTCGCCCGCCTGGCCGGGCGGATACCGGACCCGAAACGCTTCCTCGAGCCGGACGCCCGGTTCGATCAGTCCCTGTACCTGCTGGAGCCGATCCGGGACAAGGCAGCGCTGCTCGCCGGTGCGGGGCCAGGTTCGGGACCAGGTTCGGGACCAATGGAACGCCTGCTCGCCGACCTCGAGCAGTGGCTGATCAGCCACCAGCTCGGCGCCGAGCAGCTGATCTGGACGTTCTCCACCCACGCCGGAGACGAGCAGGTCTGCATGCCCGTCACCTTTGCCCGCGCCCTGCAGAGCCGCCAGGCCTTCCTGAACGTGATCCGCCTGCGGCTCGAGCGGGTATCGCTGCCGGAGGACGTGCTGAGCCTGCGCCTCGAGGCACGCCATCTGGTGCCCTGGCTGGGTGGGAGCCGGCAGCTGTTCGGAAGCTTCTCCGGGCAGCCCGTCGAGGGCGGGCTCACCGCCGCAGAGGTGGGTGAGCTCATCGACCAGCTCCGGGCAAGGCTCGGCAATGGCGCCTGCTCGCGCATTGCGACGAACGATCAGCACGCCCCCGAATCCGCCTGGCACACCGTACCCGTGAGCACATCCGGCAGTCTCACCCGCTCGCATGCTGACAGGCACGCCGACAGGCCCTCCGATAGACCCTCTGATAGACCACTGTGGCTGTTCGACCCGCCGCGGCCGACCAAACGCGATCACCTGGAGCTGCTCAAGGGCCCGGAGCGCATCCAGACCGAGTGGTGGCAGCTCCCGGTCCGGCGCGACTACTACGTGGCGAACCTCGACAACGGAGCCCGCTGCTGGGCCTTCGTGGACGGTGAAAACCGCTGGTATCTCCATGGCTACTTCGGATAGCCCGGACGACACAGACGATGTCACAGAACAGCCTGGGAGGGCTGCCAGGGCACCTGCGGGGCAGACGCCCCGCGGGCGCCCCCACTCCGGCTATGCCGAGCTCCACACCCTCTCCAATTACAGCTTCCTGCGCGGCGCCTCCCATCCGGAGGAGCTCGTGGCCGAGGCCGCCCGCCTCGGCTACCGCGCCATCGCGCTGACCGACGAGTGCTCGTTCGCCGGTCTGGTGAAGGCCCACCTGGCAGCCAAGGCGCACGACATCCACCTCATCGTCGGCGCCGAGTTCCGCCTGGAGGAAGGCATTCACCTGGTGCTGCTGGCCCCGGACCGGAGCGCCTACGGGCAGCTCTCGGCGCTCATCACCAGGCTGCGCCGCCGCTCTGCCAAGGGCACCTACCGCATGAGCCTGAACGATCTGAACTGGGCCATCGATGGGTGTTTGGCGCTCTGGATCCCTGGGCTTGCAGGCATCGAAACCCTGATGGCCCAGGGCCGTGCTCTGAAGCGCCGCTTTCCCGAACTCTGGATCGCGCTGGAGCTCTTCCTGGAAGCGACGGATCTGGACAGGACGGCCAACGCCCTGACCGTCTCCATGCGTCTGGATCTGCCCATCGTCGCCGCGGGCGAGGTACACATGCACGTCCCCGGTCGCCAGCCCCTGCAGGACGTGATGACGGCCATCCGGGAAAAGACCACCGTTGCCGATCTCGGCAGCCGGGCCTTCGCCAACGCCGAACGGCACCTGCGCCCGGTGGCGGCGTTGGAGGCGATCTACCCGCCGGAGATGCTCACCGAGTCGCTGCGCATCGCCGAACGCTGCACCTTCTCCATGGACGAGCTCCGCTACGAATACCCGGAGGAGCTGGTCCCTCCCCATCTCACCCCGGCCGAATACCTGAAGCAGCTGACCCTGGCCGGGGCCGCGGAGCGCTGGCCCGGCGGCGTTCCGCCGGACACGCTCGCCCTGGTGGAGCAGGAGCTCGCCCTCATCGAGACGCTCGGCTACGAGTACTACTTCCTCACCGTGCAGGACATCGTCCAGTTCGCCCGCAGCCAGGGCATCCTCTGCCAGGGACGCGGCTCGGCCGCCAACTCCGCCGTCTGCTACTGCCTGCACATCACGGAGGTGGACCCTTCCCGCATGAACCTGCTGTTCGAGCGGTTCGTTTCCCAGGAGCGGGACGAGCCCCCGGACATCGACGTGGACTTCGAGCACGAACGGCGCGAGGAGGTGATCCAGTATCTCTACAAACGCTACGGCCGGGACCGGGCGGCGCTCGCCGCCACGCTCATCACCTATCGGCCGAAGAGCGCGGTCCGGGACGTGGGCAAGGCGCTGGGCATGGATCTGGACCTGGTGGACCTGCTCGCCAAGTCGCTTTCCTGGTGGGACAAGCCGGCGGAGCTGGAGGCGCGTCTCGCCAAGGCGGGGCTCAACCCGAAGAGCCCGGTGGTGGTGCAGTTCCTCTGCCTGGTGAACGAGCTGCTCGGCTTTCCGCGCCACCTCTCCCAGCACGTGGGCGGCTTTGTCATCTCCCGCGGGCCGCTGGCCCAGCTCGTGCCGGTGGAGAACGCGGCCATGGCCGAGCGCACCGTGATCCAGTGGGACAAGGACGACCTGGAAGCGCTGGGGCTCTTGAAGGTGGACGTGCTCGGCCTCGGCATGCTCACGGCCATCCGGAAGGCGCTCACGGCACTGAACGACCACCGCGGAACGAATCTCAAGGTCGCCGACATCCCGGCGGAAGATCCGGAAACCTATCGGATGCTGCAGAAGGGCGACAGCGTCGGCGTCTTCCAGGTGGAATCCCGGGCGCAGATGGCCATGCTGCCGCGCCTCAAGCCCCAGCAGTTCTACGACCTGGTGATCGAGGTGGCCATCGTCCGCCCGGGGCCGATCCAGGGTGACATGGTGCATCCCTATCTGCGCCGCCGTCAGGGCGTGGAGGACGTCAGCTACCCGAGCGAGGGGGTCCGCCGGGTGCTGGAGCGCACCCTCGGGGTGCCCATCTTCCAGGAGCAGGTGATCGAGCTCGCCATGGTGGCGGCCGGCTTCAGCGGCGGCGAGGCCGATCAGCTGCGCCGCGCCATGGCCGCCTGGAAGCGCCGCGGGGGGCTCGGCCAGTTCGAGCAGAAGCTCATCGACGGCATGCTCGCCCGCGGCCACGACCGGGACTTCGCCGAGCGGGTGTTCCGACAGATCGAGGGCTTCGGTGAGTACGGCTTCCCGGAATCCCACGCCGCGAGCTTCGCGCTGCTCGTTTATCTCTCCGCCTGGCTCAAGCGCCACGAGCCCGCCGCCTTCTACTGCGGGCTGCTCAACAGCCTGCCCATGGGCTTCTACTCGCCCTCCCAGCTGGTTCAGGATGCCCGCCGCCACGGCCTCGCGGTCGAGCCGGTGGACGTCCAGGAGAGCCACTGGGACCATCGGCTGAGCCCGGTCCGTGCCGCGCCGGGCGAGAGCCGCAGCAGCCGTCCGGGCCTGCGCCTGGGGCTGCGCATGGTGAAGGGGCTCGCCGAGGAGGACGGCCGACGCATCGAGGCGGAGCAGCCGTTCAGAGATCCGGAGGACCTGATGCGGCGAGCCAGGCTCGGCAACCGGACGCTGCGCTTCCTGGCCCGCGCCGGCGCCCTGAAGACGCTCGTTGGGCACCGCTACCAGTCGCACTGGGAGGTGGCCGCCCTGCACGAGCCCACCGCGCTCCAGGCGGTGGCCGAAACACCGGCAGCCTACCTCCCCTCTTCCATTGAGCTCGCTGCACCCGGCGTGGCCGACGACATGATGGACGATTACCGGTATGCGAGCCTGACGCTCGGCCCTCACCCCATGAGCCTGCTGCGCAGCACTCCCGAGCTCGCCCGATGCAGGAGCGCGGTGGATCTGGAAGGCATCCGGCACGGCCAGATGGTGCAGGTCGCCGGCCTGGTCACCGGCCGGCAGCGGCCGAGCTCCGCCTCGGGGGTCATGTTCGTCACCCTGGAAGACGAGACCGGCAACGTCAACGTGGTGGTCTGGACCTCGGTGCTCGAACGCTACCGGGCCGTGCTCCTGCAGGGTCAGCTGCTCAGGGTGAAGGGCACGGTGGAGCGGGAGAAGGAAGTGATCCACGTGGTGGCCGGCCATGTGGAGGATGCCACCGGGTTGCTGGTGCGGCTCTCCGAGCGGACGGCCGACGGCGTGCCGTTCAGATCACGGGACTTCCGATGACCCCCGCCGGTAAGGGAAGGTGATCTCGGCCTCAGGGTCCACATTTCCGGCGCTGGACTTGAGCTCGTGGAGCACGTCTTCCAGCAGCAGGCGAACGTAGGCGAGCTCGTTTCTGATCTCAGCCACATCCGATTTCAGGCTGCTGCCTAGACCGTCCACCGCACGTTCCAGCGAGCCGATCCGCTGCTGGACATTGGCCTTGTCGAACATCACGCGTGCCATGGTCTCGAGCGGCTGCCCGGGGGTATTGAATACCTCCTCGAGACGTTCCTTGGGCTGGGCGGTCCGATGCCGGCTGCCGCCCCAGAACTCGCCGCCGAGCTCCTGGGACACCGTTTCCACCACCTCGGTGCTGACGAGCTCGATGTCCTCGAGAAAGGTGTACAGCAGGATCCGGTCGCAGAGGTTGTTGATGCGTCTCGGCACGCCTTCGGAGGCGCGGAAGATCGCTGCGAACGCTCCGTCGGTGAAGTTGGGTCGGCCCCGGTACCCTGCACAGGAGAGTCTGTGCTCGATGTAGGTCCGGGTTTCCTCGTCATCCAACGGATTCAGGTGGTAGGTCGCGATCACCCGCTGACGGAGCTGCTCGAAGCCCTCCGAGAGCAGGGTGTTGCGGAACTCCTCCTGCCCGAGCAGGAAGATCTGCACCAGCGGGCGCCCCTTGTACTGGAAGTTGGACAGCATGCGCAGCTCCTCGACGGAGCGCGGCGGCAGGTTCTGCGCCTCGTCGACGATGAGCAGCACACGCCGGTTTTCCTGCGCCTGCTGAATGAACAGCCGTTCCAGATCTCTGAGCAGCAGCGCCTTGCTGTTGGCATTAACCCGCAGGCCGAAATTCGCCGCCACCAGATGCATCAGGTCATCTTCCTGAAGCTGCGTGGTGACGATGTTGGCCACCATGGCATCCGCCGGGTTAATGGCCGACAGCAGCGCCTGAACGATCGTGGTCTTACCCGTGCCGACATCGCCCGTGATGACGATGAATCCGTCTGCCTGCTCGAGACCATACTCCAGAAAGGAGAGCGCCCGCTTGTGTTCCTTGCTCGGGAAGAAAAAGTTCGCATCCGGCGAGAGCTGAAACGGTTTCGCGCTGAGGCCGAAGTGTTCTTCGTACATGGCCTACCTTTTACATCCTCTCGCGGCTGATGTCGGGTTCGTCCACTTCTGCGTCCTGCCGGGCATCTCGAAATCCCGCCTCGGCTGGTCGCCGCTTTCCCTGAGCATAACCGTACCCGTAGGCCGCGGTATCCCGCTGGCTGGTCTTGTTCAGAATCATGCTCACGTTCGCACAGCCCTGGAGCTGAGCGATGGCGTGCGCCACAGCATTCTGCGGTGTCTTGTCCGCCTCCACCACCACGATCACCTGACCCATGTGGCGGGCCAGCACGGCAGCTTCGGTGGTGGCAAGCAGCGGTGGCGCATCGAATACCACCACTCGATCTGGGTCAGCCAGGGCCAACTCCTGGGTAATCGTGCCCATGAGCTCGCTCGCGTAAAGCTCGTCAATGTGGTCCGAATTGCCACCAGCTGGAAGTATGGAAAGGCGATCGATGTTCGACGTCAGGACCGCGTCTTCTCCGACGTAGTTGGTTTCGTAGAGGAGATCGGACAACCCCCGGTGCACCTGGATGCCGAGCTGCTCAGTAATGCCACCCTTGCTGACATCCGCGTCCACGAGCAGAACGCGACGGTCCAGCTCTGCCGACAGGCTGATCGCCAGGTTGATCGCCACGAAGGTTTTGCCTTCGCCCGGAAGCGAGCTGGTGAGCATCACCAGATTGGCCGGTGGACCTCCGGAGGGCCTGACCTGCTCGCGCTGAATGTTGAGCAGCAACGGGCGCTTGATCCTCCGCATCTCCTGAGCCAGCTGACTGCGGCCTTCCCCGGGCACCAGATAACCCTTCTCGGCAAGATTCGTCAGGTCGATGTCGCAGTAGTGCTCCGCGGCATTCAGGAACCCTTGGGTCTTACCCTGAATGATGGGCGGCGGGCGGATTGGTGTCTCAGCGGCCTCAACAGCCTGCAACGGCCCGGGGTCCAGATGGGGAGCAGACTTCTTCCGCGCCGCCAGCTTGGCCGCGGCTTTCTCGATCGTGCTCATGCGTCGGGGTGCTCTTCCATCTGGCCGTCCGAAATACTAAAGAACCCTGCTGGATTGGTCTGTAAGGTCTTGTAACGCCGCCAGTTCCGACGCCCTACGGACTACATGCTCGCGACATCCTCTGTCACGATTTGACTCATAATACGCCGCTGAATTCCAGAAAACTGCCGAACATTTCCAGACCAGGCATCTTTGCGCATTGGTTAAATAAATTGTGCTTACTGGCATTCAAACAACTCGGAATCGGGGTTGGACGACTACTGACATGACGCGCACCGAACACAGAGGATGACGATCGAAGCGTTCAGTCTTGTCTGCGGCAGCATCGGCGTCGCCGCCTACCTGGCGCTTCTCACCTTCTGCATCATCACGCTGATCCGGGGTATCACCGGTCGCGCCCTGCTCGCCGCCGCAACGGCAACCCTCTTGTTCGTGACAGCCGTCCTGCTGACCGGCGAGTCGGCCTACACACAGGTACTCGAGTTCGCTTCGCTGTTCGCCTGGATCGTGCTGCTGGTGCGGGCCATCGGCCTGAATTCGAAGAATTACCGGGACGAAGGTCTGCAAACGGTCACGTTTCTCACGGGCGCCGCGTTTCTGGTCACCCTCGGAGGGCTGATCTCCATCCTGACCACACCGGCCGCGATGCTGTACTCCCGCGCGGTGTTCATTCCTGAGGTGCTGCTCAACGTGCTCGGGCTGGTACTGGTGGAGCAGCTGGTAAAGAACACGAGGGTCGACCTTCGCCCGAAGCTGCGCTTTCTGAACATCGGGCTCGGGCTGATCTTCGTTTACGGGCTGTTCAACAGCACTTTGTCCCTGATGTACTCAGCGTACATCCCCGTGCTCGATATCATTCAGCCGGTGGTGCTCGCCCTGGCCACGCCCTTCCTCGCCATCTCCTCGTTGCGCAACCGGGACAACCAGCTGCGATTCAATGTTTCGCGCCGGTTCGTCTTCAAGAGCGGTGTGCTGATCGCTGCCGGTCTCGTTCTGCTGCTGATGGGTCTAGTGGGCTACTACTTCCGGCTGGCGGGTGGCGATATCGCGGCCGCGGCCGTGCTGCTGGCCACAACTCTGCTCATTCTGATGGCCGTGACCATTGGTGGCTCAGAGCAGTTCCGGCTTCGAAGCCGCCGGTGGGTTTCCCGGAATCTGCTCAGAGCTCGCCACGACTACCGCGCCCGGTGGGAGGACGTCACCCGCCAGCTCACCGAGCCACATCCGGACTTCAGCCTCGAGCAGCAGGCCATTCGCGCGCTGATCGATCTTTTTGGTGCACGCGGCGGTTCGCTGTGGTGGCTGAAAGACGGCAGACTCGAACACCTCGCCGCGCACCATTCCCACTGGACCGGACCCATGCAGCCAGCGCTGAAAGACGCCATCACAGTTCTGCTGCTGAACGCGGAAAGCGCGGTTGATCGAGCCGAGATGCTCGCCTCCAACCATGGGTCAATCTATCGGACGCTCATTGACGACATCGGCATCTGGTACCTGGTACCTCTGCGCGTCCATGGTGCGCTCGTGGGTGTCGTCGGCATCAATCGACCAATTGTTCCGCAAACACTGAGCGATGAAGATCGTGACGTAATCCGGCTGGTCTCGCGCGAGGTGGCGGGTTTTCTGGCGCTGCACCGAGCGGATCTCGAACTCGGCACCAGCAGACAGTTCGACGCACTGAACCGGATGACGACCTACCTCATCCACGACATCAAGACCAGTGCCGCCCAGCTCGCACTGCTGGTGCAGAATGCCGAGCGACACAAAACCAACCCCGCCTTCATCGAAGACATGCTCGCCACCGTGCGGAACGCCACATCGAGAATGACCGAGTTGATCCGGCAGATCGATTCCGGTGCAAGGGGCACGCCGGATACCCGGCCCTTTAAGCTGAAACCGATGCTCGATGAGGTGCTCGATCGCTACGCCGGCACGCCGAACAAGCCAAGATTGACATGCTGCCCGGACGAAGCCCTGGTGCACGCCGATCGTAATCGCCTGCGGGAGAGCGTCACCCACCTGGTCAGCAACGCCGTCGACGCAACGGCGAAGGGTGGAGCCGTCGAGCTCAGGGTGGAAGCGGACGGGCCGTGGATCGCCATCGAGGTCAAGGACACCGGATGTGGCATGACGCCGGAATTCATCGAGAACCACCTCTTCGAGCCATTCCGGTCCACGAAGGGCGTGGCGGGCATGGGCGTTGGCGCACACCAGGTTCGAGAGTACACCCGCTCCCTCGGCGGAGATGTCGTGGTCGAGAGCAGGCCGGGGGTTGGTTCGACGTTCACCATTAAACTTCCCGGGGTGATGCATGACTGACAGACGCCTGCTCATCATCGAAGACGACCCGGGTTTGCAGAAGCAGATGCGCTGGTGCTTCGATGATCTCGAGGTCTACGTCGCCGGGAACGCCGAGGAGGCCGAGGCGGTTGCCAGGCGGGAGGAACCCGGTGTGATCACGCTCGATCTCGGACTGCCACCGGATCCTGGCGGAACGAGCCAGGGTCTGTTGTGCCTGGACATGATCGGCTCGCTGCTTCCTCGCTCAAAAGTCATCGTGATCACCGGTCGTGAGGAGCGGGAAACCGCCATGGAAGCCATCGCCCACGGTGCCTACGACTTCTACCAGAAGCCCATCGATTCCGATGCGCTCCGGTTCGTCGTCGACCGCGCATTCAAGATCCGTGAGCTCGAAGAGGCTAACCGCCGCCTGAATAGTGCAGCGTCCCGTCAATCAGCGCTCGATGGCTTGATCACGGATGACGATACCATGCTCAGCGTGTGTCGGCAGGTGGAGAAGGTCGCCTCCGCAGAATTGACTGTGTCCATACAGGGGGAAACCGGCACCGGAAAGGAGGTGATCGCCAAGAACATCCACCGCCTGAGCGACAGAGCGGAGGGGCCGTTTGTCGCCATCAACTGCGCTGCGATTCCGGAAAACCTCCTGGAGAGCGAGCTGTTCGGCCATGAGAAAGGCGCCTTCACGGGTGCCGTGGGCAGAAAAATCGGACGTATCGAGGCGGCCAACGGGGGCACGCTGTTTCTGGATGAGATCGGCGACATGCCACTGCCGCTGCAATCCAAGATTCTCCGCTTTCTGCAGGAGCGGACCTTCGAGCGTCTGGGCGGACACGCCTCCATCGCCGTGGACGTGCGCGTGGTCTCTGCCACCCATCACGATCTCAACGCGATGATCAGCGAAGGCACGTTCCGGGAGGATCTCTTCTATCGGCTGACGGAGATCACCCTGATGCTGCCCCCGCTTCGGGATCGGGGCGAGGACGTGATCCTGCTCGCCAGATTCCTGCTGCAACGGGTCTCCGAAGCACCCATACGGCTCAGCAGCGAAGCCGAGCAGGCCCTGCGCTCTCACGCCTGGCCAGGCAATATCCGCGAGCTCGAAAATCGGATCAAGCGCGCTGCCATCCTGTGTGAAAATCAGATGATTCATCCTGCCGACCTGGAGCTCGAGGGACCGGATCTGCAGCAGGAACTGCCGCTGAATCTCAAGGCCGTGCGTGCCGCGGCCGAGAGCCAGGCGATCGTGCAGGCGCTGGGACGCGCGGCAGGGAATCTCTCCCGGGCAGCCCGACTGCTGGGTGTCTCCCGACCCACGCTCTACAATCTGCTTCAGAAATACGGTCTGGAAGTCGATAAAGAGGCGTGAGCAAACTACTGGTCACCGGAGGCGCAGGCTACATTGGCAGCCACATGTGCGTTGAGCTGCTGAGTGAAGGGCACGAGGTCGTGGTGCTCGATAACTTCAGCAACAGCTCTGTGCACTCGCTGGCATCGGTGGAACTCATCACCCAGGGGAAGGTCACGCTGTTCGAGGCCGATCTCCGCGATCCTACGGCGCTCCGCCGCCTGTTCGACGCTCACCGATTCGACGCCGTGCTGCACTTCGCCGGATTGAAAGCCGTTGGGGAGTCCACATCGAAACCGTCGCTGTACTACGACAACAACGTCGTGGGCTCACTACGGCTATTCGAGGAAATGTCCCGTGCCGGAGTAAAACACCTCGTGTTCAGCTCGTCGGCTACCGTTTACGGGATCCCCGACACCATGCCCATCTGCGAGACTTTTCCAACCGCGCCCATCAACCCCTACGGCCGCACGAAGCTCCACATCGAGGACATGCTCCGCGACCTGGCAAACTCAGACCCGGAATGGCGCGTGTCGTTGCTGCGTTACTTCAATCCGGTGGGCGCCCATGCCTCCGGTCGGATCGGCGAAGACCCCAACGACACCCCGAACAACCTGATGCCGTTCATCTGCCAGGTTGCCGTGGGACGGAGACCGCACCTCAACGTGTTCGGTAACGACTACCCCACGCCGGACGGCACCGGCGTCCGGGACTACATCCACGTGGTCGATCTGGCCCGAGGCCACGTCTGCGCCCTGCGCTACCTCGACGATCATCCGGGGATTCATGTCCACAACCTGGGTACCGGTCGTGGATACTCGGTGCTCGAAGTCGTGAAAGCTTTCGAACAGGCTTCTGGCAGATCCATCCCGTTCAAGGTCGTGGGACGGCGTGAAGGGGATGCGGCGGTGTCGTATGCGGATCCACGGAAAGCCCACGGCGACTTCGGATGGCAGGCCAGATTCGGCATCGAGACCATGTGCGAGGATGCCTGGCGCTGGCAGCAGTCGCATCCGGATGGATTCAGGTAGCCCGGACGACCGCGAGTGCTATGATCGCACCTTCGGAGGGGTGGCTGAGCGGTTGAAAGCACTGGTCTTGAAAACCAGCGTAGGGTCTCCCTACCGTGGGTTCAAATCCCACCCCCTCCGCCACTTGGACTCAGACGTCCGTTTTAAAAAGAAGCCAATCAATCCGAACAGCAACATCGTCAGCGTACCGGGCTCTGGCACTGGAACGCCCTTTTCGGTGACCAAGCTGATACCTGTAGAGGAAAAGGCAAATCCGAATTCAAACCCCTCCGGAAGACCGCTGTAACTTACCCTCGAAGGGTCGAATGGCGCGGTAATCAGCTCCGCTACAAGGAAGTTGATTACATCGCCAGTGCTGGGTAGGAAATCATCTATGAAGCTGATTGCGACATCGAAATCCGCGAGATCCGCGAAACCACCAACAACGATCTGATCGAACAGACCGGCCTCGACACCTCCGATCTCTAATTCGAGTGTGCCACCACCTCCGACCAGGTTCCCTGTTATCGCTAGCGTACCAGGCGAGAATCCAGGGCCAATGACCCCTCCGGAGTCTATGAGATTACCATCGATGGTTCCCGTGCCGACCAGCAGACCATTGTTGTCTACGACTACATCTCCAACGATCGTACCGCCAATGAGCGAAGCAATTCCGTTCCCGGCAAAACCATCGGGACCGATGATCGTGAGATCGCTTTCTACAACCGATCCGTCTCCAATGGACAATCGGCCTAGCCCCTCATTGAGACCAATCGCGAGGTTGGAATTGTCGAGGGAGACGGATCCACCATTAGTTACCAACAAGGAGCCGTTCTGAACGATGGAATAGGTGGTAAGCGTGTTCGAGACGATGAGCTGGCTCGATGAGCCATCAACGATTATCTGACTGGCCCCGGTCGAATCAGATGACCCAATAAAAAAACTTGATTGCCCATCCACCGTACTCGGTTGAATCAATGCCGTGCCGCCGTTGATGATTCTCAACACTCCGGTCGCATTCACCCCAGTTCCCAGAACGGCAGAAGTTCCGGTCCAGAGACTCCCTACTCCATCGATGTTGAGAATGGCGTTCGAAACCTCACTGCCATCACCGTCCGCGGAAAGCGTCTGACCGATGCTTATACCTTCTGTCGATAACAGACCCCCATCGACAATGTTCACCATCGCGTTAGTCGTCCCACCCATGATGCCAGCGTCGAAGCCGGAGGTTTCTTCTGTAAAAACCCCTGTCGCACCGACCACGAATGCATTGAAAAACCCGGTTGCGGAGGATCCAATTCCGCTGATGGTCAGCGTGGCCTCGCTTCCTGCAAAATTGCCGACAAAGCTATTGCACCAACCTGGAGCGCAATCTTCACGGTTTGCAACGACTCGTATTGACCCGCCATCGTTGACGATGACGTTTGAAGTACCGGCTTGAAGGTCGAGGTGGTTTGATTGGCCAACGCCATCCAACAGAAGTGTGCTCCCGTTACCTGAGACCAGCACACTTCCCACAGAAGGCGTCGGTTCCGTCGCGACACTCAGGAAACGAGCCCTATCGAGGCTGCCACCATTGACTTCATGGTAGCCTGGTCCCACCCCTGTTCCGACAATCAGACCATCCTCAAACCTGTATACCTCCCCGGTGGAGATGATGTCACCGAAACCCATAGATGGAGCTGTCAAGATCAGCCCAATCAATGTGTGTCTGGCGCTCCATTGCAGATAGATGTGCATAACCCCGCCCCTTCTGAGTCATCTTCTTCTACTGACACACGGGGAGGTTCGAATGCAAGGAATTTTACATTTCCCTTACACACAGCCAGGGATTGGATGGATACGGATTGGAGGGAGAAGGGAGGTGTGTGCCACCTCCCATGAATCTTCCGGCTGCACTTTATCGGAAGCTCAGATCTGCGGCGACCGGACGGTTCAGGACTTCTGCTTTCGACGCATCCGGTACCCGAGAGCAAAAAGGGCAGCGCCGAGCAGACTCAGGGTGCCGGGTTCCGGAACAGTAGCGCTCTGAGACATCTGAGCAGCGGTGCTCCATTGACCGTTCCGGTTCTGCTTCAGCGCGAGAAACTTGATCGATCCCAGCTGGGCTAGGGCCGCTTTCACATCGATGCCAGCCAGGAAGTCGATGTAGAAGTTCCAGTCGTAGATCTGCTTGGCAATGATCTGCGCGCCGTCACCGCCCTCTCCAGAAAGCAGCACCGTGTAGCAGGCAGCGTCTGCCGTCCCGGCGCTGCACCCGTTGCCGGTAACCTTGTCCTGGAAACCCTGCCAGGAGCCAGCGGCATTGGCGCTGGTAGCCGTCCCCGCAATCGAATCAATCAGCGTCGCCTCTCCACCCACCGAGCCGAACTGAACGCTGAACGCGTCGGCAGTGGCACCTACCCACTCGCTGTCAGCATTGGTGAAGTCGGCTTTGTAGTTGAAATTCACGCGCTGCGTGCCCGTGAACGCCCAACTGACCGTCACGTCGAGTCCCTGCTGGGACACGGAGACGAGTCCGGCGTTAGCTGCACTGGCGGCAAAGATCAGCCCGGCAATCAATAACGACTTGCGAAATGCTACCGCTAATTTCATGGCGTCCACCCTTAACTTCCTTGATTACTATTGCTGCTACTGCTCACACTGAGGTCTTTCAACCACAGAATGTGGGAACTTTTTACCAAAAGGGAAGCATTTCCCATGCCAACCGATCAAGTCTTAATATTCAATAAGATACGATCGGAACTACGGCTAGCTGTAAGACCCTTCGACGAATTCGGAGGAATGCGGTGATTCAGGCTGTAAACTTTTTCGACAGGTCTGACGGCAAGTTCAGTCAACCAGATGCCACGAACAGGAAGGCCGAGACATGAAATTCGCCATATCCGTGCACGGAGACCCTGAGATGACTCGCTCTCCCGCCACCGCGCTGGCCTTCACGAAAGCGGCGCTGACTGCGGGTCATGAGGTGCCAAGCGTGTTCTTCTATCACGACGCAGTTCGCACCGGATGCAGTGTTGGCGAAAACCCAGCCACTCGAGCAGCTCTGCTGCGGGGATGGGTGGATCTCGCTCTGTCGTACGGCACGGATTTGATGGTGTGTGTCGCTGCCGCGCAAACACGGGGAATCCACGATGCCGAACAAGCAAAGCGGCTGGGAGAAACCCCCAACCTCCATCCGGCATTTCAGCTCGTCGGCCTGGGGCAGTTCACAGAGATGATCATGGGCGCCGATCGGTTAGTAACGTTCGATGGCTAGCCCATGAAGACAATCCTCTATCTCCATCGCCGCCCACCCAAGGAGCTGGTCAACAGCCTCGAGGCGCTACAGGCTGCGGTTGTCTCCAGCATCTTCGAACAGCAGGTCTCGCTCCTGTTTCGAGACGAAGGGGTGCGGCTGCTGTTTGCCGACGGTCTCGAAGGCGCTGCAGAGGAACACATTGAATCCTGGAAGTCCTCCATCGCGGAGGCCGAGGACTACGGCATAACTCGCATTTACGCCTGTCAGGCCTCGCTCGAGTCGAGAAAACTTCAGGCGAGCCGGCTTGCAGCTCGGGTGCAGGTCATCAGCGAGCCGGAGCAGACCCAGCTCATCGCCAGCCAGGACGTGGTCGTGAGCGACTGATGGCCACATTGCACATTGTCAGTCGGGCTGAGGCACTGGAATGCTGCCTTCGAATCGCCGCTGAGGACGATACGGTGCTGCTGATCGAGCAGGGTGTAGAGGCCGCCAGGTCCATGCCTTCACGGCCTCTGTTGCTGCTGCAAGAGCACTGCCGAAGCGCTACCGGGCTGGACCCGACTCAGACCAACCTAACAACCACCGACTACGACGGCTTCGTTGATCTGGTGGTCACCCACCAGCCGGTCGTTACCTGGCGATGACTTACAGAGGCTATCAGACCACGCGCCCAACGCGCGGATGGATCAGTTCAAATCCTCGGCTGGCGGGCGTCGGACGTTCCGGTGAACATCCACCACCTCCCCCACGATGATCGTCGTCGGTCCTTTCACGCCCGCTTCCCGCACCTTCCCCGCCAGATCGGCCAGCGTCCCCACCACCACCCGCTGCTCCGGCAGCGTCGCCTTCTCCACCAGCGCCGCCGGCGTCCCCGGTGCCCGGCCGTGCCGGATCAGCGCTGCGAAGATCTCTTCGATACCCGAAAGCCCCATGTACAGCACCACGGTCTGACCCGCCTTCGCCAGCTCCGGCCAGTCCAGATTGATCCGGTTCTCCGCCCGGTGGCCGGTGACGAAGCGCACGGATTGCGATATCTCCCGGTAAGTCAGCGGAATGCCCGCATAACTGGCCGAGCCACTCGCCGCCGTGATGCCGGGAACGGCGATCACCGCCACGCCCGCCTCGACCAGCGCCTCCACTTCCTCGCCGCCCCGGCCGAAGATGAACGGATCGCCGCCCTTCAACCGCACGACGAAGCGGCCGGCCTTCGCATGGCCCACCATCAGCCGGTGGATGCTCTCCTGCCGCGTGCTCGGCGCGCGCCACTTCTTGCCGACGTAGGTGAGCTCCGCGTCCCGCCGCGCGTAGTCGAGAATCTGCCGGTTGACCAGGTTGTCGTAGAGCACCACGTCCGCGGACTGCAGCAGCCGCAGCGCTTTCAAGGTCAGCAGCTCAGGATCTCCCGGCCCCGCACCAACCAGCGCCACCCACCCGGCAGCGTGCCCCGGCGCGCTGATCAGCGCGTCGAAACCGGCCACCGCACCCACCTCATCGCCGCCGTACACCTGCTCGGCCACGGGCCCGGTCAGCACCCGCTCCCAGAGCTGCTGGCGTTCGGCAATGGTCTTCACCCGCACCTTCACCACCTCCCGGCGCTCGCGCACGAACTCGGCCAGCACCCCGAGGCGCGCCGGCAGACGCGCCTCGAGCCATCCTCTGACCACCCGAGCCAGCGTCGGCGACGCACCGCCGGTGGAGACGGCCACGATCACCGGCGAGCGGTCCACGATCGATGGAAAAATGACGTTGGAGAGCTCGGGCCGATCGACGCTGTTCACCAGCTTGCCGGCAGTGATGCAGTCCTCGAAGACCTGCTCGTTGACGGCCCGATCGTCGGTGGCGCTCACCACCAGTCGAACCGGCTCGATGTCGGCACTCTCGTAAACACGCGGGATGACGGTGAGGTCGTGCGCCCGGACGAGCTCAGCCGTCTCCGGCGCGAGCTCGGGAGAAACGATCCGCACGTCCGCGCCGACACGGCAGAGGAGCGCGATCTTGCGCGCCGCGATCTCGCCGCCGCCCACCACCAGCACCCGTTCGCCCGCAAGCCGGTGAAACAGCGGCAGATAGTCCATGGCAGATCCCTTCGAGCTCAGCCGAGCTCGAGCTTTTCCAATCCGCCCATGTAGGGTCGGAGCACATCGGGGACGTGCACGTTGCCGTCTCCGTCCTGGTAATTCTCCAGCACCGCCACCAGCGTGCGCCCTACTGCGAGGCCCGAACCATTGAGCGTGTGCACCAGCTCGGGTTTGCCGGTTTCAGGATTGCGGTAGCGGGCCTGCATCCGCCGGGCCTGGAAGTCGAGCATGTTCGAGCAGGACGAGATCTCACGGTACTGGTTCTGCCCCGGCAGCCAGACCTCCAGGTCGTAGGTCTTGGCGGCGGAGAATCCGAGGTCGCCGCCGCACAGCACCACGGTGCGGAACGGCAGCTCCAGCTTCCTGAGGATGGCTCGGGCGTTCTCGGTGAGCGCCTCCAGGGCGTCCCAGGATTCTCCCGGGCGCACGATGTGGACGAGCTCCACCTTCTCGAACTGGTGCTGGCGGATCATGCCGCGGGTGTCCCGTCCGTAGCTGCCCGCCTCGCTGCGGAAGCACGGCGTGTGGCAGACGTGCCGGATCGGCAACCGGTCTGCGTCGATGATCTCGTCCCGATAGAGGTTGGTGACGGGCACTTCGGCGGTCGGCGCCAGGTAGAAATCGGCATCACCCTGAAGGTGAAACTGATCCTCCGCGAACTTGGGCAGCTGGCCGGTACCGTAGAGCGAGTCCGCGTTGACGATATAGGGGACGTAGACTTCCTCGTAGCCGTGCTCGGTGACGTGGGTGTCGATCATGAACTGGGTCAGCGCCCGGTGCAGGCGCACCAGATTCCCCCGCATGACGACGAAGCGGCTGCCGCTGATCTTGGCGGCCGCCTCGAAATCGAGTCCACCGCCCGCCGTCAGGTCCACGTGGTCCTTCGCCTCGAAGTTGAACTCCGGCGGCGAGCCCCAGCGATCCACCTCAACGTTGGCCGACTCGTCAGTGCCCTCCGGGACGGATGCGTCCGGCAGGTTGGGCACCCCGCTCAGAAACGTCTGAAAATCCGCCTGCAGCGCCGCGAAGCGCCCCTTGACCGCATCCAGCCGTTCGCCCAGATCACCCACTTCCGCCAGCAGCGGCCCGATGTCTTCGCCTGCCGCCTTGGCCTTGCCGATACCCCTGGACTTGGTATTGCGCTCGTTCTGCAGCCGTTCGGTTTCGGTCTGCAGCAGGCGGCGTTCCGCCTCCAGCGCCTCGAACTTGTCGACGTCGAAGTCGTAGCCTTTCAGCTTGAGACGCGCCCGGACCGCATCCGGATCGGTTCTGAGCAGCTTGCTGTCCAACATGGGCGTTTCCTGAATGTCTCGTCCGAATGTCTCGTCTGAGTGTCTCGAGCGTGCTGGTCGCCGCATGCGGGCGGCGGCACCGTTACCAGTTGGGCAGACGCTGCCCGACGAAGGCGGCGGCCACGCAGCCGACGACGCTCGCGCCGACGTAACCTGCCGCCGCTGTCAGCCGCCCGCCTTCCACCAGAGCCACGGTCTCCAGGGAGAACGCCGAAAACGTGGTGAAGCCGCCGAGAAAGCCGACGACCAGCAGGTACCTGCCCCAGGACTCGAACCAGCCGTGCTGGCCGTAGAGCCCCCACAGCAGGCCGATGCCCAGCGAGCCGGCGATGTTAATGACTAAGGTCGGCCAGGGAAACTGCCCGGGCACGAAGAACAGGGTGCTGAGCACAAACCGGCCGGAAGCGCCGAATGCCCCGCCGAGCGCGACCCAGAGCAGGGACTCAGCCAGCATCCCGTTCCTTGTCCGGTGTTCGGGCACGGCCGCCGCCCGCCCGGGCTTTCGCATCCAGCTCCCTCAGGCGCGCGAGCCGGTCCCGGATCTTCGTCTCCAGCCCCTGCGCCACCGGCGCGTAGTAGGTCTGTGGCGGCAGATCGTCCGGCCAGTAGCTCTCCCCTGCCGCATAGGCGTCGGCTTCGTCGTGGGCATAGCGATAGCCGCTGCCGTGGCCAAGCTCCTTCATGAGCCGGGTGGGCGCGTTCCTGAGGTGCATGGGTACCGGATGCGAACCCGTCTCGCGAACGTGGGCCATGGCCGCACCGAAGGCGGTGTAGGCAGCGTTGCTCTTCGGGACGCTGGCGAGGTAGAGCACCGCCTGGGCAAGTGCCAGCTCCCCCTCCGGGGAGCCCAGGCGTTCATAGGTATCCCAGGCCGCGAGCGCCATCTGCAGGGCCCGGGGATCGGCGTTGCCCACGTCCTCGCTCGCCATCCGCACCACCCGCCGGGCGATGTAGAGCGGATCGCAGCCGCCGTCGAGCATCCGGCAGAGCCAGTACAGGGCGGGATCCGGGGCGCTGCCGCGCACCGCCTTGTGCAGCGCCGAGATCTGGTCGTAGAACGCGTCCCCGCCCTTGTCGAAACGGCGGTAGCGGCTGCCGGCCGCCTCGCTGACGCACTGCTCGGTGATCCGCTCTTCGGCGAGCTGGGCGGCCACCTCGAGCAGATTCATGCAGCGACGCGCATCGCCGTCGGCGAGATCGCAGAGGAGCGCCTTTGCCTCCGCGTCGATCTCGATGCCGAGCGCTTCCGCGCAGGCGCGATCCACCAGCACGGCCAGGTCGTCCGCGCTGAGCGACTTGAGCACGTAGACCCGGGCGCGGGAGAGCAGCGCCGCGTTCACCTCGAAGGACGGGTTCTCCGTGGTGGCGCCGATGAAGATGACGGTGCCCTTCTCCACGTGGGGCAGGAAGGCATCCTGCTGGGCCTTGTTGAACCGGTGCACCTCGTCGACGAACAGCACCGTGTGCTCGCCCAGCCCCTGCAGGGCTTCCGCTTCCGCCACGGCGGCACGCACGTCCTTCACACCGGAGAGCACGGCCGAGAGGCTGATCCAGCGTGCATCGGAGACATCGGCCAGCAGTCGCGCGAGTGTCGTCTTGCCGGTGCCCGGCGGCCCCCAGAGGATCATGGAGTGCAGGCGTCCCTCGTCCGCGGCCCGCGCCAGCGGCTTTCCCGGGGCCAGCAGGTGCCGCTGGCCCACGAATCCCGCCAGGGTTTTCGGGCGCATGCGGTCGGCCAGGGGAGCCGTGCTCGTCAGGACATCATCCGCCGATGACATCGGTGCCAGGTGGGACTTCCAGCTCAAAGTCGGCGGATTGTATCACCCGGCCGGGATCGGCCTCGAAACGGATCTCCGTGTACTGACCCAGGTGGTCGAGGATGCCCAGGGAAAAGAGGCCCGACGGAGAGAACGTCAGGCGAACCTCCGCGAAGAGCGAATCCTCGTCCCGTGGCTCGACGGCAAAGGCCTCCCAGCCCGCCTCACCGCCGTGAGGATCGCCGATCAGGCTGTTCTCCGGGAGGCGGGTCACGACAAAATCGTCCCCCAGCGCCACGTCGTCACTCGTCAGCAGCGAGATCGGCGTGTCCGAGAGCGCCTCGGCGAGCGGCTTGATGGTGAGCTGAGCGAGGTCCGGATCGTAGATCTTCAGCAGCGCGCCCTCAGAGACGATCACCTGAGGGTACGGGTCGTCCACCACCCACTTGAAATCGGGCCGGCGCAGCAGCACGTAGCCGGTGGACTCCTCGAGAATGCGGCCGCGACCGTCCGCGATCGCCTGATGGAACGTAGCCGCGTAGTGATCGAGCGCTTTCAGGCGCGACGCCAGGGCATCCGCATCTTCCGAGGCGGCGGCAGCGCCCGCGGCGAGCGCGAGCAGCCCCGCGAGCGCGAGTCGCTCAGTCGCGCTTCGGAACCAGGACTTCACGGCTGCCATTGCTGCCCATCGCGCTGACCACCCCGGCCGCCTCCATCGTCTCGATCAGCCGGGCGGCCCGGTTGTAGCCGATCCTGAGCTTGCGCTGCACGGAGGAAATGGAGGCCCGCCGGGACTCCAGCACGAACGACACCGCCTCGTCGTAGAGGGGATCGTCCTCGTCCGAGCCCTCGCCGGTCTCGATGGGCACGAACGGCTCGTCGTCGCCGCCGGTGAGCACGTCCTCCCGGTAGTTGGGCTCGGCCCGCTGCTTCCAGTCCTCGACGATGCGATGCACCTCCTCGTCCGAGACGAAGGCCCCGTGCACCCGGGTCGGCACGCCGGAGCCCGGCGGCAGGTAGAGCATGTCACCATGCCCCAGCAGCTGCTCGGCGCCGCCCTGATCGAGGATCGTTCGGGAGTCCACCTTGGACGACACCTGGAAGCTGATGCGGGTGGGAATGTTGGCCTTGATCAGGCCCGTGATCACGTCCACGGAGGGGCGCTGCGTCGCCAGCACCAGATGGATGCCGGCGGCCCGTGCCTTCTGCGCGATCCGGGCGATGAGCTGCTCCACCTTCTTGCCGACGATCATCATCATGTCGGCGAACTCGTCGATCACCACCACGATCAGCGGCAGCTTCTCGAGCACCGGCGGCTCTCCGTCCAGCTCCTGATTCCAGAGCGGGTCCGGGATGCCCCCCGACTTCTCGGCATCCGCCACCTGCCGGTTGAAGCCGGCCAGGTTGCGCACCCCCAGGGCAGCCATCAGCCGGTAGCGCCGCTCCATCTCGGCCACGCACCAGTTGAGCGCCATGGCGGCGTCCTTCATGTCCGTCACCACGGGGGTCAGCAGGTGCGGGATGCCCTCGTAGATGGAGAGCTCCAGCATCTTCGGGTCCACCAGGATCATCCGCACCTCGTCCGGCGTGGACTTGCAGAGGATGGAGAGCAGCATGGCGTTCACGCCCACGGACTTGCCGGAGCCGGTGGTGCCGGCCACGAGCAGGTGCGGCATGCGGGAGATGTCGGCCACCTGCGGCTCGCCCATGATGTCCTTGCCGAGCGCCAGCGTCAGCGCCGATTTGGACTCCTGGAACGAGGCATCTGCGAGAATCTCCTTCAAGCGGACGATTTCCCGGTGCTCGTTGGGGATCTCGATGCCCACCACCGACTTGCCGGGAATCACCTCCACGATGCGCACGCTGATCACAGCGAGTGAGCGGGCCAGATCCTTCGCCAGGGCGCTGATCCGCTGCACCTTCACACCCGCTGCGGGCTGAATCTCGAACCGGGTCACCACCGGCCCCGGCAGCACCGACTCCACCCGGGCCTCGATGCCAAAGTCAGCGAGCTTCAGCTCCAGCAGGCGCGACATGGCCGCCAGCGACTCCTCCGAGTAGCCCACGTCGTCGTCTTCCGTCCGCTCGTCGAGCAGGTCCAGATCGGGCAGCTCGCCGGACGTCTTGAGATCGAAGAGCTTCTGCTGACGGGCCTTGGGCTTCGGTTTTTCCGGCGCGGCGATCCGGGGCTGGGTGCGGGCGGCGGCCTGTTTCTCCGACTTCTGTCGTGCCTCCTTGCGGGAAGCAACGTGCTCCCGGGTCTCTGCGCGCGCCGAGCGTCGCGAGCGCCACATATCGAGGCGCCGGTCGACGAAAGAGACGAGGGCGCTGGAGGCGGCATGCAGCCAGCGCCCGGTGAACTCGGAAACGCTCAGCCACGAAAAACCAGCCGCGGCCTGGGCGCCGATCAGGAGCCCCGCCAGGCACAGGAGCGTCAGTCCCACCCAGCCGAAGACGGGCTCACCCACCTGGGCCAGCCACTGACCCAGCACGCCGCCCACGCCGGCTGGCAGCGAGGCCGTGGAGGTGAAGTGCACCTGCGCGAGCACGCAGCAGCAGATGATCAGCCCGACCCAGCCCACACCGCGGATGCTCACCAGGCCCCAGGACCAGGGCTCGGAGGCACCGCGGATGAGACGAAGCCCCATGATCACGAAAGCGAACGGCACCACATAGGCCACGATGCCGAGGAGATAGAGCATGACATCGGCAAACCAGGCGCCACTGCGGCCGACCAGGTTCTGCACGTCCGCGCCGTTGCCGCTGTAGGTGAAGGACGGATCCAGCGGCGAGTAAGAGACGATGGCGAGCAGTGTGTACACGGCCGCGGCCGCAAGACCGACCAGGCCGATCTCACGCACGGGCACGGAGGATGCCGGGGAGGAAGTCGATGTGGACACGGGGTTCTCCACTGATGTCGGCCGGAGTGTAACCAATCGTGATGGGCCTCACAAATCTCTATTTTTATCAGTCTGTTAGCTATCGATTCTCACAGCCTGTCTCGGCAATCGTCGGCCGGATGCGTGCCCGCCGGCGGCGCGCTATCATCCGGCAATCGCATTTCGATGGAGTCCGTAGGATCCATGAGGCCGGACAAGGAAAAGGTCGTCGACGAGGTCTGGGACGACGACCGGATCGAGAGCTTTCTTCACAAATCCCCCATGGGTGAGGAACGCAGTCGTGACTACAGCGTCCTGTTGAATGCCTACCGCAGCATGCGTCCCGGCGATTTCGAGCGTTTTCTCGCCCGGTTCGTCGCCCTCGGCAGGGATGTGGATGCCCGCAGCAACGCGGGGCAGACCCTGCTGGCCACCATTGCAGATCATCGTCACGGCGCCCCGTTTCGCGAGCTTCTCCTGCGCCATGGTGCGGCAGCCTGACTGAACGGCGGCTGACCCACTGGTGCGACGCTTCCACACGATGAACCTGCGTTCCCGCCAGGCCCCCGTCTTTCCCCCCGTGGACCGGGCGCTGGCCGACCCCAACGGGCTGCTGGCGGTGGGCGGCAGCCTGGACGTGGAGTGGCTGACCGCGGCCTACCGGCACGGCATCTTTCCCTGGTTCGACAGCGACGAGAGCCCCATTCTCTGGTGGTGCCCGGATCCCAGGGCCGTCATCGTCCCGGATCGGATCCACATCTCCCGGTCGCTGGCCAAACGGCTGCGCAACGCGGGATTCCGGGTGACGGCGGACACGGCCTTCAGCCAGGTCATGGCCGGTTGTGCCTCCGAGCGGGCCGGCGGTGGCGCGGGCACGTGGATCACCGCCCGGATGCAGCGCGCCTACGCCGAGCTGCACCGGCTCGGCCTCGCCCACTCCATCGAGGTCTGGCGCCAGCACGGTGAGGCTGACGAGCGGCTGGTCGGCGGTCTCTACGGCGTCTCCTTCGGCCGCATGTTCTTCGGCGAATCCATGTTCAGCCGCGAGCCGGACGCCTCGAAGGTGGCCCTGTGCCACCTGGCCCGGCAGCTCGTCGCCTGGGACTTCTGGCTGATCGACTGCCAGATGACCACCCCGCACCTGCGCACCCTGGGCGCGGTGGAGATGCCGCGCCGCGAATTCGTGGCACTGGTGGAAAAAAACGCCCACCAGCCCACCCGCCAGGGCCCCTGGACCCTGGACGCGGTCGACCCCGCAAGCTGGCAAAAACAGCCATGAGACCAGCTGGTAAACGCAGGTTTGCGACCGCTGCAATTCGTACCCGCCCAACCATGCAGACAAAAATGCCGAACAAACTGAACCCACTCGAGCGTTTCAAACAGCAGAAACCCCTCGAATAAACTGAACAACGCCAACACCATGAAAGAAGAACTAGGTAAAAAACAGTTCTACCTGACGCCTTCGCACCCCTGCAGCTACCTCCCCGGCCGGCAGGCGCGCACCCTGTTCCTCGATCCCCGCGAAACGATTCACCCCTCGCTCTACCAGGCGCTCACGGAGCACGGATTCCGCCGCAGCGGCAGCCACCTCTACCGTCCGCGCTGCGACGGCTGTCAGGCCTGCGTGCCGACCCGGATTCCGGTGGCGGCCTTCGTGCCGAGGCGCAGCCAGCGCCGCGTACTGAGCCGCAATGCAGATCTCTCCGTGCACGTGGAGCCGGCGATGTTCAGCCGCCGCTACTACGACCTCTACGTGCGCTACATCCAGGGCCGTCACCGCGATGGCGACATGTACCCGCCGAGCGCCGACCAGTTCCGGTCCTTCCTGCTCTCACAGTGGGCCAACGGTGTCTTCCTCTGCTCCTATCTGAATAACGAGCTCATCGCCGTGGCCGTGTGCGACCAGTTGCCGGACGGCCTGTCCGCGATCTACACCTTTTTCGATCCGGAGCATCCCGCGCGCAGCCTGGGCACCTGGTCGATCCTCCAGCAGATCGAGCTCTGCCGACGCTCAGAGCTGACCCACCTCTACCTCGGCTACTGGATCCGGGACGCCCGGAAGATGCGCTACAAACTGGATTTCCGGCCGGTGGAGCTCTTCGTCGACGGCCGCTGGACAGGCCTCTACTGACCGCCCGCCCGGCGAAATTTCAGCGTGAGTGGACTTTGCACTTCGTCAGACCATCGGGCAGAATGCCGCTCGCTTCAACATCCCGCGGGGCCGCCCGCGGCAAAGGAAGAATGGCAAAGGAAGAACAGATAGAGATGGAAGGCACGGTGATCGACACCCTGCCGAACACCATGTTCCGTGTCGAGCTGGACAATGGTCACATCGTCACGGCGCACATCTCGGGCAAGATGCGCAAGAACTACATCCGCATCCTCACCGGTGACAAGGTCAAGGTGGAGCTGACGCCATACGACCTGACCAAGGGCCGCATCACCTTCCGCAAGTAGCCGTCGACCAGCCTGCTCAGACGACGGCGTCCTCCTTTTTCGTGTCTTCCATCGAGATGGTGCTCACCTTGAGATCCCCGTTCTCGACGGTGACCTGTACCGTGCCGCCGCCCTTGGAGAGCGCACCGAAGAGCACGTCCTCTGCGAGCTGACGCTTGATCTTCTCCTGGATCAGCCGCTGCATCGGCCGCGCCCCCATCTTCTCGTCGTAGCCCTCGCGGGCGAGCCAGTCGCGGGCTTCCTCGTCCACTTCCAGCGTGACCTTCTTGTCATCGAGCTGTGCCTGCAGCTCGGTGAGGAACTTGTCCACCACCGTCTTGATCACCTCCATGCCCAGCGAATGGAACTGGACGATGGCATCCAGTCGGTTCCTGAACTCGGGCGTGAACATCTTCCGGATCGCTTCCATGCCGTCCGTCGTGTGGCTCTGCTCCGTGAAGCCGATGCTGGCCCGCGCCATCTCCTGAGCGCCGGCGTTGGTGGTCATGATCAGCACCACGTTGCGGAAATCCGCTTTGCGGCCGTTGTTGTCCGTGAGCGTGCCGTGGTCCATCACCTGCAGCAGCAGGTTGAAGACCTCCGGGTGGGCCTTCTCGATCTCGTCGAGGAGCACCACGCTGTGCGGGTGCTTGGTGACCGCTTCCGTGAGCAGGCCGCCCTGGTCGAATCCCACGTATCCCGGCGGCGCCCCGATCAGTCGGGAAACGGTGTGCCGCTCCATGTACTCCGACATGTCGTAGCGCAGGAGCTCCACGCCCATGATGTTGGCGAGCTGCCGGCACACTTCCGTCTTGCCCACACCCGTCGGGCCGGCGAAGAGGAAGGAGCCGATGGGCTTCTCGCCGGCCTTGAGCCCGGCACGCGACAGCTTGATCGCGCTCGACAGCATGTCGATGGCTTCGTCCTGGCCGAACACCACCATCTTCAGCTTCCGGTCCAGATCCTTCAACGCCTCCTTGTCCGAGGTGGTGACCTGGCTGGACGGGATCCGCGCGATCTTGGCAACCACCTGCTCCACGTCGGCAGCACCAATACTCTTCTTGCGCTTGCTCGGGGCCAGGAGCTGCTGTGCGGCACCTGCCTCGTCGATCACGTCGATGGCCTTGTCCGGCTGAAAGCGGTCGGTGATGTAGCGGTCGGCGAGCTCCGCCGCTGCGCGCAGTGCCTTGTCGGTGTAGCGGATGTGATAGTGATCCTCGAAGCGGGACTTCAGGCCCTTGAGGATCTGGTAGGTGTCGTTCACGTCCGGTTCGGTGATGTCGATCTTCTGGAATCGGCGTGACAGTGCCCGATCCTTATCGAAGATGCCCCGGTATTCCTGATAGGTGGTCGAGCCCATGCAGCGGATCTCGCCGGAGGTGAGCAGCGGCTTCAGCAGGTTGGAGGCATCCATCACCCCACCCGAAGCCGCGCCGGCGCCAATGATCGTGTGCACCTCGTCGATGAACAGGATCGCGCCTTCGTCCTTCTTGAGCTCCGCGAGCACCATCTTGAAGCGCTTCTCGAAGTCGCCCCGGTACTTGGTGCCGGCGAGCAGCGCGCCCATGTCGAGCGCGTAGATGGTGCTGTTGGCGACCACCTCCGGAACGTCGCCGTCGACGATCCGTTTCGCCAGCCCTTCGGCGATAGCCGTCTTGCCGACGCCAGACTCACCGACCAGCAGCGGATTGTTCTTGCGTCGCCGGCAGAGCACCTGGATCACCCGCTCGAGCTCGAGATCGCGCCCCACCAGAGGATCGATGCGTCCGGCTCTCGCCTGATCGTTGAGATTGGTGGCGAACGTTTCCAGCGCACTCTGCTGCTGACCTTCGCCGCCGATCTCCTCTTCGGCCTCGGTGCCGGGATGCTCGGACTCGCCCTCGGCGCCCGGGATCTTGGAGATGCCGTGGGCGATGTAGTTCACCACGTCGATCCGGGCGATGTTCTGCTGCTTCAGGAAGTAGACGGCCTGGCTTTCCTGCTCGCTGAAGATGGCGACGAGGACGTTGCCGCCGGTGACCTCTTTCTTGCCCGAAGACTGCACGTGGAAGACGGCCCGCTGCAGAACCCGCTGGAAACCGAGCGTCGGCTGCGTTTCCCGGTCCAGATCACCCGCCGGAATCAGTGGCGTGGTGGCATCGATATGCTCGAGGAGATCCTTGCGAAGCTTGTCCACGTCCGCGCCCACCTTCTGCAGGACATCCAGCGCCACGGCGTTGTCCAGCAGCGACAGCAGCAGGTGCTCCACGGTCATGAACTCGTGCCGCTTGCTCTTCGCCGCACGAAAGGCTTCGTTCAACGTGACTTCGAGATCTTTACTCAGCATTTCGTCTACTTACTTCCTTGCTCGTGTCAAATCGATTCCTGAATTCCGGCGTCCGCCTGCCTGGTTTCGCGCTCAATCGGTCATCTCGACCGTGGAAATCAGCGGATGCTGATTCTCCTGGGCGTAACGGTTCACCTGCTCCGACTTCGTCTCCGCGATGTCCCTCGGAAAGATGCCGACCACGGCTGCACCCTGGGTGTGGACGGTGAGCATGATCTGCGTTGCCTTCTCCCGGTTCATCGAGAAGAACAGCTCCAGAACGTGCACGACGAACTCCATCGGCGTGTAGTCATCATTGAGCAGGACCACCTTGTACATGGGTGGACGCTTGAGCTTGGGCTTGGCGGTGACCGTTGCCAGCCCACCTTCACGGTCTGGACGCTGATCGTCTTCACCGCCCTGCAGACGGATGTGGCGGGAACTACCCTCTTCCTTGCCGTGGCTGCCGTTCCTGCTGCTCATGCTCCAATGATAGCGGACCACGATGACTATCTGGGGACCGGGTCGTCAGATTGCAAGTCCCCGTGGGCGGCGGGAAGTGATCCGACGCCGGCGAAACTCTGCCCCGTGTTACGTGGACGCGCCGTAAAATCCTTTAAATACCAGCGCTTTTGACCCTATTTACGGCGCAAAGTTGGCTCAATTCAACCTTGACTCCATCACGAAATGGTAAGAAAGTCCGTCGAACGGGGGCAGCAACGGGGAAATCTTCGTCGGTTTGAGCGGCGACTTCTGGACCGTACCATCCTGTCGGCTCACCCAAATCCGCACAGGCTTGCTCGGTTCACAGAGGACGTCTGATGCAAATCGGATGCAATCGAGTCGGACGTAAACAATCGGCAGCCATCGACCAGTCATTGCGGCACGCATTCCGGTGCGCCGAGCAATGGGTGGTCTTTTCGTGCAGCCGCAACAAGAAAACGTCCGCAGCCATCCGTGGCACCGGCCACGCCGACGAAGATGCAATACCTACTGCTGCGAAGCCTGGCTTGTTCGTACTGCTGAGGAGGGCGGTTTGCCATGGCGATGGGAACGGTGAAATGGTTCAACAATGCCAAGGGGTATGGATTCATTCTTCCGGAAGGAGGGGGTGACGATCTTTTCGCGCACTTTTCCTCGATCCAGATGGATGGCTACAAAACCCTGAAGGCAGGGCAACCGGTGTGCTTCGAGATCATCGAAGGGCCAAAGGGGCTGCAGGCAACCAACATTCAGGCCGCGGATCAGCCCGCGGTGCAGGTTGACGAAGCAGCCAACGGCGGGCCGGAGGTGACATCGGTGGCCTCGGTGACGGTGGAAGATGCTGCCGCCGAGGTGAGCGATGGGACGCTCGACTCGGGCGCGCATCTCGCAGGCGGTATCGGTATCCAGGCCAGCCGGTCCTGACCGCCCCGCCCGGATAAAAAACCTGGATAAAAAAAAGCCCCGCATCAGGCGGGGCTCTTTCGTTCAGCCTGTCCGAACGCGGACGATCACATGGCGGCGACCATCGCCTTGCCGAACTCCGAGCACTTCAGGAGCTTGGCGCCCGTCATCAGCCGTTCGAAGTCGTAGGTCACCGTCTTCTTCGAGATGGCTCCTTCCATGCCCTTGATGATCAGGTCCGCCGCCTCACGCCAGCCCATGTGCCGCAGCATCATCTCGGCGGAGAGGATCAGCGATCCGGGGTTCACCTTGTCCTGACCCGCGTACTTGGGCGCCGTGCCGTGGGTGGCCTCGAACAGCGCGATCGTGTCGCTGATGTTCGCACCCGGCGCGATCCCGATGCCGCCCACCTGGGCCGCCAGCGCATCCGACAGGTAGTCGCCGTTCAGGTTCATGGTGGCGATCACGTCGTACTCGTCCGGCCGCGTGAGAATCTGCTGCAGCATGGCATCGGCGATCACGTCCTTGATCACGATCTGCTTGCCGGTGTTCGGATTCTTCAGCTCGTGCCAGGGTCCACCGTCCAGCGGGGTAGCTCCGAATTCATCGCGGGCGAGCTCATAGCCCCAGTCTTTGAACGCGCCTTCCGTGAACTTCATGATGTTGCCTTTGTGCACGAAGGTCAGGGAGTCACGGTCCTCGTTGATGCAGTACTGCAGCGCCTGCCGGATCAGGCGCTTGCTGCCTTCCTCGGAGATGGGCTTGATCCCGATACCGCAGTGCTGCGGGAACCGGATCTTGTGCACGTCCAGCTCATCCTGGAGAAACTTGATCAGCTTCTTCGCACCGACGGAGTCCGCTTCCCACTCCACGCCGGCATATATGTCTTCCGTGTTCTCCCGGAAGATCACCATGTTGGTCTTCTCCGGCGCGACGACGGGGCTGGGCACCCCGGAAAACCATCGCACCGGACGCTGACAGACGTAGAGATCCAGCTCCTGGCGCAACGCCACGTTCAGCGACCGGATGCCGCCGCCGACGGGTGTGGTCATGGGCCCCTTGATGCCCACCAGGAACTCCTTCATGGCCTCCAGGGTTTCCGCCGGCAGCCACTGATCCTCACCGTAGACCTCGAGCGACTTCTCACCGGAGTAGATCTCCATCCAGTGGATCTTGCGCTTGCCGCCATAGGCTTTCTGGACCGCCGCGTCGACGACGTCGATCATCACCGGCGTGATGTCCACGCCGATGCCATCCCCCTCGATGAACGGAATGATGGGGTTGTCGGGGACATTGAGCGATCCGTCGCCGTTTGCCGTGATCTTCGCCCCGCCGTTCGGCACCTTGATGTGCTGATATGCCATAGATAGATAGCTCCGTAGTTCAGGCGTAACTGATATCAGATTGAGTCTGAAGGCACCGGGCCGCAGCGCGACGGCCGGCGCAAAAGCGCGCGATTATAAACCATCGGCCGGCGGGTCGTCCCACTTCCGTCGCCGGGCTCGATCCTCCGCGGTGGACTCCACCCAGCGACCGGCCGACTGCTGGGCTTCCCGCTTCCAGAACACCGCATCCGTCTTCAGGTAGTCCATGACGTATTCCGCAGCGGCAAAGGCCGCGTCCCGGTGCGACGAGGCCACCTGCACGTAGACGATCTGAGCGCGGGGGAGCAGCTCCCCGACCCGATGGACCACCACCACGTCGAGCAACGGCCATCGCCCGGCGGCACCGGCCACGATTTCCTGGATGCTGCGTTCGGTCATGCCCGGGTAGTGCTCGAGGTGCAGCGCGGTGACCGTGGCGTCTTCGAACCGGTCGCGTACCAGACCGATGAACGTCGCCACGGCGCCGAGGCTGCCACCCGCGCGGCGGTAGAGCGCGTCGAGCTCCGCACCGGCATCGAAATCACCGGTCTCCACCCGAACCTCGATGCGACAGCTCACGATCAGCCGCCCGTTACCGGCGGCAGAAAGGCGACCTCGTCGTCGATGTCGATGCGCATCGGCCCATCCGTCGCGCCTGCCAGGGTCTGGTTCACCGCCAGACGCACGTTTTCCGCCCGCAGCGCCGCCATGCCGGCGGCGGGCAGTCGATCAGCCAGAAGTCGCATCAGCTCATCCAGCGACACCCCGTTCTCCAGGGGCAGCTCGATCTCCCCGGTGCCCACGGCTTCCCGCAGCGAGGCGAAGAAGCGTACTCGGACGGTCACGACGCGCCCGCCTCGGCGTCGCGCTGCCAGACCCCGCTCCGACCGCCTTCCTTGAGCTCCAACCTGACGGACTCGACGACCATGGCCTTGTCCATCGCTTTGCACATGTCGTAGACCGTCAGCGCCGCCACGCTCACCGCCGTCAGGGCTTCCATCTCCACCCCGGTGCGCCCGGTGACCGTCACGGCGGCGCGGATGCCGAGCAACGTCTCGTCGAGCGCTTCGAAATCCACCTGCACCTTCGACAGCGCCAGCGGATGACACAGGGGAATCAGGTCCGCACAGCGTTTCGCGCCCTGGATACCGGCGACCCGCGCAACCGCCAGCACGTCGCCCTTCGGCGTGCCGGCCTCCAGAATCTGACGCAGCGTCGCTGGCTGCATGCGCAGCCTGCCGGTGGCAACGGCCATGCGGCGGGTCTCGGCCTTGGCGGAAACGTCCACCATGTTGGCCTCGCCCTTCTCGTTGAGGTGGCTGAGCGGTTGCCCGCCCTTACCGGAGCTCATCTGCCTCTCCTGGGGAATCTCTGCGTATCACTGGCCGTGCATTATCCGCGGCTGGTCGCCCCCCTGCCAGCCACGGTGAGCCAGGTGCCCTGCAGAGCGGGAACCGGCGGGGTGCAGTACACTACCGCGATGGTCAGTCCAGTTGCCAGAGACGAGAAGCAGACCACTGTGGTCGTCGGTATGTCCGGCGGGGTGGACTCCTCGGTCGCCGCGCTGCTGCTCAAGCAGCAGGGTTATCGGGTGATCGGCCTGTTCATGAAGAACTGGGACGATGACGACGGCACGGAGTACTGCACCGCGGCCACCGACCTGCTGGATGCGGATCAGGTATGCCACCGGCTGGGGATCGAGCTGCACACGGTCAATTTTGCTGCCGAGTACCGCGACAACGTTTTCGCCGAGTTCCTCCGGGAGTACGCCGCCGGCCGCACACCCAATCCGGACGTGCTCTGCAACCGGGAGATCAAATTCAAGCAGTTCGTCGAGCATGCTGCGACGCTGGGGGCCGATCGCATCGCCACCGGGCACTACGCGCGCCTCGAGACACAGCCGGGCGGGCACGTGCTGCTTAAGAAAGCCGTGGACGCGGATAAGGACCAGACCTACTTTCTCCAGGCCGTGCCCGCCGAGCGGCTGTCCCGCTGCCTGTTCCCCCTGGGCGAGCTGAAGAAGCACGAGGTGCGTGCCATCGCCCGGGAGGCGGGATTTCTCAACCACCGGAAGAAGGACAGCACCGGCATCTGCTTCATCGGCGAGCGTCGCTTCGCGGAGTTCCTGGCCCGCTACCTGCCCGCTCAACCCGGCATCATCCGCGACAGCACCGGTATGACCGTGGGCCGACACCGGGGACTGGCCTACTACACCATCGGTCAGCGCCAGGGGTTGGGGATTGGCGGTCTGCCGGGCCGAACGGAAGCGCCGTGGTTCGTCATGGACAAGGATCCCGGCAGCAACACCCTGATCGTGACCCAGAATCCGGACGACCTGGCCGGGTGGTGGCTGTCCGTGTCGGCGGTGAACTGGCTGGTCGCCGAGCCGCTGCTGCCGCTCTACGCCACGGCCAAGATCCGTTACCGGCAGGCCGATCAGCCCTGCACGATACGGGCGCGGGCGGACGGCACGCTCGGGGTGAGCTTCGATTCGCCGCAGCGTGCCATCACGCCGGGCCAGTACGCCTGCTTCTATCAGGACGATGTCTGTCTGGGTGGGGGTGAGATCGAGCGCCGGGACGCCTCTCCCGCGCAGGCAGCCCTGGCTGGCCGTCAGCACGCCGCATGAACACCACCACCATGGACGACCTGACCGATTACCGCTCGCTGGCGCTGGCCGGCATCGTCCAGTCCGCCGAGCTGGTGCACGCCTGCGCTCACGGCTCCCTCCAGGACCCGGTGGCGGCGGCAGCGGTCAAACGTGCCATTGCCACAGCCCACGCGGAGAGCTACCGCGCCATATTCGGCCAGATCACGGAGTTCCGCGCCGGTGTGAGCGCCGCCATCGCCATGCTCGAAGGCAAGCCGACCCATTCGGAGCCGCTGCGTTATGCCCTGCAGCTCATCGAGCTGGCCACCCTGCTTCGCCGCTCGCCCGAGGTGGTGGCCCGCCTCGGCCGGGAGCTGGACCAGCTTTCCGCCGACCCTACCGATCCGGAGCTGGCAAAGGTCTACCAGGCGTCCATCAGCACGCTGGGCAAGCGGATCCAGGTGACCGGCAATCCGGAGCTGCTGCAGCAGGAAGGGACTGCCGACGCGATCCGTGCCCTGCTGCTCGGCGGCATCCGCTTCGCCTGGCTCTGGTACCAGCTCGGCGGCAGGCGCTGGCACCTGGTGCTGAAGCGCGGTGAGCTGCTGCGCGCGCTCAAGGCGCTGAACACCGTACTGCAATCCACCCTTCACTGACCCCCTACGGAAAGCGATCCAACCATGAACCTCGACACCCTCACCGCCATCGGCGCCCTCGACGGCCGCTACCGGAGCAAGGTGGAGCCGCTCGCGCCCGTGATGAGCGAGTTCGGCCTGCTGCACGCCCGGGTGGAGGTGGAATGCCGATGGTTCGAAACCCTCGGCGACACCGACGGCGTCACGGACCTGCCACGGCTCGACGCTGAACAGCGAACCGCAGTGGCCGCCATCTACCGCAGCTTCGATCTGGAAGGGGCGGCTCGCATCAAGACGCTGGAGCGGACGACCAACCACGACGTGAAGGCCGTGGAGTACTTTGTCAAGGAGCGGATCGCCGGCATCGACGGTCTCGCACCTCACGTCGAGTTCGTGCACTTCGCCTGCACGTCCGAGGACATCAACAATCTGTCGCACGCGCTGATGCTGACCCGCGGCCGGGCCGTGCTGCTGCCCGTGATGCAGCGCCTGATCGACGAGATCGGCAGCCTCGCGGAGGCCAACGCCGCGCTGTCCATGCTCTCCCGCACCCATGGCCAGCCAGCCTCCCCCACCACGCTCGGCAAGGAGCTGGCGAACGTCCGCGAGCGGCTGTCGAGACAGGCGCGGGGCTTCGAGCATCTGGAAGCGCTCGGCAAGATGAACGGCGCGGTCGGAAACTACAATGCCCACGTCAGCGCCTATCCCGACGTGGACTGGCCGGCGGTGGCCTCGGGCTTCGTCCGCTCACTCGGACTGACCTGCAATACCCACACCACCCAGATCGAGCCTCACGACTACATGGCCGAGTGGTTCCACGCCCTCTGCCGGTTCAACCAGGTGCTGCTCGATTTCGATCGCGATACCTGGAGCTACATCTCCATCGACTACTTCCGGCAGCGCAAGGTCGAAGGGGAAACGGGCTCGTCGACCATGCCGCACAAGGTCAACCCCATCGACTTCGAGAACTCCGAGGGCAATCTGGGCATTGCCAACGCGCTGCTCGAGCACATGGCGGCCAAGCTCCCGGTCTCCCGGTGGCAGCGCGATCTCTCCGACTCCACCGTGCTGCGCAACATGGGCAGCGCGCTCGGCCACTGCCTCGTCGCCTACGAGGCGACCCTGAAGGGCCTTAGCCGCCTGGAGGTGAACGAGCCCGTCATCACCGCCGACCTGATGGACCGCTGGGAGGTGCTGGCGGAAGCCGTGCAGACCGTGATGCGCCGCCACGGCGCCGAGGAGCCGTACGAGCAGCTCAAGACGCTCACCCGCGGCCAGCAGATGGACGAAGCCCTCTACCGCCGCGTCCTCGAAGGTCTGGACATTCCCGCCGAGGCACGACGGGCGCTGGAATCGCTCACGCCGTCCACCTACGTCGGTCTGGCGGAGCGGCTGGCCCGCACCAAGGGAGGTTGACATGAAGGTGCACGTGCTCGAGGTGGACTGGCCGGGCCACGAGGACACGCTCCGGGCCATCCGCACGGAGGTCTTCGTCGAGGAGCAGGGCGTGCCCAGAGAGCTCGAGTGGGATGGCGAGGACGACCTCTGCCATCATTTCCTCGCCATCACCGAGGCCGGCCAGCGGGTGGGCTGCGGCCGGCTGATGCCCAGCGGCCAGATCGGCCGCATGGCGGTGCTCAAGCGCGAACGGGGCAAGGGGATCGGCGCTCAGATCCTCGAGGCCGCGGTGGAAGCCGGCAAGGCGCTCGGTTTCCGACGCCTGTTCCTGCACGCGCAGAAGGAGGCCGTCCCCTTCTACCGCAAGGCGGGTTTTCTACCCGAGGGCGGCGAGTTCATGGAGGCCGGCATTCCCCACCAGGGCATGGCGATGGAGCTGCCCATTCCCTTCGAGCCGCCGGAAGACGTCCCGAAACCCGACATCCGCGAAGAGGCAGCGCCCGAAACGGCGGAGCAGGCGGAGCTCAAACAGTTCGTCGGCGAAGGAGATTGCGTGCAGGGCCTGCTGGAGACGCTCGGCTGGCCGCTGCGCACCGTGCGCCTGTACAGCCAGGAGCTCGATCACCTGCTCTTCGACCGTCCGGACGTCACCGACGCGCTGTCCGCCTTCGTCCGCCGGGGACCGCCTACCAGGCTGCAGGTGCTCATCCACTCGTCCAGCAGCATCGTCAGCCGGGGACATCAGCTCCTGGAGCTCGCCCGCAGGCTCGACAGCAAGATCGAGATCAGGAAGGTGCCTGCAGAGCTCGCGGTCGACAGGCACAGCTGCGTGATCACCGACGAACGGGGTTACTTCCTGCTGCCGGACTACGAGGAGTACCAGGCACTGGCCAATGCCTACGATCCGGTGCAGGCCGCGCGCCTTGCCGAGCGCTTCGACTACCTGTGGGAGCACGCCCACCCCGATCCGGAGCTCAGGGTGCTGCGGATCTGAGTCGAACCGACGCCGGTCAGCGCGTCAGCCGGGCATCCGCCTCGCTGAGATAGGCCTTGAGACCTTCGTAGTCTTCCGCGGCCGGATACTGGGGAAACTCCGCCAGCACGTTCGCTGGAGCGCGGTAGAAGAATCCCGCATCGGCCTCTTCCAGCATGGACACGTCGTTGTAGGAATCCCCTGCCGCGAGCACCCTGTACTCGAGGGAGCGGAAAGCCCGCACGGAGCAGCGCTTGGGATCCGGCTGCCGGATCCGGTAGCCGACGATCCGATCGTCTTCGACCAGCAGGCGGTGACAGAGCAGGGTCGGCCAGCCCAGCTTCGCCATGAACGGCATGGCGAACTGATAGAAGGTGTCGGAGATGATGGCGACCTGAAAGCGCGACCGGGCCCAGTCCAGAAACTCCTGGGCGCCCGGCAGCGGGTCGAGCGTGTCGATGACACGCTGGATGAGCGACAGCGGCAGGTCGTGCCGGGCCAGCACGCCGAGCCGCAGCTGCATGAGATCGTCGTAGACCGGGATGTCTCTCGTGGTCTTCTCGAGCTCCTCGATGCCCGTCTCGGCCGCAACCGCCAGCCAGATTTCGGGAATCAGCACCCCTTCCAGATCAAGACACAGAACGTTCACGCGCTACCCCGGTCGTCGTTATCGAGAGCTTAACCGTTCGCTCATCGAACCGGCAGCTTGACGTCGGCAAACAGCGCTTCCCGCTGCGTGCGGGTCGTCGCAGCCACCGCCTCGTCGACCCGCTCGACCGTGAGATGGGGCGCGAACCAGCGGATGAAGTCGTACATGTAGCGGCGCAGGAAGGTGCCCCGCCGGAAGCCGATGTGGGTGACGCTGGGCGCGAACAGGTGGCTCGCATCCAGGGCGACCAGATCGGCGTCCGCGTGCGCGTCCAGCGCCATGGTGGCAATGATCCCGACCCCGAGCCCCAGCCGGACATAGGCCTTGATCACGTCCGCATCGGTCGCGGTGAACACCACGTTGGGAGTCAGGCCGGCGGCGCTGAACGCGTCGTCCAGCCGGGATCGGCCGGTGAAGCCGAACACGTAGGTGACGATGGGCTCGGCGGCAACGTCCTGAATCGTCAACCCACCGGGCTGGGCGGCCCTGGCGACCAGCGGGTGGTCCTTTGTCACCACGACGGACCGGTTCCATCGGTAGCAGGGCATCATGACCAGATCGCTGAATAGGTCCATGCCCTCCGTGGCGATGGCGAAGTCCACCTGGCCCGTCGCCGCGAGCTCGGCGATCTGGCTGGGCGTGCCCTGGTTCATGTGCAGGCTCACCTCGGGATAAGTGGTGCGGAACTCGCGGATCACCGGCGGCAGCGCGTAACGCGCCTGGGTGTGCGTGGTGGCGATGGACAGGCTGCCCTGCTTCTCGTTGCTGTACTCCTGGGCGATCTGCTTGATGGTCTCCGCCTGGCGGAGGATCCGGCCGGCCATCTCGATGATGGTTTCGCCGACCGGGGTGACATGGGTGAGGTGCTTGCCGCTGCGCGCGAAGATCTCCACGCCCAGCTCGTCCTCGAGCAGGCGGATCTGCTTGCTGATGCCCGGCTGCGACGTGAAAAGGCTCTGTGCGGTGGCGGAGACGTTGAGGTCGTGGTGCGCCACTTCCCAGATGTAGCGTAGCTGCTGAAGTTTCATCCTGAAGTCTCCGCCGGGCTGTCCGGCCCGGCCACGTGTTCTTATAACGGAATATTACAGAACATGATTTTTTTTATGCAATCCCATCGGCGCTAAACCGATTTCTATTGATTGCCATCCAAGGGGTATGTTGCGCGCCATGTCCTCAACCGATGACCCGGCAGACTCCCAGGTCGACACCGACTCGCTCCTCGAGCGGGCACGTGGTGGCGATCAGCGCGCCTTCGAAGCGCTCTACCGGGAAACCTGCGGCGGGGTGCATGGGCTGTGCCTGCGGTTGACGGCCAACCGGGCCCTGGCGGAAGAGTGCGTTCAGCAGACCTACATCCAGGCCTGGCGCAATCTGTCCTCGTTCCGGGGCGCGAGCAGCGTCAGCACCTGGCTCTATCGCATCGCCGTGAACGAGGTCAACGCCCAGTATCGACGGGAGTCCCGCCACGCGCTGGACACCGACCTGGATCTGGCGGTCGCGCCGGCATCCGATACCGGGGGCATCCTGGATCTGGAGCGCGCCGTCGCGAGCCTGCCGGATCGGGCCCGTGCCGTGTTCGTGCTGGTCGGCGTGTACGGCTATCCCCACGAGGAAGCCGCCGCCCTGCTGGACATGGCGGTGGGGACCAGCAAAGCGCACTACCACCACGCCCGTCAGGCTCTGAAAGCCCTGCTAGGAGATTCCGCATGACGCCTGAAGACGATCTGCTCGACAAGGCTCGCGCCCTGCCCCGGGCGGTGCCCCCGGCGCGCGACCTGTGGCCCGGCATCGCAGCCCGGCTGGAAGACCCCGGGTCCGCGCCTTCGGCGGATGCCGCCATCGCGGCGACTTTGGCGCCTTCGCGCCCCTCCCTGCGCCGGTGGCAGACGCCGGCGCTGGCTGCCGGACTGCTGCTTGCGGCGACACTGGCCATCTGGCTCGGCCGGGATTCCACGACGACCGTGCACACCAGCGCAGGCGTGCACCCCATCGGACACCTGCAGATGGCCGGCCTGCACCAGAACCGTCTGGCACTGGCGGGCAGCATCGAGCGTCATCTGACCGAGCTCAGCCCCGCCACCCGGGCGGTGGTGCTCGAGAATCTGGCGACGATCAACCGGGCGCTGGACGAGATCGACGCGGCGCTGGCGGCCGCCCCGGCGTCGGGCCTGGACGCCCGCCTGCTGATGGCTGTCTACGCCGATCAGCTCGTGCTGCTGAACGCCATGAACAACACCATGTACAACACCATGAACAACACGATGAACACCGCGGGCTACGCCGCGACTCCGGAGATCACCCTATGAACACGATACTTTGCCCCGCCGTGCGCGCCGCGCTGCTGATCGGCGCCTGTCTGACTACCGGCACGGCGGCAGCCGGCACGCCCGTCGACGAACGACAGGCCGCGCCGCCGGACGGCAGCGTGCTCGTCTCGAACCTCTCCGGGGAGATCGTCGTGGCCGGATGGGACCGGGACGAGGTGGCGGTCACCGGCACGCTCGGCCGGAACGTCGAGCGCCTGGAGTTCGTCCGCGATGGCGACCTGACCGTCATCGAGGTCATCTATCCCAGGGACGGCCGCTCTTCCGAGGGCAGCGATCTGAGCATTCACGTCCCCCGAGGCAGCGAGCTGGAAGTGAAGGCGGTGAGCGCCCGGATCGAGGTGACCGGCGTGCTGGGACGCCAGCGCCTGCAATCCGTCTCGGGGAACGTGCGCACCGAAATCGTCGCCGCCGACGTCGAAGCGGAATCCGTCAGCGGCAACCTCTTCGCAACCGGGCAGGACGCGCCGACCCAGGCTCTGCTGACCACGGTCAGCGGCCGGATCGAGACCGAAGGCGTGAGCGGTGAGCTGGAGGCCAGCACCGTCAGCGGACGCATCGACGCCCAGGGCCGACTGCTGAGCCGGGCGCGATTGAAGACGACCAGCGGCCGCATCACGCTGGATGGCGGTCTCGCCGAGGGAGGCCGCTTCGACATCGGCACCACCAGCGGCGAAGTCGAGCTGATGCTGGATCACGACCGTGATCTCGATGTGGACGCGCAGACATTCAGCGGCGACCTCGACAACTGCTTCGGGGTGGCGTCGACCAAGAGCCGCTACTCACCGGAACGGTCGCTGCGGATCGAGACCGGGGAGGCCAGCCGGACGATCCGCATCCGGGCCATGAGCGGCGACATCGAGATCTGCAGCGGGAAACCCGCTTCCTGAGGATCAGCGTTCGCCGGACTCTGCGTTGTCCTTCGCCGGGCGGGCGACGTTCACCACACCGTGGGGCACATGGCCCGCGGCCACGTGCGGGCTCGCCCGCTCGCAGTGCTGGGTCTGGTCGTCGAAGAAGACGTCCGCGCCGAAGGCGCGCAGAAACTCGGTTTTCTCCATTCCGCCCAGGAACAGCGACTCGTCCAGGCGCACGTCCCACGCCCGCAGCGTGCGGATCACCCGTTCGTGAGCCGGGGCGCTGCGGGCCGTCACCAGCGCCGTTCTGATCGGGCAGGCGCCCTCCGGGAACTCCCGCTGCAGATCGTGCAGCGCCCGCAGGAACTCCTTGAACGGCCCACCGTCGAGCGGCTCGCTCGCCGACGCGGCTTCGGTTTCCGCGAACGCCGCCAGCCCGCGGGACTGATAGACCTGCTCCGCCTCGTCGGAAAACAGCACGGAGTCGCCGTCGAACGCGAGCCGGAGATCGTCGCTCTCCGGCGCCCGGGCCCCGGCGCTGCCGCCGAGCAGGGTCGCCGCGGCGATGCCCTGCTCGAGCGCATGGGCCACGTCATCCGCCTGGGTGGACAGGAACAGGCTGCCGCCGAAGGCGTGGATGTACCGGTACGGGCTTTCCCCGCCGCAGAACGCGGCGCGCGTAATGTCCAGCTCGTAGGCCTTGATGGAGTTGAAGATCCTGAGCCCCGTGTCGGCGGAGTTGCGCGACAGAAGGATCACTTCGACCCGATGTTTATCGAGTAACTTATTGATATTCAGGAATTTATGAACGAAGTAAAACGCCTCGCCCCGCGGCAGGACGTCGTCTTCGTGGGCGATCTGGTAGCGCCGGTAGGCTTCGAGCCCCTCCTCCTCGTACACCCCGTTGCTCTCATCGAGATCAAACAGCGCCCGGGAGCTGATGGCGATGGTGAGGCTCTTCTGCGCGGGGTCAGGCATCGAGGTCGGGAATCAGCTCACTCTCGAGCTTGGCGATCATGTCTTTGAGCTTGAGCTTGCGTTTCTTCAGACGTTGTATGCGCATCGTGTCGTGATGCCGGGTTTCGAGAAGGTGGTGAATGACCTCGTCCAGGTCCCGATGCTCGATTCTGAGCTGCTCGAGCCACTGCTGAATTTCGGCGTTATCCACTCGGACACCCGCATTGCCGTTCCGTGGCATCATAAGCGCTCCCCCAACGCCGTTCCAATCGCCAGGAACGGGTGCAGTGCAACCGGAATACCGCCGCTGAACAGAACCCGGAGAATCCTCTAAGCCATGGTCATCGTCCTGGCAGCCGTCATGGCCGCCGTCGGGTTCATCGTGCTGATGCGGCTGCTGTGGGTGGCGAAGCGGCCGTCGGTGCCGACGGTGGTGGTCACCGTTGCCGTGGTCGCGCTGATCGGCGGCCTGGCCATCCTGACCGCAACGGGCCGACTCAGCTGGATCGCGGCTGTGGGCGCTGCCATCCTCCCCTTCCTGCGCCGTCTGCCGTCGCTGCTGCGTTACCTGCCCCTGTTCCGTGGCCTTTTTGGCGCCTACCAGCGTTATGGCCAGAATTCCGGATCGCAAGGCGGCGGCAGCGCACCTTCCGGTGAGATGTCGGTCGAGCAGGCGCGCGAGGTGCTCGGCGTCGGACCCGATGCGGACCGCGACGCCATCATCGCAGCCCACCGCCGCCTGATGCAGAAGCTGCATCCCGACCGGGGCGGCAGCACCTACCTGGCCCAGCAGCTCAATGAAGCCAAACGGATCCTGCTGAAAACCGCGCGCTGAGACGTTCTCCAACCGCTCGCAAAAACTGCCGACCCGTTCACAAGCCGCGCCGGCAGACTGCCTTAAGCTGGCCGCATGCACCCGGAGTCCCTACACGATCGGCGGTCAGAGCCCCGCTACCGCGGGCTCCGCCTCTGCGCCCAGCTCCGCCTCAAGGGTCAGCTTTCCCGTTCGGCCGTCGAGGTGCTGGACTTCAACCGCTACGGGCTCGCCGTCCGTTCGGAACGGCCGCTGCCCAAGGATCAGATCGTCTTTCTGTCGCTCGACGACGGCGAGCAGGTGCTGGATCGGGTCATCGGCATCGTCCACAACTGCCTGGTGCAGGAAGGCGGCTATCGATGCGGTATCCGCTTCCGGACCCAGTCCAGTCTGCAGTTCGATCGGGAGCTGGTGGAAATGCGGCTGCGGAGCCTGGAACGGGCGCTGGCCGGGCGGTCGGACGGCGGCTGAGTCAGGCGTACCCCTCAGCCGTCACCCATGAGCATGCGGGCCTCGTCCTCGAGGGCCACCAGACGTCGCACCCAGTTCTCCAGCAGCAGGAACTCCTCGTCGGGGAGCTGAAAGGCCTTGCAGACCTCCCGGAGCAGACACTCCTCCTCGATCTCGAAGGCACCGTCGGCGTAACCCAGCCGCAGCAGGTTGACCAGCGCCACCACCCGGCTCCGGTGGCTGTCGAAGATCTCCTCGATTCCGGAGAGCTCGAGATACTCCACGTCCTCGGCAGAGGCGAGGTCCATTTCCCGCTTCAACTCGTCCAGCATGCCTTCCTCGTTGGGATCGAGCAGGCCGTCCGAGACCACCACGTTGTGGGCAAGGCCCAGGAGCGCCTCGCGCTGCTTGTCGGAGAGCTGGGATAACCACATGGCGCCGCCGCCAACCCCTACTGGAAAAGGACCGAGGTCACCATGATGATGATCGACAGCCATCCCCAACCGATGATGGCTTTCATGACGAGGCTCTGCTCGAAGAAGTCTTCAATGAGGTACCACATGGGCATTCCGCCTGATCTGGAGGGTGGCCAAGTTTAAGGCAAATCGCCGCCCTTGGGGACACCGGCCGCCCGGACACGGACGTCGAGTAGAATCCCCCGGTGCCCCACGCCTTCGTCCAACTCACCCCGGAACTCGACCGTGCCTGCCGGGAGGCGCTGGTGCTCACCACCACCGAACGGCTGCGCCGCAACCTGATGCTGGCCTACGACCGGGCCCGCCAGGCGGCCGGCGAGCGGGCCTGGGAAACACCCAGAGTCCGTACCCTGGACTCGTATCTGGCGAGCCTCCACACGGCCCGGGCGAGCGTCGATCCGGCGCTGCCGGAGCTGCTTCCGGCGGAGGCCGAATTCCAGCTCTTCCGCAGCACCGCGCCGCGGGGGAACGTCTCTCTCGTGCCGCTGGCCCGGGAAGCCTGGAACCTCTCTCACCAGTGGTCGATTCCCATCGCGGCGGCCGGTTTCGGACACACGGAAGGCGGCCGGGTGTTCCTGGACTGGACGGAGCGGCTGCGCCGCCGACTCGACGCCGAACAGCTGCTCACCCGGGCGGAGCTGGCCGGACGTCATGACCTGGTGGCCAGCGCCCCCGAGCTCGTCTGCCTGGCATTCGAGCGCATTCCGAACGCGTTCTCGGCCTGGCTCGAGCGGCAGGCCGACACAGGCTGCCGGATCGAGTTCGTCGCGCCCGCCAGCGGTGCGCCGGCACAGACCCTCCGCACCGCCTTCGACACGCCGGCCCAGGAGCTTGCCGCCGCCGCCCAGTGGTCGCGCCGGCACCTCGAGACGGATCCCTCCGGGCGCCGCATCGGTATCGTCGTCCCGGATCTCGCCCGCCGTCAGCAGGAGGTCGTGCGCCAGTTCACCGCCGTGTTCGATCCCTCGCTCGAGACCGGCACCCACGGGGTGCTCGATGTCGCGGGCGGAACGGCGCTGGGCGGGCAACCCGTCTGGCAGGGCGCCCGCGACTGGCTGCGGCTGTGCTTCGACGTTCTGCCCGCTGCCGCCGCGCGCCGCTGCCTGAACGATCAGTTTCTGGCACTGCCCGGCCTCGACCGCCTGCCGCCGTCGCTGCCCCAGGAGGTCGATCTCAGGACCCTGGACCGGGCCATCGAGCAGCCCGCCCTGCGGGCACTGCTCGGCCGTCTGCCGGAAACGGGGAACCGTCCGCTCGGCGACTGGCTGCAGACGTTTGCCGATCTGCTGGACAGCGCAGGCTGGTCCGGGCATCGGGCAGGCAGCGTCCAGTTCCAGGCCTGGCGGGAGATCCGCCGGAAGATGGCGGCGCTCGCTGCCGCCACGGATGGCCGCCGGCTGCCGGTCATGGAGGCGCTCGCCACCCTGGAGCAGTTGCTGGACACCACGACCTTCGCACCGGAACGACCCCCGGCCCTGGTTCAGGTGATGGGCTACCTGGAAACCACCGGGCTGCACTTCTCCCATCTCTGGGTGACGGGTCTCGACGATCAGAGCTGGCCGCAGCTGCCCACACAGAACCCGTTCCTGCCGGTCGCCACACGGCGGCGCCACGGTGTGGCGAGAACCACCGCGGAGGAGGAGGCGGACTTTGCGGCAGAGCGCCTGCGCCAGTGGCGGAGGTCGACGGACGTGCTCGTCGTCAGTCATGCCCGGCTGTCGCTGGAGTCTGAGCTGCGCCCGAGCCCGCTGATCCGCGTCTTTCCGGAGGCCACCCTCCTCGACCTTCAGCCGCGCCGCGCCCACCCGCATTTCACCGCCCGCGGCGACCACCTGGAACGCATCGAGGACTTCCGCGGTGCGCCGCTCGCCGGCGGCCGCCACCGGGGCGGGACCGGCCGGATCCGGGACCAGGCCATCTGTCCGATACGGGGCTATGCCATTCACCGCCTGGAGCTCGCCGAGTCGCGAGCGCCGCACGGGCTGCCGGACGCGCTCGATCGGGGAACGCTGGTGCACGAGGCCCTGCACCGTCTCTACGAACCCTGCGTGGAGGGCGGCCGCGTTGCGGAGCAGATGGTGGAGGCAGACTTCGAACGCGCGGCAGATCGGGCGCTGGTTCGTCACTACGCTCGCTTTCCCGAGCCGTTCAGGATCCGCGAGCGTCGTCGGCTGGTGGCGCTGCTGAAAACCTGGAACGCCCTCGAGTGCCAGCGCACGGACTCGCACATCGAGGCGCTGGAGCTGGACACGACGGCGACATTCGACGGCCTCGGTCTGCGTCTTCGGATCGACCGGATGGATCGGATCGACGATGCGCTGGTCGTCATCGACTACAAGACGGGACGGGTGGGCTACCGGCTGAACGACGACCGTCTCGTCGAGCCCCAGCTTCCCCTCTACGCCCTCACCAACGCCGGCATCCGCGGCGTTCTCTACGCCGAGGTGGACGAGCGGCAACCGCGCCTGAAGGGTATTGCCGACGTCGCCGCGGAAGGGGCGAGCGTGGACCTGCCTGTCACCGGGAGCTGGGAGCGCCAGCTCGAGCGCTGGCAACGGCAGATCGACACCCTCACCCGCGAGATCCGCGACGGGGTGGCGACGGTCACCCCGCATGCGCCCACCGCCTGCCAGACCTGCCACCTGCAGGCCTTCTGCCGGATCGACGGGGACGGCGACGAGCCTTGAGCCACCCCCCCGACCAGTCAGAAAGGGACCGGGCGACGGACATCCACCGCTCCGTGATCGTGCAGGCACCGGCCGGCTCGGGCAAGACCAGCCTTCTGGTCAGGCGCTACCTCAGGCTGCTCTCGGTGGTCGAACGCCCCGAGGAGGTGCTGGCCATCACGTTCACCCGCAAGGCCGCGAGCGAGATGGCCAACCGGGTGCTCGATGCCCTGCAGGCCGCTGCCTCGGACCGCAGCGACGTCTCGATGCCGGAAGCCGTGCACGCACTTTCGAGGAGCCGGGAGAAGGGGTGGCGTCTGCTCGAGCAGCCGGCGCGGCTCAAGATCCAGACCATCGACAGCCTGGCCATGGCGATGACCCGCGGGCTGCCCGTCGCCGCCGGGCTCGAGGCGAACCTCGCGCTCACCGAATCGGCGGACGCCCTCTACCGGGAGGCGGCAGGCCGCCACCTCATGAAGCTGTACGACAACGGCCCGCTGACCGGTGAGATCGCCGATTTCCTCGCGCAGTGCGGGAACGACGCCGGCCGCGCCGAGCGGCTGCTGGTCGGCATGCTCGGCAAGCGGGATCAGTGGCTGGATGTGGCCCTGAGCGTGGTCGCGACCCACCGGGAAGCCCCCGAGCGGGTTGCCGAGGTGCTGGAAGCAGCCATCGCCGTGCTCAGCCGCACGGTGATCGATGAGTTTCGCGACAGCATCGGCGAGACCGCCTGCGCGGAACTGGACGGCCTGCTGGCCCACGCCGCTGCCGAGCTCGGCCGCGACGTGACTGTCGAGACGGATCGGTATCGGCTGCTGGCGGACATCCTCACCACCCAGCGCGGCGATTTCCGCCGGCAGGTGACCCGTCGCGAAGGTTTCACCCCGCAGTTTCCCGAGCAGAAGGCCAGAGTCACGGCACTCATCGAGACACTCCGGGAGCGGGACCTCGCGGAGCAGGTGGTCAATCTTCGCTACCTGCCGGACCCCGGGCTGTCGGCGGAAGCCGTGCAGCGGCTTGTGAACGTCAGCATCAATCTGGCACTGGCGGCTTCGGAGCTCAACACCACGTTCGCCGCGTCGGGCTTCACCGACTTCACCACTCTCATCCTCAACGCCCAGGCGGCACTCGGCGACGCCCAGTCACCCACGGAGCTCGCGCTCGCCCTGGACTACCGGATCCGCCATCTGCTCGTGGACGAGTTCCAGGACACGTCGGTATCCCAGTTCCGCCTGCTGGAACGGCTGGTTTCCGGCTGGGAGCCGGACGACGGCAACACGTTCTTCGCGGTGGGTGATCCCATGCAGTCCATCTACCGGTTCCGGGATGCCGACGTCAGCCTTTTCTACCGGGCCTGGCGTCAGGGGATCGGCGACGTGGCGCTCGAACGCGTGCTGCTCTCGAGCAACTTCCGCGCCGATGCCAGGCTCGTGCGCTGGCTGAACGGCACGTTCAGCCGGATCCTCGGCAGCGCCCAGGACCCGGTGCTCGGCCGAATCGCCTACCGACCCGCCACACCGACTCGCGACGCACAAGACGCGCAACCGGCAGTGACGCTGTTCCGACACACCGATCCCGAAACCCAGGTCCGGAGCACGGCCGATCACATCGCCGCACTGCTCGCGGAAACGGACGGCACAATCGCCGTCCTGGTGCGCAACCGCCGGCACCTGAAAATGCTTATCCGGACGCTTCGGGAACGCGGCATCCGCTGGCATGCCAACGACATCGATCCGCTGCTCGACAAGCCGGTGGTGCGTGACCTGCTGACACTGACCACGGTGCTCGCCGATCCGCGCGACCGGCTGGCGTGGTTCAGCCTGTTACGAGCGCCGTTCGTCGGCCTGTCGCTCACCGACCTGCACGACCTGGCGGACACCGCGGACTTCCCGGCCCTGCTGGACGCCATCGACCGGGGCCAGGGGCCGGCGCTGACCGACTCCGCCCGTGGCAGGCTCGCCCGCCTGGCGGCCGCCTGGCGCCATTGTGCCACCCTCCTCCACGAGCTGCCGCCACGGAGCGTCATCGAAACCCTGTGGGTGCGTCTCGGCGGCACGGATGCCTACGCCGACCCCGGCGCGCTCCTGCATGCCACCCGGATTCTCGAGCTCATGGAGTCGCTCGGTCTGCGGGCTCTGTCCCCGGAAGCGCTGGCTCAGGCCGCAGCCAGTCTCTTCGCCGAGGATCTGACCGAGAGCCGGCTGCAGATCCTGACGATCCACAAGGCCAAGGGGCTCGAGTTCGACCATGTGCTGATCCCCTTCCTGGAGCGGACACCCCGCACCGACGACCCTGAGCTGCTGCTCTGGCGGGCTCTGCCCGAGGGCCTGCTCATGGGTGTGAAGGACGACGAAGGACCCTACGAGTGGCTGGCCAGGGAGAACCGTCTCCGGGATCGGCACGAGCGTCAGCGGCTCCTCTATGTGGCCTGCACCCGGGCACGCCGATCGCTGGCGCTGTTCGCCGTGAACGAGGCACGTCCCAGGGATACCTCCCTGCTCGCCCTGCTGGCGCCGCTGCAGGACGGCGACACGGCGGAGCTGCAGGTCGTCGATGTGGCCACGGAGACCGTCACCAGCGAGGCCCGGCAGGGTGACCTCTTCGACTCACTGGACGAGACAACCGAGCCGCCCCGGTTCTCTCGGCTGGTGGACGGCTACCGGTACACCCCCGAGGAATCGTGGGCATTGCCGGTACAGACACCGCAGCGGATGACAGACGAAGATCCCCTTGCCGCGCGCGAGGAGGTACTGATCGGCATCGTGGTGCACGCGGCCCTCGAACGATTGGCTCGAACGGCACTGCCCACGGACGCAGCGGCTTTCCTGGCGGCGCAGGAGCCCTTCTGGCGGCGTGAAGCCGAGCGTCATGCGCTCGCGGACGGTCAGCGCCTCAGCGCGCCCGTCGCGGCCAGGCTCGGCGCCGAGATCGCCCGACAGATCCGCGGGGTGCTTGCCGATCCCCAGGGCAGATGGCTGCTCGAGGCCAGGAGCGATGCCTACGCGGAATTCGCTCTCACGGTGGCGCTGGAGGGAATGACGGAAAACCTGGTCGTCGACCGGACCTTTGTGGAGGATGGAAGGCGCTGGGTGGTGGACTACAAGACCTCCATCCCGCCCGCGGAGACGGACGTCGAGGCCTTCCTCGATGCCGAGACCGCCCGTTATCGCCTGCAGCTCGAGCGTTATGGTGACGCGGTGGAAGCCCTGTTCGGCGACCGTCCCGATCTCGCCCTCTACTTCACGGCACTGCCGCGCCTGAGGGTGCTTCGCGGTGGGCCGCCGCACCCGGAACAGGATGGTTGATTTGTCACGCACGCGGAGTACTATTCCAGATTCGTTCGTTCACCCACCACGAATTCGATGACAGGCAGCCAGCCCAACCTCCAGTACGTCGCAGCGTTTCTTCAGACGCCGGCCGGATGGTGCGCGGGCTATTATTTTTTTAACGACTAGCCTACCTTCCATACAACGAAGGTAGTGCGAGCTGCCTTCGACAGGAAACCCCGTCAGGCAGCGCCGGCGGGGTTTTTTATTGCTCTGCCGGCAGAGCAGGAGACGAGACATGAGCCAACTGGAAAACCTGAATATCAGGGCGCAGGAAGTGCTGATCACGCCGGAACAGCTGAAAGCGAAACTGCCCGTGCCCGAGCCCGTGCAGCAGCACATCGAGGCTTCGCGAAACAGCATCCGCGACATCCTGAACCGGACCGATCCGCGCCTGCTCGTCGTGGTCGGCCCCTGCTCGATACACGATCCCGAGGCCGCCCTGGACTATGCCCGGCGGCTGCGGCAGCTCGCCGGCGAGCTCGAGGACAGCCTGCTCATCGTCATGCGCGCCTACTTCGAGAAGCCCCGCACCACCGTGGGCTGGAAGGGACTGATCAACGACCCGCACCTCGATGACACCTTCCGCATCGCCGAAGGGCTGACCATCGCCCGCAAGCTGCTGCTCGACATCGCCGAGCTGGGCCTGCCGCTGTCCACGGAGGCACTCGATCCGATCACCCCGCAGTACCTGCAGGACCTAATCAGCTGGTCTGCCATCGGCGCCCGGACCACCGAGTCGCAGACGCACCGGGAGATGGCGTCGGGCTTGAGCTCGGCGGTGGGGTTCAAGAACGGCACCGACGGCGGCCTGGATGTGGCGCTGAATGCCCTGAAGTCCGTCGCCTCGCCGCACAGCTTTCTCGGCATCAGCCCGACGGGTCAGGTCGCCGTGATGCAGACCCGGGGCAACGCGAACGCCCACATCGTGCTGCGCGGCGGCACGAGCGGACCCAACTACGACGCCAGGAGCATCGCGCGCTGCGAGGAAGCACTGCGCAAGGCGGGCCTGAAGGAAACGATCATGGTCGACTGCAGCCACGCCAATTCCAGCAAGGACCACAACCGCCAGCCCGTGGTGGCCGGCGACATCGCCCGGCAGATCCGCGAGGGCAACCGGTCCATCATCGGCCTCATGATCGAGAGTAATCTGGGTGCGGGTAACCAGTCGCTGAACGCCGACCGTTCGAAGATGCGTTACGGGGTGTCCATCACCGACGCCTGCATCGACTGGGAGACCACCGAGAAGCTGCTGCGCGATCTGGCCCGCGAGCTGAGCCCGGTGCTGGCAGCGAGGCGCTCGAAGGTCGCGGCGACCGCCTGAGCGGCAGTCCCGGACCTGCCGGCGTCGGGCGCTGCCGGTATCCGACCTATCGGTAGTAGGCGTTCTCGGTGAGGCTGTGATCGGTCACGTCGCGAATGGCGGTGAGGTCGGGAATCTGTTCGAGCAGCGAGCGCTCGACGCTGTTCTTCAGCGTGATGTCGACCGCGGCGCATCCCTGACAACCGCCGCCGAACTGCAGCACGGCGACGTTGTCTTCCACGATCTCCACCAGCGTGACCATCCCACCATGGGCGGCGAGACCCGGGTTGATCTCGTTGTAGAGCACGTAATTGATGCGGTCTTCGAGGGGCGCGTCCGCACCCACCTGAGGCACCCGGGCATTCGGGGCCTTGATCGTCAGCTGGCCACCCATCTGGTCCTGCTGGTAGTCCACCACTGCCCCCTCGAGGTACGGCATGCTGCGTTCCTCGAACCAGGCGGTGAACCCGTCGTAGGCGACCGGCAGGTCGCCGGCCTGCTCTTCACCGGGTCGGCAGTAGGCGATGCAGGTTTCCGCGTGGGGGGTGCCGGGCTGGGCGACGAACACCCGGATGCCTACGTTTTCGTCCTGCTGCTTGGCCAGAAGCTCCCTCAGATAGGACTGAGCGCCGGCGGAAATCTCGATCATCGATAATACCCAAGTAATTCGGTCAGGAATTTACAAGATCCGTTCCCTGTCGGCAACCGTCATGAGCCAGCCTCATCTTCGCCCGAGGCACCTTCAGTTGCGACGGGGGATCTCCCCCCTAAACTGAGCCGCCAAGAAGTACCCGACCGGAGCGGCCGCGCGCCGCCTGCCTCATGACCCATCCTGCAGTCGATTTCCCCACTCGCCTACGGGCCGCCCTCAACGACCGGATTCTGATCCTGGACGGCGCCTACGGCAGCCTGATTCAGTCGCTCCGGCTCGAGGAAGCGGACTACCGGGGCGAGCGTTTCGCCGACCACCCGGCGTCGGTGCGGGGTAACTACGACCTGCTGTGCCTCACCGCGCCGGAGATCGTTCGTGACGCCCATGCCCGTTACCTGCGCGCCGGCGCGGACATCATCAAGACCAATTCCTTCACCGCCACCCGAGCGGCTCAGGCGGACTACGCGCTCGAATCCCAGGTGATCGAGATGAACGAGCAGGCGGCGCGCATCGCCCGCGGTGTGGCCGACGAGTTCAGCACCGCCGGGCACCACCGTTACGTCGCGGGCGTGATCGGACCGACGACCCGGTCCGCAAGCCTGTCACCGGACGTAAACGATCCGGGCTTCCGCAACATCACTTTCGCCGAGCTCGCGGCGGATTACGGTGATGCGGCCCAAGCGTTGCTGCGTGGCGGCGCCGATCTGCTGCTGCTGGAGACGGTTTTCGACACGCTGAACGCCAAAGCCGCCATCTACGCGATCCTCGACCTGGAAACCCGGCTCGGCCGCCCCATCGGGCTGATGATCTCCGGCACGATCACCGACGCCAGCGGCCGTACGCTGTCCGGCCAGACGTGTGCGGCTTTCTGGACCTCCGTCGCGCACGCACGTCCCCTGTCCGTCGGCTTCAACTGTGCCCTCGGCGCGGACCAGCTGCGCCCTTACGTGGCAGAGCTCGCCCGTATCGCTGACGTTCACGTCAGCGCCCACCCCAATGCGGGCCTGCCCAACGAGTTCGGCGGCTACGACGAGTCGCCGGAGAAGATGGCCGCGACCCTCGGCGAGTATGCGGACAGCGGACTCGTGAACATCGTCGGCGGCTGCTGCGGCACCACGCCGGAGCACATCGCCGCCCTTCGGGATCGCCTCGAGGGCATCGCACCGCGCCGGCTACCGTCGGTGCCGAAAACCCTGCGCCTATCTGGTCTGGAACGCTTCGAGGCAGGGGCGGATACCCTGTTCATCAACGTCGGTGAGCGCACCAACGTCACCGGCTCCGCCCGATTTGCCCGCCAGATTCTCGAAGGCGACTACGAAGCAGCGCTCAAGGTGGCCCGCCAGCAGGTGGAGAACGGCGCCCAGATCATCGACATCAACATGGACGAGGGCATGCTGGATTCCCGGGCTGCCATGGTCCGGTTCCTGAATCTGGTGGCGTCGGAGCCCGACATCGCCCGGGTGCCGGTGATGATCGATTCCAGCAAGTGGGACGTGATCGAGGCCGGCCTGCGCTGCACCCAGGGCAAGTCGGTGGTGAACTCCATCAGCCTCAAGGAGGGCGAGGCGGCCTTTCTCGACGCCGCCCGCCTGTGCCGCCGCTACGGCGCCGCGGTGGTAGTGATGGCGTTCGACGAGACCGGCCAGGCAGACACCTTCGAGCGGAAACGGAGCATCTGCGAGCGCTCCTACCGGCTGCTCGTGGACGAGGTGGGGTTCCCGCCGGAAGACATCATCTTCGATCCGAACATCTTCGCGATCGGCACCGGCATCGAGGAGCACCGGGGTTACGCCCTGGACTTCATGGAAGCCTGCCGCTGGATCCACGAGCACCTGCCCCACGCCTCCACCTCCGGCGGCGTGTCCAACGTCTCCTTCTCTTTCCGGGGCAACAACGGCATCCGCGAGGCCATCCACACGGTCTTCCTCTATCACGCCGTCCGCGCCGGTCTGACCATGGGTATCGTCAACGCCGGGCAGCTCGGCATCTACGAGGACCTGCCGGAGGACATCCGCGAGCGGGTGGAGGATCTGGTGCTGAACCGCCGCGCCGATGCCACCGAACGCCTGCTCGCCGTGGCCGAGTCCTATGCCGGCCAGGGTGGCAGCGGCTCGACGCTGGACATGTCCTGGCGCGAGGGCCCGGTGGGAGAGCGGTTGAGCTATGCCCTGGTGCACGGCATCACCGACTATATCGTCGAGGACACGGAAACCGCGCGCCTCGAGGCGTCCCGACCCATCGAGGTGATCGAAGGGCCGCTCATGGACGGCATGAACGTGGTCGGCGATCTGTTCGGTGCCGGCAAGATGTTCCTGCCGCAGGTGGTGAAGAGCGCCCGGGTGATGAAGCAGGCCGTAGCCCACCTGGTGCCGTTCATCGAAGCGGAGAAGGGTGCAGGCGTTCAGAGCAAGGGCAAGATCGTCATGGCCACGGTCAAGGGTGACGTCCACGACATCGGCAAGAACATCGTCGGCGTGGTGCTCCAGTGCAACAACTACGACGTGGTGGATCTAGGCGTGATGGTCCCCACCGAGAAGATCCTCGACACCGCCGTGGCGGAAGGTGCCGATCTCGTCGGCCTGTCCGGGCTGATCACCCCGTCGCTCGACGAGATGGTGGTGGTGGCCGAAGAGATGCAGCGGCGGGGGCTTTCCATTCCGCTGCTCATCGGTGGCGCGACCACGTCGAAGGCGCACACCGCAGTGAAGATCGAGCCTGCGTACCAGAACGGTCCCACGGTCTACGTCGCCGACGCCTCACGCAGTGTGCGCGTGGCGACGAGCCTGATCTCCGCGGATCTGAAGGCGGACTTCGTGTCGGGAACCCGCGAGGAGTACGAGGTGATCCGCCGGCGCAGCAGCGAGCGTGCCGATCGGCGGGTCATACTGCCGCTGGAACAGGCCCGCGCACGGGCACCGGACATCGACTGGACGAGATACGAGCCGCCCGCTCCCAACAATCCCGGCGTGCATACGGTGGACGTTCCGTTGTCGGCACTGGTGCCGTACATCGACTGGACGCCCTTCTTCATGACCTGGGAGCTGGCGGGCAAGTACCCGAAGATCCTGGAAGACGCCGTGGTCGGGGAAAGCGCGCGCAGCCTGTTCGCCGATGCGCGTCAGATGCTCGACTGGCTCATCACCGACGGCCGCCTGACCGCACGCGGCGTGTTCGGGCTGTGGCCGGCCAATCGGTTGCCCGGGACCGAGGACGTCGTCCTCTACCGGGACGAAGACCGGCGAGCGGAGCTCGCCCGGCTGCACTTCCTCCGCCAGCAGACCGAGAAGCCTGACGGTCAGTCCAACTTCTCCCTGGCGGACTTCGTGGCCCCGCCGCCGACCGCGGACTGGCTCGGCGCCTTCGCGGTGACGGCCGGCCTCGGCATCGACGACCTGCTGGCCGAGCACGCCAAGGACGACTACGCCAGCATCATGATCAAGGCCCTCGCCGACCGGCTGGCGGAAGCGTTTGCCGAATACCTGCACCGCCAGGTGCGGATGCAGGACTGGGGCTATGCGGCGGGTGAGAATCTGGACAACGAGAGCCTGATTCGTGAAGCCTACCGGGGAATCCGGCCGGCGCCCGGCTATCCGGCCTGCCCCGAACACAGCGAGAAACGCACGCTGTTCGAGGTCCTGAACGCCACCGAGGTCACCGGCATCAGCCTGACGGAGCACTTCGCCATGCTACCGGCAGCGAGCGTCTCAGGGTGGTACTTCTCCCACCCTGAGGCCCGCTACTTCGGAGTGGGTAAGATCGGCGCCGACCAGGTGGCCGACTATGCCGCTCGAAAAGGCATCAGCGAGGAAACTGCCGGAGTCTTCCTCCGGCCGAATCTCTAAAAGGCAGAGCTCGGGATCGAATCAGGCCAGCGGAACCCAGCCCGAGACGTAGTGCAGGGCCATGCCGAGCAGGGCCAGAAAGATCGCCAGGACGGCCTTCACGTCGGTCCGGTTGTCTTCGGCCCGCTCCGCTTCGATACGCTCATTCGTTTCCAAGGACGGCTCCTAGAGATGGCTGGATGACAAGGTCGCGCAGTCTAACTAAGCCGCTGATTCGACACAATATTTACCCATCGAAATCCCGAGGTGCTGCGCCCCGGGGTACCGGGCCGGCAAGCTTCTAAGCATAGGCCGAACGGTTACTTCGCCTCCCCCGGGACGGATGGTAGTTTCCCGGGCCTTAAGACCATCCGGGCGCCGACACCGCCCGTCACGCATGTACCGCTACGATTCCTTCGACAGGCAGTTCGTCAACGAGCGCGTTGCGCACTATCGCGCGCAGACCGAGCGCTATCTGGCCGGCGAGCTCTCCGAGGCCGAATTCCTGCAGCTCCGCCTGCGCAACGGCCTTTACGTGCAGCGTCTGGCGCCCATGCTGCGGGTCGCCGTGCCCTACGGGACGCTCAATGCCAGCCAGCTCCGCCAGCTCGCCCACATCGCCCGCCACTTCGACCGTGGCTACGGTCACCTCAGCACCCGCCAGAACGTGCAGTTCAACTGGCCGCTCCTGGAGGAGGTACCGGACATCCTGGCGGCCCTCGCCGAGGTGGACATGCATGCCATCCAGACCAGCGGCAACTGCATCCGCAACGTCACCACGGACCAGTTCGCCGGTGTGGCGAGCGACGAGTGGCTCGATCCGCGCCCGTTCTGCGAGCTGATCCGTCAGTGGTCCACCTCGCATCCGGAGTTCGACTGGCTGCCGCGGAAGTTCAAGATCGCCATCACCGGTGCCCGGGAAGATCGCGCCGCGGTGGCCGTGCACGACATTGGCCTCAGGGTCTATGAGCGGGACGGCGAGGCCCGATTCGACGTGCTGGTCGGCGGCGGGCTCGGCCGCACCCCGGTCATCGGCGAGCTGATCCGCGAGGGTCTGCCCGCCCGCCACCTGCTCACCTACCTGGAAGCCATCATGCGGGTCTACAACCGCTACGGCCGCCGGGACAACAAGTACAAGGCGCGCATCAAGATCCTGGTGCGGGCCCTGACGGCGGACGGTTTCCGGGTCCGGGTGGACGAGGAATGGTCGCATCTCGAAAACGGCCCGAGCACCCTCACCGACGAGGAGATGGCGCGCATGGCGGCCCACTTCCGGCCGCACGACTACCCGCCGGCGGAAGCCGACGATCTCGATGCCGAGCGGCTCGCCAACCCCGGCTTCAGCCGCTGGGTGGAACGGAACGTCAGCGCCCACCGGGTGCCTGGATACGCCATCGTCACCCTGTCCACGAAACTCACCGGCGTACCCCCGGGTGACGTGTCCGACCGGCAGATGGAAGCGGTGGCCGACTGGGCCGAGAGCTATGGATTCGGCGAGATCCGCATCAGCCACGAGCAGAACTTCGTGCTGCCCGACGTACCGAAGGCACGGCTGCTCTCCCTGTGGCAGGAGGCGGCGGCCGCACAGCTCGCCGCACCCAACGCCGGACTCATATCCGACATCATCTGCTGCCCCGGCGGCGACTACTGCTCGCTCGCCAACGCCAAATCCATTCCGGTGGCGGAGGCGATCCAGTCGGCGCTCGCAGACCTGGACTACCAGCACGATCTGGGACCCATCGACCTGAACATCTCGGGCTGCATGAACGCCTGCGGCCATCATCACGTCGGGCACATCGGCATCCTCGGCGTGGACAAGAAAGGCAGCGAGTACTATCAGATCTCGCTCGGCGGCCACTCCGGCCACGGCGGGCTGCCCGCCTCCCTGGGCCAGATCGTCGGGCCGTCGGTCTCGCGTGACCAGGTTGCCGACATCGTTCTTGAGATTCTGGCCACGTATGTCGCCCTCCGGCAGGAGGACGAAACCTTCCTTGCGTGTTTTCAACGGACGGGCATCGAACCCTTCAAGGAGCGCATCTATGGCACTGCTTAACCGGGACGGTGAGGTCGTCGAGCCCACCAGCATCTCCAACGGTGAGGCGGCAGCGGGCGGTCTGGCACTGACGCCGCTCGAGAACTGGGCGGAAGAGTCGGGAGACGGGCTGCTGCTCGAGCCCACGGACGAGCCGGAGCCCAGATTCTTAAGCGCACCGCTCATCGCCATCAACTTCCCGGCGTTCAACGATGGCCGCGGGCTGTCTCTCGCCGTGCTGCTGCGGACCCGTTACGACTACCCCGGCGAGCTGCGCGCGGTAGGCGACGTACATCCCGACCTGATCCACTACATGAAACGCTGCGGCTTCGATACGTTCCAGATGCCGGAAGGGCGCAGCCTGCCGCCGGCCCGTCACGACGGGGCGTCGACCCTTGCACCTTACTCCGATTACTACCAAGCTTCGGTACTTCAACCGGAACCGGCGTACCGAAGGGTAAGGAGAGGTGCATAGCTTTGGGGTCGTAGAGTCCTTCTTCCTGATCTTTGCGGGCGCGGCCGTGGTCGCGACCGCCGCCCTGTACACCCGCCAGCCGCTGCTCGTCGCCTACATCATCGTCGGCAGCGTGCTCGGCCCCTACGGCTTTCAGCTCGTCACCGATCCGGACCTCCTCTCGGAGATTGCCGAGATCGGCATCATCTTCCTGCTGTTCCTGGTGGGACTCGACCTGCCGCCTTCCAAGCTCAGGAACATGGCGGGCGAAGGCGCGCTGACGGCGCTGGTGACCACCGCGATCTTCTTCGGCATCGGGTTCGGCATCATGACCGCCTTCGGGTTCGGCACCGGCGAGGCCGTGGTCACCGGACTCGCGGTCACGTTTTCCAGCACCATCCTCGGAATCAAGCTGCTACCCACCACTGTCCTTCACCACCGCCATGTCGGCGAGATCGTGGTGAGCCTGCTGCTGATCCAGGATCTGATCGCCATCCTCGGGCTGATCCTCCTCGCGAGCTACGGCTCGAGCTGGGCGGAGACGGCGGAGTCGCTCGTGGTCGCCCTGATCGCCCTGCCGGTGCTCACGGTGGCCGCCATTCTCGGCGTGCGCTATCTGCTGCTGCCGCTCATCGCCCGTTTCGATGCGTTCCACGAGTTCATCTTCCTGCTGGCGCTCGGCTGGTGCCTGGGACTGGCCAGCATCGCGTCGTTCTTCGAGCTGTCCTTCGAGATCGGCGCCTTCGTGGCCGGTGTTTCGCTCGCGACCAGTCCCATCTCCCAGTACATCGCCGAGGCGCTCCGGCCGCTGCGCGACTTCTTTCTGGTGCTCTTCTTCTTCACCGTCGGCGCGGAGATGGACGTGGGGCTGCTGATGGACGCGTTGCTGCCGACCCTGTTTCTCGCCGGCGCACTGATCGCGGTGAAGCCCGCCACGTTCGCGTTCGCGCTGAAGATGCAGAAAGAGGCGGCGGCCACCGCCTGGGAGGTGGGTTACCGTCTGGGGCAGATGAGCGAGTTCTCCCTGCTGCTCTCCTACGTCGCCCTCGGCGCCGGCCTGCTCACCACGGAGGCCGCGCTCGTGATCCAGGGCGCCACAGTGATCACGCTGCTCGTTTCGAGCTACCTGGTGATCTTCCGCTACCCGAGCCCGATCGCACCGTCCGCCCGCCTGCGGCGGGACTGAGGCGTCAGCCGCCGTGGACCAGCAGGCCGCGGCCCACCATCTGACCCGCCAGGATCCGATCGATGGCCTGGGACAGGTCTTCCAGGCGGAGCTCCACACGCAGGCTGTTCAGCTGCGGCAGCCGCCAGGGGCCGGCCAGCTTGTTCCAGATCTCGGCCTTCTGCGGCAGCGGGAGCTGCACCGAGTCCACACCCAGCAGGTTGACGTGACGGAGGATGAAGGGCAGCACGGTAGCCGGGATCGACGGTGAGTCCACCAGCCCGCAGGCGGCGAGACTGCAACCGTATCTGAGCTGCTTGACGGCGTTGAAGAGGATCTCGCCGCCGACGGTATCCACGGCGCCGCCCCAGGTTTCCTTGCCGAGCGGCCGGTCCGCGCCCGCCCGCGCATCCTCGCGGGAAAGAATCGTCGCGGCGCCGATCTGGCGCAGGAAGTCGTGCTGGCTCTCCTTTCCGGTCACCGCCGCCACCTCGTAGCCGAGCTTCGCCAGCAGCATCACCGCGACCGAACCGACGCCGCCGGTAGCGCCCGTGACCAGCACCGGTCCGGCGTCCGGCGTCATGCCCGCGGCTTCGAGCTTGTGCACGGACAGCGCGGCGGTGAAGCCGGCAGTACCCAGCACCATGCTCGCCTCGAGCGACAGACCCGCCGGCAGGGGCACGACCCAGCCGGCGGGTACCCGGATGCGCTCACCGAAGCCACCGGGCGTGTTCATGCCGAGATCGAAGCCGATGACGATGACCTCGTCGCCGGCCTTGAAGTCGGCGGATGCACTTTCGATCACCACCCCGGCCGCATCGATGCCCGGCGTGTGGGGGAAGTTCCGGGTGACACCCGGATTGCCTGTGGCGGAGAGCGCATCCTTGTAGTTCAGCGACGAGTAGCGGACGTCGATCAGCACCTCACCGGCAGGCAGGTTCTCCAGCGTGCGCGTGACGACACTGCGGTGGAAGCCGGCGTCCGTCTTTTCGACCAGCAGCGCGTTGAACGTGTTCATTTCCCGGTCCTCCTCGATCCCTGCTCAACCAGACCTGCTGCAGCAGGCGTTCAGCGATGTACCATTCCCGTCACGCGATCCACGAGCCGGACCAGCGCGCCTTCCGCCTGCGCCATCAACCGCTCCAGCGGCCGCTTGTGCTCCACCCAGCGGACCTCGTAGACATCCTTGTCAGCGCAGGACCGGGCGAGGTATTCGTCGCTGGTGCACAGCTCGTCGATCAGCTTGCGGGCGAGCGCCCGGTCGCCGTACCACACCTCGCCGGTGGCCACTTCCGCCATGTCGAGCTGCGGACGCCTTGATCCCACGAACTCCTGAAACAGCGCGTGGATGTCTTCCAGCTCCTCGATGAACTTCTGCCGCCCTTCTTCCGTGTTCTCACCCAGAACGGTCAGTGTGCGCTTGTATTTCCCTGCCGTGAGCAGCTCCACATCCACATCGTGCTTCTTGAGCAGCCGGTGGACGTTCGGAATCTGCGCCAGCACGCCGATGGATCCGATAACGGCAAAGGGCGCCGCCAGGATCCGATCCGCCACGGCGGCCATCAGGTAGCCGCCGCTGGCGGCGACCTTGTCCACGGCGGCGACCAGCGGAATGCCGTGAGCGCGTATTCGGTCGAGCTGAGACGCCGCCAGACCGTAGCCGTGCACCGCTCCACCCGGGCTCTCCAGACACACCACGACCTCGTCGGACGAATCCGCCAGCGTCAGCACGGCGGTGATCTCCGTGCGCAGCTGCTCGACGCTGGACGCCTGCAGATCGCCTTCGAAGCGGAGCACGAAGATCCGCGGCCTGACATGGCCGTCCGCCTCTTCCTTCGCCTGCTTCGCGGCCTGTTTCTGTTCCTGCTTGTGCGTCTTGCTGTCCTGCTTGTGGAGCTTCCTGAAGTAGGACGGCGGCAGAACCGCCTGTCGGAGGCTGTCCTTCAGGGACGTGAGGCGATCATTGAGTTTCTTCACCTCCAGGTGACCGCCCTCCCCGTGCTGCTGGCGCCTGAGACTGAACGCGGCGCCCGCGGAGAGGACGATGAGCACGGCAATCACGATCGTGATGGTCTGGGCGAGGAACTGGAGATAATCGTAGAGGTGATCCAAAGGCTGGGCGTCTCGACGGAACGAAGCCGGCTACTCTACTTGACCCGGCACGGAATGAACATCCGCACGGGTCGTGCGCCGCCCGTCGGGCCCGCCCGGAGAAGCGCCGCACCCTTGATTCCGATGGGGCGAGCGTGTGTGATAGCCATCCATGGCACTCCGCGCGTTACAGTCCCATTTGGAGAACACGTTCTTTCCACCCGCGAGCAGCGGCATGGACGCCGTGATCCGCCTGGCCATCGCCGACGAGCGACTGCAGTTCGAGATCAGCGATGGGGTCATTGCGTTTCACGAAGCGGATGCACGGATCCCGGACGCGACCTTCTACTTTACGGACGTCGACACCGCGTGGTCCCTGCTCTCCGGTCAGGCCAGCGCCTTCGATGCCTTCATGGAAGGACGGTTTCGTGCGGACGGTTATCTGATGTGGGCCTTTACGCTGATGGCCATGTTCAGGAGCGAGAGCCTGCCGGAAACACCGGTGGAGTAGCCAGCCCGCACGGGCGCGTCAATCCCTGCGCGAGCCGACCTGCTGGATGAACTCGTCGATGAGCCAGCGTGATATGGCCGTCTTCGGCGGCACGTTGGGCAGCGCATCCACCTCGAACCAGCGCGCTTCGGCGATCTCCTCGTCCTGACAGCTGATCTCACCGCCCGCGTACTCGGCGTGAAAGCCGAGCATGAGGGAGTTCGGAAAAGGCCAGCTCTGCGAGCCGAAGTATCTGAGGTTGGTCACCGAAAGCCCGACCTCCTCGAGGACCTCACGATGCACGGTCTGCTCGATGGACTCCCCAGGTTCCACGAAGCCCGCCAGCGTGCTGAACATGTTGACGGGCCAGTTCGCATTGCGGGCGAGCAGCATCTGCTCACCGCGGGTGACGAGAACGATGATGCTCGGCGCGAGCTTCGGATAGTTGATCAAGCCACAGCCCGGGCACTGTTTTGCCCGATCCCTGGCGTGGTCCTCCATCTCCGTGCCGCAGCGGCCGCAGAAGCGGTGCTCGTTGTGCCAGTCGATGATCTGCTGAGCGCGCCCCGCCAGGTAGAACACCGACGGCTCCACCCGGCCGAGCCACTCCCTGAGAGCCGCGAGGCTGTAGCCCTCGGGCACGGTGCCTCCCGCCTGAAGCGCGAAGATGCTCCGACCCCGATGCTCCCCGAGGTAGTGCTCGGAATGGATCTCGATGTCCATCCAGCGCAGCTCGTCGCCCGTGACCGGTCGCGGCACGCCCCGCTCCGAGAGGCAGACGAAGCCCTCCTTCAGCCTGACGAAAAACCAGGCATCGGCTCGGGAAGCGTTCTCTGGTGGTTGCACGAGAGATTCGAAATCGTCGGGATCGATGGGCCACATGGTTCGCGTTCGCTGAGGACAGATGCGCGACACGCTAACGGACTGGTCGAGTACTTGGCAACCGGCGACTCGGCCGTGCTGTGTGGACTCCACCCAGATGAGCGATTATCTTTGGCCGGGCCTGGTGAAGGACCTTGCGCGAACGTACGGGCCCGAGTGCGCCTGACGCGGTCGTCGACCGCCACACGAACTGGGACTTGAGGAGACTTGAGGGCGCACCGCCCGGCATCATGAGCGATCCGATCAAAATGGCGTCCTTCTGGCGCAACTTTCTCGGACCTGCGCCGGAATGGTACAAGCGCCTCATCGTCACTTTCCTGCTGATCAATCCGCTGATCTTTTTTCTGTCACCGTTCGTGGCCGGCTGGGTGCTCGTCATCGAGTTCATCTTCACCCTGGCCATGGCGCTGCGCTGCTACCCGCTCCAGCCCGGCGGCCTGCTCGCGCTCGAGGCGGTCGTCATCGGCATGACCAGCCCGGACACCATCCGCGCCGAGGTCTTCAACAACTTTCCGGTGATCCTGCTGCTCATGTTCATGGTGGCTGGAATCTTCTTCATGAAGGAGCTGCTGCTCTTCACGTTTACCAAAATCATTCTAGGAGTTCGCTCTAAGACGCTGATTTCTCTGCTTTTTTGTTCGGTATCAGCGTTCCTCTCCGCCTTTCTCGACGCGCTCACGGTCACCGCCGTGATCATCAGCGTGGCGCTGGGTTTCTACTCCGTGTACCACAAGGTCGCATCCGGAAAGACCTTCTCAGACGAGCACGAGCACGCACACGACGATGCCATCGGCGAGCTGCACCGCAAGGACCTCGAGGAATTCCGGGGCTTTCTGCGCAACCTGCTCATGCACGGTGCCGTGGGCACGGCACTGGGCGGGGTGTGCACCACCGTGGGCGAGCCGCAGAACCTCCTGATCGCGAATCAGCTCGGCTGGGAGTTCGTGGAATTTTTCGTGCGGATGGCGCATGTCACCATGCCGGTGCTGGTCGTCGGCCTCTCCACCTGCATGCTGCTCGAGCAGATCAAGCGCTTCGGCTACGGCGCTCAGCTTCCCGAGCCCGTGCGTCAGATCCTCACGGAGTTCGACGAGGAGGAAGGCAGGAAGCGGACGGAGCTGGCTCGCGCACGGCTGGTCGTGCAGGCAATCGCCGCGATCATGCTGGTGATCGCACTGGCCTTCCACTGGGCAGAAGTCGGCCTCATCGGTCTGATGGTGATCGTCATCCAGACGGCATTCAACGGCATCATCGAGGAACACCAGCTCGGCAGAGCGTTCGAGGAAGCGCTGCCCTTCACTGCCCTGCTCGTGGTGTTCTTCGGCATCGTCGGCGTCATCGAGGATCAGCATCTGTTCCGTCCGGTCATACACTACGTGCTGACCCTGGACGCCGCCGTTCAGCCCGGAGTGATGTACATCGCCAACGGCCTGCTGTCCGCCATCAGCGACAACGTGTTCGTGGCCACGGTGTACATCAACGAAGTGGTGGAGGCGTTCCGGAACGGAGAGATCGACCGCGAGCACCTGAACACCCTGGCCGTGGCGATCAACACCGGCACCAACATTCCCAGCGTTGCCACACCGAACGGCCAGGCGGCCTTCCTGTTTCTGCTGACCTCGTCCCTCGCGCCGCTCGTCCGGCTGAGCTACGGGCGCATGGTGATGATGGCGCTGCCCTATACGGTGACGATGGGCGCCACGGGCTGGTTCTGCGTGGCCTACCTCTGAGGATTCTGCTCAGCCTGCCCGCCGCCAGACGCTGCCACCATCGGCCGCACCGTCCAGCTCGTCCAGCCAGCGTTCGTGCTCCGCGAGCTCGTCCGCCGAGGCGCTGACGATCTTCAGCGGTGGGCGATCTGCCGGCAGCAGCACACCGGCCGCGTCATCGCCGCGACCGCCCCGCTCGTCGCCATCCGCACCGAACAGCGCGGTCTGGCCGCCGGTCATCAGCAGATAGACATCCGCCAGGATCTCTGCGTCCAGCAGCGCTCCGTGCAGCGTGCGGGCGGAATTGTCCACCTGATACCTTCTGCACAACGCATCCAGGCTGTTTTTCTGACCCGGGTGCTTGTGGCGGGCGAGTGCCAGCGAATCGGTGATCCTGCACAGCTCGCCGATCCGGCGCCGCCGGCCGGGCAGCAGCGACAGCTCGTAGTCGAGGAACGCCACGTCGAACGGCGCGTTGTGGATGATCAGCTCCGCACCGCTCAGGAACTCGAGCACCTCGTCCGCCGCTTCCGCGAACCGCGGCTTGTCGGCGAGAAACTCCGTGCTGATACCATGAACATCGAAGGCCCCGTCATCGATGTCCCGCTCGGGATTGAAGTAGCGGTGGAGTTGTCGTCCGGTAAAGCGCCGGTTGACGAGCTCGACGCCGCCGATCTCGATGATGCGGTGTCCCTGGGCCGTTTCCAGGCCGGTGGTTTCGGTATCGAGAACTACCTGTCGCAACGTTGCACCCGCTCTGCTCTAGCCAACCGACAGCATCTCGTCGATGGCTTCGTTGGCCGCCTGGTCCACCCGTTCGTTTTCCGGGTGGCCGCTGTGTCCCTTCACCCAATGCCATTCCACGGCATGGGTCTGCACCAGCGCGTCGAGCGCCTGCCAGAGATCCTGGTTCTTCACCGCCTTGCGGGCCGCCGTCTTCCAGCCGTTCTGCTTCCAGCGCGCCAGCCAGCTGGTGATGCCCTGCCGCACGTACTGTGAATCCGTGGTCAACCGGACCTGTCCGGGGCGCTTGAGGGCGGCAAGACCTTCGATGGCGGCGGTGAGCTCCATCCGGTTGTTGGTGGTATCCGGATCCGCCCCGCTGATCAGCTTCTCGACGTCGCCGTAGCGCAGCAGCGCCGCCCAGCCACCGGGTCCCGGATTACCGCGACAGGCGCCGTCTGTGAAGATCTCAACCAGGGTCTTCGATCCCTTCGACCCGGGGGCGCACCGGCAGCCGGGCGATACGCGCACTGACCCTGGGATAGGCGGCCGGTGCGAGCTTCCGGCCGCGCACCGACGTGAGCGACCAGTCCGGTCGCCGGGCGGCGGCCTGCTTGACCGCGGAGATCACGTACACACCACCCAGGGGCAGCCCGTGCCGCGCACACAGGGCACGGAATCGCTTCCAGGGACTCGCATCCTTGTTGCGGGTGGCGAACGGTAACTCATAGGCAAGATATCTAACTTCCTGCTGAAGCTCGAATCCCAACACCGTGAGCCAGTCCAGGAGCCTCCCTGGGCTCACGAAGCGCAGGCCGCTGAAGCTGTCCCGGAAGAATCGCGCATAGGCCCCCCGGATGCCCCAGAGGCTCCAGGGATTGAAGGACACGATGAGCAGGCGGCCACCGGGCGCCAGCACCCGGGCCACCTCCCGGATGGCCGTCCGCGGGTCGTCCGCACCCTCCAGAACGTGATGCAGTACCACCGCATCCAGGGCGCCGTTCGCCACCGGCAGCTCGTGCAGATCGGCCCGGAAGCTCGCGGTCTCACCCTCCTGGGGGCAGCCGCCCGCGCCGTCACAGGTCTCGAGATAGAAACGGTTTCGAACCATGCACCCGCGCACGGTATCGGTGAGGTCCGTATGGCACCCTGCCCACAGCAGCGTGTCGCCGTGGAACCGCCGTGCACACTCACCCATGAGCGGCTTCTGCTCGGCGAGAAGACGCCTTCCGGAAGCGGAATCGAACCAGGAAGCCAGCCTGACCAGGGAGGAAGTTGCCAAGTGAGAACGACTGCAGCAAAGTACGCGAAACATTCTGACCGCAGCAGATAATGACCGCAACCGTACTGCGATACCGGCTCGCAGCGATGTCCTTCGCTGCCCTTCTGCTGCTCGCCGCCTGTCAGTCGAAGCTCTCCCGCGAACCTTCCGTTGAGCTCGACACCGCGGTGCTCGACGCCATCTCGGGCCCGGCGCTACCAAATCAGTTCACGGGCGGCAGCCGGATCGCACCGGGTGTGGTCATCCCCGATCCGGACCTCTGGGCCGATATCAGGAGCGGCTTTCAGCTCCACCGCTACCCGGATGAGCAGCGTGTTCAGCAGGAGCTCGGCTGGCTGGCACGGCATCCCAGCTATCTGCAGAACATGCATCCCCGACTCGAGCGGCACCTGGCCTACATCTACCAGCAGGTACGGTCTCGAGGCATGCCCAGTGAGATCGCGCTGCTGCCCATCGTCGAGAGCGCGCTCGATCCGTATGCGTTTTCGCACGGTGGCGCCGCCGGACTCTGGCAGTTCATCCCTGCAACAGCGAAACGGTTCGGTCTGCAGCGGAACTGGTGGTACGACGGCCGCCGGGATCCGGTAGCCGCCACGGATGCCGCTCTCGACTACCTGGAAGCGCTCCATGACAGGTTCGGCGACTGGTACCTCGCGCTGGCCGGCTACAACGCCGGAGAAGGCAACGTCATCCGCGCCAAGCGCCGGGCCGAACCCGGCGCCGGCTTCTTCGAGCTCACCCTGCCCCGGGAAACCAGCGCCTACGTCCCTCGCCTGCTCGCGCTGGCCGAGCTGGTGGCCTCACCCGAGCGCGTGGGCGTCACCCTGCCGGAGCTGAGCCCGGAGGTGCCGTTCACCGTCGTCAATACCGGTGGTCAACTCGATCTCTCCGTCGCCAGCCGCGCCACGGGCATCGACCTGGACACACTCTATCTCTGGAATCCGGCACTGAGCCAGTGGGCCACGCCGCCCGGCGGCCCACACCACCTGCTGCTGCCCAAGGCCGAAGCCGGTGAGGCCGCAGCCCGTATTGCATCGGTCCCGGCCGATGCGCGCGTGCAGTGGCTGCGCGTCACGGTCAAGCCCGGGGATACGCTGAGCGAGCTTGCGCGTCGGCACCGCACGGACGTGGCGAGCCTGAAGCGGGCCAACAACCTGCGCAGCGCATCCATCACCGCGGGCGACTCGCTGCTGATTCCGAAATCCCCTGAGGCGCTGTCGAATACCATCACCAGTCGCACGGAGGGCACGACCTACGTGGTCCGCTCCGGCGACTCGCTCTGGACGATCAGCCGGGCGCACAACATTCCGGTGAATACGCTGATGAAGACCAACCACGTAGGGCCGAAGGACTACCTGCGGGTCGGACAGAAACTCACCCTGCCTGCTACCGCCGGCGCGATACCCGTCAGCGCCTCACGCGAAGCCCAGATCAGGAAAGTGCACTACGGCGTCCGGAAAGGCGATTCGCTGGCGCGCATCGCCTCCAAGTTCAATGTCCGGGTGGGAGACATCGCAAGCTGGAACAAGCTCAACGTCGGTGACTATCTCCAGCCCGGCCAGAAACTTCTGCTCTACGTCAACGCCTCGGCAGGCACCGACTGACCATCCACCGGCGCGCCTTGATCAGAGCGCCGGCCGGTCGATGGACGCCTCTTTTTCCAGCGCCTGGAAGAAGCCGTCGAAGTCCAGGTTCGACGCCCGGTTTGCCAGAAAGCGACGCATGCCTTCGATATCCGCTTCCGTCATCGTCGCCAGATCGCCATCCTCCACCCGGGTCACGGTCACCACGTAACGGGTCCCGCTCGCGCTCTGGGCGCTGCCCACGCTCTTGTCGGCGGCCGGACGCGGCAGGCTGAAAGCCGCAGTCAGGACTTCCGGTGGTATGCCGGACTGGCTGCGCCTCACCAGAGTGTGGGTCTGCCAGCTCAGTCCGAAGTCCGATGCCACCGCGGAGACGTTGTCGCCGGCTTCCAGCCGCGCAACCGCGTCCGCGTGCGCTTTCTCGATCTCCAGGCGCGCCCGCTCACCGGCAATCTGATCGCGGATGGTGTCAGCGACTTCCTCTAACGGGATCACCTCCGGTTCGTGCCGGGCTGTAACGCGCGCCACCACCGCGCGACTTTCCAGGTACTCGACCGCAGGACTGTTGTACCCCTGCTCGAGAACCTCATCGGCGAACACCGCCTCGCGAAGCTTCACATTGCCGAATATCCCCGTTCCTTCGCTGCGGCTTATGCCGGCCGCGGTCCTGATCTCGAGATCGAGCTGCTCGTGAATGGCGTCGAGCGACTCCGGCTGCTCGAATGCCAGTCCGTCCAGCTCCCTGAGCCGTTCGGCGAACAGCCTCGTGGCGGCATCCCGCCTGAGGCGGGCCGTCAGCTCGTCGCGCATCTCCTCCAGGGTGGGGAACTCGTGGACGACGACCTCCTTCAGCTCGATCAGGTGAACGCCGAACTCGGTACGCACCGGCTCGGAAAGCGCACCCACCTCCAGCGACCACAGCGCCGCCTCGAACTCCGGCGCAAACAGTCCCTTAGAAACCGGGCCGAGGTCACCGCCGGCAGACGCCGAGCCCGGATCTTCGGAATACTGCTTTGCCAGCTCCGCAAAGTCCTCGCCTGCCTCGATACGGGCCTTCAACGCACGGATGTCCGCCTCCGCCTGATCGAGCGTTCGCTCATCGCTGACCTGCAGCAGGATGTGTCGGCTGTCACGCTGCTCGTCCGCCATCGCTGCCGACTTCTCAGCGTTGTAGGCGGCGAGCAGGTCCTCCTCGCTGACCTCGATACCCGGATCATCGAGCAGTGAATCCACCGTCAGCTCCACGAACGCGACGTCGACCGTTTCCTCGGTCATGTAGTCGAGCTGGTTCTCGTCGTAGCGGATCCGGACATCGTCGTCACTCACCTCCACCGCCTCCACGAACGTGGCTTCCTCGAATGCCAGGTAGGCGAGGTCGCGCCGCTGGCTGAGAATTCTCGCCTGCTCCCTGCTTTCCCACTCCAGCGAGAAGGCAGTTTCCATGATGCCGTCGCGAAGCTGCTCTATGCTGATCAGGTCTCCTGTAAGCGTCAGAAACTCGCTCGGGGAATAGCCGAGCATGTTCACCATCCTGCGGTAGGTGTTCTCCTCGAACTGCCCGTCGATCTGGAAATTCGGGTTGCCCAGCACCACCGAGTCCACCTGTCGGTCGCTGGCGCCGATGCCGAGATCGTCCGCCGCCTGAGACAGCAGCATCCTGCTGATCAGCTGATTGATCACCGCGTTCTGCAGAACGACAGGGTCGATCATGTCGGGATCGAATCCCTCTCCGAGCTGCGCAGCCAGGCGGCGGCGCTCGCGCTCCGCTTCCACCGCAACGTCATTGACCGAGATGTCCTCGCCGTTGACGCTGGCTACCGAAGGATCGGTCGTCAGGAACAGATTGAAGGCTCCGAAGCCGAAGATGGCGAGCACGAAGATGAGTGCAGCGACGATGATCTTGAAGAACAGGCTCTGGGTCTGATCACGGAGTTTCTGAAGCATCTGTGGTCCTGCAGGCTGAAGTCGGGCGCGCTGTGGTTGGTGTGTTCGATTGAGAAGCTGTTCGGGAGATTCGCAGAAAAAAAGGCGCAGGAGGTGCGCCTTTTCGCGAGTCTGATTCTGTCGGGCGTTTAGTTCAGGGCGTCCTTGAGCGCTTTGCCGGGCTTGAAAGCCGGTACCTTGGCTGCAGCGATGTGAATCGGTGCGCCGGTCTGGGGGTTGCGCCCGGTACGTGCGGCGCGGTCTCTGACGGTAAAGGTTCCGAAGCCGACGAGCGACACGGGATCCGCCTGCTTCAGGGAGTCGGTGATCGCTTCGATGGCCGCATCAAGCGCTCTGCCTGCAGACGCTTTGGAGATATCAGCCGCATCAGCGATACGATCGATCAGTTCGGTTTTGTTCACATTTTGCCCCTCTGTGATGATGAAGTTCCGGCACGAACGGTTGTTGAGATTGTTTTGTCGGTCGCCCCGAAGGTTCGCGCGTTTTTATACCAACACCCCCGGAGGCCTGCAAGCTTGCGGATTCCAGGGCGAACACCATCAGTGCGGACTGATGGGCAGCTCGCCGTCGTTGCCCGTTCGAGCCGTTCCGGAATCGGAAACCTTTCCGACGACTTCTTCGGAAACCGCGTCGTCGTTCCGGGAGGCCGCCTCTTCCTTTTTGGCGATCTTGGGTTCGGGCATGCGTTCCAGCGCGACCTCGAGAACGTCGTCCATCCACTTCAGCGGGTAGATAGTGAGGTTCTCTTTGACATTGTCCGGTATTTCCTTGAGATCCCTCTCGTTTTCCGCCGGGATGATCACATTCTTGATGCCACCCCGCTGCGCAGCCAGCAGCTTTTCCTTCAGACCGCCGATGGGTAGAACCTGACCCCGGAGGGTGATCTCTCCCGTCATGGCTACATCCGCACGAACGGGTATGCCCGTCAGCACCGAGACGATGGCCGTGCACATCCCGATACCGGCCGACGGACCATCCTTGGGTGTGGCGCCTTCCGGGACGTGAATGTGCAGGTCCCACTTCTCGTGGAAGTCTTTCGAGATACCCAGCATCTCCGAACGGCTGCGCACGAAGGTCAACGCCGCCTGAATGGACTCCTGCATCACGTCGCCGAGTGAACCGGTCTTGGTCTGGCGTCCTTTTCCCGGAACGGCGACGGCCTCGATGTTGAGCAGCTCACCGCCCACCTGCGTCCAGGCCAGCCCGGTGACGATCCCCACCTGATTCTGCTCTTCCGCGAGCCCGTAGGTGTACTTCCGAACGCCGATGTAGGATTCGATGTCCTCGGGTCCGATCGCCACCTTGCGGGCATCCCGTGCGGACCTGCCGCCCGGGCTGCCGAGCGCCTGCTCCTTGACGACCTTCCGGGCGAGCTTGGCGATCGACCGTTCGAGCCCCCGCACCCCTGCCTCTTTCGTGTAGTAGCGGATCAGGTGCAGCAGCGCCGGATCGTCGAGCACGAGCTGATCGTCCGCCAGGCCGTTTGCCTTCAGCTGCTTCGGAAGCAGGTAGCGTCTCGCGATGTTGAGCTTCTCGTTTTCCGTGTAACCCGGCAGCCGGATCACCTCCATACGATCGAGCAGCGGCGCCGGAATGTTCATCGAGTTGGACGTGCAGATGAAGAACACGTCCGAGAGGTCGTAGTCGACCTCCAGGTAGTGATCGTTGAACGTGCTGTTCTGCTCCGGATCCAGAACCTCAAGCAGGGCGCTCGCCGGGTCGCCGCGCACGTCCATGCCCATCTTGTCCACCTCGTCGAGCAGGAACAGCGGATTCCTGACGCCGGCCTTGGACATCTTCTGCAGGATCTTGCCGGGCAGGGAGCCGATGTAGGTGCGACGATGCCCGCGGATCTCGGCTTCGTCGCGCACACCGCCGAGCGCCATGCGGATGAACTGGCGGTTGGTCGCCCGGGCGATACTCTCACCGAGCGAGGTCTTTCCCACGCCCGGCGGCCCGACAAAGCAGAGCACGGGGCCTTTCATCTTCTTCACACGGGACTGAACGGCCAGGTACTCGATTATCCGGTCCTTCACCTCTTCGAGCCCGTAGTGATCCTCGTCGAGAATCTGCTGTGCAGCCCTCAGATCCTTACGCACCCTGCTGCGCTTCTTCCACGGGATGCTGATCATCCAGTCCAGGAAGCTGCGCACCACGGTCGCCTCGGCGCTCATCGGCGACATGAGCTTCAGCTTGTTCAGCTCTGAAAGCGCTTTCTCCCGCGCTTCACGACTCATGCCACTGTCTTTGATCTTGTTTTCGAGCTCTTCGATCTCGTTCGGCGTGTCCTCCAGCTCACCGAGCTCCTTCTGAATGGCCTTCATCTGCTCATTCAGGTAGTACTCGCGCTGGCTCTTCTCCATCTGTTTCTTCACGCGGCCACGGATGCGTTTCTCCATCTGGGAAACGTCCATTTCCGCGTCCATGAGGCCGAGCAGCGCATCCATCCGCTCGCGCAGCTCGAAGCTCTCCAGGATCTTCTGCTTCTCCTCCAGCTTCAGCGAGATCTGGGCGGCAATCGTGTCGATCAGCCTGGCCGGATCGTCGATGCTCGACAGCGACGAGAGCACCTCCTGGGGGACCTTCTTGCTGGACTTCACGTACTGCTCGAACTGGCCCATCACCATACGGACGAGCGCTTCCGCCTCCCGGGATTCGACGGTGGGCTCTTCGATCGGCTCCAGATCCGCCTGCAGGAAATCGCCGTCCCCGTCCGTGGTGAGGCTGTTCAGCCTCGCCCGCTGACCACCTTCGACGAGCACCTTGACCGTGCCGTCGGGCAGCTTCAGCAGCTGCAGCACCGTGGCGACGGTGCCCACCTCGAAGAGGTCCTCGGCCCGGGGCTTGTCGACTTCCGCATCGCGCTTGGCCACCAGCAGGATCTGCTTGTCTCTCGCCATGGCGGCATCGAGCGCCCGGATCGAGCTTTCCGTGCCGACGAACAGAGGATGAACGCCATGGGGATAGACCACCATGTCTCGCAACGGCAGTACGGGTACGTGATTGATGTGACTGTGCTCCATTGTTTACTGTACGCGGTTTGCTGTTCGCGCTCGGTTACGGGTACGCGTTCACGGCATGTTCAGGCGCATGCCTCGCCGACCATATCCGGCGCTGCCGGATTTCCGTAAGCCGGACCCTTCCTGCGGGACGGTCCGGATGAGGAGACTCTACTCCTGTGGAGATGCCTGCGCCTTGTCGACGTTCTCGTACATGAGCATGGGTTCGCTTTCACCCGTGATCACGCTTTCGTCGATGACGACCTTCTTCACAGATTCGATGGAAGGCAGCTCGTACATGGTGTCGAGCAGGACCGCCTCGAGGATGGAACGGAGACCACGTGCGCCCGTTTTCCGCTCCATGGCCTTCTTGGCCACGGCCCGGAGCGCGTCTTCCCGGAAATCCACTTCCACGCCTTCCATTTCGAAGAGCTTGGTGTACTGCTTGGTGAGGGAGTTCTTCGGCTCGGTGAGAATCTGCACCAGCGCCTCGGTGTCGAGCTCCTCCAGGGTGGCAACCACCGGCAGGCGGCCGACGAACTCCGGAATGAGCCCGTAACGGATGAGGTCTTCCGGCTCCACCGAACGCAGGGTTTCGCCGATGGACTTCTTGTCCTCCTGACCTTTCACCTGGGCACTGAAGCCGATGCCCGACTTCTCGGAACGATCCCGGATCACCTTGTCGAGGCCCGCGAACGCGCCGCCACAGATGAACAGAATGTTGGAGGTATCCACCTGCAGGAACTCCTGCTGGGGATGCTTGCGGCCGCCCTGGGGGGGAACGGAGGCAACGGTGCCCTCGATCAGCTTCAGAAGGGCCTGCTGCACGCCCTCACCGGAGACATCGCGGGTGATGGAAGGGTTGTCCGACTTCCGGGAAATCTTGTCGATCTCGTCGATGTAGACGATGCCAACCTGAGCCCGCTCCACGTCGTAATCGCACTTCTGGAGCAGCTTCTGGATGATGTTTTCCACATCCTCGCCCACGTAACCGGCCTCGGTGAGGGTGGTCGCATCGGCGATGGTGAACGGCACGTCCAGCAGCCGGGCCAGGGTCTCGGCCAGCAGTGTCTTGCCGCTGCCCGTGGGGCCGATCAGCAGGATGTTGGACTTGGACAGCTCCACATCATCCTTCTTACCCGCGTAATTCAACCGCTTGTAGTGGTTGTAGACGGCCACGGACAGCACCTTCTTGGCGTGCTCCTGACCGATCACGTACTCGTCGAGGATCTCGCGGATTTCCTGGGGTACCGGCAGGCGGTCGCTCTGCTTGGTCTGCCCGCCTTCGGACACTTCCTCCCGGATGATGTCGTTGCAGAGCTCGACGCACTCGTCGCAGATGAACACCGACGGGCCCGCGATGAGCTTGCGCACCTCGTGCTGGCTCTTACCGCAGAACGAGCAATACAGGAGCTTGCCTGATTCTTCGCCCTTGCTGTCGTCTGCCATAAGTGTCGCCTCTTCTCTTTCCAGGCATTCTAGCCTGGAGTCTCTTTCCGGGAATCAGGCCAAAGCGGAAGCGCGCGACCGCGCCTCGGACCCCGATTCCGCTACCTTGCTTTCTCGACCGGGATAATGCAACCCCTTGAATTCAAGCGATTGTGCTGGACTTGCCTACTGTCCAACGACTTTCGCAAGTGGTTTGCGGGGAGTCTGTACCGTGTCCACGAGGCCATAGGCGACCGCCTCGTCCGGGCCCATCCAGAAGTCCCGATCGGTATCCTCTGCGATGCGTTCCACCGGTTGGCCGGTGTGCTCGGCGAGCATCCGGTTCAGACGTTCACGCATCAGCAGAATTTCCTTGGCCTGGATCTCGATGTCCGCGGCCACGCCGCGGGAGCCGCCGGACGGCTGGTGGATCATCATGCGCGAGTTGGGCAGGCAGAAACGCTTGCCCGGCGCACCGGCGGCCAGCAGAAACGATCCCATGCTGGCGGCCTGACCGATACACATGGTGCTCACGTCCGAGCGGATGAACTGCATGGTGTCATAAATCGCCATACCGGCTGTGACGCTGCCGCCCGGGGAGTTTATGTAAAGGTGTATGTCTTTATCCGGGTTCTCACTCTCCAGGTAGAGCAGCTGGGCGACCACCAGGTTCGCGACGTTGTCCTCCACCGGCCCCACCATGAAGACGATGCGCTCCTTCAAGAGCATGGAATAGATGTCGTAGGCGCGCTCACCGCGGGCCGACTGCTCGACAACCATGGGAACCAGACCCAGGTTGGTGATCGGCTCGTTGAAGTTTCCTGTCTGGCTCATGGCTTGCTCCTCGTTAGACGGTATTGACGGCCCGTCACGACGGGGACGTTTCGGTGTCCGCGCCGACCTGACCTGATGGGACCCCGTCCGTCGCGTCGGGTTCCGCCGCCTCCGTTTCCGGGGCTGTTTCCGGAGCTGTTTCCGGAGCAACCGCTGCGCCGCTGATCAGGTCCTTGTACGTCGTTGATACCACCTCGACGGTGGCCTTTTCCAATATATGTTCGACGACCTGATCTTCCAAGACCGCCATTTCGATCTGCTGCAGCTGTTCCGGGTTGCCGTAGTAGTAGCGCACAACCTGCTCCGGTTCCGCATAGCCAGCGGCCAGCGTCTCAACGCGTTGTCGGACTTTCTCGGGCTCCGGCTGCAGATTGGCCGATGTGACAATTTCGTTGACGACTAGACCGACGGCAACCCGGCGCTCGGCCTGCTCGGTGAACAGGTCGTCCGGGAGGTCGATGTCCGGCATCTTGCCGCCCTGCCCGTACATGCGGAACTGCTGAAGCATCTGCTGCTTCTGCTGCTGGATCTCCTGGGCCACCATGGCCTTGGGCAGTTGTACCCGGTGCAGCTTGTGAAGCTGATCCATCACCTGGCTCTTCACCTGGTTGCCGGCCGCGGCCGCCATTTCCCGCTCCATGTTGGCGCGAACCTCGGCGCGGAAGGCATCGATGCCCCCTTCCTCCACACCGAAGGTCTCGAAGAACGCCTCGTCGAGATCGGGCAGCGAGGAGGCTTCCACGGACTTGATGGTCACGGCGAAAGTGGCCGTCTGGCCGCGCAGCGATTCGTTGCCGTAGTCTTCGGGGAACGTCGCCGTGAAGCTGCTCTCGTCGCCTGCGGCAAGACCCCGCACGCCCTGATCAAAGTCGGCGATCATCTGGCCGGCGCCCACCTCGAAGGTGACGTCCTCACCGCTGCCGCCCTCGAACACCTCGTCGTCTATCCGGCCGGTGAAGTCCAGGGTGACCCGGTCGCCTTCCTGCGCCCCGCGATCCACCGCGCTCCAGGACGTGTGCTGCTCGCGCAGACGGCCGATCATGTCGTCGACGTCCGCCTCGGTGATCTCCGCCTGCGGCTTTTTCACCTCGACGCGACGGAGGTCGGCGAGCTCCACCGCCGGGAACACCTCGAAGGTGGCCGTGAACTCGAAATCGATGCCCGGATCCATCTTCACGACCTCGAGGTTCGGCGATCCGGCCGGTGAGAGGTCCTCCTGGCGCACCGCCTCGATGAAGCTGGACTGCATGAGCTCACCGGCCACCTCGGCACGCACGGCCGGCCCGAACCGGCGCCGGACCTCACGCATGGGCACCTTGCCCGGTCGGAATCCCGGCAGGCGGATCTGGTGGGCCGCCTCCCCGAGACGGTCGGCGATCTTCGCCTCGAAGGTTTCGGAGGGCACGGAGATGGTGAGGCGCCGCTCCAGGCCGCTGGTGGTTTCGATGGAAATCTGCATGACTGGTCTCGAATGGAAATCGGCGGGGCAACAGCGCGCTCCGCCGGAAATACGGAGCAGCGCATTCTACCTGCTGAGCCTCAACTTACAACGGCCGCCCCCGCGCCGCGCCGGCGCCGCAGAACTGCTGTGGAATCGGGGAATGGTGGGGTGGACGATGGGGCTCGAACCCACGACCGCCGGGATCACAACCCGGAGCTCTACCAACTGAGCTACGTCCACCACTGGCCGGCCACAATCCTACCTCGGTGCAGCCGGAAATCGAATGGCACGCCCGGAAGGACTCGAACCTTCAACCGCCGGCTTAGAAGGCCGATGCTCTATCCAGTTGAGCTACGGGCGCGTTGCTTGGCGGTCGCTTCCGCGACCGCTGGGGAGTTTTGCTTTCGCAAAACTCCTCACGAACCAACGTCTTCGGGGTGCCGTTCGGATCGGATCGAATGGTCGGGGTAGAGAGATTCGAACTCCCGACATCCTGCTCCCAAAGCAGGCGCGCTACCAGACTGCGCTATACCCCGAGAAGCTCCTTCTCGAGAAGCGGCGCGATGATACTGGAGGTTCCGGGGGGCGGTCAAAGCGGCGAGGTCGGGGCTTGCGCTGTTCGCGGCTTCCGCGGCCCGCGGTATCCACGACCACTCGTTGTAGAATGCGCGGGCATTTTCAGGAGTGACCATGTCCGCAAAGATACTGGACGGTAATGTCATCGCCCGGGCAGCCCGGGAGGTACTCAAGGCCGACGTGGCGTCCCGCCTGGCACGCGGCGAACGAGCACCCGGTCTTGCGGTCATTCTGGTGGGCAACGATCCGGCATCGGAAGTCTACGTACGCGCCAAACGCCGTGACTGCGAGGAGATCGGCTTCCACTCGATCATCCAGCATCTCTCGGACAGCATCAGCCAGGAGGATCTCGAGGATCGGGTCGAGGCTCTGAACCGGGATTCGAGCATCGACGGCATCCTCGTCCAGTCGCCCCTGCCGACCCACATCGACGAGGACCGGATCATCGACCGCATCGATCCGCTCAAGGACGTGGACGGCTTTCACCCCTACAACATCGGCCGGCTGGCGCTGCGTCGACCGTCCGTCCGCTCCTGCACGCCCATGGGCATCATGCTGCTGCTGGAACACACCGGGGTACCCATCCGGGGCCTGGATGCCACCGTGATCGGCGCCTCCAACCACGTCGGCCGTCCCATGGGGCTGGAGCTCCTGCTGGCCGGCTGCACCGTCACCACGGCCCACAAGTTCTCGCGGGACACGGCCGGGTGCGCCCGCCGGGCCGACATCCTGGTGTCCGCGGTCGGCAAGCCGGGCCTGGTGCCCGGAAGCTGGATCAAGCCGGGCGCCATCGTGATCGACGTCGGCATCACCCGGGACGACAAGGGCAAGCTCCGCGGCGACGTGGTATTCGAGGAGGCCAAGGAGATCGCCTCCTGGATCACCCCGGTACCGGGCGGCGTGGGACCGATGACACGAATCGCCATGCTGCAGAACACGTTCGCCGCGGCCGAGCACGGGCTGGACATCCCAGACCGACGCTGATGCGGCTGTTCATATCCGACCTGCACCTGGAGGAGCCGGACTCCACCCGCTTCCGGGCGTTCGCACGGCTCCTGGCCCGGGAGTCGGAGCGGGCCGAGACGATCTACGTGCTCGGCGACCTCACGGAGGTCTGGGTCGGCGACGACGACGACGGGCCGATGGCGAAGGCGCTGGCGGACGTGCTGAGGCAGACCACGGCGCGCTGCCGGGTCGCCCTCATGCACGGCAACCGGGACTTCCTCATCGGCCCGGCGTTCGCCGCTGCCACGGGCGTGACGCTGATCGACGACCCGTTTCTGCTCGACGACGGCACCCTGCTTTGCCACGGCGATGCGTTCTGTATCGACGATGCGGCCTATCAGGAGGTCCGCAAGCTGTTCCGTTCGGCGGACTGGCAGCAGGACATTCTCGGCCAGCCCCTGGCCGCACGGCGCGAGCTCGCCAGAAACCTGCGCGAACAGAGCCGCGCATCCAACGCCAACAAGGCGGAGAACATCATGGATGTGGCCGTGCGGGAGGTGGACCGGGTGGCCGGGACGGACGACGTCCGGCGGATCATTCACGGGCACACCCACCGGCCGGGCGTGCACACGCATGTCTGGGGGAAACGCTACGTGCTCGGTGCCTGGGAGCGCTGCGGCTGGCTCGCCCGTCAGGCGGCGCCCGGATCCGACCCCACGCTCGAGTGCTTTCCGCTGACAGCCTGACCGCCCGCGTCGCGTTTCTGCCCGACCCCGACGGGGCCGCTGTGAAACCGGAACTCACGGTCCGGCCGGCAGACGAGCTCTGCATCGCGCTCGAGCATCCGCTGCAACGGCTCGTCCAGAGGCTCCGTGGCGTAGCGTCGTGCCAGCGCCAGATAGCCCCGGAAATGCCGGGCCTCCGATGCCAGCAGCCTGCCGTAGAAAGCCGCCAGCGCCTCCGGCAGCACGCCGAGCAGCCCGTGAAAACGTTCACAGCTACGGGCCTCGACCACCGCGCCCATGAGCAGCGTGTCGATCAGCCGCCCGGGCTCCGATGTGCGGATCAGGTCACGCAGACCTGCCGCATAGCGGCTCGGGGTCAGGTGCACATAGGCCACGCCACGCTTCTCCATCACGGCGAGCACCTGCTCGAAGTGCCGGAGCTCCTCCCGTGCCAGCCGCGACAACGTATGCAGGAGTTCGGGTTTGTCCACGTAGCGGTAGAGCAGCGACAGCGCGTTTCCCGCTGCTTTTTTCTCGCAGTTCGCGTGATCGATGAGGAGCGCATCGACGTGTGAGGCCGCCTGCTCGAACCACAGGCCCGGTGTCCGGCAGCACAGGAAGGCGAGCACGTCCGCCACGTCGGCTTCCCGTTTTGCGGCAGCGCCCCCGCTCATCCGGTGGAGACGTGGAAGTCCCGCTCGTATTGCGCCACAGCACGGCGGTACAGCTCGGCCTCGACCCGCTGATACAGATCGCCTGCGCTTATCGCGCCTTCCCGGGGGTCTACGCCCAGCACCGTGAAATCCCGTTCGCGCGGCAGCCGACGGATCACCTCGTAGGCGAGATTCGCCGGGCTGAGCGATTCCCGATCCGGCACCTTGAGCGTTTCGGCCCGCTCGCTGAGGCGGTCGTGATCCACGATCCGAGCGTGCGCGAGCAGCGCGCCTTCGCGCAGCTTGTACAACCGTTCCCAGACGAGCAGACGCTGGTCGTCGGCAAAGCCGTTCCACTGATCGATCTCGTGGGCGAAACGCTTGCAACCCCGGCAGACCAGGTCACCGTAGGTGGTGGAGCAGATGCCCACACAGGGTGTTCGTCGTAGCGTGGCGGTCAAGTTCCGTTCCCGGGCGTTCGAGTGCCCGACTCCTGTCAGCGGGTGGCACCGAAGGCGAGTCTGAACTGCAGCCGGCGCAGCTGGCCCCGGAGCGCGCGGATCTCCCGCTGCCCCCAGGCAACGGCCGGATTGTACAGAAGCGTGTCCAGCTCGGCGACGAGACCGCCAATCTGGGCCTCCGTGAGGCCCACCTGTCGCGCAACCCGACGGACGAAGGCGGACGGGGACTCCTCCGGGCGGCGCGGGTAGCCGAAGCCGGCCAGCTTGTCGCTGAAATCCCGGAACACTTTCTCCACCGGGTGTCTCTGCACCGGGCGCCGGCCCCAGAAGATCACCACGGCCACCAGACCGAGGCTCACGGTTCCACCCGCAAGAATGGCGACACCGATCCGGGACGGGGTGACCGCCCCGAGCAGATCTTCCAGAAACCGGCTCTGGAAGTTGCTGTCGTAGCCGACCACCCAGAGGTTCCAGCGGTGCTCGAGTGAGTCGGCCCAGCGCAGCACGCTGGCGGCCAGATCCCACTCGCCGAGTCGCGCGGCGCTCAGGAGCGACAGCGTCGCCCGATCCTCGGAGGACAGCGCCGCGGAGAGCCCTCTCTCGACCCGCTCCGGCGCCACGGCGGCCGTCGGGTCCACCCGGAACCAGCCGAGAGACGGATCGTAGAATTCCGCCCAGGCATGCGCATCGTACTGACGGACCATGAGATGCCCGCTGATGGGATTGAGCTCGCCACCCAGGTAGCCGCCCACCATCCTGGCGGGGATGCCGGCCGAGCGCATGAGATAGACGAAGGCGCTGGCGTAGTGCGCACAGAAACCGGCCTGCCCGTCGAACCAGAAAGCGTCGATGTCGTCGCGACCGGTGTAGAGCGGCGGGCTCAACGTGTAGCGGTAGGCACCCTGCTGGACCTCCAGGAGCACAGCCCGGGCCATGGCCATCGGCGTGCCGTGCTGGCGCAGCAGCGCGCGGCCGTGGGCCTGGATGCGCGGATTGGCCGCGGCGTCGATGGCGGTCTCCCGCGCCCGCTGGGTTTCCGACAGCGGCTCGGGATCACCCTGGCGTCCGTGCCGGATCGCGCGGTAGCGGAACACAGACAGCACCGGCTCAGGGGCCTCGAGACGTCCGTCCACCGTGCGGTAGATGCCGGGATCCTGAGAGGTGGAGTTCTCCAGGGCATACAGCCAGGTCTGCATGGTCGGCTCGAGCAGCACCTCGTAGGACAGGTCCCCCGGCTCGGAGCTCAGCTCGCCCGCCGCCCGGCGTCGCTCCGCCGCCCGCCAGCTGCCGTCCTCGAAGTCCGAGTACACCAGCCCGCGCCAGTAGAGCTGGCTCGGGGGTGGCACGGGGCCGTTGATCACCGCGCGAAAGGCGAGCTCGTCAGACTGGGTGAGATTGGCGATGTCACCCGGCCGCACCGTTTCCTGCAGCCCCATGGTGCGGGCGCCCGGCAGCGGCACCGTCCACAGCGGCGCCATGCGCGGGAACAGCAGGAACATGACCAGCGTCAGAGGCAGGGCCTGCAGCACGAGCGTGCCCGCAAGCTTCAGCGACAGGGCCGGACGCACACGCGACTGACGCTGGTTCATGCCCACCATCGCGGCGGTGACGAGCATGAACGCCACGAGTTGATACGCGGTGACGAGGATGGTCTGATCGAACAGGAACTGGGTGGCAATGGCGAAGTAGCCGAGGAAGATCACCACGTAGGCATCCCGCCGGCTCTTCATCTCGATCAGCTTCAGGGCGAACGCGGCGATCAGCAGCGACGCCGTCGCTTCCAGACTGAACGCGCCGACGCCGCTGATCCCCACCGCGGCCAGACAGGCCACCACCAGCAGCGCCTTCACCCAGCGCTGCGGATAGTCCCAGCGGCCGAGGTAGACGTTGGTCCGCCACATGCCGCAGAAGAGCCCCACCGCGACGACCCAGGGCGAGAGCTGCAGCAGGTAGGGCAGCACCACGGCCACCTGCGCCGCCATCAGCAGAGCGAGCGAGTTTCTGGGAATCTGGTAGGCGACCCCCGTCTCCGCCTTGCCGGCGGCTGTCGCGTGCTCAGCGGAGGCCATACAGTGCCAGCTCCCTGAGCACCTGCTCGAGATGGGCTTCGCCGCGGCCGGGTGGGATTCTCACGGCACCCAGCTTCAGACCGAACTCCCGGTCCAGGCGCGTCGCCTGCAGCGCGAGCCCGGTCAGCCGGCTGATCCGCTCTTCCAGATCACCGCCGAGCGACTCGAGGCGCAGCCAGAGCCTCGGCTCCACGTAGCTCGCGTACTGCTTGACCATCAGCTCGTCCGACCTGGCGTAGGACCGCCAGATGATGTGCCGGATCGGATCCCCCGGCCGGTAGGTCCGGATGTCGTGAAAGTCGTCGCTGCCCCGCGGGTCGATCAGCTGCCCTTCGTCCCGGTGCCCGGTCTCGTCTTTCGGAAACTCGCCGAAGATCGGCTTCGGGTAAACAAGTGCCCGCACGTCCAGGTCCACCCAGGTCCAGGCGCGAAGCAGTCCCAGCGGAAAGTAGGTTTCCACCAGCAGCCGGCCCGGATCGAAGTACCCGCGACGCGGTGCCGGCACATAGAGACGGACGGTATCCGTCGCCTGCTCGGAAAGCTCCGCCCACTGCAGAATGCCTTCCGGCCAGCCGAGCTGCACCCCCTCGCGCGCGCGCCCTTCCGGGCGCTCCACCCGGACCGAGATCTCCAGATCCTCGCCGACGAAACCCGGCCGCGTGCCCGACAAAGTCAGCCGCAGTCCGGACAGATTCCTGAACGTGTACAGGATCGTCACCAGAAACACGCTGCCGAGCAGAAAGGCCACCCCGTATACCAGGCTTGCCTGGTAGTTGATCGCGCCCAGGATCAGCAGCACGATCAGCCCGCCGAAGGCGAAGCCCGTTCGCGTCGGAAAGATGAAGACGTTCTTCTGGCTGAGCGTGATGTGCGGGCTGGGCGGTATGCGCCGGTCGAGCCAGCGGCTGAACCGCTTGCCGATGAAGAGCTCGCGGCGCGGGGAGGTCGGTGCGTCCGCCGATGCGCGGCCACGGGCGCCACCCACTGAGGACCCGACCGGTGTGGTTTCGGCCATGAGTGACGGGTGGTCTAACCCACCACGTCCACGCTGGTGAGGAGCTTCTGAGCCAGCGCCCCACCACCGTGGCCGGAGAAGTCGGCAGACTCGCGGAGTCGATGTTCCACCACGGCGGGCAGAACGGCCTGAACGTCTTCCGGCACGACGTGGGACCGATCCTGCAGCAGCGCCCAGGCACGTGCGCTCGAAAGCAGCGCCAGCGAGCCGCGCGGCGACAGGCCGAATGCGAAGTCTCCGCCGCGTCGCGAGAACCCCACCAGACGCTGTATGTACTCGATCAGCGGGTCGGAAACCTTGATATCGTCCACGGCGCTCTGCAGGGCTGCCAGCGTATCGAGGTCTGCCAGCGGCTGCAGCAGGCCGAGCGTCGCGCGCCGGTCACCGCCTCTGAGCAGCTCCCGCTCGGCTTCCGGGTCGGGGTAACCGAGCTCGATGCGCATCAGGAAGCGGTCCAGCTGGGACTCGGGCAGCGGGAAGGTGCCGGTCTGCGTGGACGGGTTCTGGGTGGCGATCACGAAGAACGGTTCCGGCAGCACGCGGGTCTCGCCTTCCACCGTCACCTGCCGCTCCTCCATCGCTTCGAGCAGCGCGCTCTGGCTCTTGGGGGTGGCGCGGTTGATCTCGTCCGCGAGCACCACCTGGGCAAACAGCGGCCCTTCTATGAAGCGGAAGTCGCCCCGCTCCCGATCGAACACGGACGTGCCGATGATGTCCGACGGCAGCACGTCGGAGGTGAACTGGATGCGGTTGTAGGTGAGGCCGAGCACCCGGGCCAGGGCGTGGGACAGCAGCGTCTTGCCCATGCCCGGCAGGTCCTCGATCAGGAGATGCCCGCGTGCCAGCAGACAGGCAAGCGCCAGCTGCACCTGATGCGTCTTTCCGAGCAGAACACCGTTGAGCGCCTCCTGAATCGCGGAGAGCTTCTGCTTCACATCAAGCGTGGTTGTGTAGCTCGATGACCGACTGATCGGCATGGAGTTCGGCTTCACGGCGTTGTTTCATCTGATCGCTGCGGTGCAACGATAGACGGTCAAGATAGTCGTCGTCTATGTCGCCCGTCACGTAATTCCCATCGAAAACGGAGCAGTCGAACCGCGAAATGGCCGGGTTGCCCTCCCGGGCGCTCTCCACCAGATCGCCGATGGTCTGGTAGATCAGATCGTCCGCCCCGATGAACTCGCCGACCTGCGCCTCGGTGCGGTTGTAGGCCACGAACTCGTTGGGGGTCGGCAGGTCGATCCCGTAAACGTTCGGGTGGCGGATCGGCGGGGCGGCGCTGGCCACGTATACCTTTCTCGCCCCCGCATCCCGCGCCAGCTGCACGATCTGCTTGAGCGTCGTCCCGCGAACGATGGAGTCGTCGACCAGCAGCACGTTCTTACCCTTGAACTCGAGCTCTATGGCGTTGAGCTTCTGCCGGACGGACTTCGCGCGTTCGTTCTGCCCGGGCATGATGAACGTGCGCCCGATGTAGCGGTTCTTGATGAAGCCCTCGCGGTACTTCACGTTCAGCTCGTGGGCGAGCGGCAGCGCCGCGGTGCGACCCGTATCCGGGATAGGGACCACCACGTCGATGTCGTGGTCGCGCCCGGGGAAGCGCTCGAGCACCCGATCGGCGAGATGATCGCCCATGCGCAGCCGTGATTTGTACACCGAGACGTTGTCCATCACCGAATCCGGCCGGGCCAGATAGACGTACTCGAAGACGCAGGGTGCCAGCAGGGTCTCCTCGGCGCAGACCCGGGTGTGGAGTTTGCCTTCATTGGAGATGAAGACCGCCTCCCCCGGCGCCACGTCGCGGATCAGCTCGAATCCGAGGATGTCGAGCGCCACCGATTCCGAGGCGACCATGAACTCCTCCCCCCGTTCCGTTTCCCGGCGTCCGAACACCAGGGGTCGGATACCGAAACGGTCCCGGAAGGCCACGACCCCGCAACCGATGATCAGCGCCACCGCGGCGTAGGCGCCGCGACAGCGGCGGTGCACACCCTCCACCGCCGCGAAGACATGATCGGCCTCCGGCGTGTGGGCCCGCTGAATCTGCAGCTCGTGGGCGAACACGTTGAGCAGCACCTCGGAGTCGCTGTTGGTGTTGACGTGGCGCATGTCCTCCCGGAAGAGATCGGCCTGGAGGGCCTCCGCATTGGTGAGGTTGCCGTTGTGAGCCAGCACGATTCCGTACGGCGAGTTCACGTACATGGGCTGCGCTTCGGCGGAGCTCGACGATCCGGCGGTGGGATAGCGCACGTGCCCGATGCCCTGCTTGCCGAACAGGCGCTGCATGTGCTGCTGCTGGAACACGTCCCGCACGAGGCCGTTACCCTTGCGGAGATTCAGTCGCGATCCGTCGCTGGTCACGATACCGGCAGCGTCCTGGCCACGATGCTGAAGAACCGTGAGCGCGTCGTACAGACGCTGATTCACGTTCTCCTTGCCTACGATTCCTACAATGCCGCACATAACTCAGCTCTCACACTTCTTCAGTGACTTCGACCACCGCGTCCCTGGCTTTACCCATGATCTCGAGCACGTCCTGCTCGAATGCGAGCAGCTCCGGAATGAACCTGGAGTTCTGCCACCAGTCCGCCTGAATGTCGAAGGACTTCAGGGCGATCAGCCCGACGATGCAGACCAGCACACCTCTGGCGCTGCCGAACAGAAACCCGAGAAAACGATCGGTGCCGGTCAGTCCCGTGCTGCTGATGAGCTGCTTCACGAGTGCCTGAACAATACCACCTGCAATGAGCGTGGTGAGGAAGATGATGAAGAAACCGACCACCATGCGCACGGACTCGTCAGCCAGCTGCCCGGAAAGGCGATCGCCGACGGCTTCAGAAAAATACAGAGCCAGCAGCACCGCGGCAAACCAGATCACCAGCGACAGCAGCTCCTTGAACAGGCCTCTCACCATGCCGATGACCGACGACAGCAGCACGATGATGAGAATGATGATGTCCGCTGTTGCCACTCGAGTGCCGGCTCAGTTGGAGAACGCCACGATCCGGGCATCCATTGACAGGACGTCCGACAACTCGTCGCGAAGGTTGCCCGCCTCCGTCTGATCCAGAAACGGCCCGACCGCCACCCGGTTGAGCACGTGTCCATCCTGCTTGACGGTGGATATGAATGCCTCGTAGCCGTCGCCGCGCAGCTGGTCCCGAAGCTTGAGCGCGTTGTCTTCCTCACCGAAGCTCGCCACCTGAACCGCCCAGACCCGGGTGGTCGCATCCGACTCCGAAAGCACGGGCTCGCCGAATCGGGTACCCGTAGGATCGGTCTGGAACCCCTCCTCATCCACCTCGCCCGCCAGCTCCTCGACCCTGGCCACGAGATCCGTCGCGGGGGCCACGTCTTCACGCCGGCTGACGTCGGGTACGGTCTTCGGCACGTCGAGCGGTTCTATTTCCACCGCATCGAGACCTTCGCCATCGAAGAGCATGGGGAACACGATGATCGCCACCGCGAGCAGAAAGAGGCTGCCGGTCACCCGGTATCGGGTCTGTTCATCCATCGGTTTCAAGCTGTACTTTCAGGCCGCGTGAACAGCGCACTGGCCTGCTCCACCGCTGAGAACGATCCAAAGGCGAGAATACCATCACCGGCCTCCGTTAACGACACGGCGAGGTTCAGGCCGTCTGCCATGTCGGCGGCCGTTCGGGCCGGTCTGCCGAGGCGGTCGGCCAGCGACTGCGCACTCTGGCCGCGCACTCCGGGTGTTGCCACCGCGACCCACTCCCGGACCAGTCCGGCCATGGCCTCCCCGACCCCGGCAGCATCCTTGTCCGCCAGCATGCCGAGTACGGCGACGTAGCGACGACCGGGAAACCGGAGGTTGAGCTGCTCGGCCAGAAAGGCGACACCCGCAGGGTTGTGCGCGACGTCCAGAATCACGTCCCGACCGCCGAGCCGGTGGTGCTCCATGCGCCCCGGAATGGTGGCGGTTGCGAGTGGCCGGGCATCGAGATCGGAAACACCCGTGAGCCAGGCCGCCGCCGTCATGGCGAGCGCACAGTTGCTCGGCGCCAGGGCGCCCCGCGGAATGGCGTCGCACTCGAGTGCGACAGCCTCGCAGCGGTAGTCCCACGTGTTGAGGTGTTCAGCGATCCGGATGTCGCGATCGAGCACCAGGGTCGGGCAACCAAGTCCGGCTGCCGCGTCGTGGACGGAGCGGCTGACCCGCCCGAGCACCACTTTCTGACCGGCGCGGAACACGCCGGCCTTCTCGCGGCCGATGCTCTCGAGATCCGTGCCCAGGTAGTCCTGGTGATCCAGCCCGATGCTGGTCACGACGGCCAGGTCGGCATCCACCAGGTTGAACGCGTCGAGCCGCCCGCCGAGACCCACTTCCAGGATGGCCACATCCACACCAGCCCGGAGGAAGACATGGAGTGCGGCAAGCGCGGCATACTCGAAGTACGTGAGCGAGGTGTCCCCGCGGGCTGCCTCCACGGCGGCAAACGCTTCGCACAGGCAGGCATCTTCTGCCTCCCGGCCGTTGACCCGGATACGCTCGTTGAATCGGCTCACGTGCGGGGACAGGGTCGTACCCACCGTCAGGCCCTGTGCGATGAGCAGGCACTCCAGGGCAACGGAGGTGGAACCCTTGCCGTTGGTCCCGGCGACGATCACCGACCGTGGCGCCGGACGACGCACACCCAGCCGCGCCGCGACCGCGCTCACCCGCTCGAGCCCCATGTCCATCTGGCGTGGATGGATACCGTCGATGTGGGCAAGCCAGTCGTCCAGCGTACGCTGCACGGCGAGTTCAGCCATCGAGCGCCTGCCTGAGTTCGGCGGCCTGCTCAGCCAGCCGCGCAAGCCGCCGCGCCGCATCGGCTTCTCCGCCCATGGTGCGCACCAGCGCGCTGCCCACCACCACGCCGTCCGCGTGTCGGCCGATGGCGCGCGCGGCCGTGCCGTCCTTGATGCCGAATCCCACCTGCACCGGCAGGTGCGTGCGCGCCTTGATCTTCGCGACACGCTCGCCCACCGCTGCCGCGTCCAGATGGTCCGCGCCGGTAATGCCTTTGAGCGACACGTAGTAGACGAATCCCGAAGCGCGCGCCAGGATCTTCGGCAGCCGCTCGTCGGTGGTGGTCGGGGCGACGAGAAAAATGAGATCGATGTTCGCCCGATCCAGCGCTGCCTTCAGGGTGTCGGCTTCCTCCGGTGGCAGGTTGACCATGATCAGCCCGTCCACGCCCGCCTCTGCTGCCGCGGCGGCAAACGTCTCCTCGCCCATGGCCAGCACCGAGTTCAGGTAGCCCATGAGCACGACGGGCGTTTCGGTGTCCTGCTCGCGGAACGTCTTCACCATGTCCAGACAGGTGACGAGCCGGGTGCCGTTCGCCAGTCCGCGTTCGGAGGACGCCTGGATCGCCGGACCTTCCGCCTCCGGGTCCGAGAACGGGATGCCGAGCTCGATGATGTCCGCGCCGGAGGCGACGAGCTGGTGCAGCGCCGGTACGGTGGCATCCAGGCTCGGATCGCCCGCCGTGATGAAGGTGGTCAACGCCTTTCTGCCGGACGCCGCCAGCGCGGCGAATCGGGTTTCCAGCCGGCTCATATCTCGATGCCGTCCAGCGCCGCCACGGTGAGGATGTCTTTGTCGCCCCGGCCCGAGAGATTGATGACGAGCACGTCGTCCGCGTCGAAACAGCCGGCCTCACGCACCACCCAGGCCAGCGCGTGGCTGGACTCGAGCGCCGGCATGATGCCTTCCGTACGGTTGAGCAGCCGGAAGGCGGCCATGGCCTCGTCGTCGGTGACCGACGAGTATTCGGCACGCTGCAGGTCCTTGAGGTACGAATGCTCAGGCCCCACGCCCGGATAGTCGAGGCCGGCGGAGATCGAGTGGGTCTCGATGATCTGGCCGTCATCGTCCTGCATGAGGTAGGTCCGGTTGCCGTGCAGCACGCCCACCCGGCCGGCATTCAGCGGCGCCGCGTGGCGGCCCGTCTCCAGGCCGAGGCCGCCCGCTTCCACGCCGATCAGCCGCACGTCGGCGTCGTCGATAAACGGATGGAAGAGACCGATCGCGTTGGAGCCGCCCCCCACGCAGGCGACGAGCGCATCCGGCAGCCGACCCACCTGCTCCAGGCACTGGGTGCGCGTTTCCTTGCCGATCACGGACTGGAAATCCCGGACCAGACGCGGATAAGGATCCGGCCCGGCGACGGTGCCGATGATGTAGTGGGTGTCATCCACGTTCGTCACCCAGTCACGCATGGCCTCGTTCATGGCGTCCTTGAGGGTCTTCGAGCCGGAGTGCACGGGAATCACCTCCGCGCCGAGCAGCTTCATCCGGTAGACGTTCAGGCTCTGCCGCTTGACGTCCTCGGCACCCATGTAGACCTGGCACTGAAGCCCGAGCCTCGCCGCCACCGTCGCCGTCGCCACGCCGTGCTGGCCCGCACCCGTCTCGGCGATGACGCGGGGTTTGCCCATCCGCTTGGCGAGCAGCGCCTGACCGATGGTGTTGTTCACCTTGTGCGCGCCGGTGTGGTTCAGGTCCTCCCGCTTCAGGAACACCTGTACGCCGCCGAGCTCACGTGAGAGCCGTTCGGCGTGGTACAGCGGCGTCGGCCGACCCACGTAGTGCTTGAGGTCATCGGCGAGCTCCTGCTGAAACGCCGGATCGGAGGCGACGCCGTCGTAGAGCGCCGTAAGCTCCTCGAGCGCGTGCATCAGCGTCTCCGCCACGAAGCGGCCACCGTGCTGACCGAAATGACCGTTCACCGGCTGGTCGTATCTGTTCGCCCCATCCATATCAGTGTCTCTCCTCGCGGTCTGCCGCCCGCACGGCGGCGACGAACCTCTCGATCCGCTCCGGATCCTTGTGCCCCTTTCGACCCGCCTCGACGCCGCCGCTCACGTCGACGGCGAACGGCCGGGTCGCGCGGATGGCATCGGCCACGTTGTCGGGGGTGAGACCACCCGCCAGCAACAGCTTCAGACCGGAATCCCGCGGCCAGTATCCCCAGTCGAAGCGCTGGCCCGTGCCACCCGCCTGACCGGGGACGAAGGCGTCGAGCAGATGGGCGCAGGCGCCGGGAAAGTCCCGTCGCAGGGCTTCGGCATCGACGCGCGCCGCGATCCGGTGCGCCTTCAGGTAAGGCCGCCCGAACCCGGCACAGAACGCTTCCGTCTCACGGCCGTGAAACTGCAGAACGTCCAGCGCCACCGCATCCAGGACGCGGTGGACGTCCTCCGGCTCCGGATCGACGAAGATGCCCACCCTGAGCAGCCTGCCCGCCATCGCCGCCGCAATTTCCGCAGCGTCCGCCACGGCCACCCGGCGCGGGCTCACCGCGGCGAAGTTCAGGCCCAGCGCGTCAGCACCCGCGCGCGCCACCACGGCGGCATCCTCGAGCCGCGTGATGCCGCAGATCTTGATTCGCGTGGGCTCTGAAGGGGACAACGTCGGGTCGGGGTCGTGAGAAAGCGGCGTAGTCTAACGGACGGCCCGAGGGAAGAAAAACGCTTTGGCGGTTGCCGCCAGGGCTCAGAAGCGGCGAAGGTCCCCCAGTGCCCGCAGCAGCGGCGGCAGCCGTCCCGGCGGCAGATCCGCCTGCGGATAGCGCACGTCCACGAGGTAGAGGCCATCGGGGGGTGCGGTCGGCGCCGCCACGGTCCGGTCACGGCCCCGAAGCAGCGTGTCCAGCCACGTCTCCGGGCGTTCCCCCAGGCCGACCCGCCAGAGGGATCCGGCGATGTTGCGCATCATGTGCAGCAGGAAGGCATTGGCCGTGACGTCGACGACGACGAAGCCGCCCGCCCGATGCACGGTGACCTGATGCACACACCGCAGCGGCGTCGTCGACTGGCAGCCGGCCGCCCGGAAGGCGCTGAAATCCTGCTCACCCACCAGCACCCGGCTCGCCCGATGCATGGCCTCATCGTCGAGCGTGCGGGACAGCACGGCACGACCGGCAAGCAGCGGCGATACCGGCTCGGCGTCATAGAAAAGGTACATGTAGCGGCGGGCGGTCGCCTGGTAACGGGGATGGAAGTCGTCAGGCACCCTTCTTGCCCAGAGCACGGCCACACCGGCCGGGGTGAGGGCATTGGTCCCGCGCACCCATGCCGACAACGGCCGCTCGACAGGGGTGTCGAAGGCCACCACCTGGGCAGTGGCATGGACCCCGGCATCGGTCCGTCCGGCCGCCTGAATCGAGATCGATGTTGCCGCCACCCGGGACAGGGCATCCTGCAGTGCTCCCTGCACCGAGGGGGCGTGGCTCTGATACTGATAGCCGCTGAACGCAGCTCCGTCGTACTCGATGCCCAGCGCTACGCGCATCGCGTCACCGGCGCCGGTCAGCGGCTCCCGCTCAGAGCGACTCCAGCATGGCTCTGGCTTTCTGCTGCTGGTCGGAGTTGCCCTCGTCGAGCACCTCCTTGAGGATGTCGCGGGCGCCGTCCGCATCTCCCATGTCGATATAGGCCCGTGCCAGATCGAGCTTGGTGTTGGCGCTGTCGCCCTCGTCCTCGAACTCGAAGTCGTCTTCGGTGCGGCCGCTGGTCGCGGTCTCGAACTCCAGCTCGTCGAGCGGGTCCGATTCGTCTTCGGACAGGGTCTCCAGGGCGAGGTCGCCGTCCGCCTCTTCCTCCAGGTCGGCCTGGGCCGACTGGCCGCGGCGGCCGGCAGCGGCCTGCTGCAGCGTGTCGCGGCCGGAGTCGTCCTCGGTGTCGAAATCGTCCAGGGAGATCTCGTCCGAGGACGAGCTGAACTCGATGCCGCGGTCCTCCTCGGCTTGTGCGTCCGCTTCTGCCTCGTCGGGGTTGAAGTCGATGCCGAGATCGCCGCCGAGCTGATCGCCCGCACCGTCCTCTTCGCGTTCTTCGTGTCCGCCGTCCGCGGCGGTCTCCAGCTCATCGAGCTCCAGCTCGAAGTCCAGGGACGTATCCTCTGCTTCTGCCGACTCGCCGGCGTCCGCGCGGGTGGATTCGAACTCGATGGACTCGAGCGTGTCCCTGGCTTCCTCTGCCGGTGTCTCCACGGTGGCGGTGGCCCGCTCTTCGGCCATCATGTCGTCCAGAGAGACCGTCTCCTCGCCAAACTTGTTCTCGAGCTCCCGCGCGGTGAGCAAGGCTTCCTCGTCGTCGCAGTACTCGATCAGCGACGCCATGTGCTCGTCGAAAGCCGCGCGTTCGCCGGACTCCGCATACACCTCGAGCAGCTTCAGGCGCACGTCGTTGCGCTCGGGCTCGTCCTCGAGCACGCCGAGCAGCAGGCCGATGGCCTGGGGATACCGCCCGTAGGCGATGTAGATGTCCGCTTCGCCGATGACGTCGCTGGTCTGGGAGCCGGTCACCTCTTCCTCGGCGCGGTGTGCTTCCTCCGCTTCCTCGAACGGGCGGTCCTCGTCCTCTTCCGCGTCCTCGAGCTCCGCGAACGACGGCGCAAGACGTTCCTCCTCGGCAAAGGCTTCCTCGGCGTCGAAGTAATCGTTCTCCGCCTCGGCTGCGCGCCGCCGGCGCTGAACGATCATGCCGCCCACCAGAAGCAACACCAGAACACCCGCGCCGCCGTACATCACCGGCGGTGATTGCCACCAGGGAGTGGCATCGGCTCGGGCGCTCTGGTTTTGACTCTGGGTCGGGGGTTCGCCTGCCGTTTCGGACGCCAGCGCTTCCCGCGCTGCGGCGAGCTGGGCCTGCAGCTCGGCGATCTGCTGATCCTTGACCTCGATCTGCCGCTCCTTGACGGCGATCTCGTTGCTCGCGAGCTCCTTTTCGCGATCCAGCTGGTAGGTCAGCTGCTCGACCTCCCTGCCGAGCCGGTCCGTCTCCTCGAGCGCAGACTCGAGTTCGGCACTCGCAACCTGTCCCGCCACGCCGGTGGTGCTGTCGCCATCCTCGGCGACGATCCGAAGCTCACCGTCCGAGGCCCTGGCACTGGTGGCCGGGGTGGTCGACGCGCTCGCATCCACCGTCGAGCGGAGGGAGGAAGTCTGGTCCGTCGTGGCTCGCGGTTGCGGTGCTGCACCCCGATCGGCGATGGCCTCACCGCGGTTGTAGGCACGCCATGCTTCTTCGTGACGGGCCACCTCGAGCAGCGCGTCCTGCTGGGACAGCGTCCGCGCCTGCGCCTCGTCCGGCAGCCGCAGCACGAAGCCCGCCTTGAGCAGGTTGACGTTGCCGTTGATGAACGCGTCCGGATTCATCCGCACGATGGCGAGCATGGTCTGGTGCACGCTCACCGAGCTCGAGGGACGGGCACGGGAGGCGATGGACCACAGCGTGTCGTCGCGGTCCGTCATGCCGTACTCGTCGCCTTCGATGCCGCGATCCAGCGGCGACGGCCCGCCGGCAGGCGGTGCCGAGGCCGGGTTCGTCTGCACCCGGGTGCCCGACGTGGCAGGCTCAAGGCGCTGTACCCGACCGGTGTTGCTCGCCGTCCGGTCCTGACTCGGCGAGCTGACCGCGGGTGCGGCGGCCTCACTGAAGGTCGGCGGGTCCAGGAGCACCGTGTACTCCTTGAGCAGCCGCCCGTTCGGCCAGAGCACCTGCACCAGGAAGTTCAGGTAGGGCTCGGTGATGGGTCGTGAGGACGTGACCACGATCTGCGGATCGCCGTTGGCCGCGTAGGCCACCTTGAACGACAGGCTGGTCAGGAAGAAGAAGCGCTCGACACCGACCCGCTCGAAGTCTTCGGCCGAGCCGAGGGTGACGATGATCTCGCTGGGTTCCAGGCCGGACGCGTCGAACAGCTCGATGGTGGCGCTGAACTGCTGGTTCAACGCGGAGTCGAGCTCGATCTCGCCCAATCCCAAGCCCCAGCTCTGCGGGGCCGCTGCCGCCGCGAGAATGCTGACGATGATCGCAACGCTGCGCATTCGGACATCGCGTCTGCGCACGTGCGACCAGCTGAGCAAGAACCTATGCATAGGTGCCCCCTATGGGTAATTCTCCAGTTGCTTGAGTCTCTGCTGTGAACAGCCGCCGGCGTGGTTGTGGTGAGTGATCCCCAATCAGCGGCAGATCCCTGTTGAGGGATCGTCCGTACTCAGCCAAAACGTGTCCGACCAGGAAATGTGGCACTGCCATCCTGTGCAAGCTTCTCAACATCAATGGTCTGTTCCCGTGGAAATCCAGTTCCGTTGGCAAACGTTAACCTAGAAGACCAGACCAAATATTGCAGTAAGTACCAATTATGGCAGTTCTTTTTGTGAATTGGACACCCCTCGGGCGCCGGATCTGTCACTTTTTTTCATGGCTTGTGACACGCACAAAACGACCCACGCAGACGGGCCCTGGCGGGCCCGGATCTATGCGCGTGAAACGATACGTCAGCCGCGCCGCGAGCTCAGTGGACGGTGTTGCCCTGCAGATACGGGATCAGCAGCTCGGCAATCTGCACGCTGTTCAGGGCTGCCCCCTTGCGCACGTTGTCCGAGACAACCCAGAGGTTGAGTCCCGTCGGGTGCGACACGTCTTCGCGGATCCGCCCGACGAACACCGGATCGTTGCCCGCGGCCTGGCATACCGCCGTGGGATAGCCACCAGGCTTCGCCTCGTCCATCAGGGTCACGCCCGGCGCCTCGGCGAGCAGCGCTCTCGCCTCCCCGGCTGTGAGCTTGCGCTCGGTTTCGATGTGAACGGCTTCCGAATGGCCGTAGAACACCGGAATGCGCACACAGGTGGGATTCACGCGGATGTCGGGATCCAGGATCTTGTTGGTCTCCCAGACCATCTTCATTTCTTCTTTCGTGTAGCCGTTGTCCTGGAATTTGTCGATCTGCGGAATGGCGTTGAACGCGATCTGCACCGGCATCACCTTCGGAGAGATCGGCTTCGCGTTCAGCAGATCGGCCGTCTGCCCGGCGAGCTCGCGGACACCGCCCGCGCCGGCGCCGGAGACAGCCTGATAGGTGGCCACATTGATCCGCCGGATCACGGCCGCATCGTGGAGCGGCTTCAGGGCGACCACCATCTGAATGGTGGAGCAGTTCGGGTTGGCGATGATGTTGCGGTTCTTATAGTCGGCCACGCACCGAGGGTTGACCTCGGGCACCACCAGCGGCACGTCCGGTTCGTAGCGGAAGAACGAGGTGTTGTCGATCACCACGCAGCCGGCTTCGGCCGCCTTGGGGGCGTAGATCGCCGACAGGTCGCCGCCGGCGGAGAACAGTCCGATCTGCACCTGGCTGAAATCGAACTGATCCAGCCGTCTGACGGTGACCGATCGGCCGCGGAACTGCACCCGTTTGCCCTCGGAGCGTTCGCTTGCCAGCAGGTGCAGCGTGCGCACCGGGAACTGCCGCTCCTCGAGTATTTCCACCAGCGCCTCGCCGACGGCGCCCGTGGCGCCGACGACGGCTACATCGTATCCCTCAGCCATGTCTCAGTTTCCTGCTCTGTCCATTCTGGTCGGCATCAGCCTTCCATTCATTCCTTCTGCACCCGCTCCCGCTCACGCCAGCGCGTCCAGCACCGCCTGCCCCATGGCCTCGGTGCCGACGAGGGTGACGTTGCCCTCTTCCGGCGCGATGTCCCGCGTCCGGATGCCCTGATCGAGCACCCGGTTCACCGCGGCCTCGATGGCGTCCGCCGCGGCCGGCGCATCCAGGCTGTAGCGGCACATCATCGCCACCGACAGGATCGTTGCCAGCGGGTTCGCCTTGTCCTGGCCGGCGATGTCGGGTGCGGAACCGTGAACCGGTTCATAAAGCCCGCTGCCGTCGGCGGCCAGCGATGCGGAAGGCAGCATGCCGAGCGAGCCGGTGAGCATCGCAGCCACGTCCGAGAGGATGTCGCCGAACATGTTGCCCGTCACCAGCACGTCGAACTGCTTGGGCGCGCGTACGAGCTGCATGCCCGCGTTGTCCACGTACATGTGAGACAGCGCCACATCCGGGTAGTCCTTGCCCACCTGAGTGACCACTTCGCGCCACAGTTGTGTGACTTCCAGCACGTTGGCCTTGTCCACCGAGCACAGCCGGCGGCCACGCTTGCGGGCCAGCTCGAAGGCGACGCGCGCGATGCGGTCGATCTCGTGCTCGCTGTACACATAGGTGTTGAAGCCGCGACGCTCGTTGTTCACCACCTCGATGCCCCGGGGCTCCCCGAAGTAGATGCCGCCCGTCAGCTCCCGGACGATGAGGATGTCCAGATTGGCGACCAGCTCGGGCTTCAGCGACGAGGCGGCAGCCAGCGGCTCGAAGAGAATGGCGGGGCGCAGGTTGGCGAAGAGCTCGAGTCCCGAGCGCAGCCCCAGCAGTCCGCGCTCCGGCCGCGACAGGGTCGGCAGATCGTCCCACCTGGGCCCGCCCACCGCGCCGAGCAGCACCGCCCGGCTGGCCTTCGCTTTGGCCAGCGTCTCCGGCGGCAATGGCGACCCGGTCTCGTCGATGGCCCGGCCGCCGACGAGTCCGTGATCGAGCTCGATCTCCAGGCCGTGCAGCGCGGCCACCCGCTCGAGGACGGCCACGGCCACCGCCACCACGTCCGGTCCGATACCGTCACCCGGCAGGACGAGGATCCGTTGGCTCATGACGACGCTCCCTGCCGGTCGAACAGCCAGGGCATGGCTTCCCGGTGACGTACCTCGAATGCCTCGATGGCATCACGATGTGCCAGGGTCAGGCCGATGTCGTCCAGTCCCTTGATAAGCGATTCCTTGCGTGTCGGCTCCACGGTGAACGGGAGCTGGCGGCCGTCCGGGAGCGAAATGCGTTCCGCCGGCAGATCCACGGTCATCTGAAGCGCCTGCTCACCTTGCGCAACCTCGAAAAGTTCTTGAATAACATTTTCTTCTAAAACAATAGGTAACAAACCATTTTTATAGCAGTTACTCAAAAATATGTCGGCAAAGCTCGGTGCGATCACCGCCCGGAAACCGTATTCCATCAGCGCCCAGACCGCGTGCTCCCGGCTGGACCCGCAGCCGAAGTTGTCCCGCGCCAGCAGGAAGCTGGCCCCCTGGTAGCGGGGATCGTTGATGACGAAGTCATGGTTGATCTGCCGCTCGTTGGGCGTCCTGCCCATCTCACCCTCGTCCAGATAGCGCCAGCCGTCGAACAGGTTGTCGCCGAACCCGGTCCGCCGGATGGATTTCAGAAACTGCTTGGGGATGATCTGATCCGTGTCCACGTTGACCCGATCGAGGGGCATCACCGTGCCGTGTTCCACGTTGAACGCCTTCATGCCAGCTCCCTCACGTCGACGAAGTGTCCACTGACCGCCGCCGCGGCCGCCATGGCCGGGCTCACCAGGTGGGTCCGGCCGCCGTGTCCCTGCCGGCCCTCGAAGTTCCGGTTGGACGTGGACGCGCAGTGCTCACCGGGCGCCAGCTTGTCCGGATTCATGGCCAGGCACATGGAGCAGCCCGCCGCCCGCCACTCGAAGCCGGCGGCCGTGAAGATGTCAGCCAATCCTTCCGCCTCAGCCTGAGCCTTGACCAGTCCGGAGCCGGGCACCACCAGCGCCTGCTTGACGTTGGCGGCCACCCGCCTGCCCTTCACCACCGCAGCCGCGGCTCTGAGGTCCTCGATCCGGGAGTTGGTGCAGGAACCGATGAAGATCCGATCCAGCCGGATGTCGGTGATGGGCTGGTCGGCCGCCAGACCCATGTAGGTCAGCGCCCGCCGGATGGCGTCTGCCCTGGCAGGATCCTTGACGGTGGCGGGATTGGGCACCGCAGCGTCCACACCCACCACCATTTCCGGCGACGTGCCCCAGCTCACCTGCGGCACCAGCATGCCCGCGTCGAGCACCAGCTCCTGATCGAAGACCGCATCCGGGTCCGAATGCAGGGTGTGCCAGCGGGCTTCCGCCGCCTCCCAGAGCGCGCCGGCCGGCGCGAACGGCCGCCCCTTCACGTACTCGAGCGTCTTCTCGTCCACCGCCACCATGCCGGCCCGGGCACCGCCCTCGATGGCCATGTTGCACACCGTCATGCGCCCTTCCATGGACAGCGCCCGCACGGCGTCACCGCGGAACTCGATGGTATGCCCGGTCGCACCGGCCGTGCCGATCCGACCGATGATGGCCAGCACCAGATCTTTGGCGCTCACCCCGTCCGGCAGGCGACCGTCCACACGAATACTGAAGTTCTTTGCCTTTTTCTGCACCAGGCACTGGGTCGCGAGCACGTGCTCCACATCCGAGGTGCCGATACCCTGGGCCAGCGCCCCGAAGGCGCCGTGGGTGGACGTGTGGGAATCGCCGCAGACGATGGTCATGCCCGGCAGGGTCGCCCCCTGCTCCGGGCCCACCACGTGCACGATGCCCTGGCGCGGATCGAGAATGTCGAACTGGGTGATGCCGTAGCGCCGGCAGTTGGCATCCAGCGTGACCACCTGCTCCCGGGCGATGAGGTCGGTGATGCCCTCGATGCCCGCTTCGCGATGATCCGTGGGCACGTTGTGATCCGGGGTGGCCAGGTTGGCGTCGATCCGCCACGGAGTCCGTCCGGCGAGGCGCAGCCCCTCGAAGGCCTGCGGCGAGGTCACCTCGTGGAGCAGCTGCTGATCGATGTAGAGCATGGTCTGGCCGTCGTCGCGCACGCCCACCACGTGTGCGTCCCAGACCTTGTCGTAAAGGGTTTTTCCTGCCACTGCAGCGCGTCCCGTCCGTCGTCGAGGCCGGCCATGTTAGGTCCGACCTTCAAATAAAACAAATTCATTGTCTTTATGATCTGAATTCCCTATGAGAATATGTGGCGAGTTCGAGACGGAGACGTCGTGTGGACCTGCCGGACCTGGAAACCTTCGTGGCGGTGGCCGAATGCCGCTCCTTCTCCCGCGCCGGTGAGCGACTGCATCTCACCCAGCCCGCCGTCAGCAAGCGGATCCAGGCGCTGGAGGCCAGCCTCTCCACCCCGCTGTTCGATCGGGTCGGCAAGCAGGTGGAGCTCACCCACGGCGGACGACTGCTGCTGCCCCGTGCCCGCACCCTGCTCGCCGGCATGGCGGATACCCGGCGCCTGCTGGCCAACCTCTCCGAGCAGGTGGCGGGCTCCCTGCATCTGGCCACCTCCCACCACGTGGGTCTGCACCGTCTGGCGCCGGTGCTGAAGACGTTCAGCGACCGCTACCCCGACGTGCAGCTCGACATCCGTTTCGAGGACTCGGAGGAGGCCCACGATCTGGTCAGACGGGGCGACAGCGAGCTGGCCGTGGTGACCCTGGACCCCGCCGGCGCCTCGGGACTCACGTCGATCGCGCTCTGGGACGACCCCCTGGTGTTCCTGGTGGCCGCCGACCATCCCCTGGCCGGGCGGCCCAGCATCGGGCTTGCCGAGCTCGCCGATCACCCCGCCATCCTTCCGGGACTCGCCACCTACACCGGCCGCATCGTCGCCGAGCTGTTCGCGTCCCGCGGCATCGCGCTCACCTCGCACCTGGCCACCAACTATCTGGAAACCATCAGCATGCTCGCGGGCATCGGCCTTGGCTGGAGCGTGCTGCCCACGTCGATGCTGACGGACGGACTGGTGCCGTTGACCACGGACGCACCCCCCCTGCGCCGCACCCTCGGCTGCGTCACCAATCCGGCGCGTACCCGATCCAACGCCGCGGATGCGTTCATGAGCGTGCTCAAGGAGTTTGCGGACTGAGGAGGCGGTCGCCGCCCAGCGGCGGGAACAGGCGCCGTTCAGTGCCCGGGACGGTCACCCGGTCCGACCTGACCGCGATAGCGCAGGAGCTGGTCCATCAGCACCAGGGCGACCATGGCCTCGGCGATGGGCACCGCCCGGATGCCCACGCAGGGATCGTGGCGGCCCTTGGTCACCACCTCCACCTCGTTGCCGGCGGCGTCGACGGTGAGTCCCGGCGTGGTCAGGCTCGAGGTGGGCTTGAGCGCAATCCGCGCGATGATGTCCTGACCCGAGGAGATGCCGCCGAGCACACCGCCGGCATGGTTGCTGGTGAAACCCGTCCGGCGGATCTCGTCGCGGTGCTCCGTGCCCCGTTGGGCCACCACATCGAAGCCGTCGCCCACGGCCACGCCCTTCACCGCATTGATGCTCATCAGGGCGCCGGCCAGCTCCGCATCGAGCTTGCCGAACACCGGCTCGCCGAGCCCGGCGGGTACCCCGGTCGCGATCACGGTCACTTCCGCGCCGATGGAATCACCCTCCCGGCGCAGGCTGTCGATGAGCGCGGCGATCTCTCCGACCCGATCGGGATCCGGACAGAAGAAATCGTTTTCCTCCACGGCGTCGAGGTGTTTCGGCTCGATCCGGATCGCGCCGATGGCGGAGAGGAAGCCCTGAATCTTCACGCCGTGGCCGGACAGATACTTGCGGGCAATGGCACCGGCGGCCACCCGCATGGCGGTTTCCCGTGCCGAGGCCCGGCCGCCGCCGCGATAGTCGCGGATCCCGTACTTGGCAGCGTAGGTATAGTCCGCGTGCGCCGGCCGGTACACGTCCTTGATGTTGCCGTAGTCCTTGCTCTTCTGATCGACATTGTCGATCACCAGGCCGATGGGCGTGCCGGTGGTGAGACCTTCGAAGACGCCGGAGAGGATGCGCACCTGGTCCGGCTCCTGACGCTGGGTGGTGTACCGGGAGCGGCCGGGCCGGCGGCGATCCAGATCCACCTGCAGGTCCGCCTCGGTGAGGGCCATCCCGGGCGGGCAGCCGTCCACCACCGCACCCAGCGCGAGCCCGTGGCTCTCGCCGAAGGTGGTCACGGTAAACAGCTGTCCGAAGGTATTGCCAGCCACGCGGGGCATCCGTTAAGGCATCGACGCGGCAGTATGCCCCGTCGCCCGTTCACGTCAAATCGGGGGCACCCACCACGAACACGCCTTCGCCCCCGCGCTCGAAGTCCGGCCAGTAGAACGGGATCGACGGGTAGGCACGCAGCAGCGCCGGGGCGCTCATGCCCACCTCGCAGACCAGCACACCATCCGCGCTGAGGCGCTCGCGGGCACCATCGACGATGCGCCGGACGAGATCGAGACCATCGGCTCCTCCCGCCAGCCCGGCGCGCGGCTCGTGGCGGTACTCGGCCGGCAGGCTCGCCATGTCCACGGCATCCACGTAGGGCGGGTTGGAGACGATCAGATCGAAGCCGGCAGTGTCCGGCAGCGCCTCGTAGAGGTCGCCCTCGTGGACGCTCACCCGGTCTTCCACCCCGTGCAGGCGCACGTTCTCACGGGCCAGCACAGCGGCAACGGGATCGATCTCCACCAGGTGCACTTCGGCATCCGGAAACGTCAGCGCGGTGGCAATGCCGATGCAGCCGGAGCCTGCACACAGATCCAGCACCCGGCGCGGCGGGTGGAGAAGCCAGGGCTCGAACCCGGCCTCGATCAGCTCGCCGATGGGCGAGCGCGGAACCACCACGCCGGGCAGCACGAGGAACTCGTAGCCGGCAAACCACCAGCGGCCGATGAGGTGCGCCAGCGGGAGGCGCTCGTCGATCCGCCGGGTGAGCAGCCGGCGGACCTCCGCTTCGTCGCGCTCGGAGACCTGCGCTTCGAGGTTGGCTGCATCGTCGGCCAGTCCCGTCACCGAAAGCACGAGCACGGTGGCTTCGTCCCAGGCGCTGTCGGTGCCGTGGCCGAAGTACACCCCGGCACTGTTGAGCGCTGCCGACGCTTCGTCGATCAGCTCGCCGACCATGGTCACGGGTTCAGTGCGCCAGCCGGTGCGGCAGCACGAGCTCGATGCGCGAGCCGCTGCCCAGGCGGGGCAGCAGCGGTCCGGCGCCGAAGGGAACCAGGTCCGGGCCTTCCGCACGACCGAGCAGATCCACCGCCTGCCCCGCGCAGCGGCCGGACCGCTCGATGAGCTCGGCGCCCGACAGCGAGCCGTAGAGGTGACACACCACGTAGATGATCTGTCCGCGGAACACGTCGAACCCGTCGGCGAGCGACGCCAGCACCTCCGCATCCGCGTCGGTCAGCGTACCCGTCACCGCCGGCACCACCCCCTCGATCGTCGCCAGTCCCTCGCCGGCGAGGCGTTCGAAGAGCTGCTGGTTGGGACGCACGGCCACCTGATGCTCGGGCTTCAGCACCTCCAGGTGCGCGTACACCCGCTTGTTGCCCCGCTCGATCACGTAAAGAGCGATCAGATGATCGTGGTAGCGGCCCGCGTAGTAGAACTGGTTGCGATCGGGCCCGTAGAGCATGGACCGGTTGAATACCTCGTTGGCCCACAGATTGCTCCGGCCGCAATCGAGCCCCTTGCAGGTGAACAGCGTCTCGCCGCCGATCACCCCCAGGTAGTGCTCCACCACATCCGTGGTTTCGACACCCGCCGGCATCTCGTAGGTCGCCCACTCCCGGGTGGCCGCGGTTCGCACCTCGTGTTCCACGCGCACGTTGCGCCGGGTCTTGTCGACCCGCCCCAGCGCGTACTCCCGCGGCAGAAAGGCGTCGTCCGCGTCGTAGGCCACGATGAAGGAGTGCGGATAGCGCTCGATGTCGAGCGGATCCCGGGCGCCCGACACATCCACTGCGGCACGCACCGAGGCGAGCGGCAGAAGGGCGAGCAGGCAGCACAGGGCAGCGGAAGCGTGGAATCGTTTCATGCGCCGATATGCTAGCAGCTTGTGCAGCGACCGGCTGCCGACGGGTCGCCGGGCCCGCCCGGCTGAGGGGCCCGGTACCTGTGGCGCCGGATCACCGGTTCAGCAGCGTCAGCAGCAGCTGGTTGATGCGGTTCACGTAGGCCGATGCATCCTTCAGCGCGCTGCCGTCCGCCAGGCTCGCCTGATCGAACAGGATCAGCACCAGATCGCGGAAGCGATCCTCGTCCGCTTCGCCATCCAGGCGTTGAACCAGCGGGTGGGTGGCGTTGTACTCGAAGATCGGCTTCGACGCCGGCAGCGACTGCCCCGTGGCCTCGAGGATGCGCCGCATCTGCGCACCCGGATCGTGTGCCCCGAGCACCAGACAGGCCGGTGAGTCCGTGAGCCGCTCGGACGGACGGACCGCTTCCACACGATCGCCCAGCACGCCAACAATCCGTTCCGTGAGCGCGCTGGTGTCGGGCTTTTCCGCCTGCTCCTCGTCGTCGCTCGAGCTTCCCGGCAGCGCCAGGTCGCCCCGCATCACGTCCACGAACGCCTTGCCGTCGTACTCGTGGACGGTGGACATCATCCACTCGTCGATCCGGTCGAACATCAGCAGCACCTCGATGCCGCGCTTCCTGAACACCTCGAGATGCGGGCTGGAACGGGCGTTGTCGCAGGATTCGGCGACCAGGTAGTAGATCTTGTCCTGGCCTTCCACCATGCGCGAAAGGTAGTCATCAAGACTCACCCGCTTCACCGCGCCGGCGGCGGTGTCCGGATCCGCCGTCGAGGTGAAGCGCAGCAGCTTGAGTACTGCTTCCCGGTTGGCGAAGTCCTCGCCTGCCCCTTCCTTCAGCACCTCGCCGAACTCGTCGATGAAGGTCTGGTAGTCCTCGGGCAGCTTCTTGGCCAGGGTCTCCAGCATGGCGAGCGCGCGCTTGGTGAGCGCGTTCTTGATCGTGGTCACCCGCTCGTCCTGCTGGAGGATCTCCCGGGAGACGTTGAGCGGCAGGTCATTGCAGTCCACCACGCCTTTCAGGAAGCGCAGGTACAGCGGCAGGAACTGCTCCGCTTCATCCATGATGAACACTCGCTGCACGTAAAGCTTGAGTCCGCGCGGCGCATCTCGGTTCCACAGATCGAACGGCGCGCTCTTCGGCACGTAGAGCAGGCTCGTGTACTCGAGCTTGCCTTCCACCTTGTTGTGGCTCCAGGTGAGCGGGTCCTGGAAGTCGTGGGAGACGTGCTTGTAGAACTCGCGGTACTCCTCGTCGCTGACATCACTGCGCGAGCGCGTCCAGAGTGCCTTGGCGGAGTTGACCACCTCGAACTCGGGCGCCTCATCCGGTTTCGCATCGCCCTCTTCCTCGAACCGGGTTTTCGCCATCTCCACCGGCACGCCGATGTGGTCCGAGTAACGGCCGACGATGTGGCGCAACCGGTAGGCGTCGGCAAATTCCTTCGCATCGGTCTTGAGGTGCAGGATCACCTCGGTGCCGGCAGGCAGGTCGCTCACCTCCTCGACGCTGAAGACTTCCTCGCCCCGTGACACCCAGCGGGTACCGTTGCCACGCTCGCCGGCGCCGTCCAGTGCCGACCGGGTGAGCACTTCCACCTCGTCGGCGACGATGAAGGCGCTGTAGAAGCCGACACCGAACTGGCCGATCAGGCTCGCGTCCTTCTTCTGATCACCGGTGAGCCGGCCGAGAAACTCGGCGGTGCCGGATTTGGCAATGGTGCCGAGATGGGAGATCACCTCGTCTCTCGTCATGCCGATGCCGTTGTCCCGGATGCTGAGCGTGCCGGCGTCGGCATCGAAGCCGATGCGGATAGCAAAGTCCCCCGCCGGCAGCAGGGCGGGATTGGCCACCGACTCGAACCGGAGCTTGTCGATGGCATCCGAGGCGTTGGAGATGAGCTCGCGCAGAAAGATCTCCCTGTTGGAGTACAGGGAGTGGATCATCAGGTGCAGCAGCTGCTTCGCTTCGGTCTGAAAGCCGAAGGTTTCGGTGGTGGCTGGTTCGGCCATGGGTTCTCGCCCCGGTTTCTGACGTCAGGGCACAGATGGGGTCGGGCGGGCGGAATTCAAGGCCCGAGCGGCCGCCGGCACCAGCCGGATAGCGGCCGGACGTCCGGGACCGGAAGATCCGGCCCCGGTGGCGGGAAGCCTTACTTCCAGCCGGTCACCTCGGAGAGCGCATCACCGATCTGGGCCAGGCTCTTCACGGTGCGCACGCCGGCCGCCTCGAGCGCGGCGAACTTGTCCGCCGCCGTGCCCTTGCCGCCGGCGATGATGGCGCCCGCGTGCCCCATGCGCTTGCCCGGTGGGGCGGTCACGCCGGCGATGTAGCCGACGATGGGCTTGGTGACGTTGGCCTTGATGAACTCGGCCGCTTCCTCTTCCGCCGTGCCGCCGATCTCGCCCACCATGACGATGGCTTCGGTCCCCGGATCGTCCTGGAACAGCGACAGGATGTCGATGAAGTGGCTGCCGGGAATCGGATCGCCGCCGATGCCGACGCACGTGCTCTGACCGTATCCCTTGTCCGTGGTCTGCTTCACCGCTTCGTAGGTGAGCGTGCCGGAACGAGAGACGATGCCGACCTTGCCCGGCAGGTGGATGTCGCCCGGCATGATGCCGATCTTGCAGGCACCCGGCGTGATCACGCCGGGGCAGTTCGGACCGATCAGCCGCACGTTGGTGGTGTCGAGCTTGGCCTTCACCTTCAGCATGTCCAGCGTCGGGATGCCTTCGGTGATGCACACCACCAGCTCGATGCCCGCATCCACCGCCTCCAGGATCGAATCCTGGCAGAACGGCGCCGGCACGTAGATCACGGACGCCGTGGCGCCGGTGGCCTCCACCGCCTGGCGGACCGTGTCGAACACCGGCAGACCCAGATGCTTGCTGCCGCCCTTGCCCGGGGTCACGCCGCCCACCATCTTCGTGCCGTAGGCGATGGCCTGCTCGCTGTGCAGCGTGCCCTGAGAGCCGGTGAAACCCTGACAGATAACCTTGGTGTTCTTGTCGACGAGGACGCTCATGCCTTACCTCCGGCTGCGGCGACGGCCTGCTCGGCGGCGTCGGTGAGGCTCTTCGCCGCGATGATGTTGAGATCCGTAGCGGCCAGGGTTTCGCGCCCTTTCTTGGCGTTGTTGCCTTCGAACCGGACCACCACGGGCACCTTCACGCCGACTTCCTTGACCGCGGCGATGATGCCTTCGGCGATGGTCGCGCAGCTGACGATGCCGCCGAAGATGTTGATCAGCACGGCCTTCACGTTCTCATCGGAGAGAATGATCTTGAATGCCTCGGAAACCGCTTCCTTGGTGGCGCCGCCGCCCACGTCCAGGAAATTGGCCGGGTTGCCGCCGTGGAGCTTCACCAGGTCCATGGTGCCCATGGCGAGGCCGGCACCGTTTACCATGCAGCCGATGTTGCCGTCGAGCGCCACGTAGTTGAGATTGAACGCCGCAGCCTCGGCTTCCCGCTCGTCCTCCTGTGAGGGGTCGTGCATGTCCGCCACTTTCTTCTGCCGGTACAGGGCGTTGCCGTCGACATTCACCTTGGCGTCCAGGCAGTGGATGTTGCCTTCCGTGGTCACGACCAGCGGGTTGATCTCCAGCAGAGAGCAATCCAGCTCCTCAAAAAGCTTGGCTAAGCCCATGAAAAGATTGGTAAATTGTCGAACCTGCAGGCCCTCAAGGCCGAGCTGAAAGGCGAGCTCGCGACCCTGATACGGCTGCGCGCCGACATAGGGGTCGATCACCGCGCGGAGAATCTTCTCCGGGGTCTCCTCCGCCACGGTCTCGATCTCCACGCCCCCTTCGGTGGACGCCATGAACACCACCCGCCGGCTCGCCCGGTCCACTACCGCACCGAGATACAGCTCCCGGCCGATGTCCGTGCAGCTTTCCACGTAGATCTTGCTGACCGGCTGGCCTTTCTCGTCGGTCTGGATCGTCACCAGGTTCTTGCCGATCCACTTCTCGGCGAAGGCGCGGACCTCGTCGGTCGAATCCGCCAGCTTCACCCCGCCAGCCTTGCCGCGGCCACCCGCGTGCACCTGGACCTTGACCACCCAGCGGTTGCCACCGATTTTCTCGGCGGCCGCCACGGCCTCGTCGGCCGTGTCCACCGCGTAGCCCTGGGATACGGGCAGGCCGTAGTCCGCGAACAGGCTCTTCGCCTGGTACTCGTGTAGGTTCATGTCGTTCCTGTCAGTCCGTTATCAATCTTTCGCTGTGCAGCACGCCGTGCTACTTGCGCTTTCTGTTCACCATGTGGATCGCGTGTCCGGCCACGCCGAGGGCCGCCTCGTGCACCGCCTCGGAGAGCGTGGGGTGCGCGAACATGATCAGCCCCAGGTCTTCCGCGCAGGCGTCGAACTCCATGGCGATCACTGCCTCGGCGATGAGCTCGGAGGCCTGCGGCCCCAGCACGTGCACGCCGAGGATGCGGTCCGTCTTGGCGTCGGCCAGCACCTTCACCATGCCCTCGGTGTCGTTGGCAGCCAGTGCCCGGCCGCTCACCGAGAAGGGAAACGAGCCCACATTATAAGCTTCGCCGCTGGCCTTCAGCGCCTGCTCCGTCTTGCCCACCCAGGCGATCTCCGGGTGGGTGTAGATCACCGACGGCACGGTATCGTAGTTCACCAGCGGCTTCTGACCGGCGATCCGCTCGGCCACCATGACCCCCTCCTCCATGCCCTTGTGTGCCAGCATCGGGCCACGGACCACGTCACCCACGGCATAGATGCCGGGCGCATCGGTGACGCAGCGGTCGTTGACGAACAGGAAGCCGCGCTCGTCGAGGTTCACCCCCGAATCCGGCGCCAGCAGACCCTCGGTGTAGGGCCGGCGACCCACCGCGACGATGAGCTTGTCCACCGTCAGGCTGTGCTCGCCTTCCTTGTCCTGGTAGGTGACCGCAACGTCGCCCTTACCCGCCTTGGCGCCCATCACGCGGGTGCCGAGCCGGATGTCGAGCCCCTGTCCCTGCAGCAGCTTCAGGGCGTCCCGGGCAATACGCTGATCGGCCATGGGCAGAAAATCCTCGAGCGCCTCGAGCACTACCACCTCCGAGCCGAGCCGGCTCCAGACGCTGCCGAGCTCGAGGCCGATGACGCCGGCGCCGATGACACCCAGACGCTTCGGCACGGACTGGAATTCCAGCGCGCCGGTGGAATCGACGATCAGATCGCCGTCGATGGGTGCAGGCGGAATGTTCACGGGCACGGAGCCGGGCGCCAGGATCACGTGCTCGGCCTGCAGCATCCGGGTTTCACCCTCGTGCGGGCGGTATTCCACCTGGCGGTTAGCGAGCAGCTTGCCGGTGCCGGGCAGGTCGGTAACCCCGTTGGCCTTGAACAGCCCGGCGATGCCGCCGGTGAGCTTCGAGACCACCTTGTCCTTGTGGGCCATCATCTTCGGCACGTCGAGCGAAAGCTTCGACACGCCGATGCCCACCTCCGCGAAGTGATCCCGCGCGTCCACGTACTTGTGCGAGGCATCGAGCAGCGCCTTCGAAGGGATGCATCCCCAGTTCAGACAGGTGCCTCCATAAGCTGGCTTGCCGTCCTTGCCCAGGCTCTTGTCGATGCAGGCCGTGTTCAGCCCGAGCTGAGCCGCACGGATGGCCGCGTGATAACCGGCCGGCCCCGCGCCGATCACGATCACGTCGAAGGATTCACTCATGTTCTTGCCTTTCGCTTGTGTGTTTGCAGCAGGATTGGCGAGCCACTACAGCTCGAGCAGAATCCGCGCCGGATCTTCGATCATGCTCTTGATCGTGACGAGGAAGCGCACGGCCTCCTGGCCGTCGATCAGCCGGTGATCGTAGGACAGCGCCAGGTACATCATGGGACGGACCACGATCTCGCCGTCCACCACCACCGCGCGGTCCTCGATCTTGTGCATGCCGAGTATGGCGGTCTGCGGCGGGTTGAGAATGGGGGTGGAGAGCAGCGAGCCGAACACCCCGCCGTTGGAGATGGTGAAGGTCCCGCCGGCCATGTCATCGATGCTGAGCTTGTTGTCCCTGGCCTTGGTGCCGAAGGTGTTGATCTGGTCTTCGATCTGCGCGAGCGACAGCGCATCCGCGTCACGGACCACCGGCACCACCAGCCCCCGCTCCGTGCTCACGGCCACACCGATGTCATAGTACCCGTGATAGAGAATGTCATTGCCGTCGATGGACGCGTTCACGGCGGGAAAGCGCTTCAGCGCCTCCACCGAGGCCCGCACGAAGAACGACATGAAGCCGAGGCGGGTGCCGTTGTGGCGCGCCTGGAATTCCTCCTGATACCGCTTGCGCATGGTCATGATCGGCTGCATGTCCACCTCGTTGAACGTGGTGAGCATGGCGGCCGTCTGCTGCGCCTCCACGAGGCGGCGGGCGATGCTCGCCCGCAGCCGGGTCATGGGCACCCGCCGCTCCACCCGCTCGCCGCTGTCGGTAACGACCTCGTGATCGGGCGCCCGCACGGACGGTGTGTCTGCCTTCGCGGCCTCTTGCGCAGGTGCGGCCTGCTGATCCGCCACGGCCCGGGTCACGTCGTCCTTGGTGATCCGGCCGTCCTTGCCGGTTCCGGAAACCGCACCGATGTTGATGCCTTCCTCTTCCGCCAGCTTCTTTGCGGCCGGGCTCGCGCTCACGGGCCCGGCGGTTTCGCCCGGCGAAGTGCCGGCATCCGCCGGTGCGGTGGGCGCCGGAGGCGCGCTCGGCAGGGTCTGCTCACCCGCCTCGAACTGCGCGATCACCTCCTCGCTGTCCACCGTCTCTCCCTCGTCCTTGAGGATCTTCGTCAGCGTGCCGTTGTCCGGCGCCACCACCTCGAGCACCACCTTGTCGGTCTCGATGTCGACCAGCAGATCGTCTCTCGAAACTGGCTCACCCGGCCGTTTGTGCCAGACGGCGATGGTGCCTTCGGTGATCGATTCCGGGAATGTGGGCGCCTTGATGTCCATGTAGCTTCCGTTCCTAGTGTCGTGTGGGCGTGGTCAGGGCCTCAGCCGAACAACGCGTCGTCCACCAGCCGCTGCTGCCGGACCGTGTGGGCGCCCGCGAACCCGCCAGCGGGCGCGGCGAAGGGATCCCGTCCCGCATAGGCGAGGTAGAGGGAATCGTCGTGACGGAGAATCACCCGCCGCATGTGGTGCTGGCTCGAGTACCAGGCGCCCTGATTCATCGGTTCTTCCTGGCACCAGACCACGTCTTTCAGATTCCTGTAAGGCGCGATGACCGACTCGAGCACATCCTCCGGGAACGGATAGAGCTGCTCGAGACGGATGATGGCGACGGTGTCCACCGCCATCTCCCGGCGACGCTCCAGGAGCTCGTAGTACACCTTGCCGCTGCAGAGGATGACCCGCTCGACCTTGCTCGCCGGGAGCGGATCCACCTCCGGCAGCACGGTCTGGAAACTGCCCTCACTCAGGTCCTCGAGCGTCGACACCGCCAGCTTGTGGCGCAGCAGGCTCTTCGGGGTGAGCGCGATCAGCGGAATCCGCGCGGGTCGGATCGCCTGACGTCTGAGCATGTGATACACCTGAGCCGGTGTGGTGGGCACGCACACCTGCATGTTGTGCTGGGCGCAGAGCTGCAGATACCGCTCGAGCCGCGCCGAGGAGTGCTCCGGTCCCGCACCCTCGTAGCCATGCGGCAGCAGCATGGTGAGCCCGCACAGGCGCATCCACTTCACGGCGCCGCTGGAGATGAACTGGTCGATCACCACCTGGGCACCGTTGGCGAAGTCACCGAACTGGGCTTCCCAGATCACCAGGGTGTCGGGTGCGGTGGTGGCGTAACCGTACTCGAAGGCGAGCACCGCTTCCTCGGAGAGCAGCGAGTCGTAGATCTCGAAATCCGTCGCCTCCGTGAGGCTGTCCAGCGGCACGTACCGCTCGCCGTCCTTCTGGTTGTAGAGGCAGGCGTGGCGGTGAGAGAAGGTGCCGACCCCGACGTCCTGGCCGGTCAGGCGGACGTCGTAGCCCTGCTCGAGCAGGGTCGCGTACGCCATGATCTCCGCGAAGCCCCAGTTGATGGGCATGGCCCCGGCCGCCATCTTGTGCCGGTCCTCGAGGATCTTCTGCACCTGGCGCTGCAGGACGAATCCGTCCGGCATTGTCTCCAGCCGGCCGGCCAGATCCCGGAGCCGGTCCAGCGGGAAGCTGGTATCCGCCGGTGTGTTCCAGTCGTGACCCAGGTAGGGGGCCCAGTTCACGAACAGGTTCACGTTGGGTTCCTGAACCAGGGACAGCGCCACGTGGCCGCCGCTCTCCAGCGCCTTGCGGTAGGTTTCCACCATGTCGTCCGCCTGGGTGGCGGTCACCACGCCCTCCTCCACCAGCCGGTCCGTGTAGATCGACCGGGTCGTGGGGTGGGAGCGGATCTTGTCGTACATGATCGGCTGGGTCTTCATGGGCTCCTCGGCCTCGTTGTGACCCCGGCGCCGGTAGCAGACCAGATCGATGACCACGTCCTTGCCGAACTCCATGCGGTAGTCGGCGGCGAGCTGGGTCACGAAGATCACCGCCTCCGGATCGTCTGCGTTGACGTGGAAGATGGGCGCCTGAACCATCTTCGCCACCTCGGTGCAGTACTCGGTGGAGCGGGCGTCGTCCTGACGATGGGTGGTGAAGCCGATCTGGTTGTTGATGATCACGTGGATCGTGCCACCCGTGCGGTAGCCGCGGGTCTGGGACATCTGGAACGTCTCCATCACCACGCCCTGCCCCGCAAACGCCGCATCCCCGTGAATGAGGATGGGCACCACCTTCTTGCCGGTCCTGTCCTTGCGGCGGTCCTGCCGGGCGCGGACGGAGCCCTCCACCACCGGGCCGACGATCTCCAGATGCGAAGGGTTGAACGCGAGCGCCAGGTGCATCTCGCCACCCGGCGTCATGACGTTGGTGGAGAAGCCCTGGTGATACTTCACGTCACCGGTCTCCTCCACGTCCACGTCCGGCATCTTGCCGTCGAACTCGTCGAACAGCACACCGGGCGCCTTGCCGAGAATGTTCACCAGCACGTTCAGACGACCGCGGTGCGCCATGCCGATGACGGTCTCGATGATGCCGTGGGACCCCAGCCGCTGCAGCATCTCGTGGAGCATGGGGATCAGGCTCTCGCCACCTTCCAGGCCGAACCGCTTGGTGCCGGGATAGCGGCCGTGCAGGTACTTCTCCAGGCCCTCCGCGGCGGTGAGACGCTCGAGGATGGCCAGCTTCTGCGCGTTGGAGTAGGCCGGGTGCGCACGCACGCTCTCGATCCGCTGCTGCACCCAGAGCTGCTCGCCCGCGTCCACGATGTGCATGTACTCGAAGCCGATGGAGCTGGAGTAGGTGCGCTCCAGCGCCTGCACGATCTCTGCGAGCTTGGCAGTGCCCTGGCCGTAGTGGAACGTACCGGTGTGATAGGTCTCGTCCAGATCCGCCGGACCCAGATGGTGATAGGCCAGATCCAGAATGGGGGTGACCGGGCGCTCCATGAGTCCCAGTGGGTCGATGGCCGCCTTCTTGTGGCCGCGATGACGGTAGGCGGCCACGAGATCCTGAACCCGCATCTGCTTGCGCTCGTGGGCGTTCACCACCATGGTGCTTTCGCGTTCCGGCCGGGCTTTCAGCCGGTTGCGGCCCAGCCGCTCGAAGTGCTGGATCACCGTGGAGTGTGGGACGTCGGCCTGGATGGCGGATTCGACCCGCGGCAGCTTCTCGAAGTACTCGCGCCACTCCACCGGAACGCTGTTCGGATCCTCGAGGAAGGACTCGTAGAGCGACTCGATGTAGGCAACGTTGTTCCCCGCCATGTGGGAACTCTTCTGCATGCGTTCCAGAAAGGATTCGGCCATTTCAGCTCCGTTCTCGCCCAGGGCATAGTCGCCCAGAACAAAGTTGCCCAGGACAAATGTCGGCCGCCGGGCCCGGTTTCTTGAGCCCCGGCGACCGATTCGACGGCATCAGGTGCCCTGCTGCAGCAGCATGGTGCGGATCTTGCCGATGGCCCGGGTGGGGTTCAGGCCCTTGGGGCAGACGCTGACGCAGTTCATGATGCCGCGGCAACGGAACACGCTGTAGGGATCGTCCAGGTCCGCCAGCCGCTCGGCGGTGGCCGTGTCCCGACTGTCCGCCAGGAACCGGTAGGCCTGCAGCAGCCCTGCCGGACCGATGAACTTGTCCGGATTCCACCAGAACGATGGGCAGGAGGTGGAGCAGCAGGCGCACAGAATGCACTCGTAGAGACCGTCGAGCTTCGCCCGGTCTTCCGGGGACTGGAGTCGTTCCTGAGCCGGCGGCGGCTTGTGGTTGATGAGATAGGGCGTGATCTTCTCGTACTGGGTGTAGAACTGGGTCATGTCCACCACCAGGTCCCGGATCACCGGCAGCCCCGGCAGCGGCCGCAGCACGAGCTTGCCGCCCTTGGCCACCTCGGACACCGGCGTCATGCACGCCAGACCGTTCCTGCCGTTCATGTTGATACCGTCCGAGCCGCACACGCCTTCCCGGCAGGAGCGCCGGTAGGAAAGGGTCGGGTCCTGATCCTTGAGCAGCTCGAGCACGTCGAGCACCATCAGATCCTTACCCTGCGGCAGGTCGATGCTCACCTCCCGCATGGCGGGCACTTCGTCGACGTCCGGGTTGTACCGGTAAACGCTAACCTGCATTCGTCGTTCCTCTAATCCCTCAATACTTCCGTTCTTGCGGCTCGAACGCCGCCATGGTTTCCGGCGCGAAGTTCACCGCCCGCTTTCCGACCCGCTTCTCGGCCGGGAAGTACAGGCTGTGGCAGAGCCAGTTCTCGTCATCGCGTGTCTGGTAGTCGTCCCGCGCGTGGGCGCCCCGGCTCTCCCTTCTCGCCTCCGCCGTGATCGCCGTCGCTTCGGCGACTTCCAGCAGGTTGTCGAGCTCGAGCGCTTCCATCCGCGCGGTGTTGAATACGGCGCTCTTGTCCGTCAGGTGGGCGCGGCCGATGCGCTCGCGCAGGTCGGCGAGCTTGCGGATGCCTTCCTGCATGTGCGATTCGGTGCGGAACACCCCGAAGCTCTCCTGCATCACCCGCTGCAGCTCCCGCTTCAGGTCGGCGACGGACTCACCGCCTGTGGATTCGTTCCAGCGCGCGAGCCGCGCCTGGGCCTGCTCCAGATCCGAATCCGACGGCTCGCGATAGGACACGCCCTGGCGCATGACCTCCTCGATGTGCTTGCCCGCCGCGCGGCCGAAGACCACCAGGTCCAGCAGCGAGTTACCGCCCAGCCGGTTGGCACCGTGCACCGACACGCAGGCCGCCTCGCCGGCGGCATACAGCCCGGGTATCTCCACATCGTTGCCGCTGCCATTCTGGGCCAGCGCCTGGCCGGTGATGCCGGTGGGGATTCCGCCCATCATGTAGTGGCAGGTCGGCACCACCGGGATCGGCTCCTTGATCGGATCCACGTGCGCGAACGTGCGGGACAGCTCGAGGATGCCGGGGAGTCGGCTGTTCAGCACGTCCTCTCCCAGATGGTCGAGCTTCAGCAGCACGTGATCGGCATTCGGGCCCACACCGCGGCCCTCGAGAATTTCCAGGATCATGGACCGGGCGACCACGTCTCGGCCCGCCAGGTCCTTGGCGGTAGGCGCATAACGCTCCATGAAGCGCTCACCGTCCTTGTTGACCAGATAACCGCCCTCGCCGCGGCAGCCCTCGGTGACGAGCACGCCCGCCCCGGCGATGCCCGTGGGGTGGAACTGCCACATCTCCTGATCCTGCACCGGGAAACCCGCGCGCAGCGCCATGCCGGAGCCGTCCCCCGTGCACATGTGGGCGTTGGTCGTGCTGGCGTAGATCCTGCCCGCGCCGCCGGTGGCGAGCACGGTGGCCTTGGCGTGGACGAACACCACCTCGCCGGATTCCAGATCGATGGCGATCAGGCCCACCACGGCCCCGTCCTGGTTCTTCACCAGGTCCACCGCGAACCACTCGTTCAGGAAGGTGGTGTTTGCCTTCAGGTTGGCCTGATAAAGGGTGTGCAGCAGGGTGTGGCCCGTGCGGTCCGCCGCGGCGCACGTTCTCGCCGCCTGGCCGCCCTTGCCGAAGTTCTTCGACTGCCCACCGAAGGGGCGCTGGTAGATACGGCCGGACTCGGTGCGCGAGAACGGCAAGCCCATGTGCTCGAGCTCGAACACCGCCTGGGGACCCTCGCTGCACATGTACTCGATGGCGTGCTGGTCGCCGATGTAGTCCGATCCCTTGACGGTGTCGTACATGTGCCAGCGCCAGTCGTCGTCCGGATCGTCGCTGGCAATGGCACAGGTGATCCCGCCCTGCGCGGACACGGTGTGGGAACGGGTGGGAAAAACCTTGGTGATCACGGCCGTCTTCAGGCCGGACTGCGCCAGCTGCAGGGATGCCCGCATCCCGGCGCCGCCGCCGCCGACGATCACGCCGTCGAAATCCATTCTGCGAATGCTCGCCACTTTACTCTCTCCTCAGGAAGCCGATGTGCCGGTAACGCGCATCACAGGCTCCAGAACAACTGCAGGGCCCACACCACGTACACGAACAGGATGAGCAGGCAGCCGCCCTGGTAGACCATCCGGAAGGCGGTGGAATGCCTGCCGAAGTAGTGGTCGCGGATGTAGTCGGTGCCCACGGTCCACATGCCGATCCAGGCGTGGGCCGCCGTGGACAGCACCATCAGGGTGCTGAACAGCAGCATCGGCACGGACGCGAAGTAAGCCCTAAGCGCAACATGGTCCACGTCCGGGTTGGTCAGGAAGAAGCCCACCACGCAGAGCGTATAAAGGGTGAGCACGACGGCGGTGACGCGCTGGACGACGAAGTCGGCCAGGCCGTTGCCGGTCAGGCTGCTGATGCTGCTTACCATATCCATGCTCCTGCGAGGAGGGTGATCACCACGGTGAGGGCGAACACGGCATAGGAGGCGGCTGAGGCGGCCTCGAAACTGTCACCGATGTGAAAGTCCATGATCATGTGCTTGACGCCGGCCAGGATGTGGAAGATCAGCATGCCGAGCACGGCCCAGAGCACCAGCTTGGCGAACGGCGCCTCGAGCGCGTGAGCGGCCTGCGCGAATCCCGCCGGCGACTCCAGCGCCAGGCTCAGCAGCCACAGCAGGTAGCCGATCCCGAGGAACAGCAGCACGCCCGTGATCCGATGGGTGATGGACGCGATCGCCGTGATCGGGAACTTGAACTGGGTGAGGGAGATGTATACGGGTCTTTCTTTTCTGTTGGCAGCTCGATTCGCAGCACTCATGTCTCGACTCTCATGTCGCGTTTCTCTGTTTGCTCTGTTTCTCAGCCGCAGCGTATTCCGGGGAAACGAGTCATTGTTCCCGGCCCGCTGGGTGTTGCCGGCCGGGAATCCCGATCAGACTGCATTGTACTGGATCAATACGGCGTGACAGCCGTCGCGGCGCCTTCGGCCGACCCGATCCGGGGTGCGGGAACGGAAAACAGCGCAACGAAACTGTCAGCGGATTTTAGTCGCCTAGTCCCGGAAATGTACAGGCAGGACGCCGGTTGAGAGACCCAGGCCGCACACTCGCGGCTGATGAGCGCTGCTGAATTGACAACCGCCATCGCCGTTTATACGCTCCCTGATCGCCGACAAGACCAATAATCAGCCCGACGGTGACGGACGAATCCGGCGTCGCTCGGGGCGCAGATGCGCCCTCGGCGGATGCGCCCTCGAACGGTCTACGGCCAGTCGGGTGCCCCAGTTTTTCATCCTTGCGGGAGGACACATGAGTGATTCCACGGGCAGGACTGCCCAGCTGACCATCGATGGCAAGACGATCGAGCTGCCGATCCTCTCGGGGACGACGGGGCCCGACGTCATCGATGTGGGCAAGCTGACGGCAGAGGGGTACTTCACCTACGACCCCGGATACGTCTCCACTGCCTCCTGCGAATCGGCCATCACCTACATCGATGGCGGCGCCGGCGTGCTCCTGCATCGCGGCTACCCCATCGAGCAGCTCGCGGAGCACTCCGACCATCTCGAGCTCTGCTACCTGCTGCTGAACGGCGAGCTGCCGACGAAGGAAGAGAAAGAGCGGTTCGTGACCACGATCAAGCGTCACACCATGGTGCACGAGCAGCTCGCCTTCCTGTTCCGGGGCTTCCGGCGGGACGCTCACCCCATGGCCATCATGTGCGGGGTCACCGGCGCGCTGTCCGCGTTCTACCACGACTCGCTCAACATCGACGATTTCCACCACCGGGTGATCACCGCCCACCGCCTGATCGCAAAGATGCCCACGCTGGCGGCCATGAGCTACAAATACTCTCAGGGGCAGCCGTTCATCTATCCGCGTAACGACCTGGACTACGCGGAGAACTTCCTGCACATGATGTTCGCCACGCCCTGCGAGGAGTACAAGGTCAACCCGGTGATCGCCAAGGCCATGGACCGGATCTTCCTGCTCCACGCGGACCACGAGCAGAACGCCTCCACCTCCACCGTGCGCCTGGCCGGCTCCACGGGCGCCAATCCGTTCGCCTGCATCGCGTCCGGCATCGCCGCCCTCTGGGGCCCCGCGCACGGCGGCGCCAACGAGGCGGTGCTCAACATGCTGGCCGAAATCGGCGACGAGAAGAACATCGGCAAGTACGTCAAGAAGGCCAAGGACAAGGACGACCCGTTCCGGATCATGGGTTTCGGCCACCGGGTCTACAAGAACTACGACCCGCGCGCCAAGGTCATGCAGCAGACCTGTCACGAGGTGCTCGACGTGCTCGGCGTGGAAGACGACCCCATCCTGCGCCTGGCCCAGAAGCTCGAGAAGATCGCGCTCGAAGACGACTACTTCGTGGAGAAGAAGCTCTACCCGAACGTGGACTTCTACTCCGGCATCATCCTCAAGGCCATCGGTATCCCGACGGAGATGTTCACCGTGATCTTCGCCACCGGCCGCACGCCGGGCTGGATCGCCCAGTGGAACGAGATGATCAGCGGGCCCTACAAGATCGGTCGTCCGCGGCAGCTCTACACGGGCGCCACCAAGCGGGACTACGTGCCGCTGGCGAAGCGCTGAACGCCTGACCCATCGGGCAGCGGCCGGCCTCTTGGGCCCGGCCGCCAATCCGGTACACTCCCCGGCTCTACGATCGACGGTTGGGAGCGTGGGATGTCCGACTTCAACGGCCTGGGGCTGCATCTGGGCAACCTGGCGCGGCTGTCCGGTGCCCGCACCTACTCGATCAGCCCGGAAAATTTCGATGGCGCTCCCGGCGGTGGTGGTCGTGCCAAAGAAGGGACCGGCGCCGAGGCCGCCCGCGACCTCGGGCTCGGCTGGAAGATCTCGCCATCCGTTCGCATCCCCGCCGGCGGCACCTTCGAGCTCGCCCACATCGAAGGTGCCGGTGCCATTCAGCAGATCTGGCTCACCCCCACCGGCAACTGGCGCCAGCAGGTGCTCAGGGCCTGGTGGGACGACGCGGAGGAGCCGTCCATCCTCTGCCCGCTCGCCGACTTCTTCTGCATGGGCTGGTGTGAGTACGATCCGCTGAGCTCGCTCGCGATCTGCGTGAACCCGGGCAGCGGCTTCAACAGCTACTGGGAGATGCCGTTCCGGAAACGCGCCCGGCTGACGCTGGAGAACCTGTCCTCCGAAGAGGTCACCCTTTATTACCAGATCAACTACACGCTCACCGACGTGGAAGCGGACCGGGGCTACTTCCACGCCCACTTCCGGCGGGTGAACCCGCTGCCGTACGCTGACGTGTTCACCCTGCTCGACGTGGCAGGTACCGGCCACTACGTCGGCACCTACATGGCCTGGGGATCGAACAACCGGGGCTGGTGGGGAGAAGGCGAGGCGAAGTTCTACATCGACGACGACGCGGACTTCCCGACGATCTGCGGCACCGGCACCGAGGACTACTTCTGCGGCTCCTACTGCTTCCTGGCCAAGGATCGTGAGCAGGGCTACGAGCGCTTCTCCACGCCCTACGCGGGGCTGCACCAGGTCATCAAGCCCACGGGCCGGTTCGGCTCCCAGCAGCGCTTCGGCATGTACCGCTGGCACATCCCGGACCCCATCCGCTTCCAGGAGCGCCTCAAGGTGACCATGCAGGCGCTCGGCTGGCGGAGCGGCCGCCGCTACCTGCCCCTGCAGGACGACATCGCCTCCGTGGCCTACTGGTACCAGCAGCAACCGGCCTCCGCCCTCCCCGACCTCCCGGACGCCGACGGTCTGGAAGTGATCTGATGGCAACGGCGCTCCGGGACCTGCCGGGCATCGATCGGCTGCTCCAATCGGAGCGGCTCGCCGCGTGCGTCCGCACCCACGGTGAGCTCAGGGTGAAGGCAACGCTGCGTGAGCTGCAGAGCGGCTGGCGAAGTGAAGGAAACGCGCCGGACTGGGCCGCGGACCCCGCTGCCTACGCCGCCGAGGTGCACGCCCGCCTCGCCCGCGCGGCCTACACCCCGGTCTTCAACCTGACCGGAACCGTGCTGCACACCAATCTCGGCCGGGCGCTCGTGAGCGAGGCGCTCTACCGGAGCGTCGAGCCGCTTGTCACCCGACCGATGAACCTGGAATACGATCTGGCAAGCGGCAGGCGCGGCAACCGCGAGCAGTTCGTGGAGGACAGATTGACGCTGCTCACCGGCGCCGAGGCCGCCACCGTGGTCAACAACGGTGCTGCCGCGCTGATGCTGGTGCTGAACACGCTGGCACTCGATCGGGCCGTGCCGGTTTCCCGGGGCGAGCTGATCGAGATCGGCGGCAGCTTCCGGCTGCCGGACATCATGACCCGCTCCGGCTGCCGGCTGGCGGAGGTGGGCACCACCAACCGCACCCACCTCAGGGACTTCGAGGCCGCGATCGGACCCGACACGGGCATGCTGCTCAAGGTGCACCCGAGCAACTACCACATCGGCGGCTTCACGCGCGAGGTCGGGGTGAGCGAGCTGGCCGCCCTCGCCCACGCGCACGACCTGCCGCTGGCTGTGGACCTCGGCAGCGGGACGCTCGTGGACCTGGCCCGTTACGGCCTGCCCCACGAGCCGATGCCCAAGGAGGTGCTGTCCCAAGGCGCAGACCTGGTGACCTTCAGCGGCGACAAGCTGCTCGGCGCCACCCAGGCAGGCATCGTCGTCGGTCGCCGCGACCTGGTCGACGCGCTGAAGCAGAATCCCATGAAGCGGGCGCTGCGGCCGGACAAGCTGACGCTGGCATTCCTCGAGCGAACCCTGGCGCTCTACGAGGACCCGGACCGGCTCCCGGAGACGCTGCCCCTGCTCGCCACCCTGACCACGGACCTCGGGACGCTCACGAGCCGTGCCGAACGTATCCGTGATGCACTCACGGCAAACCTGCCGGCATTCACCGTGGCCATCGAGGAATCCGAGTGTCAGATCGGCAGCGGCTCGCTGCCGGCCCAGCGCCTGCCCGGCGTCGCGGTCACGCTGCATCACGACGACGGAGCCCGGGTGCGCACCCTCCTCGGCCGCCTGCGGGATCTGCCCGTGCCGGTGATCGGGCGCCTGCACCAGGGTCGCATCTGGCTCGACACGCGCGGCGCCGAGCGCCTGGACGAGCTCGTCGCCAATCTCGGCAGCCTCGTCGACGCGTCATGATCGTCACCCTCGCCGGCCACGTGGACCACGGCAAGACGTCCCTCGTCCGGGTGCTGACAGGCGTCAACACGGACAGCCTCGCCGAGGAGCAGGCCCGGGGTCTCACCATCGATCTGGGCTTCGCCTATCTCAAGGACGGCGAGCGCCGACTCGGCTTCGTCGACGTCCCGGGTCACCACCGCTTCATTCACAACATGGTGGCCGGGGTCTCCGCCGATCAGCACGCGCTGCTGGTGGTGGCCGCCGACGACGGACCGATGCCCCAGAGTCGCGAGCACCTGCAGATTCTCGAGCTGATCGGCGTGCGAAGCGGAACCGTGGCGCTCACCAAGTGCGACCGGGTGAGCTCCGAGCGGCGGGCCGCCGCCCTCGATGAGGTCCAGCGGCTCATCGAGGGCTCCTGTCTGGCGGGGTCACCCGTCATCGAGACCTCCACCGCCACCGGCGAAGGGGTGGACGCGCTGCGGGAACGGCTGCTCGCCGTGAACGCGCAGCACGCTGCAGCCGGCGACGGTGGCGTCTTCCGGATGCCCATCGATCGCGCCTTCACCATCAGCGGCGCGGGCGCGGTGGTTACCGGCACCATTCATTCCGGTAACGTCCGTGTGGACGACACCCTGACCCTGTTACCCGCCATGAAGACGGTGCGGGTGAAGGGCGTGCGGGCCCAGGACGAAACCGTGGCCGAGGCCTGCACGGGCGAGCGAACGGCGCTGAACCTCTCCGGTGTGGAGGTGGACGAGCTCGGCCGCGGTCAGTGGCTGGCGGGCAGCACGGATCCCGGCAGCGATTCGTTCACCGTCATGCTCTCCGTGCTGGACGATTTCCCTCGGGCGGTGCGCCACTGGCTGCCGGTGCACGTCTACCATGCCACCACACACACCACGGCACACATCGCTCTGCTCACGAGCGACCGGGTGCAGCCCGGCATGTCCGCCCTCGTCGAGCTCGAAACCGACACACCGCTGCTGGTCAGGCGGGACGACCGCCTGGTGATCCGGGACCAGGGTCTCGATCGGACTCTGGGGGGCGCCCGGGTGGTGTCGATCCGCCCTGCCGGTGGCCGCCGGCGTGCGGGTGTACGGGTCGGCCGGCTGGCGGCGGACGCAATGCCGGATCCGCGCGCCTCCCTGGAGGCACACCTGGCGATGGGGCCGGTGACGCTCGCGGTGTTTCGCGACAACTGGGGGCTCGATGCAGCCGCCATGGATGCGCTTCTGGCAGATGTTGAGGCCATTGCCGTCAATGGTGAGGCCATCGCCCGCGCCACCTGGTCCGGCTGGCGGGATGAGGTGCTTGCCTTCATCGAGGCGCGGCATCGTGAGGATTCGTCGCTGCAGGGACTCAAGCAGAGCGAGATCGACTCACCCGCCGGACCGCTGCTGCCCGTGGTGCTCGCCGAGCTGGTCGCAGCCGGCAAGCTCGTCTCCGAATCCGGCCGCTTCCGGCCCGCCGCGCATCAGGTCGTCCTGGCGGATGCGGAACGGCAATGGCTCGACCGCGTCGCCCCGCTGCTGGATCAGCCGCAGCCGCCGAGCCTCGGCGACATGGCCAAACGGTTCCGCCTCGGGCCAGGCGACCTGGCCAAGCGCCTGCATCCGCTAGTGACGAAGAAGCAGCTCGTCCGGATCAGCGACTCCCGCTATTACCTGCCCGCACACCTTGCGACCCTGGCCGCCGTCGCCCGCACGCTGGATGCGGATGGGCCATTCACGGTGCGCCAGTATCGCGATGCCAGCGGTATCGGCCGCAACGTGGCCATCGAGGTGCTCGAGCACTTCGACCGCACCGGCTTCACCCGCCGCGACGGCGATCTGAGAAAGATCGTGGGCGAGTATCCGACCTCATGAGCAGACTGACCCGATCGTCGAACCTCGTCTGCGCCGCTCTCGCGCTTCTGCTCCTCGGCTGCGACTCACCCACGCCTACACCAGAGGCCTCTGCTCCAGCGCCACTCGGCTCCGTGGAGGCGTTCCGCTGCGACCTGTTGCTGATTGCCGAGGACAAGGACACCTGCACCGGCGACGTGGTGGGCCCCGGCGAGCTGACGCTGACCTTCCGCCCCGATCCGAGAACCGCGAGCTGGGAGATCGCCGTGGAGGGGCTGACCGCGGTGACGCAGGAATGCGCTTTCCACGGCCGCTTCGACCAGACCCGGCTGTCGGCGCTGCAGGGTCGGGGCGAGATCAAGATCGTCTGCCCCATCGACGCCGCGGTGGATCGGCAGTATCACTCGCTCGGCTTCACGGTTCGGGAACCGACGCCCAACACGACGCTTCGGGTCCAGGTGGCATTCCGGCGTCCCGGCACCTGACAAGACGTCTGCGGATGCTATAGTCGCCCGCGGAAGAGCATCGTCCCCGGTGGGGCGCGCGGCCTTCAAAGCCGTTGAAGTGCGACTACGCGCTTGGTGGGTTCGACTCCTACCTCTTCCGCCATTGCCACCTTGCAGCAATGGGGCGCAGCTGCCTACACCGCTCATTGAGCAGATGCATGACAAGCTGGGGGATGGCGATCGCTGAAAGCGGGACCGAGACAACACCTGGGGCAGACCATTGATGGTGCCGTTCGTGGTGTCGACCGTACTAGACAATCGCTTTACCGTCGACTGTGGTCGACGGTTCTGCTCATGACAGCGGGTGACGCCACTTCAATCCATTGAAACGACTGAAATCCCGATCCGTTGTGATCCACTCGCACCCATGCTCAATGGCCAGCGCCGCATAGTACGCATCCGGCACCAGATTGCCTTTCGCGTCTGCCTCAGTGCACAGGCGTAAGAACGTCCGCCAGTGCGTGCTTCCGGGAACGACGGGCACACTGTTGGGCTGGTCACGAAGCTGATTTGCGAATGTCATCGCGTCCGCCAGGGAGCTCGGCCGTTTGAACACTCGCGGATGCGTGACCACACGCAAGAATCCGCTGAGCACGAGATCGCTCATTCCATAGGCTGAGTCGCCGTTGATCACCGACTCCAGCCAGCCTCGGTAAGACTCATGGTCCCTGGCGTCCGTTCGGTGTGCGTACACCAGCACGTTGACGTCGGGAAGAATCAACCACCTTCTTCCATTGCGTCCAGCAACGAGGCGGAGTCGTCAAGATCGACGCCAGCCAACACCCCGCCAGTGCCGGTCGTCTTCAGGCGGACAGGTCGTCGCGCCGGTTGCGGACCGCGCCCCCGCGCCAATCTTTCCCGCAACGACTCCTCGATGATGGCCTGGAGAGTAATGCCCGACTCGGCGGCCTGACGCTTGGCCTCCTTCAGCAGTTCCTCGTCAAGACGTACGGTGGTGCGCATGACATCAGAATGTACTGACCAGGCATCAATATGTCAAAGGAGGCGACCGGCAGCATCGCTGTCACGACGGCAGCGCTCATTTGAACCCGTTGCCGGGTGCTCGTGACTCAACGGGCATCTATCAGGAACAGGACAGCCTGCCATGGCATCACTTCGCAACGGAACCCGACGTAGGAGCCCGCTGCTCTGCCTCGTCACATCGGTTGGTCTCGCGCTCACGGCCCCCGCGTGGGCCGACACGCTTCTCCAGTCGGCGGGCACGCTCGACGCCACAGTCACTTCCACGCCACTCGTGGCCGTATCGCCCGTCTACTCACTCTGCACGATGATCTACTCGCGGGACGTGCAGGAACGTACCTATCACATCGTCTCCCCCGGCAGATACTGCCTCGCGTCCGACCTCAACGCGACACCGCCCGCGATCGTCCTTCTGCCCACACCTAAGGAGTTCGGGGTGAAGACGAATTCGATTCACTCCGGCGCGGCGATCCACGTTCACGTGAGCGACGTGGACATCGACTTTCGTCGCTACGCGCTGAACGACGCCGGAGCGACGCCCATCGAAGACGGCGTGCGCCTCGATCCGGGCCTCAGCAACGTCACCGTGCACGACGGTGTGATCAACGGCTTCGAGAACGGCCTCGCCGGGAGTGGCACGGTATCGGCCGTGCTCAGCGGTATCCGAATTCAGCGCATGAAGTTCTACGGCGGCCAGATCGGCGCCCACCTCGGCATCGTGCGCGATTCCGTGATCAGCCGGAACACGTTTGCAGCGGATATCATCGGCTTGGCGCTCAGCGTCGCGGACAGGACCGTGGTGGCCGGGAATCGATTCGATCTGCCGGGTACGTCCACCGGCTATGCGATCGGGTTGTACACCAGCTGGGGCGCGCGCCACTTGAGCATCACCGACAACATCTTCAACGGCCGGGGTCAGTTCGGCGGCATGGGGCTCCACCTTCACAACAATTCCTGGCAGGCCACGAACGAAGACCTCAGCCGCGCCAACCGCGTCGAGCGCAACGTGCTCTACGCCGTCGAGGAGCCGATCGTGGTGAGCGGTTCGGGAATTGCGAGCGACAACGTGATCCGCGAGAATCAGATCTTCGGAGACACCGCGTCGACGATCGTGCGAACCTATCCCACCGGCTATCCGAGACGCTTCTCCGGCATCCGCGTGGAGAACAATGCGGAGATCGAGATCTACGGCAATTACGTCTTCACGGGCCTGCGCATCCCCTACTATCACGGCATCGAGCTCGGCTCGGCCACCACCGTCAAGCTCGACGTCAACGGCGCCTCGACGCTGCGCTCCAACCAGACCTGCGGGGTGGCCGATCCGCTGCGCGCACCCTACGGCGTGCCGGAGAGCAGCATCGATGGTGGAAACTGGTGGAACAACTGGTGTCTGCCACTGCAGATCCAGTGACGCACGACGATACCGGCATCGATCAGTGAAAGGCGCGCTGCGCCTTTCGCCTCTTCTGCGGGTGCGTAACGATCCGGACGCGCGCATCTTGAAAGAGACGATGCTCACACACCTCTTGCACGGCGATGGCAAGATTGGATAGCTTCGCGCCGAAGCGCGGCATGCGTCAGGCGCGCTGCTGCTCGTTTCCAACGCGCTGTATTTGGATCCAACGGCAAGGAACCCCCGATGACGACGCGACCGATCCGGTATTCGAACACGATCGTGCTCTTGCTGCTGCTGCTCGGGGGCTGCACGTCGATGCAGATGCGCGATCCCCTGCAGATCTCGGTCGCGGGAATCGAGCCGCTGCCGAGCGAAGGCTTGGAGCTCCGGCTGCTGGTCAAGCTGCGTGTGCAGAATCCGAACGATGTCGCAGTCGACTACAACGGCGTCGCGCTGCAGATGCGCGTGCTCGGCGAGACGTTCGCGACCGGCGTCAGCGACACGGAGGGCACCGTTCCGCGCTTCGGCGAAGCCGTCGTCGCCGTGCCGATCACGGCGTCGGCGTTTCGGATGGTGTTGCAGGGGCTCGGCGTGGTGTCGGGCAAGCCCGTCGAGAAGATCGACTACGAGCTCACGGGCAAGCTCAATCGCTCGATGTTCGACAGCGTGCGATTCGAGACCCAGGGCGCGTTCGATCTCCCCGCGGCGAAGAGCGCGCCATAGTACGCGTATCGGTGCTGCAGCCGCGCCGGAAAGCCCTGCTTTTTGGAGATCTGCCTGTCAGAGACCTGCTTCGATCTGGACACCGCCTCTTTCGCCAGATCCTCGCCGCGGTCACGTTGCTCATGCCTCGTCGGGCTGCTCCCGCCCTTCCCTCGGCCGATCCTGGCCGAAGCGCACCCGCAGCTCGGCGTCGGTGAGCTGCTCCACCTGGTCGCTGCCGCAGAGCTCGCAGTGGTGAGGCACGGCGTCCGGTTGGTATGGGAGAACCCTTCGGCACATCTGGCAGGCAAGATAGATCGTCACCGGGGTTGATCTCGCTCTCAACCGTGAAGGCGATAATCTGACTTAGAGTCGGGATAGTTTCAAGTTCGCAACCATTCCGGTGTCTTCCACCGCGCGGACAGTGCGCCGGCAAGCCCTCCCAGAGTGTTGAGCAGGAGGTCCTGCACCGTAGAGCTTCGCGTCACCATGTACACCTGCACGAGCTCGAACAGCAGGCTCAAGCCGAATCCCAGCGCCGCGGCCACGAGCACGACGGCAGTCGCGCGAGGACGCGCAGGCGCGGCGCGGACGAGCAGATAGCCGAAGAGGAAGAACCCGCCCAGATTCAGGAGCACGTCCGTTGCAAACCAGCGGCTGTCCCAGCCTTCGAAGTCGAGCGGCGCCAGCACCACACGCTTGGGTGGCCGGAAGAATTCGGGGAGCGTCAGATCCTGGCCGCCACCGCTCAGATTCTCGAACCGTCGGCCGTGTGTGGAGAAATCGAACGCGGCAATCAACGCCTCGTGACGGCTATGGCGCAGCACCTTGCCCGGTGTCTGCCATCCGGACCGATCGCGGAGCTCTTCATCCGCGAGCACTCGACCCCACAACGCCACCGCCTCGAATGCCCCCGACCAGGCGGTATCCCAGGGCGGGCCGGAGCCCAGCACCAGGAGGCCCCCGAACGGCTCACCAGCACGAGCGAGCGGGATGCCGAATCCGCCTTCCGCAGCCGCCGGACGGCCGTCCACGTACACCCGCGGCGGCCCCTCTCCGGAAACGATGGCCAGATGCTGTCGCTGACCGGCCCGCAGCACGCCGGGCAGGCGGCGATCGTTGTACCAGCGATCGCCGCCTGGGTTGGTGACCGCATCCCAGATGATCAGATCCGCACCCTCCTGACGGAAACCGAGCGGTGTGAGGCGACTGTCGTCCAGGAGTACGAGCCAGGCGCGCGGTTCCCGATCCGCCGGCACAATAGATCCACTGGTCATCCACACCTCGATGGTCATGGGCGTCGGTGTATGCCCCATGGACCAGCCGATTTCCGACGCGGTGGCCGCCAGGCCGAAATCCTCGATCTCGAGACCGGATCCGCCCGCGCTCACCCCGTTGGGGCGCGCAAAGTCGAAAGGCTCGAGCCCCGCCCAGACCAGCAGCACCGTCACAACCACGAGCGCGCGCCGGGACCAGACCGGACGTGACGTTGCTGCAGCTTGGCTCGACACTTCTCTTACATCCGCCTCACAAATCGAGACGAGCGCGGCGATCGCCGTTGGCGATACTGTTAGCGCACAAGATCAGCAACGCAGCCCATCGCGGCTGGAAAATCAGGTTGGCAGGCTATGGACTGGGTCATGCGTAGAACGGATGAGGTTCCCGGCACCTTCGAGCGCCGGGAAGAACGCCTCTTTCGGGACCTCGGCAAGTGGTTTTACCACATTCGCGACGGGTTACGTGGTCCGTTCAACAATCGCCGTGAGGCCTTCGAGGACCTGCAGCGGTTCGTGGTGACACGAAACTACATGGAGGAGCATCCCCACCGGCTGCCGGAGGACCTGGACCTGGACGACGTCACGCACATCGAGCTCAGATCGCCGGCCTCCTACTGATCCCACCCGCCCCTCTCTGCTCAGACCACGCCCGATTCCCGCAGCCGGGCGATATCCGCATCGCTGTAGCCCATCTCCGCAAGGATCTCGTCCGTGTGCTCGCCCAGCTCCGGCGCTCGCTTCGGACCGACCCGGCCCACCCCATCCACGTTGACGGGATCACGGATCACCCGCTCGAGCCCCATGTCCTCGGCGGGCACCACGGCCATGTTGTTGGCGAGCACCTGCGGGTCGGTGGGCAGGTCCTGAAACTCGGCCACCAGCGCCACGGGCAACCCTTCCGCGTGAAACACATCGAGCCATTCCCGCGCGGTACGCTCGGCAATCACGGCGCGCATCATGTCGGTGAACTCCGCCGCGTGTTCGATCCGGCTTTCCGCGGTGGCGAACCGCTCGTCCGCGAGCCACTCGAACTGACCCATGGCCATGATCAGCCGGTCGAAATCCTCGACGCTGCGGATCATGGAGAACTGGATCCAGCGACCATCGCTCGCCTCGTAAAGGGCCGTGGTCAGGCGCTGACCGGGTATCTTCGAGAAATCCGCATCCGCGGCCCAGGCGGCCTGAGCGAAGCAGGAAGCGGACCAGAGTCCGTTGGCGAGCAGCGACGTGTGCACCCGCATCCCCTTGCCCGTGCGCTCCCGTTTCAGCAGGCCGGTGACGATGCTGGCATAGAGCGCGACGCCGGTGGGGTGGTCGCCCATGCCGGCCATGGCCTGAAACGGCTCGGTGCCCGCGTGGCGCATCTTGTTCATGAGTCCCGAACGGGACCAGTACGCCACCAGGTCGAAGCCTTCCTTGTCCTTCTCCGGCCCTTCCTCACCGTACGCTGTGAGAGACGCGAAGATCATCCGCTCGTTGAGATGCTTGAGGTGTTCCCAGTCGAGGCCCAGCGCCCGTCGCATCGGCAGCGGCTGGTTGGTGATGTAGACGTCACACTCGGAGATCAGGCGTTCGAGAATGGCCTTGCCCTCCGGGGATTTGAGGTTGAGGGTGAGTGAGCGCTTGTTGCGGGAATCCAGCGTAAAGGTGTAGTTGACGGCAGACTCCGGAGAGACGGGGAGCGTGTAGTAGATGCGGTACGCATCGCCGACCTCGGGCTGCTCGATCTTGATCACGTCGGCGCCCAGATCGGCCAGCATGGCACCCACGGTCGGGGCAGCGATCCATGTGCCCACGTCCAGCACCTTCAGCCCTTCGAACAACAGCTCGTCCTTCACTCGCTCAATACTCCTCATGCAGCAACGCTAGCAGCCGGTCATCATCCCGGCTCCGCAGAGTCCTCACAATACCCACCTGGAACCTTCGCGAGGAGGACCATCGGACGGTTACGGCCGGCGCGCGACCTCGGCCTTGAGCGCGGCAATCTCGCCGTCCACCGCGGCAGCGTCAGGCAGCGGCCGGCCGGCTCGCCGGTACCAGTACCCGGCATTGTCCATATCGCCCTCGAGGATGTGCACGATGCCGTGCGCCCAGGCGGCGAGCGGACCATCGTCGTCCTGCACGATCCGATGCGCCGCTTCCCAGTCCCCGGCCTCCAGGTGCGCAACCGCTTTCCGGATGTCCATCGCTGCCTGCCTCCCACCGTTCCACACCAATCTAGCACGCGCGCGCCTGCTTCTCAGCGCCGTAGCAGGTGATAGACTCTCCCACCCCGCGGGGCCGGCCGCGGCGTTGCGGGAGAGAATATGTCGGCGGTCAGGCTCTACGAGCATCAGGGTGAGTTCAGAATGCGGCGAGGCGCCATCGTCTCGCCGACCTTCGCCTACGAGACATGGGGCGAGCTGAACGCCGGCGCGGACAACGCTGTGCTCATCTTCACCGGGCTGTCGCCGTCCGCGCACGTGGCCAGCAGCATCGAGGATCCCGCGTCGGGCTGGTGGGAGGACATGGTGGGGCCAGACAAGCCCATCGACACGAACCGCTATTTCGTCGTCTGCGTCAATTCTCTCGGCAGCTGCTTCGGCTCCACCGGTCCGGCGAGCATCAATCCGCGGACGGGCCGTCACTACCGGCTGGACTTTCCCGTGCTGAGCCTCGAGGACATCGCCAGGGGTGGTGCGCTGCTCATCGACCACCTGGGCATCGAACGCCTGCACACCGTGGTTGGCGCCTCCATGGGCGGCATGACGGCGCTGGCCTTCTGCCTGCTCTTCCCCGCCCGCAGTGCCGGGCTCATTGCCATCTCCTCCGCCGCCCGCAGCCTGCCGTTCTCCATCGCGATCCGCTCTCTGCAGCGCGAGATCATCCGCACGGACCCGGACTGGCGAAACGGTGAGTATCCGTTCGAGCAGGGGCCGATCAACGGCATGCGGCTGGCTCGGAAGCTCGGCATGATTTCCTACCGCTCGGCGGAGGAGTGGACCGAGCGCTTCGGTCGCGAGCGCGCCAGCAATGCCCATGAGGGACCGTTCGGCATCGACTTCGAGGTGGAGTCCTACCTGGAGGCTCACGCCAACAAGTTCATCGGTACCTTCGATCCGAACTGCTACCTCTATCTGTCGCGGGCGATGGATCTGTTCGACGTCACGGACCATGGTGGCAGCCTGCACCAGGGGCTGTCCCGTGTGGGTCTCGACCGGGCCATGATCATCGGCGTGGAGACCGACTTCCTGTTTCCAGTGGAACAGCAGGAGGAGCTGGCCATCGGGCTGAAGGCCTTCGTGCCCGACGTGGAGTTCCGACGCATGGATTCCCGGCAGGGGCACGACTCGTTTCTGGTGGACATGGACCGTTTCCGGCCCGCCATCGCTTCCCGCTTCTAGTTCACATCCGGGGAACCTAACGGGCCCGGGGACGATCCTCCAGGGCATCGAGCGCCTGTCGCACCAGCGACACGATCATCTGTGAATCCGCGTAGCCGCCGAACAGCAGCCGACGCTCGCCCGCCGTTTCCAGCAGCACGCTCGGCAGCGCATTCGTGCCGTAGCGACGGGACCCTTCGAACTGATCGGCCACGCGCGCCTGGAGCGTCGTATCCTCGAGCTCAGCGACCAGCTCGCCGGCGTTCCAGCCGAACTCCCTGGCGATCCAGTCGAGGGTCTCCACCGAGGTGGTGTTCCGGCCTTCCTCGAACAGGCACTGCTGGAGCCGATGCAGGAAGCCGAACGGTGCTGTTCCCGCCCGGCGACGGAACGCTTCCAGGGCGATGCACGGCAGCGTGGAGTTATAGACGAACGCCTCGGGGAGCCGGTAGCCGAAGCTGACGCCCGTGGTGGCGCTCACCTCGCGCCACAGGTGCATCAGGTGCCGACGGCCGAACTCACCGATGGGCTGGGTGGCATGGGTGTTGATGCCGCCGAGCAGCAGCTCGAACGTCACCTCCTCGCGGAGCTGGTGGACCGCCTCCTCCACGGCGCCGGACATGCCCCAGCACCAGGAGCAGAGGGGATCGGTGACGACGTAGACGACGGGGGCGATGGGCTTGCTCGATGACCGGATCAGTCGTCGTCCAGATAGTCGAGATCATCGTGCAGACGCCGGCGTTCCGCCCTCTCCTCCAGCGCCCGGCGGATCGCCAGCGAGCGTGCGTTCTGCTCCTTCTGGCTCAATGCCTCCTCTGCCGCTCTGAGCTCGTCACGGGTCTCGTCGTCCAGATCGTCGTCGTCGATGTCGTCGTCGAGGTCCTCGATCTCGTCGTCATCGCCGAGATCTTCCTCCAGATCTTCCTCTGCCTGGTCCTCGTACTCTTCCTCGATATCGCTCATCGATGCCATCGACCCCGTGACTGTAACTGGCGGTACCGGTCTTCAATGGCGACCCTTTTAGGCTCCGAGTCTGGGGCTGTCAAGGCCTTTCGAGACGCACGTGAGTCACGGCGCCGGAGGCTTCAGCGGGGCGTGAGCGACCCCTGAAAAATCAGGCGAAAAGAGGCAGCAGCAGGTAGCCGGTGAACGCCAGCAGGGCGAGCAGGCTGAGCTTGTCGAGATGCGCGAAGCGGTGCATGTGCGCACCTTACGACCGGCCGCCGCGGCCGTGAAGAATCGAATTCGCCTAACTATATTCCCGATCCCGCGGATCGCCTTCACGATCCGACGCGCATCAGGCGCTCAGTGGAAGCTGATGATGACGACCAGGGTCAGCGGCGCCGCGGTCAGCCAGAGCAGGATGCCAAGCCAGAAGGTGCGGCCGCGGATCTGCTTGAACGTGGCCCGGGTCAGCTCGCAGCCCACCAGATAGAGCGCGCAGACGAGCAGCGCCTTGGAGAGCATGCCGGCAGCGCTCGCCACCGTCTCAGGCAGCGCCAGCACCGACCCTACGACCGTGGCAGCGATGAATGCCAGGATGAAGCCGGGGATGCGGATACGGGTACCGGCACCGGCATCGGCGCTCGAGGAGAGCAGGCTCGCCAGCAGCACCAGCGGGATCAGCCACAGCGTCCGGCCGAGCTTGATGGTGGTGGCCACCTCGGCAGCCTGATCGCCGTAGATGGCGGCGGTGGCCACCACGGAGCTGGTGTCGTGGATGGCGAGTGCGGACCAGAGTCCGAACTCGAGCTCGGAGAGCGACAGCCAGTGCCCGATCAGCGGGAACGTGAACAGGGCCACCACGTTCATCAGGAACACCAGGCTCAGCGTCACGGCCGTCTCGTGCGGTCGCGCGCCGATGACGGGCGAGAGGGTCGCGATGGTGGTGCCGCCGCAGATGGCCGTACCGGCCACGATCAGCGCCGCCGGCGTGCGCTCTGCCTTGAGCGCCCGGGCATACAGCAGCCCCACCCCCAGCGTCCCGAGCACGAACACCGCCACGCCCCAGGTATAGGTGGCAGAGAGCGACCAGACGGTCTGCAGATCGAGCTTCAGTCCCAGCAGCACGATGGCCGTCTGCAGCGCGTAGCGTCCGAAACGGCTGGCCTGGGGCACTGGCGCCCGATCCAGACTGAGCGCGATGATGCCGCCGGTCAGCAGCGCCACCGCCGGATTGCCCAGCACGATCAGCGGCCCGATGACCACCGCGCTGAGGACGAGACCGAGATGGCCGCCCGCGGTGAGGGCGGCCCTACTGGTCGGCATTCAGCGTCCGGGCGTAGGCCTCCAGGCCCTGAATGGTGGGCTCCTTGTTGAGGACCTCGGAGAGGCTGGCCTGCACGTCCGCGAGCACGGCGCCTTCCGAAACCTGCAGCGCGCCCCAGAGCATGCCGGCCCGGTTGCCGGACGCGCAGTGCACGACCACCAGGGTGTCGGCGTCCGCATCGTCCAGCGCGGCGCGCAGCTGCACCACCTGCAGCGGGTCCACGCTGGCACCCGCCACGGGGATGTTGGTGTAGTCGATGCCGAGCGCGGCCGCGGCCTCGGCCTCGGCGGCTGTGCCTTCCGGCGGCGTGCGCAGATCCACGACCAGCACGCTGCCCGGGTGGGCAGCATGCAGCGCGTCCAGATCCAGCAGGCCGGCGATCACGGTGCGATCGTCCACCTGTACCAGATGGGGGCTGTAGCTTCCGGCAGCCGTTTCGGCCCGGGCCGTCAGCGCGACGAGCGTCAGCAGAACAACGGTAATCGTACGGAACAGCGAGCGGTTCATAACTATCTCCCTCAGACCAGGCGACGGTATCAGGCTGCCCGGAAGTGCCGGGCGCCGCAGCGACCGCTTCCTCCGGGGATGGGCAACTCCGGAGAGGTGCCGCCGGAGAGATTGAAGCCCACGGCGGGATCCATCAAGGCCGGGGCATCGAGCTCACCGTCGCGCCGGGTGCGCATGGCGACGAAGGCGTCTTCCGTGATCCCGCCCCCCAGATGGACGTTCCGGCTGCGCTGCTCCGCCACCGTGGTCAGGTAGGCCGGCGCACGCCCGCCGGGCCCGTAATCGTGACACATGAAGAGCTTGGTCTGGTCAGGCAGCGACAGCAGGCGCTGCACCGACCGGTACAGCGTGCGCGCATCCCCGCCCGGGAAGTCGCAGCGCGCGGTTCCGTAGTCCGGCATGAACAGGGTGTCGCCGACGAAGACCAGCGCTTCGAACCGGTAGCTGACGCATCCGGGCGTGTGCCCGGGGGTGGCGATCACCCGTCCCGTGGCGTGACCCAGGCAGATCCGGTCGCCATCCTCGAACAGGCGGTCGAAGGTGGTCTCGGGATCCCTCGCCGACGCGTCGATCAGCGCCCGCACCTGGCGCACGCCGGCACCGATGCCCATCTGTGCGCAGACGAAGCGGGACTTCAGGTAACGCCCGGCGGACAGGTGGTCGGCGTGGACGTGCGTCTCGAGCAGCCACTCGACGATCAGGTCGTTGGCCTTCACGTAGGCGACGATCTCGTCGGCCGAGCGGGTGTCCGCGCGCCCGGAGGCCTTGTCGAAATTCAGCACCGGGTCGATCACGGCGCAGGTCCGGCTCCGGGACTCCGTCACCACATAGCTGTAGGAGTGCGTGGCGGGATCGAAGAACGGGGCGACCATCAGGCTCATCGGCTGTTCCCTCGCGGCAGACCTGTATCCGCTGACTTTATTGCAAATACGGTAGTATTTCCGACCTTTTTGTGGCCACATAGCCGAGTTTCACGACATTTCATCACAACCAACCAGCGAAACATGGAAGATCTTGACCGAATGGACGTGCGCATCCTCGCCCTCCTGCAGGAGGACGCCGGCCTGTCCAATGCGGAGGTCGCGGAGCGCATCGGCCTGTCTGCCAACGCCTGCTGGCGCCGAACCCGGCGCCTGGAGGAACGCGGCGTGATCCGCAAGCGGGTCGCCCTACTGAGCCAGGAGAAGCTGGACCTGAACGTGACGGTGTTCGTCGGGATCAAGACCAACGAGCACAACGAGCAGTGGCTGAAACGTTTCGGCGAGGGCGTCTCGGCGATTCCCGAGGTGGTGGAGTTCTACCGGATGAGCGGCGACACGGATTACATGCTGAAGATCGTGGTCAAAGACATCGCCGACTACGACCGGGTGTACAAGAAGCTGATCTCCGTGGTGCCGCTGCACGACGTCTCGTCGTCCTTCGCCATGGAGCGGCTGAAGTCCACCACGGCGCTGCCGCTCGACTGACCGCGGATATCGGGAGCATTCATGGATCCTTTCTCACAGGCCGCGCTCGGGGCCGTTGTCGGCCAGGTGGTCGGGCACCGGACCCTGGGCTACCGGGCGGCCGCCTATGGCGCCCTGGCGGGCGCGCTGCCGGACATCGACGTGCTGTTCTCGCTGAACGGCGATTTCGTGGATCAGCTTGTCACCCACCGGGGGATCACCCACTCGCTGTTTTTCGCGCCGGTGGTGGGCCCTCTGCTCGGCTGGCTGGTCTGGAAGTGGACGGCACGGGCAGGACCGGACACAGGGGCACGGGAACGGAACTGCTGGATGCTCGTCATCACCCTGGCGCTGCTCTCGCACCCGCTGCTCGACCTGCTCACCCCCTACGGCACCCAGCTCATGCTGCCGTTCTCGGATGCACGGTTCGCCATCAACGCCATGCCCATCATCGATCCCGTCTACACCCTGCTCCTGGGCGCGGGTCTGCTGGTCGCCTGGCTGCCACGCCTGCGGCGGCGGTTGCGCGCGTCCACGGTGGCGGCAGTGACGCTCGCGATCTCGACCGGCTATCTCGGATACGGCTGGCTGCAGAACGTCCGGGCGGAAGCCGCTGCCGCAGCGCAGCTCTCCGCCGCCGGCATCGGCTGGGAGCGACTGAGCGCGTTTCCCACCATTCTCCAGGTTCACCTGCGGCGCATCGTCGTTCGTTCCGCCGACGCGGATCGGGTCGGCTTCTACTCCACCTGGTCGCCATGCGAGATCACCTGGTATCCGGCGCCGCGAACCGCCGGGGAGGTCTACGCGCCGTTTCTTCGGACCCGCGCCGGACGGGTCTTCGACTGGTTCGCCATGGGCTGGGCGCACTACGCCGTCGTCGCCGGATCGGCAGGCACCTTTCTCCAGGCGAGCGATCTGCGCTACGGCTTCGACGACGATCCGCTGGACAGCGTGTTCACGGTGAGCGTTGCCATCGATCCCTCCGGCGTGCCGCTGGGACCGGCACTGGCGGGTCGCAGCACGCCGCCGGATGCGGAACGGGCACTGGCCCGGCTGGTCACGGAGACCTACGCGCCGGCATGTCAGCTCTTCACCGGAGGTGTCATTCCACAGCACATGGACCAGAATGGCCCGCAGCATGAGTGATGACACGAACAGCGCCGTCGAGCGCAGCCCCACCGACGGCGGCGCCGGAGTCCGGCCGGCCAGCGGCCTGGACACGATCCTGACCATCGGCATCACCGTCGGCCTGCTGGCGCTCTCGGTGATCCTGTTCGGCTCGGACTCCTCGAGCGGAGCCAATCAGATCGCCCTGGTGATCGGCGCCGTGCTGGCCACCATCGTCGGCATCAAAAACGGCCACAGGTGGCAGGTGATCGAGGAGAACATCGTCGCCGGCATCAGCACCGCGCTGCCCGCGATCATGATCCTGTTCTCCGTCGGCAGCCTGATCGGTATGTGGATGCTCTCCGGAACCGTGCCCACGATGATCTACTACGGCCTCAAGCTGCTCGACCCGGCCGTTTTCTATCCCGCCTCCTGCCTGCTCTGCGCGGTGACGGCGCTGGCCATCGGCAGCTCCTGGACCGTGGCCGGCACCCTCGGCATCGGCCTAATCGGGGTCGCTGCGGGCATGGGGCTGTCCGTGGAGATTACGGCCGGCGCGATCATCTCCGGCGCCTACTTCGGCGACAAGATGTCGCCGCTCTCGGACACCACCAACCTGGCGCCCGCCGTCACCGGCATCGACATCTTCACCCACATCCGCCACATGACCTGGACCACGGCACCGAGCTTCACGCTCGCGCTCGTCGCCTTCGTGCTGGTGGGCCTGAACACCGACCCGGATGCCTCCGGCGGCAGCCTCGAAGGCACGCTGGCCGACCTCACGGCCAGTTTCGAGATCAACGTCCTGATGCTGCTGCCCGTGGCCGTGGTGGTGTACATGGCCTCCCGCAAGCTGCCCGCCATCGCATCGATCCTGACCGGCGTGCTGGTCGGCCTGATCATCGCCCTCGTCTTTCAGCGCGACGCGATCGCGGCGCTGGTGAAGGATCCGGCGCTGGGCGCGGCACAGGCCACTGCCAAGGCCGTCTGGACCGTGCTCTTCAACGGCTACACGGCCTCCACCGGCAACGACAATCTGGACAGCCTGCTCTCCCGCGGCGGCATGAGCTCAATGCTGAACACCGTGTGGCTGATCCTCACGGCCATGTGCTTCGGCGCCGCCATGGAGAAGGCCGACATCCTGGAGCGACTGGTGGAGGTGCTGGTGCGCGCGGCAAAGAGCGTCGGCGCGCTCATCGCCACCACGGTCGGCACCTGCCTGGGGGTCAACGTGCTGGCGGCAGACCAGTACATCGCGATCGTCATTCCGGGGCGCATGTTCAAGAACGCCTACGCGGAGCGGGGTCTTCACGAGAAGAATCTGGCCCGGACGCTGGAGGACGCCGGCACCATCTCTTCGCCGCTGGTGCCGTGGAACACCTGCGGGGCCTACATGGCGGCAACCCTGGGGGTGCCGACGCTCGCCTACCTGCCGTTCTGCTTCTTCAATCTCGTGAACCCGTTCGTGGCCATCGCCTACGGCTACACCGGCTTCAAGATCGCTCCCGCAGACCCTGCCGAGACCGCACCGGTCACCACCAGGGCCTGAGCCGCCCGCCGTCAGCGGTTGGTGTTGAGGCGCACGGCCTCCCGCAGCCCCTCGAGGATGAGATCCGGGATCACCGCGTCGAACAGGTCCTGACCGTCGAAGAGGTGCGCAAAACCACCGGTGCCGATCACCAGCGGCGGCTCGTCGGCAAAAACCTCCGCCGTCATGCGCGAGACCAGCTCCTTCACCATGCCCACGTTGCTCCAGTACAGGCCGCTCTGGATGCTCTCGATGGTGCTGCGGCCGATGGCCGAGGTCACCGGCACGATCTCCACGGACGGCAGCTGAGCGGTCTTCTCTTCCAGTGCATCCATGGCCAGCCGCACGCCGGGAATGATGTTGCCGCCGAGGAAGACGCGGTCCTTGGAGATGGCACAGACCGTGGTGGCCGTGCCGAAGTCGATGACGATGAGGTTCTTCTCGGGGTAGAGCTTGATCGCGCCCATGGCGTCCGCGATGCGGTCCGCACCCACCTCCTTCGGGTCCTTGTAGGCGATCTTCAGCCCCGTGCGGATGCCCGGCCGCATGATCAGCGGCTCGATCCCGAAGTACTTCTGACAGCAGGAGCGCAGGGAGTAGATCATGTCGGGCACCACGGAGCAGATGACGATCTCGGTGATGCTCTCCGGGTCGACGCCGTTTTCCCTGAGCGCGCTCTTCATGAACACGCCGAGCTCGTCCGATGAGCTGCGCGAGGTGGACGTGCGCCGGAACTGCACCCACAGCTCGTCGTCGCGGTACACGCCGCAGTAGATCTGGCTGTTGCCAACATCCAGACAAAGCAACATGATCGGCCTCCAGGCGTCAGGGGAGCGGTAGCATACCTTAAGGCGCCCCCCGATCCGCATCGCAAGACCCACCGGCCGGAACCCATCCCTGCATGATCTCGACCAGACTTCTCACCACGTCCGCAGCCCTCTCCTGCCTGATGCTCTGCACGCTGCAGAGCATCGACGTCCGGGCCGAGGTATCCGTTGCCGTCATCGTCAATCCCTACGCCGGTGACCGGGCCGGTCCCGAGCGGGACGACGATGCCGCGGCGATGACCGTGGATCTGGATGCGGTGATCGAAGCCGCCGGCGGCCGGATCGTCCGCAGCCAGACGGTGGCGCTCTCGGCCGAGGACGAGCAGCAGTACGGCCGCTGGAATCGCTTCGGACTGGCGAGCGGTCATCTGGCGGACATGGCGGCCGCCAATCGGGCGGAAGGGCTCGTCAACCTGGGCTTCTACAACAACTGCGAATCGCTGCTGGGCATGCTCGGCGGGCTCACCCACGCCACGTCCCCGGCTGCAAGAGTGGGACTGGTGTGGATCGATGCGCACGGCGACTACAACACGCCGGAAACCACGCTCTCCGGCATGCTCGGCGGCATGCCGGTGGCCATTGCCGTGGGCGATGGCCTCACCCGCATGCGCGAGCAGGCGGGTATGGCGCAGCCGCTGCCGAAGGCCAACGTCGTCATGGTGGGTGTGCGCGACACCGATCCCCTGGAGCAGGCCCGGATCGACGCGGACCGCATCCCGCAGATCTCCACCGAGGACGTGCGCACCCTGTCCGATCACCTCAAGCGCGAGATACAGCGGCTGACCGATCGGGTCGATGTGGTTTACGTCCACGTCGACCTCGACGTCCTGGATCCGGCCGAGGTCTCCGGACACCCGCTCACCGTGCCGGACGGCCCCACCGGGGAGGAGCTCGCCCGCGCCATCCGGCTGATGTTCGGCTATCCGAAAACGGCCGCCCTGGGGATGGCCTCCTACCCGCACCGCAACGACCCCGGCGGGCTGACCCTCAATGCCATCCGGCGCATGGTGGCCGGCGCCATCGACGGCGTCCGTTCCCGCTGACGTTCAACCGCTGCGGCTGGCCGCCACGGTGTCGTGGATCTGCGTCACCAGCCCTGCCTCCAGACCGAGCGCGCTGGCCAGACCGTCGAGGTAGATCCGCTCCGGCGGCGACGGCGGATCGACGATGAGCAGCGACGCCGCGTAGACCTCGGCGGCGTGCTCGGGAGAGTCCACGTCGCGCACCAGCGCTTCGATGTCCAGCGGCCGGCCGTACTCCTCGAAGAGGAAGCCCTTGTCCTCGGCCGGCAGGTCGAGCGCGTTGATCTGGTTGAGGATCGCCTGGCTCTCCTTCGCATCGATCTGCCCATCGGCCTTGGCTGCGGCGATGATGGCCCTGGCCAGCAGCAGGCTCAGCGCCGTGGTGCCCGCCGTGTCGCCGGGCGGCGGCAGGAAGGCACCGGTCGGTGGCGGGGCGAAGCCGCCGGCGGACGCCTGCTGCGTGGCGCCCTGCTGGTAGCTCTGCCACGCCTTGTAGGCGAGACCGCCCACCAGCGCCAGGCCGCCGATCTGCAGCGCCGAGCCGGCCAGCTTGCGTCCCTTTTTACCGGTCAGCACGTTGGCCAGCGCGCCGCCGGCCAGACCGCCGGCAAAGCCACCCGCCACCCCGCTGCCCACCAGCTCGTCGAGCAGTCGTTTCGCATCGAACATCTTCATCTTCCCAGCCTGGTCGGTAGATGGACCGTAGCGCCGCCGGTGGGTTCCCCGCCGCCCGGTCGACGGGATGCGGATTCAGTCGAGGGCAGCGGTCAGGCGCGACCAGATGGCATCCAGCCAGTCCCGGTGCTCCGGCTTCATGAGGCACGAGCGCAGGCAGGTCACCGCCCCCGTTGCAGCGAACCCCGGCCAGACCTTCTCGAGAAAGGACCCCTCCAGGCGGATCAACGCCAGGTGCAGACCGTCTGCCGCCGCGCGCTCGAACACGCGCTCGGCGGCGGCCGAGATGCCCGCTGCCGTGCCGTCTGCCGCCGGGGCGAACACCACGATGTCCAGATCCGGAGCCGCAACGGTGAGGAAACGGTCGTCCGTGGCGAGCCGGTGATGGAGGTCCAGAGCCGCCAGACGACCGGCCCTGAGACCGTCGGCAAACGCCCCGCCCGCCGTCAGGGGCAGCCGCTGCTGGGTGGCCCACAGCGCCACAGCCGCCGCGCCAGCGCGGGAGCATTCCAGGCTGATCTCGCCCAGGTGGAGGTCGCTCGAGGTGAAGTAGGTATAGGGTGAATCGTGCCGGTAGAGCCGGCCCACCGTCGGATCCCGGAACAGCACGCAGCCGCAGCCGTAGGGCTGCAGGCCGTGCTTGTGCGGATCGATCACCACGGAGTCGGCCTCCGCAAGGGCGTCGAAGGCGGCAGCCACGTCCGCCGGGAAATCGTCCAGCAGCCGGAAGTAGCCGCCGTAAGCCGCGTCCACGTGCACGCGCACGCCGTGCTCGACCGCCAGCGGCAGGATCCCGTTCAGCGGGTCCACAGCACCGAGCCCCGTGGTGCCCAGGGTAACGACCACCGTCCCCGCCCCGCCCGCCTCGAGCGCCCCGCTCAGCGCCGCCAGGTCCATACGCCCCCGGACGTCCATCGCCACCGGCTGATAATCGAGCCCGAGCACGGCGCTGATGCGGGCGTGGGTGTAGTGCGCCGCGGCGGAGCCGAGAATCCGCTCGCCCGGCCGCAGCCGTCCGGCCACCCACAACGCTTCCAGATTCGCCACCGTGCCGCCGCTGGTGAGGTGGCCCAGGTGCTCCGACCAGCCCACCATGCCGGCAAGACCGGCCACCGCCTCCTTCTCCATGGCCGAGCTCGCCCGGCCGCCGTCCAGCGCGTGGTTGTTGGGATTCAGACGCATGGCGAGCTGGTAGGCCTCCCGCGCCAGGGGGTGCGGCGGCTTCAGCATCTGGCCGGCGTAAAGCGGGTGGTGATAGGGGAAATTGTCCTGGAGACGCTCCGCCACCTGGTCGAGCACCGCCCGGTCCCCGGCGTCGAGCCGTGGCGGGTTGAAATCGGGCAGGTTCTGGAAGCCGTCGCCGAGACGCCGGAGCGCTTCTGAACGCGCCTCGCCTTCGGGGTCGAATCTGGTCATGAGGATGTCACACCGTCATAAAACTGTGATCTGGCGGGCCTAGACTGCGCGCACTTCGAACCGACACAGCGCCGTCATCTTGAACGCACTCCGTACCCTGCTTCTCGCCGTTGTCACCTCGGCAGCGCTTGCCCCCTTGAGCGCCGCGCTGGCGACCGAGCCCGCTGCGGGCAGCGATGCGGCGGACGCCCGTCGCGAGCCCTCCGACAACCTGTGCTTCGGCGGCCTGGAGGACGGCAAGATCATCGTCGCCGAGCCCTATCTCGAGAATCCCTACAAGCAGACCACCCGCCTCGGCTGCGAGGTGGACGGCGGCTCCCCGGCCACCATGCCCGATCTGCCCGCACCGGACGCCGCGAAGACCCGCCTGGCCTGATTCGCCTCAGCCGCCGCTGCCCGGGGTGAGCGCCTCACCCCACCGATCCCCGTAGCAGAGCTTCGACACCGGCCGTCGCGAGATCGGCCCGTGGCCGCCGAGCACCGGATAGCCGATCGGCAGGAAAGCACACGTGTACCAGTCTTCCGGCAGCCCGAGGGCGTCGCGGATCGCGGCCTCCTGGTAACAGAGCAAGGTGGTCAGGGTGCAGCCGATACCCTCCGCCCGGCAGGCGAGCATGGCGTTCTGCACGGCCGGGTAGACCGAGCCGCCGCCGACCACGCTCGGCCGACCGAGGTCCGCATCCGTGATGGCCATGTGCTTGGGATTGAAGCAGAACACCAGGATGGCCGGCGCCTCGCCGAGGTGCTCGCCGAGATGATCGGCCGCCGCCAGCATGCGCTTCTGCTTTTCCCGGGCCTCTCCCGTCATGCTGTCGAGCAGATAACGGGCGCCGGCACCGTATTTCTCCCACTCCACGCGATACAGATCGCCCAGCACCTGCCGCAGCTCGGGGTCGCGGACCACCACCACCCGCCACGGCTGCACGTTGCCGCCGCTCGGCGCCCACGCCGCCGCCTGCAGGATACGGCCGAGCACGTCGTCCGGAATCGGATCCGGCTTCAGGCGCCGCACCGCCCGCAGGGTGCTCATCGCCTCGTACAACGGTTGCGCAAGCGGTGTCTCTTTCTGGCTCATGGTCTGCTCTGCTGGTTGACAAAAAAACCAGTAAACGCGCTCCCATCCCTCACGTCCACCGTTCGGCGTGTCCTGCCGGTGAGGCAGAGGTAGAATGCGGACCATTTCCTGGGGAGTGTTCACGAATGTCCGAACAATACGGTCACTTCATCGCCGGCGAGCGTACCGCGGGCGGATCCGGTCGCACCGGCGACATCTTCAATCCGTCCACCGGGACGGTGAAGGCGACGGTCGCGCTGGCCAGCGCCGCGGAGCTGGACCGGGCGGTGCAGGCCGCCGTCGAGGCGCAAGCCGCGTGGGCAACGGTCAACCCGCAGCGCCGGGCCCGGGTGATGTTCGCCTTCAAGTCGCTGGTCGAGGCGGACGCCGACAACCTGGCGCGGCTGCTCTCCGAGGAGCACGGCAAGGTCATCGCCGACTCCAAGGGTGACCTGCAGCGGGGGCTCGAGGTCATCGAGTTCGCCTGCGGCATCCCGCACCTGCTCAAGGGGGAATACACGGACGGCGCCGGGCCCGGCATCGACGTCTACTCCATGCGTCAGCCGCTCGGGGTGGTCGCCGGCATCACGCCTTTCAACTTTCCGGCGATGATCCCCATGTGGATGTTCGGGCCCGCCATCGCCTGCGGCAACGCCTTCATTCTGAAGCCGTCGGAGAAGGACCCGGGCGTGCCGTTGCGCTTGGCGGAGCTGATGATGGAGGCCGGCGCGCCGCCGGGGCTCCTGAACGTGGTCAACGGTGACAAGGAGGCGGTGGACGCGATCCTCACCCATCCGGACATCCGCGCGGTGAGCTTCGTCGGCTCGTCGGACATCGCCCAGTACGTCTATGCCCACGGCACGGCAAACGGCAAGCGGGTGCAGGCCATGGGGGGCGCGAAGAACCACGGCATCGTGCTGCCGGACGCGGACTTCGACCAGGCAGTGAAGGACATCGTCGGCGCCGCCTTCGGCTCCGCCGGCGAGCGCTGCATGGCGCTGCCGGTGACCGTGGCCGTCGGCAACGGCACCGCCGAGGCGCTCCTCGAGCGGCTGCTGCCGGAGATCGACGCGCTGCGCGTCGGCATCTCCACCGACGAGCAGGCCCACTACGGGCCGGTGGTCACCGCCGCGCACCGGCAGCGGATCGTCGACTACATCCAGCTCGGCATCGACGAAGGCGCCGAGCTGGTGGTGGACGGCCGGGACTTCTCGCTGCAGGGCTACGAGGACGGGTTCTACATCGGCCCGACCCTGTTCGATCGGGTGACCCGGACGATGAAGTCCTACCAGGACGAGATCTTCGGGCCGGTGATGCAGCTCATGCGCGCCGACACCCTGGAGGACGCCATGAGCCTGCCCTCGCAGCACCAGTACGGCAACGGTGTGGCCATCTTCACCCGCAACGGCCGTGCGGCGCGCGAGTTCGCCCAGAAGGTGAACGTCGGCATGGTGGGCATCAACGTGCCGATCCCGGTGCCGGTGGCCTATCACACCTTCGGCGGCTGGAAGCGCTCCGCCTTCGGCGACGCCAACCAGCACGGCATGGAGGGGGTGCGCTTCTTCACCAAGATCAAGACCGTGACCCAGCGCTGGCCGGAAGGCGACGTGACCGATTCGAGCTTCGTCATCCCCACCATGCAGTGAGCCGGCGCCGGACATGGACTATCACCTGACCGAGGAGCAGCAGGCCATCGTCGACATGGCGCGGCGCTTCACCGCGGACGAGATCACGCCGTTCGCCGCCGCCTGGGATGCGGACTACGTCTTCCCGCGGGAAACCATCGCCAGGGCCGGGGCGCTCGGCTTCGGGGCCATCTACCTGGACGAGCGCGTCGGCGGCACCGGTCTCGGCCGGCTGGAAGCGGCGCTGATCATCGAGGCCATGGCTTACGGCTGCCCCTCGACGTCCGCCTTCATCTCCATCCACAACATGGCGACCTGGATGATTGCCCGCTTCGGCAGCGAGGCGCTGGGCAAGCGCTACCTGCCGAAGCTCACCACCATGCAGGAGCTTGCGAGCTACTGCCTCACCGAGCCGGGCGCCGGGTCCGACGCCGCGTCGCTGAAGACGCGCGCCGTGCGCGATGGCGATCACTACGTGGTCAACGGCGCGAAGGCCTTCATCTCCGGCGGCGGGGAGAACGAGGTGTACGTCACCATGGTCCGAACCGGCGAGGACGGACATCGCGGCATCAGCTGCCTGGTGGTGGAGAAG
>JBFWZA010000004.1:0-321797 GCA_050185825.1 Pseudomonadales bacterium | reverse complement strand
TGATTACATCGAACGCTTCTACAATCCAAAGCGGCGACACTCTACCCTGGGTGGGCTCAGCCCCGTCGAGTATGAAAAACGAGCTAAACAAGCTTAGGTCGGTATACGCGGAACCTGGGGCACGTCAAGCCGCTGAACGCTATGAGTGGAAAAGTCATCGTTTCAATCTCCGGGAAGCAAGATGAAGCCTAAGACCATACAGGAATTTAATGAGTCGCAGAGTGAGGAAGATCGACGGATCTGCGACAGACTCAGGCGTGAGATAAACCTTCATCTTCCCGAGGCTGAAAGCAAGATCTGGCATGCACATCCGGTATGGTTTCTGGATGGGAATCCAACCGTCGGGTATAGCAAACTCAAAGACTGTATCAGACTGATGTTTTGGAGCGGGGCGGACTTCGATGAACCGAAGCTGTGCCCCGGTACTGGGAAGTTCAAGGACGCATCGGCTCGCTACACCCAAGCAGATGAGATAAACGCTAAGGATCTGAAGAGATGGCTTGGAAAAGCCAAGACGATTCAGTGGGACTACAGAAACATCCAGAAACGCCAGGGTAAGCTGCTGCGTATTAGTCGGTCTGCGGGATCGAACGAATGACGCCTAACGAATCTATAATGCGGACGCGCCTACCCGTCACTTTTTTACTTGCGTAAAAAAACGCCGGCTACGGCTCGCCGCCTATCTTGGTGTTAGGCGTCACTTATCGATGAACAATCGGGGAGGGGACGATGCCCTTGTTTGAGGACCCTGTACCGGTACTTAAAGTTGTTGATGTTGAGCGAAGCATCGATTGGTACTCATCGGTCCTTGGTTTCAAAGCTGATCCGTTTCCGAATAAACCGCCTTACAGCTTCGCGATCCTTCGGCGCGGCAAGGCTGAAATCATGCTTCAATGTCATGGCGTTGAAAGTCGTACTCCGATTGTTGGGTGGAGCGTCTATCTGAGGGTAAGTGGTGGCCGACTGCTTGAGTTCGCGGAGATGGAAATTTATGAAGCGGACACTTGACTGCAATCATCTTTCGCTGGCGGTCATGCCGGTCGCCGTCAAGCGCTGCTGATTGTGGTGTTAGGCGTCATTCCTGGAAAAGGCTCCAACAAGATCTGGCTCGTTGGTGCGATTCCTATCCTGATACTCGCCATGTTCATTGGATATGTGCTATTGGGATCCTCCCTGCAGGCTCCGCGGGTCCAGCTGATCGCCGACGAGATACGCTTTGACACCAGATACCTTGCACAGCCAATTCCGAGGCATTCTCTTTCATTGGAAGACGCGCGACTGGTAGATTCAAGCAAGCAGACGGAATATCGAATAGTCGAGAAGGAAAATGGCGTTGCTATCTCAGACTATCGGGTCGGTTGGTTTCGCCTATCCAATGGGGAGAAGGCTTTTGTCTCCCTGGATTCAGGTCCAGAGGCAGTGTACCTGCCAACATCGTCGGGCTACGTCATCCTCATGGATGCGAAAACAGGATCAGCGCTACTGAAGCAGTTGAAGGAGAACGGAAACGGCGCCTGACGAAAAACGCGCCTGCGCAAGCGATTCCCCGACTACGGTCGGCCGCGTATCGTGATGTTAGACGTCAGACGACCAGATCGCTCTGACGCTCGAGGCGAAGATGAAAGGACGTAAACCCATTTTTATCCACTATGTGCACGATATGGATCGGGCCCGCCGTTTCTACGAGTCGGTGTTTGAGGTGTCGCCATCTTTCACGTCGGGCGGATGGACTACTTTGAATTTCGGGTCATTCGAACTTGCGCTGCACATCCTTTCTGCGGGGAATACTGAAGAAGCACCAATTCCTCATGCGGGTCTGAATCTCGAAGTCGATCGAATAGAAGATCTGCAACAGCGGATTGAGCGGAGTGGAGGGAAGATGAGTGAACTACGTGAAGCAGATGCTCGCGTGCCAGATCGTGTGGCAACATTTGTTGATACGGAAGGGAACGGATTTGAGTTGAGGCAATTCGTAGGCTATCCGAATGATGCCTGATGGATCAATGAAGCGTGCCTCCCTGACGGTCACTTTCAGCCGGCCGCTTGGTTTGATCCGAAGGGACGGCGCCTGGCGAATCTAAAGGACGGGCGAACAGACCACGCCTGATCGGGGAAGAAGCACATGCCGCAGGGGCGCCGAAATCCGGGCTCTCTGAGACATCATGGAAAGTGAGCGAGATGGAAAGTGAGCGAGCCAATATCGTTTTCCTGCGCGTGATGATGCCGTCCGAGCTCACTCAAATCGCTGAGATCGACCGTTCGGAGCGGATCACACAGCAGTACCGGCAACGTGGCAGGGTTTTAGAGCTGATCGACGTAGATATCGATGCGCCGGGATGGGGCGAAGCGGGCGAAGTAGCGCTCGATCTCCGCGTCGAAGAATGGACGCGCATGGTCAATGCGGGTGGCGTGCCCATCGGTGCTTTCGATGGCGATCATCTCATCGGCTTTGCCATCTACATGAAAGCCTCTGACGATCATCCGGCACAGCTCGCGGTTCTTCATGTAACCAGACCGTGGCGTCGTCGGGGTATCGGTTGTGACCTGACCGGAGAAGTCGTTCGACTCGCGCGAGCCGAGAATGCGCAGCGGTTGTACGTATCAGCGACGCCAACGCGAGGTACCGTCGACTTCTATCTGAATCAAGGCTTCGTGCCGGTCGAGATGCCGGATGAACGACTGTTCGCCCTTGAGCCGGATGACATTCATATGGAACGCACGTTGTGAAGAGTAAGAGAGGATGATTCCATGCCTCGATACCTGATATCTTTTGATGACGGTTCGATGGACCATATTCCCGATGAAGATTGGGCAGCGGTAGGCGAAGCGTCACATCGGGTGGTTCGAGAGGCGCGGGCCGCGGGGATCTGGATCTTCGGCGGTGGTATCCAGCGCCAGCAATCCACCATTGTTGCGCCAGACGGCACCATCACAGCCGGGCCGGCACCGGAAACGAAAGCGGTGATCGGAGGGTTTTCGATCATCGAAGTCGCTTCCCGTGAGGAGGCGCTCCTTTGGGCGGCCAGGATCGCTGCCGCATGTCGTTGTGCACAGGAAGTTCGAGAGATAATGTTCGACCCGGAATCGTGACGAGGCATACGTTCGTCGTGACTGGAGGCGATGCGTTCTCTTCAGATGAGCGCTTCCCATGGCGCTTGTCTCGTATGGCTGAGGGAGGCGCCATGCTGAACACCGTTTCCTGCCATTGCGGCGCGGTTGTCATGCGCCTCGCCAGGCAACCTGCGGAAGTCTTCGAGTGCAATTGCTCCATCTGTCGTCGGCTGGGTGTGCTCTGGGCGTATTTTCCGTGTGATGACGTTACTTTCGAGAAAGGAGAGGATGCTACGGATGCCTACGTCTGGAACAGGAAGTTGCTCGAGTTTCACCGCTGCTCGAACTGTGGCTGCACCACCCATTGGGTGGCGGTTGACAGGAGTTTTCGGGAGAGAATGGGAGTGAATGCCCGGCTCATTGATGGTCTGAACCGGTCGAACACCAGGGTTGGGTATGTAGACCATGGGGAAACTGGCTGGTTCTGGACTCAGTAGGATTTGAGATACGCGTGATGGCTTTTCAGCAGTTCATCGATTCGATTCCGATGGCCGGAATCTTCCTGGGATTCGTGGTCGTCGCCCTGCTCCTGCTGGAGTGTGGATATCGCCTGGGTCGCTGGTGGCAGGCCCGCACCCACGAGCCGGAGGAGGGGCCCACCCCGATGATCGTCGGGTCGCTGCTGGCCCTGATGGCCTTCCTGCTCGCGGTCACGATGGGCATGGCGTCTGATCGCTTCGATGGGCGTCGGGCGCTGGTTCTGGCAGAGGCGAACGCACTGGGCACGACCTACATGCGCGCCGGTTACCTGCCTGCCCCTGCCGCAGGAGAGGTCCAGGCGCTGCTCCGGGAGTATGTGCCGTTGCGTATTGCGACCGAGGACATGGCAGACAACCAGCGGAAAATCGCCCGGTCGACCGAAATCCAGACGCAACTCTGGTCGATTGCCGAGGACCTGGCACGCGCCATGCCTGAATCGGACGTTCTGGGGCTCTTCATTCACTCGCTGAACGAAGGTATCGATTTGCACGAGAAGCGGATCATGTCGAGCATATACGGGCGTGTACCCGAGACGATCCTGCTCCTGCTGCTGTTCGGATCGACGCTGACGCTCACGATGGTGGGCTACAGCGCGGGCCTGAGCAGCCGCCGCAGTCCCTTCACGGCGGTGGTGCTGTCGACGGTGCTCGGTGCGGTCATCACCCTGGTGTTCGATCTCGACCGGCCGCAGGACGGATTCCTCGAAGTGAGTCAGAAGCCACTCGTCGACCTGGATCAGAGCATCCGCGGTCCGCAACCCGCCCGGCCTCCTGAGATGGAAAACTGATGGGGGTGATTGTGCGGATGGTCTGCGACTGTTGCGGGTGTCTCTCACGCGGTTGTTTTTCAGCCGAAGCTGGCCCGGAACAAGCGCCCGAAAGATCAGATCGAGTCGCGTAACGGAGGACTCACATGACGGCGGAATCCCGGGTGACGATCCACATGGCGGCGAGCCTCGACGGCTACGTCGCGCGAAAGGACGGCACTGTTGACTGGATCGAGACAGCAGATGAGTTTGCGGCCGGCGAAGAGTTCGATGCGGCGGCGGCGGAGGCGCTCCTGCAGGGGATCGGCTGCTACGTCATGGGATCGCGCACCTACGAGACAGCCTACGGTTTCGATACCCAGGGCCTGGGGTGGCCGTACGGCGACAAGCCCACCTTTGTGCTCACCACTCGGGATCTGCCTCGAATGCGGGATTCCGTGCAGTTCCATGCCGGTGATCTGGCCGCGTTCCTGAACGAACGCCTGCGCTCCGACTACGCCAGCATCTGGGTCGTCGGCGGCGGCGCGGTGTGCGGCGAGTGCCTGCGTCGGGGCCTGGCGGACGAGGTCTACTATGCGATCCTGCCGGTCGTCATCGGCGAGGGGATTCCGTTTTTCGAGGCGCTCGGCAGGGACGTCGCCCTGCACCTCAGGGAGGCCAAGGCGTACCGCACGGGGATGGTCGAGCTTCGCTACGACGTGGTGAAGTGAGGGCGAACAGGAAAATCGACGGGTGATTCGCGGAGTCGTCTACTTCGCGCTGGTCTTCGCGGTCGGCTTTCTGCTCGGCATCGTTCGCGTCCTGCTGCTCGAGCCGAGCCTCGGCGCGCGGTGGTCGGAGCTCGCCGAGATGCCGCTGATGCTGATCGCCATCGTGGTGTCGGCCCGGTTCGTGATCCGGCGGTTTCCGGCGTCCCGGCATGTGGACTACCTCCTCTCCGGCGGGTTGGCGTTGGTCCTCCTGCTGTTCGTTGAGTTCTCGGTGGTGCTGGCGATCCGCGGCCTGTCTGTCGGTCAGTACCTGGCGGAGCGGGATCCGCTGGCGGGAAGTGTGTACGTGCTCCTGCTCCTGGTCTTCGCCGCCATGCCCTGGATTCTGGGCGTGAGATCCTCCGGAAGAACGCGTGCCGGTTGACCTCGACAAGGCGGTGCGCTCGCTCCGGCTCGCGTTGGTGACGGGTGCGGTCATTGCCGTGGTGACGGCGGGGGTGATGACGGCGTGGGACTGGCTGGAGAACCCCGCCGGTATCTTCCACGGCCCGGATGGCACTCGCTGGGACTTCGTGTTCGATACGGCCGTGAGCTGGCTCGTACCCACGTTCCTCCATGCGACGGTCGTGGCCTTCTGCGCGCACCTGCTGTGGACGGGCCTCGCCGGCGTCAAAACCAGAAATCTTTCACGCAGCGTCCGTCCTGACCGAGATCCTCGAAAGTCTTGAGACCGTCGAAGTGCTCGAGCGGCACCTCGCTCACGGCGTCCGGCTCGGCCAGACGCAGGTTGACGGCGATCCGGTAGCGTCCGTCGTTGCCCGCCTTGAGCCCTCGCCAGTAGGCGACGCAGCCGCAGTCGGGGCAGAAGTAGAAGCCGAGCTCGCCGTTTTCCCGGACGTATGGTTTCGCAGGTCCGGATACGTGAATCCGCTCGCCGTCGTAGTCGTAGGCCCACAGCACCCCGTAGCGCCGGCAGACGGTGCAGTTGCAGGCCGTTGCCGACTCCGGCACGCCATCGAACCGCCAGCGCACCGAGCCGCAGTGGCAGGAACCTTCGATCATGGCCGTTCACTCCTCCGGGTGCAGGTAGTAGCCTCGTTTCGTTCCACGTGCGAGGTTCTGAGGAATGCTGCCGACACTAACACGCGCCCGCCGGGGCGGACCACAGCTGTGCTCATGAGCGCCTCCCGGCTCGCTCGCGATCATGGGCTGCGGCTCGCCACCGCGGACGACGCGCTCGCCGTCATCGGTAGCGGTGTGCATTGCTGCGTGTTCACGCTGGACGATCTGTCCCCCGATTTCTTCGATCTCAGGAATGGTGCCGCGGGCGAGGTCTTTCAGAAGCTGATCAACTACCATTGCCTGGTGGCGATCGTGGTGCCGGACGATCACGGGCTGGGCGAGCGGGTCACGGAGCTGGTGCGGGAGCATGCGCGGCATCCGGTCGTGCGGTTTTTTCCGACCGTGGAAGCTGCGCTCGACTGGGCGGACGCGCGCTGATCAGGAGGAGAACATGGCTGGTGACAGACCGAATGTAATGCCGCAGATCATTCCGTACCTTTACTACGACGATGCCGGAGCTGCGATCGAGTTCATGGAGCAGGTCTTCGGCTTTCAGGTGGAGCAGGCATTTCGGGACCCGGAGAGCAATCGGGTCCTGCACGCCACCGTTCGAACGGGCAGCGGCGTGATCTTCGTGGGGCCCGGCATGGAAGCCTTCGGTACCCAGGGCATGGCGGACCCGGACCGGGTGCCTGCCATGACCTACGTGTTCGTCGATGATGTTGCTGCCCACTACGAACGGGTCCGGTCCAGCGCCGCGACCCTGCGGTCGGAGCTCCACGAGCACTTTGGCGGAAACCGGCAATACACCGTGAGCGATCCCTTCGGACAGCGCTGGACCTTTGCGCAGCCGGTTGATACCCCCGCTTCATGACGGTTCATGAAAAGCACAGGGTCCATCGTGTGGGCTGGCTGCGGGCGGCGGTGCTCGGCGCCAACGACGGCATCGTTTCCACGGCGAGCCTGATCATCGGCGTAGCGGCGGCAGAGGTCGCCCGCGAGGATATTCTGCTGGCGGGCGTCGCGGGACTGGTGGCCGGCGCCATGTCCATGGCAGCGGGTGAGTACGTGTCGGTGAGCTCCCAGTCGGATACGGAGGAAGCCGACCTCCGCCAGGAGCGGCGCTCTCTGAAGGAGAACTGGGACTTCGAGCAGGCCGAGCTCTCGAAGATCTACGTGGAGCGGGGGCTCACGCCGGCGCTGGCAAGGGAAGTGGCCGACCAGCTCATGGCGCACGATGCGCTGGGTGCGCATGCACGCGACGAGATCGGCATCGTCGAGATCACGCGTGCCCGACCCATTCAAGCCGCGTTTGCCTCCGCCGGGACCTTCACCGTTGGCGCGCTGCTGCCGCTGCTCGCGGCCTGGCTCGCGCCCATGCCGCAGCTGATCGCGACGGTGGCCATGCTCTCCATCGTTTTCCTGGCGGTCCTCGGCGGTATTGCGGCCCGGGCCGGCGGCGCACGAGTCCTGAAAGCCGCAGCCCGGGTCACCTTCTGGGGTGCGCTGGCCATGGCGCTCACCGCGGCCGTGGGCAGATTGTTCGGTGTGGTCACGTGAGCGGGGCGCCTGCGGTGCGGATGGCCCAACAGGCGGACCTGCAGACCCTGTGTGAGCTCGACCCCATCGCGTGCATGGATCCATCGCGGCGGGAACGGCTCGCCCGCGGCGTTGCCGCGGAGGAGATCCGGCTGGTGGAGATGGATGGCGGGATCGTGGGTTATGCGCTGATGGCCCGGTCGTTCTTCGAACGTCCCTTCATCGAGCTCGTTATGATCGATCCGGCCTGCCGCGGTCGCGGTATCGGACTGCTGCTCATCCGCAGCCTCGAGGCGGACTGCGCCTCAGGCAGGATCTTCACCTCCACCAACGAATCGAACGCGCACATGCGCCACGTGCTGGAGAAGCTCGGCTACGAGCCGTCGGGCATCGTCCACCATCTGGACCCGGGTGATCCGGAGATCATCTACAGCAAGGCACTGCACGGTGTAGAGCGATGACCGATCTGACCTACCGCTCCCCGAAGACCGCGGTGCAGGCTAGCCCCATTCACGGCAAGGGGCTCTTCGCCGTGGCGGACATCGCGGCCGGGGAGATCGTGGCGGTGAAGGGCGGCTACGTGCTCACGGCAGCGCAGTGGTCGGCACTGGAGCCGACCCTCGGCGCTGCGGAGATCCAGCTTGCAGAGGACCTCTTCATCGCGCCCGTGGACCAGGATCACCGCGACGGTTCCATGCTTTACACGAATCACTCCTGCGATCCCAACGTCGCCTTTCAGGGTCAGATCGTGCTGGTGGCCATGCGCGACATCGCCGCCGGCGAGGAGCTGACCCACGACTGGGCGACCACGGACGATCTCGACTACGAGCTCGAGTGCCGGTGCGGCAGCACGGCGTGCCGTGGCACCATCACCGGCAGGGACTGGATGAAGCCGGAGCTGCAGGCCAAGTACCGCGGCTGGTTCTGCTGGTTTCTGCAGCGGAAGATCGACGCGCAGCGATGACGTCGGTGGAACGCGTGGAGCCGGTGGTGCAAATCCGATCGTCGCTGCCTGATGATCTGGACGCCGTGCTCGCCCTCTACCGGCGGGTGGCGCGCGTTCCCGGTGGGCTTGCCCGGCTGGAGCCGGAGGTCTCCCGGGAGTACGTGGCCGGCTTTCTCGCATCGGCGCACAGCCGTGGTATCTCGCTGGTGGCACAGGCGCAGGACGGTCATCTGCTCGGCGAGATCCACGCCTACACCCCGGGCCTGTTCTGCTTCGCCCACGTGCTCTCGGAACTCACCATCGCCGTTGACCCGGCCGCCCAGGGCCTGGGGCTCGGACGGCAGCTCTTCGAGCGGTTCATGGCCACCGTGCGCGACGAGCGGCCCGACGTTCTGCGTGTCGAGCTGATCGCCCGGGAGTCCAATGCCCGAGCCATCGGTTTCTACGAGAAGCTCGGTTTCCGCCGGGAAGGCGTTTTTGCCGGCCGCATCCGTAACGTGGACGGCTCGCTGGAATCGGACATCCCCATGGCTTGGATCCGGGAAGAGGCCTGGATCCGGAAGGACGGCTGAACGGCTGCGCATCGAACCGTGGCGGAACCGGGACGAGCATCACGACCTGGGGCCTAACTCCCTGATTTGACTGGCACTTCCACACCGGCTTAGGCAATCTGGCGCCTCGTGACGTGAAGAGGACGCTTCATGCACTTCGGTCTTGCGTTCGTCGGCGCCGTGCTCGGAGGGCTGCTCGGCTTCGACGGCGGATTCCTCATCGGCGCGGTGCTCGGCTTCATCGCCGGGCTCCTCTGGCGGCAGGCGCAGGCGATCCGGTCGCTTAGCGAGCGTCTCGATGCCCTGGACGGCGGCGCGCTGGACACAGCCGCGGAACAGCCGGCGTTCACCCCGCCGGTTGCACGCGAGTCGACGCCGGTGGGCGCTGTGCGGGAGGCGACCGAGCCCGTGGCAGCACCGGCGACTGCGGAGCCTGCACCAGGGGCTGACAGGGTCTGGGAAGCACCTCCGGCTCGCGAACCTTCCGTGCTGGCTGCGCGCCTCGAGGCGTTACGCGATGCCGTCGTCCGTTTTGCCACCACGGGCAACCCGGTGGTGCGGATCGGCGCCGTGGTGCTCTTCATCGGCGTGGCCTACCTGCTGCGCTATGCCTACGAACACTCGCTGGTGCCGGTGGAGCTGCGTCTCGCTGGTGCCGGACTCGGCGGCATCGTCCTGCTCAGCTTCGGCTGGCGGCTCAGAGACCGGGCGGATACCTACGGGCTGGTGCTGCAGGGCGTGGGGCTCGCCATTCTCTACCTCACCGTGTTCGCCTCCGCGAGGCTCTACGACCTGCTGCCCATGGGTGCCGCGTTCGCGGTGCTGGTTGTGCTGGTGGCCGGGGCATCTGTGCTCGCCGTGGTGCAGAAGAGCCAGGCGCTCGCCATCTTCTCCATGAGCGGCGGTTTCCTGGCGCCGGTGCTCACTTCCACCGGCGAGGGCAGCCACGTGGCGCTCTTCTCCTACTACGCGCTGCTGAACGCCGGCATTCTCGGCATGGCGTGGTTCCGCCAGTGGCGCTGGCTCAACTGGACGGGCTTCGTGTTCACGTTCGTGATCGGCGCGAGCTGGGGATGGCAGTACTACGAGCCGAAGTACTTCGCCTCCACCGAGCCGTTCCTGATCCTGTTCTTCTTCTACTACGTGGCCGTGAGCCTGCTGTTTGCGCGCCAGCGCGGCGTCGAGCTCAAGGGCGTGGTGGACGGGACCCTGGTGTTCGGCACGCCGGTGATCGCCTTCGCCCTGCAGGCGGGGTTGGTAAGGGACATGCCCTTCGGCCTCGCCTACTCGGCGCTGGCGGCTGCCCTGATCTACACAGGGCTCGCGCTCTGGCTGAAACGCATCGGGCGGCTGGATCACCTGCTCGACCGTTCCTTCGTCGCCCTCGCCGTGGTGTTCGCCACGCTCGCTATTCCCTTCGCGTTCGACAACCAGCGCTACACGGCGGCCACCTGGGCCCTGGAGGGCGCAGGCATCTACTGGGTGGGGGTGCGTCAGGCACAGCGTCTGCCGAGGGCGTTCGGCATCCTGTTGCAGCTCGGCGCCGGGCTCGCCTTTCTCGCCGAGTTCTACCGGCCCATCGAGGCGACGCTGTTCCTCAACTCGGCCTATCTGGGTGTGGCGTTCCTCGGGGTCGCCGGGGTGTTCACCGCCGCCGTGATCGGCCGCCACCGCTCGGCGCTCACCCGCGTCGAACCCTGGATCGGCGCCTTCCTGCTCGGCTGGGGGGTGGTCTGGTGGCTGGGCGGCGGCTTCCGGGAGCTGTCGCTGGACACGCCGGGCGAGCCGAGATTCACCGCCACCAATCTGGGCGAGCACCTGTTTCTGATCTACGCCGCGCTGTCCCTCGCGCTGCTCTCGTTCATCGCCCGGGCCCGGGACTGGCGCACCGGGTTTCATCCCGGTTTCCTGCTGCTGCCCATGGCCGCCGCCATCCTGGTGGGACTCGACATCGACTGGGTGCGCGGCACGGCGTTTGCCGACTTCGGCTGGCTCGCCTGGCCGGTGGCCTTCGCGGTGATCTACTGGCAGCTTCGCGTGGTCACCCCACCGCACCCCCTGCTCGGCGCCTGGCACGCGGGGAGCTGGTGGTTCGCGACGCTGTTCGTCACCTGGAATGCCGCCGCCGTGGTGGACGGGGTGCTGGCCAACTCGGTGTGGACTTACGTGCTCTGGGGCGGCGTGCCGCTCGCGGCCTGCGTGCTCATGATGGAGCTCAGGGGCCGGGAGCGCTGGCCCTTCGGCGCCGCACCGGGCGCCTATTTCGGCTGGGGCTGGCTCGCGGCCTATGGCTATCTGCTCGGCTGGCTGCTGCTGACGGGACTGTTCGCCGCCGACCCCTCGCCCATTCCCTATCTGGTGCTTGCCAACCCGGTTGAGCTCATCGGCCTCGGCGTCCTGCTGCTCGGTGCTTTCTGGCTGCGCGGGGTGCCGGTCGCCGCGCTCGCCGGCGCACCGTGGCTGCCCCGGGCGGTGCTCGGTGCGGCAGCCTTCGCCTGGATCAATACCGTCGCCATGCGCGCCGTGCACTTCTACGGTGACGTGCCCTATCCGGTGGAGGTGATCGTCGAATCTGATACCTTTCAGGCCACCGTGACCATTCTCTGGACCAGCATCGCCCTGGCGCTGATGGGTTACGCGACCCGTCGCGTGGTGCGCGCCTACTGGATCGTGGGCGCGGTGCTGCTCGCCGTCGTCATCGGCAAGCTCTTCCTCGTGGACATGGGCAACCTGGGCCTGATCGGCCGGATCGTCTCCTTCATCACGGTTGGCGTGCTGATGCTGGTCATCGGATACTTTGCGCCCATTCCACCCAAGGCGCCCGCAGACGACCTGGAGCCCGTTCGCCCATGAAAACCGCTACGATCCTCCTTGCCCTGCTGCTGCCTGCCACGGCTTTGGCCGGCTCCACGGACTTTGCCCGCGGCAGCGTGCTCGACACAACCGACGGCTCGCCGGCCCAGCGGGTGACGCTGCCGGACGACGTCTACGAGTGGGTGACCCGGGCCGATCTGGGGGATCTGCGGGTGTTCAACCGGTCGCAGGAGGAAGTGCCCTACACCGTGGTGCGGCCTCAGCGCACGGAGGAGTTCACGCCCTGGATCGCGCTGCCGATCTTCCCGCTGCCGCGCCTGCAGGGGGCGCTGACCGACGATCCGCGCATCGAGATCCAGGTGAATGCGGCCGGCACCATCGTCGAGTTCGCGCCGGGGAGCGCCGCGCTGGAACCCGCAACCGCCTTTCTCTTCGACGCCACGGAGCTCGAGGGCGCGCCTACTGAGCTCCGCCTGGACTGGGAAGGCTCCCAGGAGCAGGACTTCGTCGGCCGCATCCGGATCGAGATCGGCGACGATCTGAACGACTGGACCACCCTCGTCGACGCCACCACCATTGCCCGGCTGACCAACGAAGGTCAGCTCATCGAGCTCAACCTCATCGAGCTGCCACCGCGCAGGACCCGCTATTTTCGGGTCTCCCTGGTGGAAGGCAACGACAAGCTGGTGCTCAATCGTGCAGAGGTACGGCACCGCAGCAAAGAGCTGCCGGTCCGGCGCTGGAAAACGCTCACCGGCACGGCAAACCAAGGCGGATTCGAGTTCGAGTCGGGCGGTCACTTCCCCATCGACCGGGTTCTGGTAACGGAGGAAGGATCGGCCAGCTATCTGATCTCCGCGCGTCTCTTTTCCCGCGAGCGTCCCACCGACGACTGGCGCAATCGCGGCGAGCACAGCTTCTACCGCACCACCGTCGCGGGGCAGACGGTGGCGTCCGAGCCGCTGGCGCTCGGCCATCGGGCCCAGTACTGGCGCGTCGAGTTCGACGCCGACGGTTTGACGGCGCCCGTGCTGCAGATCGGCTGGCTGCCGGACGAACTGGTGTTCCTCACCCAGGGCCCGGCGCCCTACGTGCTTGCGTACGGCCGGGCCGGCGTGGAGGCGAAGGAGTGGCCCCTGCACCAGCTTCTGCAGCGACTGAACGGCGGGCCGGAGGGCGCGGAACTCTCGGAGGTGCCGCTGGCCCGGGCGTTGCCGGCAGAGATGCTGGGCGGACCGGCTCGGCTCGAGCCGCCGCCGGAGCCCGTGGACTGGCAGACCATCGTGCTCTGGTCGGTGCTGGTGCTGGGTGTGCTGCTCGTGGCCTTCTTCGCCTTCCGGCTGCTCCGGGGTGGCAGCGCAACCTGAAGCGGGCGCCGCTCAGAGGCGCTTGCGCATGAAGACGCTGTTCGGATCCGGCCGGTAGTCGCCGAACGGACCGCAGTACACGAAGCCGGCTTTCTCGTAGAGGGTGCGCGCGGGCCGGAACTCCGCCATGGATCCCGTCTCCAGATAGAGCAGCTCGTAGGCCCGTGCCCGGGCGGTGCGCTCGATTTCCGAGAGGATCGTCTGGGCCACTCCGCGGCCGCGATAGGCAATGGCCGTGCGCATGGACTTCACCTCACCGCTGTGCGCGTCGAGCGCCTTCAGCGCCCCGCAGCCGAGCAGCTCGCGCCCCTCCCACGCTGTCCAGAAGGTGATGTCCGCGGCCCTGAGGCCTTCCAGGTTGAGCGCGTGAACGGACTCCGCCGGGGTGATGGCATACATGTCGTCGAGATGCTCGCGCAGCAGCGAGGTAACCTCGGGTCCGCTCAGGTCGTCTTCACGCAGGTGCATGGTCATTCGCCGGGTTTGTGGTGGAAGCCCCGGGCGAAGTATGGTCCCTTTCCCTGTCGGCGCACAGACGGATTATCGGGAGGTGTCCATCGAGACCCGAGTGCCGGGCGTGCTTTTCGACCTCGACCAGACGCTCATCGACCGATCCGGTTCCATCCGGGCCTACGCCCGGCTGCTCTTCTCGGAGCACGCGGCTCGCTTCGATGTCGGCGAGGAAGATTTCGTGCGCCGGTTCGTGATGCTGGACGGTAACGGCTACGTGACGCGACCCGAGTTCTTCGGCCGGCTTGCCGATGCGTTTCCTGGCTCCGGACTCGGTCCGGAAGTGCTGGAGGCACACTTCTACGGAAACGTCTGGGAAGCACCGCGGGTCATGCCCGGTGCGGTGGAAGGACTCAGGGTGCTGCGCGAGGCGGGTGTGCCGGTGGGTATCGTCACCAACGGCGGAACGGCCAACCAGACGAAGAAGGTGGAGCGGTCCGGACTGGCCGAGCTCATCGACGGTTGTTTCGTCTCCGAGGCGCTCGGCGTGCGCAAACCGGATCCGCGGATCTTCGAGATCGCGGCAGAAGCGATCGGCATCGATTCACGGCAGAGCTGGTTCGTGGGCGATCATCCGCTGTTCGACATCTGTGGGAGCCATGCGGTGGGCTTTCGGACGGTCTGGCTGCAGGGAGAGGTGCCGTGGCCGGCGGACGAGCCGGTGGTGCACGACCTGGCAGTCGATACGCTCGAGATGGCCATGCAGCATCTGCGGGCGGCCCTGGCAGGCACCGCACGATGAAACCGATACGCATCCTGCTGCTGGATGCCGACGGGGTGATCCAGGCGCCCGTGCCGGGCTGGCGTGACGCGGTGGCCGAGCTCTGCGGCGATGCCGGAAAGGTCGAGCCTTTCCTGGAGGCGCTGTTCGCGGCGGAGCGTCCGTGTCTGACGGGCGACGGCGATTTTGCGGCGGCACTCGAGGGCGTGCTCGCCACGTGGGAGAGCCCAACCTCTGCCGAAGAAGCGCTCGCGCTCTGGACGCGGATCGAGCCGCAGGAAGACCTGCTGCGCCTGGTGGACGGGCTCCGTGGCGACGGGATCCGTGTCGGGCTCGCGACGAACCAGCAGGCTTTCCGCGCCGAGTTTATGACGCAGGGACTCGGCTACGGCGAACGTTTCGACGACCTGTTCTTCTCCTGGCGGCTCGGCCATGCCAAGCCCGGCGCCGGGTACTTCCAGGCCGTGCTCGAGGCGCTGGCAGCGGATGGCAGCGAGGTGCTGTTCGTGGACGATCATGCGGCGAATGTGGCGGCTGCCCGGGAATCCGGGTTCAATGCCGAGATCTACGATCTGGCAACGGGAGTACAGGGAATGCACACGCTGCTCGCACGGTATGGCCTGGCCGGAGCGGGCGCGTGAGCCGTCGCTCCAAGGTAGCCATGCTCGTGATGGCGGCATTCGTCGCCTTCGTGGAAGGGCCCCTCAACCCGTTCTGGATCTGGAACGCCCTGCCGATCGCGCTCTCCTATCTGGTGCTGCGGGCGACGTTCGACGACCGGCGCCTGCACCTGCCTGGTGTCGTGTTCGCTGCGACCAACTGTTTCTTCGTGGTGTTTGCCCACATCGCCTGGATGTTCGACCTGCGGAACGTGGCCACGGACCCGGACATCGCCGACATCGCGTTTATGGGGGCGCCGATCGTTGCCCTGGCCGTCGGCTTCGGCGGTGGCGCGCTGGCCCTGCTGCTCGGACGAAGCCGCGATGTGCCCCGGGCGGGCGACGACGCGTGAGCGATCGGATTCGCCGTGCGAATCCGCAGGACGTAGCGTGGCTCGGGTCGGTGGAGCTGGCCGCGGCCACGCTCTTTCCGCCGGGACGCATTCCGGATCCGGGTGAGGTCACCGATGCCTCGGAGCTCGCAGAGGCCTGTGCGAACGGGCTGCTCTTCGTGGCTGACGCGGACGGCGTCCCGGTGGGCTTTGCGACCTGCTGCGTGGAAGGCGAGCACCTGCACCTGGACGAGCTCGCCGTGCATCCGGATGACGGCCGCCGCGGCCTGGGCAGGCGGCTGGTGACGAGGGTGATCGAGGAAGCCGCGGCGCGCAGCCTTGCCGGCGTGAGCCTCACCACCTTCGCGGACCTGCCCTGGAACGGTCCGTTTTATACGTCCATGGGATTCCGCGCGCCGCCGGAGCCTGCGCTCGGCGATTTTCTGCGCGAGGCGCTCGCCAGCGAGCGTGCCAGGGGCCTCACGAATCGGGTTGCCATGATTTACAGCATCGGCGAGGAGCGCACATGACCGCACTGCTGAAAGGGATCGACCACATTTATCTCTCTGTCACCGACTTTGCGCGCGCCGAGGTGTTCTACGACGCCGTGATGGAAGCGCTCGGGCTGCACAAGGGTGACAAGGCCATCGCCGGGGAGCGCCATGCCCACTACGTGGCGCCCACCTTTCAGCTCACCATCCGGCCGGCGCGAACGGACGCGCCGTTCGACGCCTACCGCGCCGGGCTCCATCACCTGTGCTTTCAGGCGGCGGATCGAGCGGCGGTGGAGGCGTGTCACCAGCGGCTCACCGCGCTGGGCGTGACGGTGACGGCACCGGCCGTCTATCCCGAGTACAACCCGGAGTACTACGCCGTGTTCTTCGAGGATCCGGACGGGATCCGGCTCGAGGTGGTGGCGCGAACGTCCTACCGTGATGCGCTGGTGGCCCGGTGGGAGGAGTTCGACACGTTCCTGAACCCGCTGCAGAAGCTGCAGGCGAAAGAAGCGGGGCAGCAGTGAGATGGCAAAGATCGCGGATCGTCTCCGGCTCACGCCCGACGAGATCGACGCGCTGCTGTCGCGGGAACGGCACTTGCGCATTGCCACCGTGGGTCCCGGCACGGACATCAATCTCACGCCGATGACCTTCGGCTGGGCGGGTGGCCGCGTGTACGTGTTCGGCCGGGGTCAGAAGATCGCCAACCTGCGCCGCAATCCCACTGCCACGGTGCTGGTGGACGTGGGCGGGCAGTGGCGTGAGCTCAAGGGCATCATGATGCGCGGGCGGGCGCAGGTGCTGGAGGACGCGGCGGCGGAAGCCGCGGATCCCCATCTCGTGGCAGCGCGCCTGAACCTGGGCGAGAAGCACGGGCTGCGCGATGGGGCGGGTGCGGTGAAGCCGTATGACGCCACCGCCAGCGGCCGGAGTCGGCGCTGGATCGTCTTCACGCCGAAGACCATCGTGTCCTGGAACAACGAGCGGCTCTGAACGGGCGCGCAGAACGGAGAGCATCAGCATGGATCTCACGATCGTCGACGTCTTCGCGGAAAAGCCGCTGGCCGGCAATCAGCTCGCGGTGGTGCGGAACTGCGCCGGACTCGATGCGATGACCATGCAGGACATCGCCCGGGAGATGAACTTCTCGGAGACCACGTTCGTCACCCGTGAAGTCGCTGGCGAGGCGGACGTGCGGATCTTCACGCCGACGGACGAGCTGCCGTTTGCCGGTCATCCCACGGTGGGCACGGCCTGGGTGCTCGCGAAAGGCACCGGCACCATCACGCTCAATCTGCGCGCCGGCGCGGTGCCGGTCCGGTTCGAGGATGGCGTGGGCTGGATGACGCCACCGCCGGTGGCGCTCGGCGACGGGTTCGACACGGACGCGGCGGCTAGACTCGTTGGCCTCACTGCGGATCGGATCGACCCGGCGTTCCCCGTACGCTTCGCCGAGGTGGGCCCGAAGTTCGTGCTGGTGGGGCTCAAGGATCTGGGCGCGCTCAAAGCGGCGAAGCTCGACGCGGCACTGCACGAGCGTTTTCTGGCGGAGGGCCTCGGCGTGCAGTGCGTGTTCCTGTTCACCACGGAGGCGTACGGCGCTGATGCGGACTTCGCGAGCCGCATGTTCTTCAATGCCGGCGGCCCCCGCGAAGATCCGGCCACCGGCAGCGCCAACACGGCCTTCGCCGCCTATCTTCGCGACCTGGGTCGGGCCGAGGGTCGAGTGGTGGTGGACCAGGGGGTGGAGATGCTGCGGCCGTCGCGGCTCTATCTCGACGTGGGTGAGCCGATCCGCGTCGGCGGCCGCAGCCGGCTGGTGGCCACGGGGACGTTCGCGCCGGAGATTGGCGCGCCCTGATTCGCCTCAGGCGATGCCGAGGCGGGCGAGCTGCTCGGCCGGGGCCTGAACCTCCGCGAGCGCCGTGCGCAGCAGGTCGGTCATCCGCCGCTCCGTCGCCGTGCCGAGCAGGTTCTCCGCTTCCTCCGGGTCGTTCGCGAGATCGTAGAGACAGTGCTGGTCCGGCTTCTGGTTCAGGCACCAGTAGGGCAGCAGGTCGCCGGGCCGGAAGGGCTGTCGGATCACGGGAATCTCCGAGCCGGGCATGAAGTCGAGCCAGGCGTTCCTGTCCGGCATGGGCAGCTTCAGGTTCGGCAGCTGGTGCACGGGCATGGTGGACCAGCGGTTCGACCACATGGACAGCGGCAGGTTGTCGCCGGACACCGGGCCGCGGGCGTACTTGTGCCGGCCGTCCAGCACGTGCACCCAGCGGCCATAAACGCCGGCCAGCGCCCACTCGCGGATGCTCGTGCGGCTGCCGTCGAGGAGCGGGACGAGAGAACGGCCGTGGGTGACGTGCTTCGGTGTGATGCCGAAGAGGTCGCAGAGCGTGGCGTGGATGTCGACGTTGGTGGTCAGCGCATCCACCGTCTTCGCCGCCATTCCCGGCAGGCGAATCATGAGCGGCGTGTGGCCGATGGGCTCGTAGTGGGGCACGCCGGGCTTGCCGAAGATGTCGCGCTCGCCCAGGTAGTGGCCGTGGTCCGTGCAGACGATGACGGCCGTGTTGCGCCACAGCTCGTGGGTGTCGAGCGCATCCAGTACCTTGCCGAACCAGTGGTCGATCATGGACAGCTTCGAGCCGTAGTTGGCGCGCACGTGCCGCGCCTGCCGCTCGCTGAGCACGCCCCGCTCCACGGTGCGCACGGAGTAGGGCGGCCAGATCATGAGCTCGTCCGTCCAGTCCGGATCGTAGCGGTTGGCCCAGGGGGTGGGCGTGTCGAAAGGCTCGTGAGGATCGAACTCGTCCACGAAGAGCAGAAAGCGTTGCCCGTCTCCGGAGCCCTCTGCGCCTGGGTTCGCCTGCCCGCCGGCGTCCGCGTGCAGGTTCAGAAAGTCCACCGCCGCCTGCATGGTGCGCGGTCCGGGGAAGTCGGCCTCGTCCTTGAACCAGGTTCGGGAGACGTTGTAGTACTGACCGACGCCGGCGCTGGCGGGCAGGGCGGGAGCGCCGAGCCAGGAAGGATCCGGTCGCGTCCGCCAGGGATCGTTCTCGTGGCCGCGCACGTAGTCCCAGCCCCGGAACTCGGTGTGGTAGTTCTCGCCGCCCGTCTCGAAGAGGTGCGGGTGGTCGCTGATCAGCATGGTGGTCACGCCCGCTTCCCGCAGCGGCGCCGTGATCGGCTCTTCCCAGAGCTCGATGGAGCCCCACGGCCGCCAGAGGAAATCCAGAGCGCCGACGAGAATGTCGTGCCGGGCCGGCATGCAGGGCAGGGAGCCGACGTAGTGGTTGTCGAAGCGCACGGCTTCGCGGGCGAAACGGTCGAGGTTGGGGGTTTCGAACTCACGGCCGCCGTAGCAGCCGAGCATGTGCCGGTTCAGGCTGTCGAGCAGGATGACGACGGCATTCTGGATACCCGCGGTAGAGCTCATTGTCCTGTGCCCCCATCACTCCGGAGGCGTCAGTCTACATGCCCCTGAACCGATAGCCGTACTTCTGCGAGGTCCGCAGCCGTTCCGGTCGTGAGCGCAGGGTGAGGGTGTAGCGGCCCTTCAGATCGCGGCGGGCCTCCAGAATCTCTTCCACCCGAACGATGAGTCCCCGATGCACGCGCCAGAAGACGGCGGGATCCAGCTCGGCTTCGAGGCCGCGGAGGCTGGTGCGGATCAGGTGCTCCTCCGTCGGGGTGACCACGGACGTGTACTTGTCCCCGGACTTGAAGTAAACGACGGTTTCCACCGGAATCAGCCGGGTGGCATCGCCCTGCTGGCTTCGAAGCCAGCGCAGGTGCCCATCATCCGGTGACAATCTGGCGATGGCGGCGGCGACGCGTTCACGATCGGCCGGGCCAGCGGCCAGCTTCAGTCGGGAAACGGTCTGCGCCAGCCGCTCGGTCTCCACCGGTTTGAGCAGGTAGTCGACGGCCGCGGCGTCGAACGCCTCCACGGCGTAGTCATCGTAGGCGGTGACGAACACGATGCGGATTTCCGGATCGAGCGACCTGGCGACGTCCAGTCCGCTGAGCCCCGGCATTCGGATGTCGAGAAAGACGATATCGGGCGCCAGTTCTTCCGCCATGCTCAGCGCCTGGCGGCCGTTCACGGCGGTGCCTAGGATCTCGAGCTCAGGCCAGACCCTCGCCAGCTGCCGGGCCAGAAAGGCGGAAAGGGTCGGCTCGTCGTCCACGAGCAGGGCGCTGGTCACGGGCCGGACACCGGAAGGGAGAGCGTGGCCACCATGCCGTGTGGCCGATTCTCGGTGAGCGTCAGCGACGCCGCGTGGCCATACAGGGCAGCCAGACGGCTCTGCACGTTGACCAGGCCGATGCCGGCAGACGCGCCACTGGAACTTGCCGATGGTCCGGCGCCGGTATCCGTCACGGTCACCACGAGCCGATCGCCTTCCCGGCGGGCCGCGACGGAGATGGAGCCGCCTTCCTCCAGCGGCTCGATCCCGTGCCGCAGCGCGTTCTCCACCAGCGGCTGCAGCAGCATCGGCGGCAGGGTGAGCTGACGGAGGCCCTCTTCCGCCACCTCGACGGACCAGGTGAGCCGCTCACCCATGCGGATCTGATGAATCTCGAGAAGCGCTCTGATGATGGTGAGCTCATCGTCCAGCGTCGACTGCTCGCTGCGCGTGCGTTTCAGGCTGACCCGCAGCAACCGGGTCAGGTCGGTGAGGGTTTTTTCGGCCATGTCGGGCTGCTCCCGGATCATGCCGATCACGTTGGAGAGCGTGTTGAAGAGGAAATGCGGCTCGATCTGCGCCTGGAGCAGCCTGAGCTGGGTTTCCAGGTGCGCCTTCTCCCGTGCGAGCTGCTCGGCGCGGGACCGGGCCAGCTCGATCTTTGCCGCGGTGAGCCTTTCCCGGGTGGTGAAGTACAAAAGCCCGAACACTCCGAAGAACAGCGCCAGAACGGGCGTGTAGTAGTCGGCGAAGAGGTGCAGGGGGTTTCCCGTGACGAGGTAGCTGCCGAGAGCCACGCCACCAGCGACCCCTGCCAGCACCGTCACCGTCAGCGCGGCGAACGGCGGCAGACGATCGGAAAGCAGGGGCTGCAGAAAGGCCGATGACGTGTTGACGGCATAGCCGATGGCAAAGGACACGGCGAGCGATGCCCACAGCGGCTCCGCGAGACCGATCAGCCAGATCGTGACGCCGATCGCCACGCAGAAGATCGACGTCTTGAGATAGCTGGCGAGCAGCTCGCCCCCGTTGAGGGGCGTGTCAGACGAACTTGCCATGCAGCCCCATCGGCAACGCGTAGGGCAGTCGTGCCGAGGCCACGGGGCCGTCGCCGAGCCGTTCGGCAGCGAAGATGTTGAGCTCCATCCGTGCATCCCGGTAGTTCAGCGCGCTACCCACCACCCAACCCCTGGTTTCCGGTTCACTGTGCGGTGCCGCGACGTAGAGATGCTCCTCCGGGATGACGCCGTCCGGATAGCGGTACGTGTCGAGGCCGCCGCCGTCGAGATTAAGTCGCGAGACTTCGTTCAGCATCTGGTGCTCGGCGCTCCCGCTGCGGGTCAGCAGAACGATCGTCGAGTATCTCCGGCCGCTCACGCGAGGGTCAATGACGGGAAACTCGCTGTCGATGCCGGCGTCGAGCAGGGGTGACTCCGTCACGGTGCCCCGTTTCAGATCGATGCGGTACTGGTGGTGGACGGACGCTGAGCTCGGACTGATCTCGCCGCGCATGATGGAGCGGAAGCTGTCGATCATCGCCAGTGGGTCCGGTGCGCGTGCGCCGTCGAAGCGGATGATGCCCGCCTCGTCCTCCCAGGCGTTGCCGAAGTGGAACACCCACTGGGCGGGCAGCTCCAGGTAACGGTGATTGGCGAAGTCGTTCTTGTCCACCACCAGCACCCGGGTGGGTCGTTCCGGATGCCAGCGATGTGCATCCAGAAAGGTCGCCGCGCCCGCATCCGGTTCGAAATGGAGCGGCGCAATCAGCACCACCAGGTGGCGCTCGGTGACCACGAAGTCGTGGGGCATGCCCATGGGGTCGCAGTCGACGAGGCCGGTTTTGACCAGCGCACCATCGGGGGCGATGTGCCAGAACACGAGCTTCCCGGCGGCGCTCACGTAGCCGAAATTCCAGAGCGTGCCGTCCGCTTCCACTCTCGGGTGCGCAGAGAAGGGCAGGCCGCTGGTGTCGGCGGAGAAGCGGTGCAGCCCCTCCGTCGCCAGGGTGTCCGGCTCGATGGCCCACGGTGAGCCGGCTTCCCAGAGCGCAAACAGCTCGCCGTGGTGCGCGAGCACCGAGATGTTGGCGGTGTTGACCAGATCCGGACTCGTGACCGGCCTGGGATCGGGGGGCACGGTGGCGAACCCCGGGTAGAGCGCTCGACCGGCGTCCTGCTCGGCCAGGTACTTCCGGGTGGCGATCATCCGCGCCTGGTGGGAGACCCCCTCCGGCCGGATGCGCCAGGCCTGGATCATGCCGTCGCCATCGAACCAGTGGTGGTAGCGGAAGCTGCCGATCTCATGACGCGCAGGTCCGTTCCGGTAGAGGGTGCCGGCCAGGCCTTCGGGGATCCGGCCGGTCGTTTCCGCCACCGCGCCGAACGAATTGCTGCCGGCCGAACGGAAGGCGAGCAGCCAGGGGTGTTTCTCGAGCGAGGCGGCGAAGGCTTCCTGCCAGGACCCGGTGGCAGCACGACCCAGTCGCGGAATAATGTAGCTGGCGGCGCCGCTCAGCATGCTCAGGGCGGCGCGGTGTACGAACTGACGTCTCAGCATTGTGTTACTCCGGTCGGTTCAGTGGTTGAGATCGATGCGGATACGCAGCGCATCGTTCAGCGTGAATCGGACGTCCTGCCAGCCAGGCGGTCCGAAGGACCCCATGGCGTTGTTGGAGAACCCCCAGGGCTCCGTAGGCATGCCGACGAGGTTCTCGTCCATTTCGCCGTTGCCATTCACGTCGTGCATCACCCGCACGCCGTAATCGCCGGGTGGGAGCGCATCCGTGCTGAAAGTGACCTCTTTCGCGGAGGGCGGCAGCAGCAGCGAAAGCAGCGGAGCGCGCTGGCCGTCAAAGGCGTCCTCGCCATCGACGATGGCCACCATCAGCTGACCTGTTCCGCCTTCGATGCCCGCAACAGTGACGGTCAGGTCGGATCCCCAGGCCGCGGCCGGGAAGCAGAGCGCCTGCAGACGCAGCAGGACCAGAATCCAGTTCCTCGAGCGGCGCTTTCTCGGTTCAAGCATCACGGATCTCCTCGATCCCGTTTGTTGCCCGACAACCTAGGGTGATGCGGAAAAAAAGGGTGGGTCTTGCGACGGAATGACAGATTCGAGGGGTGAATCGGTATCCTTGGCCGGGAAAAGGTCACCCGCTGCCGGTCTGTGCGGGCAGGCCGCCTGTCTGTCTGGAGCGCCTCATGGAAACACCGCTGCTCATCCTCTCCATCGTCACGGAGATCTTTCTCCTGCTGCTCGGGCTGGGCCTGGTCGCCATCGTGATCATGTACGTGGTGGACGTCCGCCAGACCCAGCACGCCGTGCGCCGCAACTATCCGGTGATCGGGCGCTTCCGCTACTTCTTCGAAGCGCTGGGCGAGTTCTTCCGCCAGTACTTCTTCGCCATGGACCGGGAAGAGCTGCCCTTCAACCGCGCCGAGCGGTCCTGGGTCTACCGGGCGGCGAAGGGGGTGGACACCACCGTGGCCTTCGGCTCCACCCGGGACCTGCGGCCGCCGGGCACGTTCATCTTCGTGAACACGCCCTACCCGACACTGGAGCGCGACGCGGTGCAGGCACCGCCGATCACCATCGGTCCCTACTGCGCAAACCCCTACCACGCGCCGAGCTTCTTCAACGTATCCGGTATGAGCTTCGGCGCGATCTCGGAGCCGGCGGTGCGGGCGCTGTCCTACGGCGCCAGGAAGGCCGGCTGCTGGCTGAACACGGGCGAGGGCGCGCTGTCGCCGTACCACCTGGAGGGCGGTGCGGACATCGTCTTCCAGATCGGCACCGCCAAGTACGGTGTGCGGGATGCCGAGGGCAACCTCTCGGACGACCGGCTCAGGGAGGTGGCGGCGCACGAGCAGGTGAAGATGATCGAGATCAAGCTCAGTCAGGGCGCCAAGCCCGGCAAGGGAGGCATCCTCCCCGGTGACAAGGTGACGGAGGAGATCGCGAAGATCCGCTTCATCGAGCCCGGCAAGGACTCCATCAGCCCGAACCGGCACCCGGAGGTGAACTCGCCCGGGGCGCTGCTCGACATGATCGACCGCGTCCGCCGGGTGACGGGCAAGCCCGTGGGGTTCAAGTGCGTGATCGGCGCCTACGGCTGGCTGGACGATCTCTTCCTGGAGGTACACCGCCGCGGGATCGAGAGCGCGCCCGACTTCATCACCATCGACAGCGGCGACGGTGGCACCGGCGCGGCACCCCAGAGCCTCATCGATTTCGTCGGGCTGCCGATCCGCGAGTCGCTGCCGGTGGTGGCCGACGTGCTGACCCGCTACGGCCTGAAGGAGCGGATCCGGCTCATCGCCAGCGGCAAGCTCATCAATCCCGGGCAGGTGGCCTGGGCGCTGTGCATGGGGGCGGATTTCGTGGTCACCGCCCGCGGCTTCATGTTCGCGCTCGGCTGCATCCAGGCCATGCAGTGCAACAAGAACACCTGCCCCACCGGCGTGACCACTCACGACCGGGACCTGCAGAAGGGGCTGGTGCCGGAGGAGAAGTCGGAGCGGGTGTACCGCTACGCGACGACGCTCAGGAAGGAGGTCGAGGTGATTGCCCACTCCTGCGGGGTCACGGCGCACCGCGGCTTTCAGCGCTTCCACTGCCGGATGCTGATGCCCGAGGGCCACTCGAAATCCTTAGACGAGCTCTATCCCATCCCCAGCCCCATCCCGCCGGAAGTGCTCAGGCGGGAGGTGGCGGCCGGCTGAATCTGTGCAAGGCGTCCAACAGTCATATCGACAAGGAGTGCGTGATGCGTGAGATCTCGAAAGTGCGTGGACTGACCTGTCTGCTCGGGCTCTTCTGGCTGGCCGCGGGCGCATCGGCCCGAGCCGAAGACCCGGAAGTCGTCGTGCTGAACGGCGTGGAGTCGACCATCGCCTGGCTGGAATCCAGAGCCTGGTGGGGCGAGGTGAACCGCAGCGTGCAGCTCGAGGCGCCGAATGCGCTGCTTACCGGCATTCCGCAGCGCTGGCGGACCACCGCCGCCAGCCTGACAGTGCCCGAGAAGAAGGAGGCGTTCTACCGCTTCCTGCTGCCGCTCATCCTGCACGCCAACGACATGGTGATGACCAGACGGACCCTCGTCGAAGCCGCCGCTGCGCGCCTCGCCGCGGGAGGAGCGCTCACCCCGGATGAGATCGCCGTCATCGCCCGGCAGGGTCCGATCCTGCGGCTGAACAGCATCGACGATGTGGCTGCCATCGCGCCGAGCGGCGCGCAGACGGAAGCCGTGCTCGCCGAGATCCTCTACAAGCTCGACATCATTCCGGCCGGTCTCGCGCTGGGCCAGGCCGCCTACGAGAGCGGCTACGGCACCTCGCGGTTTGCCGCGGAGGGCAATGCGCTGTTCGGCCAGTGGACGTTCGGCGGCGAGGGACTGAAGCCGGAGCTGCAGCGCAAGGAGCTGGGTGACCACCGAATCGCCGCCTTCGACTGGCCCTTCGACAGCGTCCGCGCCTACTACATCAACCTGATGTCGCATCCGGCCTACGACGCCTTCCGGCGGCTGCGCGCGGATCTGCGGGCGTCCGGGCAGCCGCTGACCTCCCTGGCCCTGGCAGACGGACTGATCGCTTACTCCGAGCGGGGTCAGGAATACGTGGATACGCTCAAGGGCATCATCCGCGTGAACGGGCTGGCCATTGCGGACAATGCGGTGCTCCGGGACGAGCCGCGTGTGTTCCTGGTGGGTGCGGAGAGCGACGAGGACGCCGTGCGTCTGAACAGCGAGATCGACGATCTCCGCCGTTCCGGCGAGCTGGCGAAGATCGTCGAGCGGATGAACCTGGAGTAGGGATCAGCCGTTGGCGACGCTCCGCTTGCGGCCGGGGGGGTGCTTCTCGCCGATCACGGCGCCCCAATCCGACATCAGCGCGCGGCGGAGGTTGCTGACCGTCTCGTAGCCGAGACGCATGGCCAGCGCCTGCTCCGCCTGCCGCAGCGTGGCGAGCGCGGCGTTGATCAGCTCCGAGCCCTTCTCGCTGAAGACGATGCGGTTTGCGCGGCGATCGTTCGGATCGGGGATCTGGGTCACCAGCTCTTCCCGTTCCAGCTCGTTGATCTGCTGCTGAATCGCCTGCCGCGACACGCCGAGAACGCGGGCGAGCTCGGCGGCGCGGGTGATGCCGTCGGAGATGTTGATCAGAATCATGGTCTGGGTTCGGGTACGCGGCGCGTATCCCGCCTGTTGAAGGCCGTTCTGCAGGCTCTCGTCCATCCAGTAGTACGCACGGAGCAGGCCGCGCATCAGCAGCTCGGGTGGTTGATCTTCCATATCAAACCTCTCGGTATGAGCTAATCGGTTTGCAGCCTCCGGTCCGGCCGGCGGCCACGCTCTAGGCCCGTGAGCCGCGGACCATTGTTTCGAAAAGGATCTTGTCAGTCAAGGCGCGATTCCGGTACCGGCCAAAAATAGTACCGAAACGGGACGATTCCCGATGAGGCGGTCCGGATGCCGTCGTCGACCTCCCGGAAACCCGTTCAGCCGCCGGAAGGGTGTGTTCTGGGTCTCGATTCCACAATGTGCTGCACCCGGACGGACGGGTGATCACATCCCTGCGAACGGGTGCTTTCTATACTCGCTTGTCAATCTGGATGGATCGACAGACCCAGGGATGCACGGTTTCAGTGTCATCGAGCTTCTCATCGCCATGGCGGTGATGGCCATTCTCGGCAGTATTGCCGTGCCGCTCTATGACACCTACGTGGAGCGCGCCAGGGTGGGTCAGGCGGTTGCGGACATCGGTCGCATCGACATGCAGATCGAGCGCTTCGTGGCCAACAACTTCAGATATCCGGACAGCCTGGCCGAGGTGGGTGCAGTGCCCGTTGATCCCTGGGGCAATCCTTACCGCTTCCTGCGTATCACCGGCAACGGCGCTCCGGGACTGCAGGGCCAACTGCGCAAGGACCGCAACCTGGTGCCGATCAACAGCGACTACGACCTCTACAGCGTAGGCGCGGACGCCGACACCCGGCCACCGCTGACCGCCCGCTCGAGCCGCGACGACATCGTCCGCGCCTCGGACGGGGGCTTCGTCGGTCTGGCGGAAGAGTTCTGAGCTCATGCTGCGACGTCTGCCCAGGATCCGAGTCGAGCGCAAGATGGTGCTCCTCATGTTATTGGTCGGCGTTCTGCCGCTGGGGGTCGCCGCGTTCGTGGCCCTGCAGGAGATCGAGCGGCAGACACTGGCGCTCGCGGAGAAGCAGCTCCGGGAAGCCACGAAGACCTACTCGCTCGATCTCTTCGATCAGCTCGATCACGCGGCCTGGGAAATGCGCCTGCTGCACCTGGGCGAGATCGAGGTCGACAGATCCGACCTCGTGGAGACGCTCACCGTGAGCAGCGATCTGCTGCCGCTCGAGCGTCCCCGGCTGGCCGGGGAGCCAGAGTCCCTGCGGCTGCTGTTCGATCAGGGAACGAGCCGTCTGGAGGGAACGATCGATCCCGACGAGCTCTTTCAGGGACTCGGACACGTGCCGGCCGGTGTCGAGCGGTGCGTGGTGGCCGATGATGTGGAGATTCGCTGTGCCGGAAATCTCTCCCGGGCGGACATCGGTGAAGGCCTGGTCGAGGTGGCCTGGACCCTGCCGTTGTCCAGCGTCTACGAAACGGACGTGCGCATGGCCATCAGATCCCGGCAGAGCAGCGCGTCTGCGCTGAAGCACGTGAGTCTGTTCGCCCAGCTGCTGCCGCTGCTTCTGCTGCTCGTGATCACCCTGGTGGCCTGGACACTGTCGGCGCTGATCCGGCGGCGCATGGCCCCCCTGGCCGAGCTGGAAGCGGCCACTGTGGCGATCCGGGAGGGACGCTACGACACCAGCGTCGACATCGACTCGGCCGACGAGTTCGAGAAGCTCGGTCAGGCCTTCAACCTGATGACACGGCGACTCGAGCGGTCCTTCACAAAAATGGAAGGGCTGGCGGAGATCGACCGCAGCATCCTCGACGGCAACGATGTGGATGAGGTGATCAAGCAGGCCCTGTGCCTGGCTGGTGAATACTACGGCCGCACCTGTGTGGCCTATCTCTGGGAAGAGCATGTCAAGCAGGGGCGCCTGTTCAACCTCGATGGTTCGGAGCTCGAGGTCACCCCACTGTGCCTCGTGGCGCCTCCCGGAGAAGATCGCAGCCGGGTGGACCATCGAAAGGTGCTGGGGGAAATGCTGGATACCCCGCTGGTGGACCGGGCGCCGATTCGGGTGGACAACGCGGTGGCCGGCGAGCTCATGCTGATGGCCGATCCGTCCGGCAGTGAGGTGGGTGGTGATTTCGCCACCCTCGCCGAGCTGGCGGATCGGATTTCCGTGGCGGCGACCAACCGCGCCCAGGCCCGCTCTCTCTACCGGCAGGCCAACTACGACACGCTGACGGGACTGCTCAACCGGCAGGCATTTTCGGATCGGGTGGCAGACGCGGTGCGCCGCTCGGCGCGGCTGGATCAGCGCGGCGCCATCCTGTTTCTCGACCTCGACCGCTTCAAACGGGTCAACGACACGGCCGGCCACCGGGCCGGCGACGAGCTGCTGCGGGTGATTGCCGACAGGCTGTCGAACGAGCTTCGAGACACGGACACCGTCGCCCGCCTCGGCGGCGACGAGTTCGCCGTCATCCTGCCCGACTGCGGCTCCGACACCCTGCTCACGGGTCTGTGTGGGCGCATCATCGAGACCGTCAACGAGCCGGTGGAGATCGAGGGCCTGCGTCACGAGGTGGACGTATCGGTCGGGGTATCGATCTTCCCGGACGACGGCCAGGACGTGGGCACGCTGCTGATGAAGGCGGACGTGGCCATGTACGAAGCAAAGGCCCAGAGCGGCAGCACGTTCTCGTTCTATGACAGCTCCCTGAACGAGGAAAACGAACGGCGCGTGCTCATCGAGAGCGGATTGCGGGGCGCGCTGACGGACGGCAACCTCGTGCTCCACTACCAGCCCAAGCTCGACCTCTCGAGCATGCGGATCTGCGGCGTGGAGGGTCTGCTGCGCTGGAAGAACGGCGATGCGCTGAGCTACAGCCCCGCCGAGTTCATTCCGGTTGCGGAGGAAACCGGTCTCATCCACCGCTTCACGGAGCTGCTCATCGACGAAGCCGCGCGATGCATTGTGCAATGCCGGTTGCAGAACCTCGATCCGGGTCGGATTGCGCTCAACATCTCCACGCGGCAGTTCGTGCGACAGGGATTCGCGCGATCGTTCCTGGCGGTTCTGGAAAGCTCGGAGATCGGCGCGGAGGACGTCGAGATCGAGATCACGGAGTCGCTGTTCATCGAGGACGCCGAGCATGTCACGCAGGAGCTCAAGAAGCTCAGGGAGGCGGGCGTGAGGGTTGCGCTCGACGACTTCGGCACCGGCTTCTCCTCGCTCAACATGCTGCGCTCGCTGCCGCTCGACACGGTGAAGATCGACCGATCCTTCATTTCGCCCATCCGGGACGCGGCCGATGCCCGCAAGGTGACACAGAAGATCATCGAGATGGTGACCGCGCTGAAGATGGAGGTGGTGGCGGAAGGGGTCGAGCACTGGCAGGAGGTGTCGCTGCTCGACCGGCTCGGCTGCCATCAGGTGCAGGGCTACGTGCTGGAAAAGCCCATGCCGCTGGAGGCACTGGTTGCCTACCTCGAGCGGGTAAAACGCGAGGGCATCCGCGGCGAGTACCGGGTGGTCGGCAGCGACTGATCTCCGGTGCCGCCCTCCGTTGCCGGTACCCGCCAATCGTGCGAACCTAGCCGGCCTGTCTGGGAAGGGGGCACAGCGTGGAGCAGACCGGCGAGTACCGCATTCAGGCCGGACTCCAGACGGTGTGGGAGGGTCTCAACGATCCCGAGGTGCTGGCGCGCTGCATCGACGGCTGCCAGTCCATGGAAAAGCTCGGTGACGATCGGTTTCAGACCTCGGTGAAGGCCAAGGTCGGGCCGGTGAGCGCTACCTTTCAGGCACTGCTCCAGCTGACCGACGTGAACGCCCCGTCGAGCTACACCATTCATGCGGACGTAAAAGGCGGTGCTGCCGGCTTCGGCAAGGGCACGGCGGCGGTCTCGCTGCTGCCCGATGCGGAAGACCCTGCTGCCACGCTGTTGAGATATCAGGTGAAGGCCAACGTTGGTGGCAAGCTGGCACAGGTGGGTTCCCGCCTGATCGACGGCGCTGCCCGGAAGATGGCGGACGACTTCTTCGCCGAGTTCGGAGAGGTGGTGAGCGGTGTGGCGCCGGAGGCCACCGGCGAGCAGGCGAAGGCGCCGCGCTACGAGTCGAGCGGCCAGTGGATCATCTGGCTGCTCGTCTTCGGGGCGCTGCTGCTGGCCATGATATTCGCGCTCTGAGCGGCCAGGGGACGGCGGGTGTTGCTCGCCGGTTTGAGAACACGGGAGGCAAGATGCGGATCTCACTGACGGTGAACGGCGCGCAGCACGCGCTCGACGTGCCGGAAAACACGCTGCTCGTGGACATCGTCCGCGAGCATCTCGGGCTCACCGGCACCCACGTCGGTTGTGACACGTCGCAGTGCGGCGCCTGTACGGTGCACATGAATGGCCGGGCGGTGAAGGCCTGCTCCGTGCTTGCCGGTCAGGCGGACGGGGCGGAGGTGACCACCATCGAGGGCATCGGCACACCGGAGTCGCTGCATCCCATGCAGGCGGCCTTTCGCGAGTGCCACGCCCTGCAGTGCGGATTCTGCACACCCGGCATGATCATGCGCGCCATCGATCTGGTGGCCACGCAGCCCGATCTGGACGGCAAGGCGGTGCGGGAAGGGCTCGAGGGCAATCTCTGCCGCTGCACGGGCTACCACAACATCGTCCGGGCGGTGCTCCTCGCGGCAGGCCAGCCGCAGGCGGGCGCGGATCGGGGAGGTGTGTCGTGAGCGCGTCAGCCACGGGGATCGGCGCTTCTGTCCTGCGCAAGGAGGACCTGCGGTTCATCACCGGCAACGGCCGCTACACGGACGACCTCAATCAGCCGGGACAGAGCTACGCGGTGTTCCTCCGCTCACCGCACGCCAGGGCGCGGATCACCGGCATCGACCTGGAGGCGGCACTGGCCGTGCCCGGCGTGCTCGCGGTACTGACGGGTAAGGACATGGCGGCCGACGGCCTGGGCGATCTGCCCTGCGGCTGGGAAGTGAAGCAGAAGGACGGCGCCGCCATGGTGAGAGCGCCGCACCCGCCGCTGGCGCACGCCGTGGTGAACTACGTGGGCGAGCCCTACGGCGTGGTGATCGGCGAGACCCGCGCGGCCGCCCGCCAGGGCGCCGAGGCGGTGCTGACGGAGTTCGAGGAGCTGGAACCGGTGGTGGACCTGGCCACTGCCCACGACTCCGAAGCGATTCACGAGGGCGTGCCGGGCAACCTGGCCTACGACTGGGAGCTCGGCGATCGCGCGGCAACGGAGTCGGCACTCGCGTCCGCGGCGAGGGTGGTCCACCTCGATCTCACCAACAACCGCCTGATTCCCAACGCCATGGAGCCGCGGGCGGCGCTGGGTGTGTACGACCGCTCCGGAGACGAGTACACCCTCTACACCACCAGCCAGAACCCGCACTTGGAGCGCCTGGTGCTCTCGGCATTCGTGCAGCTCGCGCCGGAGCACAAGCTCAGGGTGATCGCGCCGGACGTGGGCGGTGGCTTCGGCTCGAAGATCTTCGTTTATGCGGAGGAGACCGCGGTGATCTGGGCGGCGCGCAAGGTGGGCCGGCCCGTGAAGTGGACGGCGGAGCGCAGTGAATCCTTCCTCGCAGACGCGCACGGCCGCGATCACATCACCCATGCAGAGCTGGGCCTCGATGCGGACGGCAACTTCACGGCGCTCAAGGTGCAGACCACGGCGAACCTCGGCGCCTATCTCTCCACGTTCGGGTCGTCCGTGCCCACCTATCTCTACGGCACCCTGCTCGCGGGTCAGTACCGCACCCCGAACATCCACGTGGAGGTGCACGGCATCTACACCAACACCTGCCCCGTGGACGCCTACCGCGGTGCCGGACGTCCGGAAGCCACCTACGTGGTGGAGCGTATCGTGGAGACAGCCGCCCGGCAGCTGGGCAGGGACCCGGCCGAGCTCAGACGCCAGAACATGATCCGCCCGGAGCAGTTTCCCTACGAGACGCCGGTGGCGCTGGTCTACGACACGGGCAACTACCAGGCGAGCCTCGACCGCGCCCTGGAGATCGCCGACTACGCGGGGTTTCCTGCCCGGCAGGCAGCATCGGAAGCGGCGGGCCGGAAGCGCGGGATCGGCTTCGCCTGCTACATCGAAGCCTGCGGGCTGGCGCCGTCCCAGCTAGCCATCCAGCTCGGCGCCGGCGTGGGTCTCTACGAGAGCGGTGAGATCCGGGTCAACCCGACGGGCTCGGTGACGGTGTTCACCGGCTCGCACAGTCACGGCCAGGGTCACGAGACCACCTTCGCCCAGGTGGTGTCGGATAAGTTCGGCATCCCCTTCGAGAACGTGGAGGTGGTGCACGGTGACACCGGCCGGGTGGAATTCGGGCTCGGCACCTACGGTTCCCGGTCGCTGGCCGTGGGTGGCTCGGCTCTGGTGAAAGCGGCGGACAAGCTCATCATCAAGGGCAAACGCATCGCCGCGCACATGCTGGAGGCCGACGCGGCGGCGGTGGACTTCGAGGACGGTCGGTTCGTGGTTCGCGACAGCAACCAGTCGCTGGGATTCGGCGAGGTGGCGTTTGCGGCCTACGTGCCCAGCAACTATCCCTCCGACCTGGAGCCGGGGTTCAGCGAGAAGGCCTTCTACGACCCGCAGAACTTCACCTACCCGGCCGGCACCCACATCGCCGAGGTGGAGGTGGATCCGGCGACGGGCGTGGTGAAGCTTGTCAGCTTCGTGGCGGTGGACGATTTCGGTCACGTGATCAACCCGATGATCGTGGACGGTCAGGTGCACGGGGGTGTGGCCCAGGGCGCGGGCCAGGCGCTGCTCGAGCACGGCATCTACGACGGCTACGGACAGCTCGTGACCGGCTCCTACATGGATTACTGCATGCCGCGGGCGGACGACGTGCCGGACTTCCGGGTCGACACCACCGTCACGCCCTGCACCCACAACCCGCTCGGCGTGAAGGGCTGCGGCGAGGCCGGTGCCATCGGTTCGCCGGCGGCGATCATGAACGCGGTCACCGACGCGGTGGGCGACAACGACCTGTCCATGCCCGCCACGCCGGAAAAGGTCTGGCGGGCGCTCAGGGGCTGATCGGGGAGGAAATCATGTATCAGTTCAACTATCACAAGCCGTCCACTCTCGACGAAGCGGTGGCCCTGTACGGCGAGGCGGAAGACGGTCTCTACCTGTCCGGCGGCCAGACCCTGATCCCGACCCTGAAGCAGCGGCTGGCGGCGCCTTCCGACCTCATCGATCTCTCCGGCATCGAGAGGCTGAAAGGGATCCAGGTGGCGAAGGGGGTGGTCAGCGTAGGCGCCTTCACGCGTCACGCGGAGGTGGCCGGGAGCCCGGAGATCCGTGCCGCGCTGCCGGTGCTGGCAGGTCTTGCCGGCCACATCGGCGATGCCCAGGTGCGTAATCTGGGCACGCTCGGCGGCTCGGTGGCAAACAGCGACCCCGCCGCCGACTATCCCGCTGCCGTGATCGGCCTCGGCGCCACGCTCCACACCCAGAATCGCCAGATTGCTGCCGATGACTACTTCCAGGATCTGTTCGAGACGGCGCTGACGCCGGGGGAGATCCTCACCCGCATCGACTTTCCGGTGCCGGACCGGGCTGCCTACCGGAAGTTTCCGAATCCCGCCTCGCGCTACGCGGTGGTCGGGGTGCTGGTGGCGGATTTCGGCGGCCGCATCCGGGTAGGGGTCACCGGTGCCGGTCCCTGCGCGTTCCGGGCGACGGCGCTGGAAGAAGCGCTGGCTCGGGACTTCAGCCCGGAGGCGGTCCGCGCCGTGGAGGTTCCGGAAGCCGGCTTCAACACCGATCTGCACGCCTCTGCGGAATACCGGGCGAACCTGGTGCGGGTCATGGCGGAACGGGCGGTGGCCGACATCCTTTCCGGATGAAACGGCCGGATGACACGGCGCCGATGAAGCGCTGCCTGTGATTTGGTTTCGGCGCGCGGCGCTGCTCGCGGTGGTGCTCACCGCCTGCGGTAGCCAGGCTGACGAGCGTGGCCCCCTGAGGATGAACGAGATCCAGGTGCTCGGCAGCCACAACAGCTACAAGCTGGCCATGCCCGCGGAGACCTTCCAGGCGCTCTCGAGGCGCAATCCGGAGACGGCGCGGGCGCTCGAGTACACTCACCTGCCGCTCACGGAGCAGCTCGATCTCGGCGTGCGCAAGCTCGAGCTGGACGTGTTCTACGATCCGGACGGCAGCCTGTTTCCCGGGCGGACCACCGCGAGCGGCAGCCGGTTTCCGGTGCTGCACGTGCAGAACCTGGACGACCGCTCCACCTGCCCGGACCTGCTGACCTGCCTTCGCGAGGTCGCGGCGTGGTCCGCCGCGCATCCGGACCACGTGCCCGTCTTCCTTTCCTTCAATGCCAAGGACGAAGCGATCGATCAGCCGGGCTTCCTGCTACCGCTGCCCTTCGGCGAGGATGCCTGGCTCGCCATGGACGCGGAGATCCGCTCCGTGCTGGCTGAGAAGCTCATCGAGCCGCGATCGGTAATCGGCAACGACGGGCCGGTGTGGCCATTGCTCGATGCGGCACGCGGCCGGTTCGTGACCATCCTGGACGAGGGCGGCAGCAAACGGGCGACCTACGCTTCGCGCTGGGCCGAACGTGCCATGTTCGCGAACCTGCCGGAAGGCGAGCCGGGCGCCGCGATTCTCATCGTCAACGATCCGCTGGCGGACTTCGAGCGCATCCAGCGGCTGGTGCGGTCCGGATACATCGTCCGCACCCGCGCCGATGCGGACACCAGAGAAGCCCGCAGCGGCGACACGACGCGCCGGGAGGCGGCCTTTGCATCCGGCGCCCAGCTCGTCAGCACGGACTACTACCTCCCGGCTGATCACTTCGGCACCGGCTACGTGGTTGAACTGCCCGGCGGCATGCGCTGCAATCCCCTGCTTCGGCCGCCGACCTGCCGCCTCACCGAGTGACGCCGCGGTGCGGTTCGGCGCGGGCACCTGAATTCAGGCCTGAAAAGGAAACCGATCATGAACCTCCCGAAGCTCCCAATCCGCATCCTGGCGTTTGTCTGTCTTGTCGTCGGCCCGGCCGCGAACGCAGCGGCAGCAGAGCTCACTGGGTTCCAGCAGCTTGCGAAGGACCTCCTGAAGGAGCTGATCGAGATCAACACCACGGACTCGGTGGGAGACACCACGGTGGCGGCCGAGGCGATGGCCGTGCATCTCCGATCGGCCGGCTTCCCTGAGGAGGACGTGCGGGTGGTGGGGCCGGTGGAGCGCAAGGGCAATCTGGTGGCGCGCCTGCGCTCACCGGCGCCGACGAAGCGGCCCATCCTGCTGCTCGCCCATCTGGACGTGGTGGAGGCCAACCCGGAGGACTGGTCCTTCGCTCCCTTCACCTTTCTCGAGCAGGACGGCTACTACTACGGCCGCGGCACCACGGACGACAAGGACGAGGCCGCCATCTACACGGCGATCCTGATCCGCATGATGCAGCAGGGCTACCGGCCGAACCGCGACATCATCATGGCGCTGACCGCGGACGAGGAGGGCGGCCAGCACAATGGCGTGCAGTACCTGCTCGCGGAGCACCGCGAGCTGGTGGATGCCGCGTTCGCGCTGAACGAGGGCGGCGGTGGCGCCATGCAGAACGGCAGGCGCATCGCCAACTCCGTGCAGGCTGCGGAGAAGGTCTACGTGACCTACCACCTGGAGGTGACCAATCCGGGCGGCCACAGCTCCGTGCCGCGAGCGGACAACGCCATCTACGAGCTCGCCGCGGCGCTCGGGCGGATCAGCGCCTACCAGTTCCCGGTGGCGCTCAACGAGGTGACCCGGGCCTACTTCCGGCAGAGCGCCGCCTCCATGACGCCGCAGCAGGAGCGGCTCATCGAGGGCCTGCTGCGCAACCCGCCGGCGGAAGATGCGGTCGCCTACTTCGCCACCATCCCGGCCTTCAACTCCCGGCTGCGCACCACCTGCGTGGCCACGCGGCTGGAGGCCGGTCACGCGGACAACGCGTTGCCCCAGCGGGCGAAGGCCACGGTGAACTGCCGGGTGCTGCCGGGCGTGGATCCGAAGACGGTGGAGGCGACGCTGAACACCGTGGCGGCGGACGAGCGGGTGAAGATCACGGTGGCGGAGAACGCCAAGCCGAGCCCGCCGTCACCGCTGACCGAGGAGGTGATGGCGCCGATCGCGGAGATCACCGAGTCCATGTGGCCCGGCGTGAAGGTGGTGCCGAACATGAGCACCGGCGCCACGGACGGTCTTTACCTGCGCAACGCCGGCATTCCGGTCTACGGCGTGTCCGGCATCTTCGGCGATATCGAGGACGTCCGGGCCCACGGCCAGGACGAGCGGATAAGCATAGAGGCCTACTTCGATGGCCTCGAGTTCCTGGACCGGCTGGTGCGGGCCTATACCTCGGAGTGAGCTGGCGCCGCGCACTCCCCTACGGGAGTGCGAACGTGCGCTGCCTATGGCAGCGCGAACGCCACCACGTGATCGCCCATGGTGGATCCCATGCGTGCGTGGCCGCCGGCGGCGATGACCACGAACTGTTTCTCCGTGCCGTCGTCGGTCAGCACCGAGTAGCTCATGGGCGTGGCCTGAGGAGAAGCCGGCAGCTTGCCCTGCCAGAGCTCGTCGCCTGTGTCCGCGTCGTAGGCGCGCAGCACGTTTTCCCAGGCGCCGGCCTGGAACAGGATGCCGGTGGCCGTGACGATGGGAGCGCCCATGCCGGGCACGCCGAGATCGAGGGCGATGGGCACCGGGGCGATGTCACGGGTGGTACCGTGGGGGATGCGCCAGAGCTGCTCGTGGCTTGCGATGTCGATGGCAGTGACGAATCCCCAGGGTGGCTCGGTGCAGGGCAGCCCAAGGCTCGAGAGCAGCGGCTTGCGTGCCATGGCGAAGGGCAGACCCCGCTGCTCGGCGAGTTCCACGTCCCACTCGAATCCCTGCCGGCCCTGGAAGGACTCGCGCGGAATGAGCTTCACGATGAACGGGATGTTGCTCGAGCGGGCGTAGATCCTGCCCCGGGCCGCATCCACGGCCAGGCCGTCCCAGTTGATGCCGCCGGCGTTGCTCGGCGCCACCACGGTCCAGTCCTCGGTGATCGGCGTGTAGATGGGGCCGGTGCGGACCTCCTCGAGCAGGTTTTCGCAGGCACCCTCGTCGAACGGCGTCAGGCCCCAGGCGTCATCGGCGGTGACCTCCGGGGAGAGCCGGTAGGCCGGGGGCGGGAACGGCTGCATGGGTGAGAGCTGGCTCGCCAGCGGGCCTTCCCGCGGCACGGATTCGTAGCGCACGGCCACCAGCGGCACGCCGGTGACGCGGTTGAGCACGAACACGAAGCCCATCTTCGTGCCCTGGATCAGCGCCGGAACCACCTGGCCGTCGATCGTCAGGTCGGCGAGCGTCGGCTGGGCGCCCACGTCGTAATCCCAGAAGTCGTTCATCACCGTGTTGAAGTGCCACTGCACCTCGCCGGTGGCGCCGTCGAGGGCCACCACGGACGTGCCGTAGTAGTCCATGTCCGGCTCGCCGCTGCGGTAGTAGTCGGGAGCAGGGTTGCCGGTGGGCACGTATACCCAGCCGCGCTCGGCGTCCACGGTCATCACCCCCCAGACATTGGGGGTGCCGAGGGCGTAGCCCTCGTCGCTCACCAGATCGCGCTCGTAGTCGTAGTTCGGCGGGGCCAGGTCGAAGGCCCAGACCTGCCGGCCGGTGTGTACGTCATAGGCGCGGATGACGCCGCTCGGCGCGTCCAGGCGCCGGTTGTCGCCGATGGCGGCACCGATGACCACGTGGTCGCCGACGACGGCGGGCGGCGAGGTCTGCTGGTACTCGCCGAGATACTCCTCGCCGCCAACGCCCTGCTTCAGGCTGACGCGGCCCGCCGTGCCGAAGTCGGTGCAGGGTTTGCCGGTGGCGGTATCCAGCGCCACCAGGTAGCCGTCGTTGGTGGCCGTGAACACCCGCGTGCGGCAGGCGCCGCTGACCGCACTGCCGTCCGCACCGCTGCCCGGCCAGTAGCTGACGCCACGGCAGATCATCTGGTTGGAGTAGTGGCCGGAGAGGTCGAGGCCGTGGGCATAGCGCCAGAGCTCGCCGCCGGTGAGGGGATCCAGCGCCACCACGTCGTTGAACGGCGTGCAGATCAGCAGCCGTCCCTCTGCGAGTATCGGGGTGAGCTCGAAAGCCGAGGTGGAACCGACCGACGACGTTTCATCCGCGGCGACATGACCGGTGCGGTAGATCCAGGCGACCTGGAGATCCGCGACGTTGTCGCGGTCGATCTGGTCGGCGCTGACGTAGCGCTGACCGGTGCCGCCGCCGTACTCCGGCCAGGCGGTGGTGGTGCGGGTGCGCGCTTCCGTGGCGGTGGTCGCCTCGAAGCTCGGGCCGCAGCCGGAGAGCACGAGCAGCGCCGTCAGGGCGGTCGCGCGCAGGATCTGCCTTGGTGCCATGAGCTCATCCCGGTGGGTGCGGGTGCCCATTAGAACTTCCCGCCGTTTGATTTTATAGTGCCGTGCTTCACGCAGGGTCTCAGGCATGTCACCGCTCTTTCCCCTGGAAGCGCTCTACGACGCACGCGAGGTCGTCGGCAGCGTCTTCGATTCCACGCCGCAGTACCGCTGGCCGCTGCTGAAGCAGCGCACCGGTGTGGACGTCTGGGTGAAACACGAGAACCACACGCCCACCGGCGCCTTCAAGGCACGCGGCGGGCTGGTCTTCATGGAGCGGCTGCACCGCAAGAACAGGCTGCCGCCGGGATTCATCACCGCCACGCGTGGCAACCACGGCCAGAGTATTCCCTTCGCTGCCCGGCGTTACGGGGTGCCGGTGACGGTCTACGTGCCGGAAGGCAACAGCGTGGAAAAGAACCGCGCCATGGAGGCCTGGGGTGCCACCCTGGTGGTGCACGGCCAGGACTTCGACGAAGCGCGCGAGGAGTGCACGCGTGTCGCCGCCGAGCAGGGGCTCACCCTGGTGCCGAGCTTCCACCCGGACCTGGTGCTCGGCGTGGCAACCTACGCTTATGAGCTGCTGACGGCCGTGCACGGCCTGCACACGGTCTACGTGCCGATCGGTATGGGATCGGGCGTTTGTGGACTTGTTACGGTACGGGACCTGCTGGGGCTCGACACCCGGATCGTCGGCGTGGTGTCCACCGGCGCGCCTGCCTATGCGCTGTCCTTCGAGGCGGGCAGCGTGGTGCAGACCAACGAGGCGCGGACCTTCGCCGATGGCGTGGCGTGCCGGGTGCCGGACCCGACGGCGCTGGCCATCATCCGGGAAGGTGTGGAGCGGGTCGTGCAGGTGACGGACGATGAGGTGGCCGAGGCCATCCGCGTCCTCTACGCGGATACGCACAATGTCGCTGAAGGGGCAGGGGCAGCCGCGCTGGCGGCGCTCCTGGCCGATCTCGCGGTGAAGGGCCCGCGCCGGTTCAACGGTCGGCCGGTCGGGGTCATTCAGACCGGCGGCAATATCGACACCGGCGTGCTCGCCACGGTGCTGTCCGGAGGAACCCCCGTTGTTTGAGCGTCGGGCATGCGTACGCGGCATCTTCGCTGCCTGCCTCTTCCTGCTGCTGCCCGGACTGCTGCCGGCGGCCACCCTGGAGCGGCACACCGTAACGGTGGACGGTCATCCGCTTGCCGTGTGGTCGAAAACACCGGAAGCGCCACGGGCGGTGATGCTGCTCGTGCACGGCCGCACCTGGAGCACCCGCCCGGATTTCGATCTGCAGGTGGCGGGCGAGGACCTCTCGCTCATGGACGGGCTGGTGGATGTGGGCATCGCGGCCTACGGGGTGGACCTGCGCGGCTATGGGGAGACGCCACGGGACGACAGTGGCTGGCTGACGCCGGACCGGGCGGCGGAAGACGTGGCCGCCGTGCTCGGCTGGCTGCTGCGGCAGCACCCATCGCTCGGCACGCCTTACCTCTTCGGCTGGTCCTACGGATCCATGGTGGCGCAGCTGGTGGGTCAGCGGCATCCGGCATCCGTGGCCGGCCTCGTGCTGTTCGGCTATCCCGTGCGTCCGGGATTCGACCGCAATCCCGAGAACGTGGCGCCGTTGAGAGCGCCCACCACCCGGGAAGCGGCGCTCTCGGACTTCCTGCTGCCGGGCACGATCAGCGACGCGGCGATGAACGCGTTCGCGGACGCCGCGCTGGACAGCGACCCGGTGCGCACAGACTGGCGCCAGCTCGAGCAGTGGCGGGCGCTGAACGGCGCCGCGGTGACGAGCCCGGTGCTGCTGCTGCAGGCAGCCCACGATCCGCTGGCGCTCCCGGACATGCACGCGCAGCTCTTCACCGCGCTGGCCACCGACGACAAGGTCTGGGCGGTGATCCCGGGCGGCGATCACGCGGCGTTCATGGAGACGCCGCGCGGCTACTTCCTCTCGCTCATCGACGCCTTCGTCTTCCGTCCCCGGACAGCCCTCAGCGCGCAGACGGCGTCGCCCTGAGTCAGGGTTCGCGTCGTACCCAGCGACTGGTGGCAGCGACGTCCTCCACGGTGCGACCGGCGTCCTTCCAGCCGCGGAAGCCTTCCTCCACGTGGGCGACATTGGTGAAACCCATGTCCTCGAGCGCGAGCACCGCGAGCACCGACCGGCCGCCGCCGGCGCAGAACACCACGGTGCGTCGATGCTCCTGAAACCAGTCGCGGTAGTAGGGGCTCGACGGGTCGGCCCAGAATTCCAGCATGCCCCGCGGCACGTGCCGGGAGCCGGGGATGGTGCCGAGGTCCACACGCTCCTGGATTTCCCGGAGGTCGACCAGCAGCAGGTCGTCGTCGGACTGCATTTCCCGCGCGAGGTCGTCGATACTCAGGTTCTCGATGCGAGCCTTCTTCTCCTCGAGCTCCCTGAAGATGTTCTTGATGGCCATGGCTGCCTCTGAAAGACCCGTGGACGGACGATTATAGCGATGAGCCTGCACACCTCCGCACCCCTGCCGCAGCGGCCGTACCACGGCTGGCTCGTGGTGGCCGGGCTCTTTCTGGTGCTCACCGTCTCCTCCGGCTTCGGTTTCTACAACATGTCCGTGTACATGAACGTGCTCGCGGCACGCACGGGTCATTCCGTATCGGCACTGTCCGTGGCCGTGAGCCTGTTCTTCGTCGTCGGCGGGGTCGCCGGGATCTGGGTGGCGGCGCTGCTCGAGCGTTTCGACGTGCGCTGGGTGATGATCGCCGGGGCCGCGCTGGCGGGGGTATCGCTCGGCAGCACGGCACATGCCCCGGCGCTCTGGCAGCTCTACGGCCTCTACGTGCTGTTCGGCATCGGCAACAGTGCCGTCTCCATCGTCACCAGCACGGCGCTGGTCACCCGCTGGTTTCCCGGCCGGAACCGGAGCGTCGCGCTGTCGGTGGCGTCCACCGGGCTGTCCATGGGCGGCGTGCTGCTCACGCCGCTCACGGCACGGCTCTTCAACGAGCTTTCGGTCACCACGGTGATGCCGTGGCTGGGATTCGCGTTCTTCGCCCTCATCGTACCCGTGGTGCTCGGGCTCTTCGGCCGGCAGCCGGATGGCCGGGACGGTGCCGGTGGCAACGGACGCACGGAAGCGGGCTGGGGTTACCGCGAGGCGGTGCGCTCGAGGTTCTTCCGGCTGGTGACCGCCGCCTACGTGCTCTGCATGGGCGCGCAGGTCGGCGGTATCGCCCACCTCTACAACCGCACGGAAGGGCTCTTCGGATTTGCGGTGGCGGCGAGTGCCGTGCAGGTGCTCACGGTGATGAGCATCCTCTTCCGCCTGGTCGGCGGGGTGCTGGTGACGCGCATCTCCATCCGCGCCTACGTGCTCGGCAATCTGCTCGGTCAGGCCGTCGGTCTCGGCGTGGTGGCGTGGGCGGACACGGCGGTGGGGGCGCTCACGGGCGCGGGCCTGTTCGGCGCCACGGTGGGCAACCTGCTCATGCTGCACCCGCTGTGGCTGGCCGAGGCGTTTGGCGTCAGGGCGTATCCGCGGATATTCTCGCTGTCCAACGCCATCACCGTGCTCGGTGTGGCGGGCGGCCCCGTGCTGCTGGGACTGATCTACGACTGGCAGGACTACCGGGTGGCGTACTTCGCCGCCACCGGGCTGTCGCTGGTTGCCTGGGTGGTGATGTTCGCGGCCGGACCGACGCCACCCGCCGAGGCAACGGCAGACGACACTGAATCATGAGGTATCAGATGATCGCCAGGAAAAACGACACTGCGGCCGGTGGATCCGTCGCCAGCGCGCTCCTGCTCGCCGCGCTGCTCACCCTGGCCGCCGGGGCCCGGGGGGCCATGCCGCAGGCGCTCGGCGACGGCCAGCCCCTGCCGAGTCTGGCCCCCATGCTCGAGAAGACCTCGCCGGCGGTGGTGAACATCTCCACCTACACCACGTATCGCAACCCGCTCCTCGAGGATCCCTTCTTCCGACGGTTCTTCAACGTGCCGAACCAGCAGCGGCGGACCCGCAGCGCCGGCTCCGGGGTGGTGGTGGATGCGAAGAAGGGTTTCATCGTCACCAACAACCACGTGGTGCAGCGGGCGGACGAGATCGCCGTCACCCTGTCCGACGGCCGCAACCTCTCGGCGACGCTGGTCGGCGTGGACGAAGAGGTGGATCTGGCGGTGCTGAAGGTGGCGCCGGAAGATCTCACCGAGATCCGCTTCGCCGACTCGGACGGGGTGCGGGTGGGGGACTTCGTGGTGGCCATCGGCAATCCGTTCAGCCTGAGCCAGACGGTGACCAGCGGCATTATCAGCGCCCTTGGCCGCTCCGGCCTCGGCATCGAAGGGTACGAGGATTTCATCCAGACGGACGCGTCCATCAATCCCGGCAACTCCGGCGGCGCGCTGGTGGATCTGAAGGGCCGGCTGGTGGGGATCAACACCGCCATCCTGGCGCCCAGCGGCGGTAACGTCGGCATCGGCTTCGCCATTCCCGCCAACATGGTGCGCGCGGTGCTCGACGAGCTCATCGAGCACGGCCACGTGCAGCGGGGCTATCTCGGTATCGCCGTGCAGGGCCTCAATGCCCAGCTCGCCGAAGCGTTCGGCGTCGACCGCAAGGACGGCGTCGTGGTGGTGGACGTGGAGGCGGACAGCCCGGCGAGCGAAGCCGGGCTCCGGCAGGGGGACATCATCGTCCGGGTGGACGAGAAGACCATCCGCCGGGTCTCGGACTTCCACAGCCGCACGGCGGTGATCTTCGTGGGCGACGATGTGGAGATGGAGATCCTCCGTGACGGCCGATCCCGGCGGGTGACGCTGGCGGTGGGTGACAGCTGGGAGAAGATGCACGGCGAGCGCGTGGACGCCCGCCTGGCCGGCACCTTCCTGCAGAACTTCCGCAGTGAGGATGGCGGCGCCGGCGCCGGCGTGGTGATCACCGAGGTGGAGTCGTCCAGCGACGCGTGGCGCTACGGGCTGCGGCCGGGTGATGTCATCGTGGCGGTGAACCGCCAGTCGGTGCGCACGCTGGCGGATCTGCGGGAGTCTGCCCGGGGCGGTGATCAGCTGCTGCTGCGGATCTATCGCGCCGGCCAGTTCGGCTACGTAGCGCTGCGCTAGCAGCGCTACGCCGGAGCAATACGTTAGTAAGGCTACGCCGATGCGTTAGCAGCGCTACGCGGGCAAGCTCAGTCGAACATGATCACCGAGCGGGCGACCTCGCCGGTCTCCAGCGCCGCAAGACCGTCGTTCACGTCCTCGAGCTTGATCTTGCGGGAGATCAGGTCGTCCAGGTGCAGCCGGCCCTGCAGGTAGAAATCCACGAACCGGGGCATGTCCACCCGGAACCGGTTCGAGCCCATGTTGGAGCCCTGCATCTTCCGCTCCATCAGGAACTCCGGGCCGTGCAGCTCGATATTGGTGCCCACCGGGATCATGCCGATGATGGTGGCGGTGCCGCCGCGGCGGAGCATCTTGAAGGACTGCTCGGCCGTGATCTTCAGGCCGATGGCCTCGAAGGAGTAGTGCACGCCACCGCTGGTCAGCTCCTGCACGGCGGCCACCGGATCCGTGTCCTTGGCGTTCACCACGTCCGTCGCGCCGAACTTGCGGGCGAGCTCGAGCTTCGACGGCACCATGTCCACCGCGATGATCCGGGCGGCACCGGCGATCGCGGCGCCGTTGATGGCGGAGAGGCCAACACCGCCGCAGCCGATCACGGCCACGGTGCTGCCGGGCTCCACTTTCGCCGTGTGAATCACCGCGCCCACGCCGGTCGTCACGCCGCAGCCGATCAGGGCGGCCTGGGCCATCGGCATGTCCTCGCGGATCTTGGCGATGGCATGCTCGTGCACCAGCATGTACTCGGCGAAGGAGGACAGGTTCAAAAACTGCCAGATCGGCTCGCCGCTCTTGGCCAGTCGTGGTGCCTGGCCGGGCGCGCGCTGCAACTCCGGTTCCTGGCACAGCGACATGTGGCCGGTCAGGCAGTGCTCGCAGTGACCGCAGAAGGCGGACAGGCAGGTGATCACGTGATCGCCGGGCTTCACGTAGGTCACGTCCTTGCCCACCGCTTCGACGATGCCGGCGGATTCGTGGCCGAGCACGGCGGGCAGCGGGTAGGGGTAGGAACCGTTCTGAAAGTGCAGGTCCGAGTGGCAGACACCGGCCGCCGCGGTGCGCACCAGCACCTCCCTCGGCCCCGGGTCGCCGTGCTCGATGTTCTCGATCTCCAGAGGCTTGTTGATTTCCCTCAGGACTGCCGCTTTCATGCCCGCTCCCTCCAAGTTCGATGTGGTCGGCGAGTTTGCCAAACGGTCATCGGGATTACTACTATCCGGCGTCCACAGGGGGACATTTGGGACGCATCGAGTAAGTGGTTCTGATCGGACTCGGATCCAATCGGGGAGACTCCCGACGTATCGTTCTCGACGCCATGGACCGGCTGGGCGCGTTCGCGCGAGGGCCGGTCTTGCGCTCGCACCTGTGGCAGACCTCGCCGGTGGACTGCCCGCCGCGGGCAGACGACTTCATCAACGCCGCAGTCGCCTTCGAGCCCCGCCGGGACCTGACCCCGGAGGCTCTGCTCGCCGCGCTCAAGACGCTCGAACGCGAGTACGGCCGCAACCCCTCACCGGTCCGGAATGCGCCCCGGGAGCTGGATCTGGACCTGCTGCTCTTCGGCGTCGAGACGCGCAGCAGCGAAGCCTTCACCCTGCCTCACCCGCGCGCGGTGAATCGCCTGTTCGTGCTGGCACCGGCGGCGGAGGTGCTGCCGGACGCCGTCTGGCCCGGCACCGATCGGACCATCCGGGAGCTGCTGGCGGCGCTCGACAGCGACGAGGTGGTGCAGCAGCTCGAAGGGGTGGAGGCGTGAGCCGTTTGACCCGCGTCTGCTGTCTGTGCCTGCTGGCGCTGCTCGGTAGTCCCCTTGCTGCGGCCTACGACGGCAAGGTGCACCAGTTCCTCACCTTCCTCGCCGCCAAGCAGTTCAACCGCTGTGTGGAAGGCACCGACCTGCCGGCGCTCACCCCGCTGCAGGTGCGCTACATCGCCAGGGCCAACGCCTCGCTGGTGGATCGCAGCGTCTTCGCCCGCATGTTCAACTGGCGTTACTATGATCCCGCAGACCACGAGGCCCACAGCTTTCTGTGGCTGGTGGACACCCGCTTCCACGGCCACTACGACGAGCTTGCCGACCGGCTCGAAACCGAGCGGGACCCGGTGGTCGCCTACCAGGACCTGGGCCGGCTGGTGAGCTATGTGCAGATGGTGACCTCCCCGGCCCGGGCCGTGCCCGTGTACGCGGCACGGTTCTGGCGCCTGAGCTTTTCCGACCGGTTCGACGGCTATCCGGTGGACGAAGAGGCGCTGACGGCGACGGTGGAGCAGGACTGCGCCTTTCTGTTCGATCGTTCCATGAATTATGCAGACGTGCTCTCCGAAACGGCAGAGCGCACGCTGGTCGCGGTGCGGAGCGCCATCGACGGCATGCCGGCCGAGTGGACCGCGTTCTGGACGCCGAGCAGCGATCCGGGCAGCTTCGGTGACTATGGACCAGCCGGCAACGCTTTCGGCCGTCGGGTCGAGTTCCGCTGCGGCGGTGGTGAGCGCTGCGTGCTGCTGCAGGACGATCCCCTCTACCGGGAGTTCGCCCTCAAGCGGCACCGGGACGCCATCCGGGGTACCCAGGCGGCCATGCTGCTGATGCAGAGCGGCCGGCTCGACGCGGTGGCCAGTGCTCGCTGACCTCCGGGTGCTCGACCTCACGTCGGGACCCGGGCTGATGTGCGGTCAGATCCTGGCGGACATGGGTGCGGACGTGCAGCAGTGGGTGCGACCTCACGACGAGGCGGCGCTCGCTGCCGATCCGCACTGGCACGCCTACACCCTGGGCAAGGGCGTGCATCGCCTCGACTGGCCGGCGCGGCCGGATGAGCTGCTGGCTGCACTCGCTCGCGTCGACGTGCTCATCGAAACGGAGACGGAAGCGTTCTGGGGCGCGCTCGGACTGGCCACCGAGACGCTGGACACGCGCTTTCCCCACCTGATCCGGGTGTCCATCACGCCGTTCGGCCGCAGCGGCCCCAAGGCCGCCTTCGCCGCCACGGACCTCATCAGCGTCGCTGCCTCCGGGCACCTCTACGTGAGTGGCGCAGCGGATGCGGCGCCGCTGCGTATCTCCGTGCCCCAGGCTCATGCCCATGCCTCGGCGGATGCGGCGGTGGGGGTGATGATCGCCCTGTTCGAGCGGGGCCGCAGCGCCCGGGGTCAGACCATCGACGTGTCCGCCCAGCACTCCGCTACCTACCCGCTGCTGTCCCGGGCGCTGGATGCCACCGTCGGTCAGCCGAAAGCCACGCGCGCCGCATTCGGCTCCCAGATCGGCAGCGTGTATCTGAAAAACCAGTTCGATGCCCTGGACGGTCAGGTGGTGGTGCTGCAGGGCATCCTGCCGCCGCTGGCCGCATTCATGACCCGGCTGATGGCGTGGGTGCACGAGGCGGGCTTCATCGACGCCCGGCACCTGGAGCGGGATTGGGGCCAGGTGGCCATGCAGCTTGCCATGGGTAAGATCGGCGCCGAAGACTGGGCGCCGGTTCAGGACGGCATCGAACGGCTGATGGGCAGCCACACCAAGGCGGAGCTCATGCGCGAGGCGGTGTTGCGGCGCCTGCTGGTGGCACCGGTGCACGATCTGGGTGACCTGCTCGATTCCGAGCACCTCGAGTCCCGCGGCTTCATCAGCGGCCTGCCCGAAGGCCGCCGCCTGGGTCCGTTTGCCCGCCTGTCAGGCTCGCCGCTCCCGCTCCGGCTCAACCCGCCGCGACGCTGGGAAACCCCATCCCCTTACCAGCCGGTGGCGGCTGCGGATGTGCCGGGCGATCTGCCGCTGTCCGGTCTCAACGTGCTGGACGTGTTCTGGGTGGTGGCGGGCCCGGGCGCCACGCGCATGCTCGCCGACTACGGCGCGACGGTGGTTCACGTGGAGTCGTCCCGGCGTCTCGACATGGTGCGCAACGTGCCGCCCTACGTAGACGGGGTGAGCGAGCCGGAACGGGCAGCCTGTCATCACAGCACCAACGCCAACAAGCTGAACATCTGTCTGAACCTCGGCAGCGAGGAGGGGCGGCGGGTGCTCGAGGATCTCATCCGCTGGGCCGATGTCTTCACCGACTCCTTCGCGCCGGGTGTCATCGAGCGCATGGGGTTCGGCTACGACGCCGTGCGCGCCCTCAATCCCGGCATCATCATGATCTCCAGCTCGCTCATGGGGCAGACGGGCCCCTGGCGGGACTATGCCGGATATGGCAACTCCGCGGCGGCCGTGACCGGTTTCCACGCGCTCACGGGGGAGCCGGGAAACCCGCCCACCGGCTGCTTCGGCCCGTACACGGACTTCACCTCCGTGCGCTTCAACGCACTCGCCATCCTCGCGGCCGTGGACCATCGGCGCCGGACGGGACGCGGTCAGTACGTGGACATGGCTCAGGGCGAGGCGGCGCTGCAGTTTCTGGCGCCGGCCTGTCAGGAGTATCTGCGGCACGGACACATCGAGCGCGCCCGCGGCAACCGGGATCACAACATGGCACCGCACGGCGTTTATCCGGCCCTGGGCGACGATCGCTGGGTCGCGATCGCCGTGCGCTCGGACGGTGAGTGGCAGGCACTGTGCGCTCTGCTCGAGCGGAACGACCTCGCCGGGCTGACCCTGCTGGAACGCCACGCCCGGGCGGACGAGCTGGACGCGCTCGTCGGCGAGTGGACGTCGGTGCGCGAGGCGGAAGCCGTTGAGGATGCCCTGCAGGCCGAAGGCATCCCGGCGCACCGGGTGCAGGATACCCACGATCTGGCCACGGACCCGCAGCTGCGCTTCCGGGGCCACTTCATCGAGGTGCCGCATCGGGACTTCGGCCGATCCGCGGTGGAGAGCACCCGGCTGCTGTTTTCGCGGTCGGCGGCGCGCACGCCGGAATCCGCCCCCTGGTTCGGCATCCACAACCGGGACGTGCTCGGCGGCCTGCTGGGATACGACGACCAGCGGATCGCCGCGCTCGAGTCCGCCGGAGCGCTGACCTGATGCAGCTCGGCGTCACGCCGTGGGACTTTGCCACGCTCTCCGCCAAATCCCTGTCCGCCCAGGCTGCGCGCGCCGAGGCGCTCGGCTACGAATCGTTCTGGCTGCCGGAGAACCACTTCAATCCCAACGCCATGCCGGACCCACTCATGCTGCTGGCGGCGGTGACCGCTGCCACGGATCACATCCGCCTGGCGACGACTTCCTATCTGCTGCCGTTCAGAAATCCGCTGCTGGCCGCCGAGCAGGTGGCCGTGCTCGACCGCCTGTCCGGTGGTCGCGTCATCCTCGGCATCGGCCGGGGGTACGCGCCGACCATGCTCAAGGCGTTCGACGTGGATCCGGGCGAGAAGCGGCGTCTGTTCGAGCGTTGCCTGGCCACCATGCAGCTCGCCTGGTCCGGAGTCCCCGTGCCGGTGGGCGAGGACGAGGTGGAGAGCGTGGTGCTGGACCCGCTGCCCGTGCAGAAGCCGCACCCGCCGCTGTGGGTTGCCGCCATCGGTCCCAAGGCGCTGGCTCAGGCCGGCCGGCTGGGGCTGCCCTATCTGGCCTCGCCCATGGAAACCATGGCCACGCTGGAAGCCAACTACGCACGACATGCCGATGCGGCCCGGCAGGCGGCGCATGCGCCGGTGACGGTGGTGCCCGTGATGCGCACGGTCTTCGTGACGGACAGCGCGCGCCTGGCGGGCGATCTGAAGGCACGGCTCGCGCGCGAGGCGGCGGGCAGCATCCGGCTGCCTCCGGGAACGCCGGCGGAGGATTGGACTATCATCGGTGACCGCGTCGAGGTGTCGGAAAAGATTCACGAGTACCGGGAGCGGCTGAGCGTCAGCCACCTCATCGTGACGCGTCTCAGGATCGGTGGGGTGGAGCAGAGCGCGCTGGAGGCGTCGGTAGCGGCGCTGCCGGAAATCGTCGGCTAGGAAGCCGAAATCGTCGGCTGAAGAAACAGGGGGAATCGGTGAGTTATCGAGTGCTGTGGCCCATGATGCGCTGGCCGGAAGGTCGGGAGATCGAGATCAGCAGCATGGGCGAGCTGGGAACGGCGGAGTTCTGCAATTCGTTCGCCGAGGTGAGCGACGAGCAGTGGTCCGGCTGCGACGCCATCGTCTGCGCGCCGGACATACCGCCCGAGTACCGCGCGAAGCTGTCCAAGTGCCGCATCTTCGTCACGCCCAAGGTCGGCTTCGACAACATCGACCTGGCCGCCTGGGGTGAGCTGGGCATCCCCGTGTGCAACGTGCCCGACTACGGCACCCAGGAGGTGGCCGACCACGCGCTGGCGCTGATGCTGGACCTGATGAAGGGCATCACCTTCCACACCCGGGAGCTCAAGGCGGATCCGAAAGGCCACTGGCGTCCGGCGCTGAATCCGTTCGGCCGGCGGCTGTCTGCGTGCACCTTCGGGGTGGTCGGGCTCGGCCGGATCGGCACGGCAGCGACGCTGCGGGCCAAGGCGTTCGGCATGGACTGCGTGGTATACGACCCGTACATCACGAACGGCTCGGAGCTCGCCCTCGGCATCCGCCGCGTTCACTCGCTCGCCGAGCTCTTCGGCCAGTGCGACGTGGTGAGCATCCACGCGCCGCTCACGGCCGAGACGACGAAGCTCATCGACGCGGACGTGCTCGCCGCCAGCAAGCCCGGCCTCATCCTGGTGAACACCGCCCGCGGCCCCATCATCGACCTCGACGCCCTGCACGACGCCCTGAAGGCAGGCAGGGTGCAGGCGGCGGGTCTCGACGTGCTGCCGGAAGAACCCGCCAACCCGGAGCACCCGCTGATCAAAGCCTGGTCGGCTAACGAGTCGTGGATCGACCATCGGCTGCTGATCACGCCGCATTCGGCGTTCTTTACGCCGGAGAGCGTTCATGACATGCGGTTCAAGGGCGGGGAGGTGGCTCTGACCTACCTCGAAACCGGGCGATTGCAGAATTGCGTCAATGCGCAATACCTGAAGAAGGCTCGGTAGTAGCTGTTCGTCTTCACTTTGGAGCGGCAGTCCGAGCCTGCGGGTATCCCTGTCTGGGTACGCTGGACCCGGCGCGGGGCGCCGGGTCTCCATCCCTGGGCGCTCAGGTGCGGCACATCCCTGTGCCGCAACTGACCCATACAGGGATACCCGCAGCCTCGGCCTGCCTTTCCTGCTGAACGATCAGCTTCCGGGCTTCAGGTGTTGTCCGGAACGCCTTCCGGCAGCCACCACGATCAGATGTTGCAGATCCACCTCCACGCAGCGATGTGGCTCCGGAGCTGCCTGAGCGAACGAACAACAATCAGAGTTGGGAAGTCCACACATCTCGACCGTCATCGAGTTTTGGACTGCCCGCGACCTCGATGCCGTCGATTCCAGCATGGAGACACCACTCCAGGTTCGGGTGTGCTCTTACGGGTCAGTCGCGGCACAGGGATGTGCCGCGCCTGAGCGCCCAGGGATGGGGACTCGGAGCCTTGCTCCGAGTCTAGCGTACCCGGAAGGGCACACCCGAACCTGGAGCGGTGTCGGCGTCCGACAAACGAATGGGAAACGAAGGGGAGCTAGTCCAGAACCTCGATGTTGTCGATCTGAAGGTAGGTGCGGAGCTTCCCCGTCAGATAGTAGAACGGCAAAGTATCTGCAAGAGCGACAAACATCTTGAAGAGGTAATTGCTGCCGATCAGCACCAGCATGGCGGCGAGGGTGATGTCGCCGGCCAGGAAGGTGGCGCCGAAGGTGACGGTGATCACCATGAGCGAGTCCACCATCTGGCTGGTGAGCGTGGAGAAGTTGTTCCGCAGCCACAGGTGCTTGCCCTTGGTGAGCCGCTTGAAGAAGTGGAACAGCTGCACGTCGCAGAACTGCGCGGCGATGTAAGCCATCATGGAGGCGAAGACAGCGCCGGAGGTGCAGGCGTAGACGAGCTGGAAGAGCTCCACCGAGCCGGTGACGGACTCGCCGTTTGGCAGGGCGATGTCCTCGGCGAGCTGGATCACCTGCCAGGGCGGCTGGGTTTCCGGGGCCACGCCGGGCAGGCTGCTGCCGAGCCAGAGCACGCCCAGGATGAAGAAGTTCAGCGTGAAGCCGACCCACACCAGGAAGTTGGCGCGGCGGCGGCCGTAGAGCTCGCTGATCAGGTCCGTGCACAGAAACGTCAGCGGGTAGGGGAGCACGCCGACGGCGAGCGCCATGGGCCCGAGCTGAATGAAGCGGGTGATGCCCACCACGTTGAGCAGCGTCATGGCGCACAGGAAGAATCCCGCCAGGACGATGTACACCCGCTCGCGCCGCTCAACGAGGTCGGCGTCCTGCATCACTGCGGCATCGCTCACCGTTCGATCTGACCCAGATTGGCGTGAATGATGGCGCCGTTGATGACCGGATTACGGGATGCCCAGTACAGACACTCGGCGATCTCGTCGGGATCGACGAGCCGGTCGAAGGCCGACATGCTGCGCACGGACTCGAGCGCCTCGGCCGGGACGTGGGCGCGCAGCATCTCCGTGTCGGTGAATCCCGGGCAGATGCAGGCGGTGTGTATGCCGCGGCCGGCGAGGTCCTGGGTGACCGCGCGCATCATGCCGATGGAGGCGTGCTTGCTCACCACGTAGCTGTAGCTGCCGGGCACGGCCTTCTCCGACAGCGTGGACCCCACGAACAGGATCGACGAACCGGACTTCATGAACGGGATGGCGAAGTAGTTCAGGCTGTTCGGCGCCACCAGGTTCACCTCCAGCACCTGACGGAAGGCGTTGCTGGGCGTTTCCACGGCGCTGTCGTTCTCCATGCGGGCAGCGTTGTGCACGAGCACGATGGACTCCGCTTCCCGGAGCATGGGCGTGAGCTGGGGCGAGAGCTGCTCGACGAAGCCCGGCTGCGAGAGGTCGCACCTGATGTGGCGAACGGCATCCACGGGGCAGCGGCGCCGGGAGAGGTTGATGACGGTGTAACCTTCCCGCAGAAACTTCTGCGCGGTGTGAAGACCGATCCCCGCGCTGGCTCCGGTGATGAGCAGACACTTCACGATGTTTCCTCCTCTGTTGGCCGCATCTCCCGCCGTCAGCGACGGTCAGGGTGCGGCGAAGTCCTGACGGGCGGCGGCCCACTGCCCGGGACCGGACGACACCTGCAGCTCCAGACTGAACAGGGGCTGGGCGCGTACCTCGGCGTCGGCCGTCAGCCGCTCGACGAACCAGGGCGCAAGCTCCTCCACCGTGATGTTGCGCACCGGCAGGGTGAGCACGTCGCGCGGCAGGAACGGCAGCTTCTCGGCGCCGAAGCACGCCACCAGGTAGCCGCCTTCCTCACGCAGCTCCAGGTGCGGCGAGCGCTCCGGCAGGAGCACCTTCTCGTCCAGCTCGTCGCACAACGCATGGATCTTCGACTTCAGGATGTTGTAGTCGAAGGCCAGACCGTTGTCGTCCACCGGGCTGGTGACGAAGGCCCTGACGTAGAAGGTGTGGCCGTGCAGATCTTCCCGTTCGGTGGCGGAAAAAATCGTGAAATGCGCGGCGTTGAAGTGCAGGTAGTCCTTGCTGATCTCGATGCTGGTGAGCGACGTCCCGGTCATCGCCGCATGCTATCACAGCGTCTGGAAAGTCAGCGGTCCCCGGCTGCGGTCACACCCAGGCGTCGGCGAACTCGGCCAGGGAAGAGAAGGTCCAGGTAGGCGCGGCATCGGCTTTGAGCGTCGCACCCAGGCTCGGGCGGTTGATCCACACCGTGTCGAGACCGGCCGCCGTGGCCGGAACGATGTCGTGAAAGCGGCTCTGCGCCACGTGCAGCACCGGCCCCTGTGCGGTGTCGAGCAGCGCCTGGAACATCCGCGGGTCCGGCTTGTAGGCGCCGACCTGCTGGGCGGAGATCAGCCACTTGAACGGATTGCCCATGGCGCGGGCGCTCATGGCGAAGAGGTCGTCGTCGATGTTGGACAGCGCGATGAGGTCGAAATCTCCGGAGAGACGCTTCAAAGCGTCCACCGTGTCGGCGAACGGCTGCCAGTACTCGATGCTGGCGGCGAATCCGGCGAGATCGTCCTCGCCCGGGGTGAAGCCGAGACGCTTTCCGAACCGCTCGAGCACCCGGGAGAGCACAGAGCGGTAGCTGCCGCCCTCCGCCTGAACTGCCGGTTCCACCTCGGCGTAGAACGCCAGCACCCACTCGTCGATCACGTGGGCGTCCACGCTCTCGAGCAGCGGCTGCAGGTAGCCGAGGATGCCGCTCTCCCAGTCGATGAGGGTGCCGTAGCAGTCGAAGGACAGCGTCCGATAGTGCTTCCGGTCGAGCGTTCCGGTGTTCGTTGCCATGTGTCGTCGTCGTGTCAGTTGGCTGCGTCGCGGATGTAGTCGAGGACCAGGCCGTAGAAGTAGGCGTCGGCGTTGTCGAAGTACCAGCCCAGATGATGCTGGCACTCCTCGCAGGTCGCCAGCCGCCAGCGGAAGCCGGGAAACCAGGTGTCCGCGGCGACCCGGTTACCGGAAATGGCGCAGCCGAGGGCATCCGCGAAGCAGCCGACGTGGTACTCCACCCCCACCGGGTTGACGAAGAAGTGCGCGAAGCGGCCGTTCACCTCGATGCGATCCGAACGGCGAGCGATGACGTGCCCGCAGTTGGCGCAGAGCACGTAACTTCTGCTGTCCGTCGGCTCCTTCTCGACGATGGCCTTGAGCTTCGGGTCGAGAACTTGACGCTCTTTGTCCAGCACATCGATCATAACGGCTCGTGGGGACGGGGGCGCTCCAGATGGATTCTTTCGCTAGCATCGAGCAGCGTGCTGCCGAGCGCAAGGGCGGTGCGGCGGCGCTCGAGGACATCCTGCCGAAGCCCGCAAAGGATGCCGCGCTCAGGAAGCGGCCGGACGACCGCTATCTCGCCGAGATGACGAAGTGCGTGTTCCGGTCGGGCTTCGTGTGGCAGATCATCGAGAACAAGTGGCCGGGATTCGAAGCTGCGTTCGACGGCTTCGACGTGAGCACGGCCGCGATGCTGTCCGATGAGGATCTGGAGCGGCTCGGCTCGGACGAGCGCATCGTCAGGAATGCGCCGAAGATCCGCACCGTGCGCGGCAACGCCCAGTTCATCCGCGAGATCCGCGACGAGCACGGCAGCTTCGGCGCCTTTCTGGCGGGCTGGCCACGGGAGGATTTCGTGGGCATGTGGGATGTGCTCAAGCGCCGGGGCGAACGGCTCGGCGGGCAGACGGGACGATTCTTTCTGCGCTTCGTCGGCTGGGATACCCCTGTGCTGTCGCCGGACGTGGTCGCGGCCCTCGTCGGCCAGGGTGTGGTGGAGAAGAACCCCACCAGCGCGAAGGCGCTGAAGGCGGTGCAGGCCGCATTCAACACCTGGCACGAGGAGAGCGGCAGGCCGTTCTGCCAGATCTCCCGCATCCTCTCCGCCACGATCTGAAGCCGGGAACACCATGCGCATCTCCCTCACCCAGGCACAGACGCGGTTCCAGGAAGAAGTTCGCGACTTTCTCGCCGACGAGCTGCCGGTCGCGCTCGCAGAGCGGGTGCGGCTCGGCAAGGGGGTGAGCAAGGCCGATCTGGCCGAGTGGACACGCATCCTCAATCGCCGCGGCTGGGCGGCGCCCAACTGGCCCGTGGCGTACGGCGGCACCGGCTGGACCCTGGTCGAGCGGCATCTGTTCGACGTGGCGTGCCGGGCGGCGCATGCGCCCGTGCTTTCCGGTTTCGGCTTCAACATGGTGGGGCCCGCCATCATCCGCTACGGCACGGAGCCTCAGAAGGCGGATCTGCTGCCGAAGATCCGTAATGCGGACCTCTGGTGGTGCCAGGGCTATTCGGAGCCCCAGGCAGGATCGGATCTGGCCTGCGTGCGCACCCGGGCGCTGCGGGACGGCGACGAGTACGTGGTCAACGGTCAGAAGATCTGGACGAGCGCGGCCGAGGACGCGGACTGGATCTTCGCTCTGGTGCGCACGGACCCGGACGCCAAACCGCAGCGCGGCATCAGCTTCCTGCTGATCGACATGTCCTCGCCTGGTGTCACGGTGGAGCCGCTGATCGCCTTCAACGGCAAGCGGCTGTGGAACCAGGTGTTCTTTGACGACGTACGGGTCCCGGTGAGCAATCGTCTGGGTGAGGAGAACCGCGGCTGGACGGTGGCCAAGAGCCTGCTCGGCGACGAGAGGCTGCTGGTCTCGCGGGTGGCGGAGAACCGCCGGCTGCTGGGCCGCATCCGCGAGATGCTCGTCGAGGTGGCCGATGCCACGGAATTCGGCGCCGAGCTGGCGGGCAGGATCGCTGCGCTCGGCATCCGGCTGGATGCGCTGGAGATGACGAGCCTCAGGATCCTCACCGAGGCGGATCGGGGCGGAGAGATCGGCGCCGAGCCGTCCATGCTGAAGCTCAAGGGCAGCGAGCTGGTTCAGGCCATGGACACGCTGCTCCATGAGCTCATCGGCTGGTGGGGACTGCCCGCGGATTCGGGAGCGGCGGAGCAGCCGGTGGGGCCGGCGGCGGCGGAATACGTGGCCTCAGGCCTCTTCCACCACCGTGGCTACACCATCGCCGGCGGCACCAGCGAGATCCAGCACAACATCATCGCCAAGGAAGTGCTGGGCCTCTGACTCTTTTTTTGACCCGAAAAGGAAAACGCCGGATCTTTCGACCCGGCGCTTCCTCGTCAGCGAACAGGAGGGGAGAGGAGGAGACGTTCCCGTCCGCTGCTGAATGCAGTATCCCTACCTGGTGCCCCTCACGATATCGTGGGATTTACGTAGTCGGATCGGGGCTGCGGCAGCCGCTCACGCGAGCAGGCTCTTCAGGTCCGCATCCGGGTCCGCGAGCACCGCGGGATCGACGCTCTTGCCGATGAGCTGCTTGCAGATCATGAACTCCTTGGGGCTGTTCACCGCGTCTGCCGCCACCACCTTGCCGTCCTTCAGGTAGAAGACAGCGAACTGGTTGGCGGCCATGTCGCCGCGCACCACCTGGGTGTCGCCGTCGGCGGAGAATCCCACCATCTGCAGCTTCAGCTCGTACTGATCGGACCAGAACCAGGGGATGGCTGCGTAGACCTTGTCGCCGCCGCACATGTTGGCTGCTGCCACCCGCGCCTGCTCCATGGCGTTCGGCACCGACTCGAGTCGCAGGCGCCGGTCGAGCAGCGGGTTCGGATGGTTGGTGCAGTCTCCCGCGGCATAGACGTCGGGCGCCGACGTGCGGCAGTGATCGTCCACCACGATGCCGTTGTTGCAGGCGATGCCGGCGGCTTCGGCCACCTCGGTGTTCGGGATGATGCCGATGCCGACGATCACCAGATCGGCGGGGAAGGACTCGGCCCCGCACTCCACCGTCGTGACGACGCCAGCAGCGCCCTTGAAGCCGCTGACCATGGTGGAGGTGTGGATGTGCACGCCGCGGCCGGTGTGCAGGTTGTGGTAGTAGTCGGACATCTCGGGGGTGGTGACGCGCTGCAGGATCCGGGATTCCATCTCCAGCACGTGCACCTCGAGCTGGTACTTCACCGCCACGGAGGCCACCTCGAGACCGATGTAGCCGCCGCCGACGATGACGAGCTTCTTACCCGGCGCGAAATCGCCGCGGATGGCATCCACGTCGGCGATGGTCCGCAGGTAGTGAATACCGGCAAGATCGCTGCCGGGGATGTTGAGCTTCCGCGGCCGGCCGCCGGTCGCGATGAGCAGCTTATCGTAAGCAACGGTCTCACCGGCGTCCGTGGTGACGGTCTTCGCCGCCGTGTCGATGGCGGTGACGGTGGTGTCCGTCTTCACCGTTACGTTCTTGTCCTGGTAGAACTTCTCGGGACGCAGATACACACGCTCGATGCCCTGCTCGCCGGAGAGGTAAGCCTTCGACAGCGGCGGGCGCTGGTAGGGAATGTACGGCTCATCGCCAATGAGGATGATCTCGTCCTCGTAGCCGTCCTGACGGAGGCTGGCGGCGGCCTGTCCGGCCGCGTGTCCCGCGCCGACGATCACGATGGGCATACTGCAACTCCTAACGTCTCACGAAGGCGGCCATTCTACTGCACCGTGCTAGCATGTGGCTGGCTTCCAGGGGTAGCGGACAAGACATGTCGACGGCGGATTTCAGGACGCTGCAGGAGATCGTCGGGGCGGCGAGGGAGAACCTCGACCGAGGCGCGTGGGACTATCTCGTCGGCGGCGCCGACACCGAGAGCTCCGTGCGGCGCAACCGTCTGGGCCTGGATGCGTGGGTATTCCGGCCGCGGATCCTCAACGACGTCAGCGAGGTGGATGTCACCAGCGAGCTGCTCGGCACGCCGCTGCGGATCCCCGTGATGCTGCCGCCCATCGGCTCGGTGCAGCTCTTCGAGGCCGGTGGCGGTGAGTCCGTTGCCCGTGCGGCGGCGGAGTTCGGGGTGCTGCAGACCCTGAGCTCCGTGTGCCTGCCCGATTTCGTCACGGTGGCCGAGCGGGTGCCGGGACCACGGATCTATCAGCTCTATCTGGTGGGCGATCAGGGCTGGATGGACGACGTGATCGCCCGGGCCGTGGAAGCGGGCTACACCGGCTTCTGCCTCACCGCGGACACCCAGACCTACTCGCGCCGGGAGCGCGACATCCTCAAGGGCTTCATCCCGCCGTCGGGCACCCGGGTGGACAACGCGGATTTCGGCGCCCAGGCACGGATGACCTGGGAAACCGTGGCCCACATCAAGGAGGCGTTCGACATCCCGCTCTACGTCAAGGGGGTGAACGTGGCCGACGACGCGCGCCGCTGTGTGGAGATGGGTGTGGACGTGGTCTGGGTCTCCAACCACGGCGGCCGCCAGCTCGACCACACCCGCGCCTGCATCGACGCCCTGCCCGAGGTGGTCGCCGCGGTGGACGGACGGGTGCCGGTGATCGTCGACGGCGGGTTCCTGCGCGGTGCGGACGTGGTGAAAGGGCTCTGCCTGGGTGCGGACGTGGTCGCCATGGGCAGGCTGGAAGGGCTGGCCATGGCCGCAGGCGGCAAGGCCGGTGTGGTGCGGGCGCTGGAAATCGTGGAGCAGGAAATCCGCATCAGCATGGCGCTGCTGGGTGTGGCCCGCCTTGCGGACCTGCATCCGGGGCTGATGGAGCGCACCCAGCCGCTGGGCGATGCGCACGTGCTGAGTGCGTTCCCGCTGCTCGACGCCGGCTACTGAGCGGGCGCAGACCTCAAACGAGGTGAAGCTGGGGGCGGGTCTCCTCGTTCTGCCAGTCGGCGAGCAGGTGCAGAAAGGCTTCGGTGGAGAGCGCCTGGGAGATCAGGAAGCCCTGCACGTAGTGACAGTTCGCCTCTTCGAGGTGCTTGAGCTGCACCTCCGTTTCCACGCCTTCGGCCACCACTTTTTTCCCCAGCGTACTGGCGATGCTGATCAGGTGCTGCACCAGCACCCGCGCCTGATCTGAGGTTTCGATCTCGGTGATGAAGGAGCGGTCGATCTTGACGATGTCGAGCGGCAGCTCCCGCAGCATGTTCAGTGAGGAGAAGCCGGTGCCGAAGTCGTCGAGCGCGATCTTGATCCCCGCGGCCTGAAGGATCTCGAGCTCCTGCACCACCATGCGCTTGTCGTGCGCGAACACCGATTCGGTCACCTCGATCTCGATCTTGTGGTGCGGCAGCAGCCGCTTGTCCAGCATGGACAGCAGCGACATGGCGAAGCCTTCGGTCATGAGCTGCTTGGCCGAGGCGTTGATGGCGACGCTGTCGAGGCGCACCCCCACCGATTCCGCCGCGGCAATGAGGTCGGCGGTGCGGTTGACCTGTATCGCGGTGAAGTCGTGGATCAGGTTGGTTTCCTCGGCGATGGGCACGAACACGTCCGGGGTGACGGCACCCAGCATGTCGTCCGACCAGCGGATCAGGGCCTCGGCGCTGGTCACGGAGCGGTCGGCCAGGTTCAGCTTCGGCTGGAAATGGAGCATGAGCTCGTTCCGGGAGAGCGCGCCCCTGAGCCGGCTCTCCACCAGCACCCGGTGTCGGTTGGCCTCGTTGAGCGTGTCGTCGAAGAAGGCGAAGCGCGAGCGGCCCGCTTCCTTGGCCCGGTACATGGCGGAGTCCGCCTTCATGATCAGCTCGTCCACCTTGCGGCCGTCGTCCGGGAACACCGCCACGCCGATGGAAGCGCCCACGGTGTGCTCCATACGATCCACCACCACCGGCTGGATGGCGGAGCTGATGATCCGTTCGCAGAGATGGGAGATGGACTTCTCGTCGTCGCAGCCTGGAACGATGACGGCAAACTCGTCGCCGCCCATCCGGGCGATGGTGTCCACTTCCCTGAGGCAGCCTTTCAGACGCTCGGCGATGATCACCAGCAGGCGGTCGCCGGCCTTGTGGCCCTCGGTGTCGTTGACCTTCTTGAAACCGTCGAGGTCGATGAACAGCACCGCGCCCTTCTCGCCACGCCAGGAACGCGAGATGTGCTCCCGGAGGTTTTCCTGGAAGGCATGGCGGTTGATCAGCCCGGTGAGCTCGTCGAAGTGGGCCTTCTGGAAGAGGATCTCGGAACGCTGAATGTTGGTGATGGCCACGGACAGACGGTCGGCCAGGTCCGTGAGCTGCTTCGACTCTCCAGCCGCCAGCGTGCGCTCGGCGGCGGCGATCAGCGCGCCGGTGATGACGCCGTCGGCCGCCACCGCCGTGCACGACCGGACCTTGGCGCCCTCGAGCTGGCAGGCCAGGCGCAGATAGCCGTCGACGTCGCGCAGCGTGTCCTCGGACGCGGTCTTGAGGCTGATCGGTTCCTCGACGAGCTCACGCTGCTGCAGCCGGTAGCGGACCAGCCGGCGCTCCCGGGCATCGAGCCGGAGCAGGAGGGAGATCTCCACCTTGTCCATGCGCGCGCTGAGCAGCACCTTGCGCACCACGGTGTCCAGATCGGCAGAGGAGAGGATGAGGCGATCGATGTCCGCGACGGATTGGCTCGACTTCAGAGAAGCCTGGAGCTGGTCGGTCATCTCGTTGAAGGCGTTGCCGAGCGACTGGAACTCGTCGTGGGCCCGCACCGTCACCCGGTAGGCGTAGTCGCCACGGATGATGTGCCGGGTGAGCTGCTCGAGGCGGCCGAGCAGGGCGAAGCGGCGCCGCAGCAGCCGGATCATCAGCGCCGTGGTGGTCACGAAGGCCAGCGCGACGGCGCAGGTCAGCACCCAGACCGGCACCTCCACCAGACCCAGGGCGATGGCAGAGAGCGGCGCGAGCGCCGCAAAGGCGAACACGGACAGAAGCAGCAGCAGCTGGCGTTCGACCCGATATCCTGCTCGTTCCCTGCGCCTGCTGCCCATCAGTCCCGTACGATACTGCTGTAAGGAAGACACCGATGGAAACATGCGGGTCACGCGGCGTCTGTGACCCAGGCCTCGTTTGCCGTGGCGTCAGGCGCCCCAGTGGGGCTTTTTGAGCAGCTCTTTGTACAGCTTCCCGGTCTGATGCCGGGGCAGCGCTGCGTGGATGTCCACGACCTTCGGACACTTCAGGTGCGCGAGCCGCTCGCGGCAGAACTCGACCAGCGCTTCGCCGCTGACCACCGCACCGGGCACCAGCTCCACCGCGGCGCGCACCGACTCGCCGAACTCCGCATCCGGGATGCCGAACACGGCGGCGTCCTGCACGGCCGGATGCTCGAGCAGCACGTCCTCCACCTCGCGTGGATACACGTTCACGCCGCCGGTGATGATCATGTGCGAGGCCCGATCGGTGAGGTAGAGGTAACCGTCCGCATCCACGTGACCGATGTCGCCGAGGGTGGACCAGCCCCTGGCGTTGCAGGCGGCTGCCGTCTTCGCCGGATCCTTGTAGTACTCGAAGCGGGGTCCGCCTTCGAACCAGACCAGGCCCGTTTCGCCGGGCGGCAGCGTCCGTCCTTCCGGATCGGTGATGTGCAGCGTCCCGAGAATGGGGCGCCCCACGGAGCCCGGGTGCTCGATCCATTCCTCGGGACCGATGGCCGTCTGGCCGTTGCCCTCCGTGCCGGAGTAGTACTCATAGAGTATCGGGCCCCACCACTCGAGCATGGCGTGCTTGACGGCAACCGGGCAGGGCGCGGCTGCATGGATGGCCACCCGGTGGCTGCTGAGATCGTGTCTCCGGCGCACAGACTCCGGAAGCTTCAACAAGCGCACGAACATCGTCGGCACCCACTGGCTGTGCGTGATCCGATGGCGTTCGATGAGAGCGAGGCTCGTTGGCGCGTCGAAACGGGGCATGATCACCGTGGTGCCACCCGAGCGGTGCACCATGTTGTTGTAGCGCAGCGGGGCGGAGTGATAGAGGGGCGCTGTGGAGAGGTAGCGGGTGGCTGCGTCGATCCGGTGCAGATCCAGCCTGCGCCGGAAGAGCTCCGATACCGTGCCGAGCGGCGCGCCGGGTGTGCTGGCGCGCACGCCTTTCGGTTTGCCCGTGGTGCCGGAGGAGTAGAGCATCTCCGCCCCTTCCGCCGCGTCGTCGATGAGGGCTTCGGACTCGCCGCCGATGAGGTCCCGCCAGTCCTCGAGCACAAGGCGGTGCTTTTGTGGCGCGGTCACGTCCTTGAGCTGCTGGCCGCGGCTCGTGACGAAGACCTGCGCGTCGCAGTCGGCGAGGATCCACTCGATCTCCCGGCGCTGAAACTGAACGCTGATGGCGGTGTAGTAGAGGCCGGCGAGCTGCGCGGCCCAGAACAGCACGAGGGAGTCGGCCTGGTTTTCGGCGAGCACCGCGATGCCGTCTCCGGTCTCAAGCCCGAGCTTTCTCAGATACCGGGCGCCCTTCAGCGCCAGCGTGGCCAGCTCGCCATAGGTCACCGCAACGTCCTGGAAATGCCAGGCGATCTTCTCCGGCGTACGCTCGGCGTGGTGTAGAGGGTGCAGCATGACGCTGCGTCAGGAGTTTCCGCCGTCCCTGGGCACGTGCATGGGGAAGGGCATGACGTTCGAGCCGCTGCCGTCCGTGACCTTGGCCACCCCTTCCTTCTCCACCTCGTCGATGCGGATCACGGCGTGCATGGGGATGAAGCTGCGCTGGACACCGTCGAACTCCTGGCGGAGCTTGTCCTCGCCCGGGTCCACCACCAGCTTGGAGCGGGTGCCGAAGATGTAGTCCTCCACCTCGATGAAGCCGTAGAGGTCGCTCTGATAGATGTTGTGAGCGTAGACCTCGTAGATCTGGCCCTGGTTGTGGAAGACGACCTTGTAGATGTGCTGCGGGGTATCGGACATGGCTCTCGACAATTATTGTAAATAATATTGCGGAACACTCCGGAGCGGTCTTTCGGGCCCGGCGCGCCCACGGAACTGCTGGTCAGCGGTGCTGGTCAGCAGGATGTATGGGTGTCTGGTGGCGATTCAAGCCATTATAATCGCCGCCCCTTGCATCCTGTCTCACTAATTCTCTGCCGGCACGTGACGCGCAAGTCAAAAACGCCCGCTCGATCCGCCTCCGACCTGATATGAAGAAGCTGTACATCAAGACCCACGGCTGCCAGATGAACGAGTACGACTCGGCGCGCATGGCGGACCTGCTGCGGGAATCCGATGGCTATGAGCTGGTGGCCACGGCGGAAGAGGCGGACGTGCTCCTGCTCAACACCTGCTCCATCCGCGAGAAGGCACAGGAGAAGGTGTTCCATCAGCTCGGCCGCTGGAAGGCGCTGAAGGCGGACAACCCGGACCTGGTGATCGGCGTCGGCGGCTGCGTGGCGAGCCAGGAAGGCGCCGCCATCCAGGCCCGGGCCCCGCACGTGGACGTGGTCTTCGGGCCTCAGACGCTGCACCGCCTGCCGGAGATGATCCGGCCGGCACGGCAGCCCGTGCGGGTGCCGCTGGTGGATGTGAGCTTCCCGGAGATCGAGAAGTTCGACCGGCTGCCGGAACCGCGGGCCGACGGCCCCAGCGCGTTCGTGTCGGTAATGGAAGGCTGCAGCAAGTACTGCAGCTTCTGCGTAGTGCCCTACACGCGTGGCGAGGAAGTGAGCCGGCCGGTGGCGGACGTGGTGGCGGAGGTGGAAGGGCTCGCCCGCCAGGGCGTCCGCGAGGTGAACCTGCTCGGCCAGAACGTCAACGCCTATCGGGGCCCCATCGAGGGAGACGTGGCGGATCTGGCGGAGCTCGTCCACTACGTGGCCGCGGTGGACGGGATCGGGCGGGTGCGCTACACCACGTCCCACCCCGTGGAATTCGGCGAATCGCTTCTCGCGGCCTATGCGGCGGTGCCGGAGCTGGTCAACCACCTGCACCTGCCGGTGCAGTCCGGCTCGGACCGGATCCTGGCGCGCATGAAGCGTGGCCACACGGCGGCCGAGTACGTGGAGAAGATCCGGCGTCTGCGTGAGATCCGGCCCGGATTGAGCCTCTCCTCGGACTTCATCGTCGGCTTTCCCGGCGAAACGGATGCGGATTTCGAAGCCACCATGGCGCTCATCGAGTCGGTGGGATTCGATGTCTCCTACAGCTTCATCTACAGCCCCCGGCCGGGTACCCCGGCCGCCGCGCTCGCGGACGACACCCCCATGGCCGTGAAGAAGGCGCGCCTCGCCAGGCTGCAGCAGCGCCTCACGGAGCAGGCCGCGGCCATCTCGGAGGGTATGGTCGGCAGTCTGCAGCGGGTGCTGGTGACGGGAGTGTCCCGCAAGGACGGCGGCGAGCTTCAGGGCCGCACCGAGAACAACCGGGTGGTCAACTTTCCGGCGACGGACGATGCGCTCGCCGGCCGGTTCGCCTGGGTCCGCATCGACGCGGCGCTGCCCAACTCCCTGCGCGGCACCCTCGCCGCAGCGGCGGAAGAAGGCCTGCGCGGCTGACCCGGCGCGGAGCCGAATATCCTGCTCCGGCGGCCCGGAATCTGCCCGGAATCTGGATTTGACTAGATCCTTCGGACAGATATCCTGTGGTCTCGATGGTTGCGCGGTGGCTTGCGCGCAGGGGTTACATTGAACGAAGAATCCTCCGGATTGCGGAGTGAGTCTGACGACCCGGACGGAGCGGACAGTTCCGACGGAGCGGAGAACAGACCTGACAGACAATCAGCCGACCGGGATGCCGGTCATGACCCCAGGGTGGTGTCCCTGACCACCAATCTCACGCTCGAACCCAATGATTCCCTCCGTCTGGCCGCGCTCTGCGGGCCGTACGATCAGAACCTCGGTCATCTGGAGAAGCGGCTGGGTGTGCACATCCGCAACCGGGGCAATCTGTTTCAGATCAGTGGTCCCGAGCCCCGGGTGAAGGCGGCCGGCGCGCTGCTGTCGCAGCTCTATCGCGAGACGGTGGGTCAGGAGAGCATCGATGCGGACACCGTGCACCTCTACCTGCAGGAAGCGGGTGTGGACGCACTGCTCGCGCGCGAGGCGGCCAGCGAGGGTCCGGGCACCGACGTCATCAAGACGACGCGCAAGACGGTCAAGCCGCGCGGCGGCAACCAGACCGCCTATACCCGGGCGGTGCGCGAGCACGACGTGAATTTCGGCATCGGACCCGCGGGCACGGGCAAGACCTACCTGGCGGTGGCCTGCGCCGTGGAGGCGCTGGAAGCCCAGCGGGTGAGCCGCATCCTGCTGGTGCGCCCGGCGGTGGAGGCGGGCGAGAAGCTCGGCTTCCTGCCCGGCGACCTGGCGCAGAAGATCGACCCGTATCTGCGGCCGCTGTACGACGCGCTCTACGAGATGATGGGCGTGGAGCGGGTCAACAAGTACATCGAGCGGAACATCATCGAGGTGGCGCCGCTCGCCTACATGCGTGGCCGGACGCTGAACAACGCCTTCATCATTCTCGACGAGTCACAGAACACCACCGTCGCGCAGATGAAGATGTTTCTGACGCGGATCGGTTTCGGATCCACGGCGGTGATCACCGGCGACGTCACCCAGATCGACCTGCCGCGGGGCGAGCAGTCGGGTCTGATCAACGTGGTCAAGGTGCTCGAGGGTATCGACGGCATCACCTTCACCCACTTCGACTCGAAGGACGTGGTGCGCCACCCGCTGGTGCAGAAGATCGTGGATGCCTATGACCGGCACACGACGACGGGCACCTCCGGCCCTCGTGCCGGTTGAGGTGCAGCGTGTCGCGGTGGACGCCACCACGCCCGCGGACGACGCGCTTACCGGCTGGGCGGAGCGGGTCATGCAGCGGATGAGCGATGCACCAGCGCGCACGGACGTCTGCATCCGACTCGTCGACGAAGAAGAATCCCGGGGCCTGAACAGGGACTACCGGGGAATTGACAGATCAACCAACGTGTTGAGCTTTCCGGCCGGGCTCGAGCTGCCGGAAGGCGAGGGGAAGATACTGGGGGACATCGTGATCTGCGATCCCGTCGTCAGGCGGGAGGCGCAGGCGCAGGGCAAGCTCGAGGACGAGCATTACGCGCACATGGTGATCCACGGGATGCTGCATCTCTACGGCTACGATCACGAGGATCCGGCCGAAGCGGATGTGATGGAAGACATCGAAAGGGAGATCCTGGGTCGTCTGGGCATTGCCGATCCCTACCGGGCAGCCTGACCGACCTCTTGAAAAGACGATGAGCGAACAGCAGGACGGACGCCGTTCCTTCATGGAATGGTTCTCAGAATTCTTTTCCGGCGAGCCGACCGATCGGCTCGAGCTCCGGGAAACCCTGCGCGATGCGGCCGACCGGCAGCTCGTAGGCGCGGATGAGCTCAACATCATCTTCGGCGCGCTGCAGGTTTCGGACATGCAGGCCCGGGACATCATGATCCCGCGCACCCAGATGGCCTACCTGCGGGACGACGAGCCCCCCGAGGAGATCCTGAAGAAGGTGGTCGAAGCCCGGCATTCCCGGTTTCCGGTGATTGGCGACGATCTCGACGACGTGAAGGGCATCCTGCACGCCAAGGACCTGCTGCCGCTGGCCCTGAAGGAAGGGCGGAACTTCAACATCAAGGACCTGATCCGGCCGGCGACGGTGGTTCCGGAGTCCAAACGGCTGATGGTGCTGCTGCAGGACTTCCGCTCCACCCGCAACCACATGGCCGTGGTGGTGGACGAGTACGGTCACGTCTCCGGCGTGGTCACCATCGAGGACGTGCTCGAGCAGATCGTGGGAGACATCGAGGACGAACACGACATCGACGAGGAAGGTTACGTCAATCAGCTCGACGAGAAGACCTGGAACGTGAAGGCGGCCACCACGGTGGAAGACTTCAACGAGTACTTCGACCGGGAGTTCGACGACGAGGAGTTCGACACCATCGGCGGCATCGTCCTGAAGGCGTTCGGCCACCTGCCCGAGCGGGGCGAGCGGGTAAAGATCGACGACCTGGAGTTCAAGGTGCTGAACGCCGACTCCCGGCGGGTGCGCCTGCTCCAAGTCCGGCGACGTTGATCCGCCCACTCGCGGCGCTGGCGGCAGGCGGCCTGCTGCCGCTCTCCATGGCGCCCTTCGGCCTCTGGCCATTGGGTCCGGTTTCTCTGGCGCTGTGGTTCGTGCTGCTGATGTCCGGCGGCGCCGGCCGCGACCGGGGCCTGCTCACCGGCTGGCTGTACGGGCTCGGTCTGTACGGCGTCGGTGTGTCGTGGGTCTACTTCAGCATTCACGACTACGGCCACGCCTCGCCGCTGCTGGCCGGGTTTCTCGTCGTGCTCTTCGCCGGCGGCATGGCGCTGTTTCCCATGCTCGCGGCCGGGATCTTCCGCTGGCTCAACCCGCCCGGTGGGGAGCGGGACGCGGACTGGGTCCGCGGCGGCGCCTGGTTCGTGATCCTGGTGCTCGCGCTGGAATGGCTGCTCACCTGGTTTCTCACCGGCTTTCCCTGGCTGGCAGCGGGTTATGGTCAGATCGACTCGCCGCTGGCCGGTTTCGCGCCGGTGGGCGGGGTCGCGCTGGTTTCCGCCATGACGCTGGTGAGCGCCGTGGGTTTCGTGCTGACCGGGCGGTTGCTGAGGTCCGGCGGTGGTGTGTGGCCGCGACTGGCAGTGCTCTGGAAGACGCCCTGGCCCGCCCTGGCGGTGCTGCCCTGGCTCCTCGGCGCGGTGCTGTCGATGATCACCTGGACCCAGCCCGGACCGCCGCGCACGGCGGCGCTGGTGCAGGGCAACGTGCCGCAGACGGTGAAATGGGAGCCGGACCAGCAGCTACCCATCATCCGTCACTACCGGACGCTCACCGAGCCGCACTGGGGCGCGGACCTGATCCTCTGGCCGGAGGCGGCGCTCACCGTCTTCGACCATCAGGCGGCGGAGCTGCTCGCCGTGCTGGACGAGCGCGGCAAGGCGGCCGGCTCAGCGCTGGTGCTCGGGCTGCCGGCAGTGGAGATCCATCCCGGTGGCGACTACGACTTTCTCAACACCGCCAGGGGGCTCGGCACTGCGGACGGCCGCTACGTGAAGCGCCGGCTGGTGCCCTTCGGCGAGTACGTACCGATGGAAGGCCTGCTGCGTGGGGTCATCGAGTTCTTCGATCTGCCCATGTCCCACGCCCGCGCCGGCGCCTGGCTGCAGCCGCCGCTGACGGTGAACGGCGCCCGGGTCAGCATGGCCATCTGCTACGAGATCGTCTATCCGGAGCTGGTGCGCGACGATGTGGACGTGCTCCTCACCATCTCCAACGACACCTGGTTCGGCGACAGCATCGGCCCCTGGCAGCACCTGGCCATCGCCCGGATGCGGGCGCTGGAGAACGGCCGCTGGCTGCTGCGGGCCACCAACAACGGCGTCACCGCCATCGTCGACGACCGGGGCGAGGTCCGTGGCCGGCTGCCCCAGTTCGAGGCCGGCGTGCTGAGCGGAACCTACCGGGAGATGCGCGGCCACACGCCGTTCAACCGCTTTGGCCCCTGGCCCCTCTACGCCCTGCTGCTGGTGGTCGTGGCCGTGCTGACGTACCGGAAAACGGGCCGCGGGCGGGGCCCCGGCCGGTAAAAAGCCCCGGCAATTGCTGGTATATTGCGCGCCCCGTTTCTGCTTGATCGATCGCGACTATGAGCACGCCTTACGACCCCCACCAGGTGGAGAAGGAAGCACAGCGGCTGTGGGCCGAATCCGAGTGCTTCAGGACCACCGAGTCGGGTGACAAGGAGAAGTTCTACTGCCTGGCCATGTTCCCGTATCCGAGCGGGCAGCTGCACATGGGCCACGTGCGCTGCTACACCCTCGGCGACGTGATCAACCGCTACAAGCGGCTCAAGGGCTTCAACGTGCTGCACCCCATGGGCTGGGATGCGTTCGGGCTGCCGGCGGAGAACGCCGCGATCAAGAACGGCATCCCACCGGCGGTGTGGACGAAGGACAACATCGACTACATGCGCGGCCAGATGCGCGCACTCGGCTTCGGCTTCGACTGGGGCCGGGAGTTCGCCACCTGCGATCCGTCCTACTACCACTGGGAGCAGTGGTTCTTCACCCGGCTCTACCGGAAGGGGCTCGCCTACCGGAAGAACTCGGTGGTGAACTGGGACCCGGTGGACCAGACGGTGCTCGCCAACGAGCAGGTGGAGGACGGCCGCGGCTGGCGCTCCGGGGCGCTGGTGGAGCGTCGCGAGATGCCGCAGTGGTTCCTGAAGATCACCGATTACGCCGAGGAGCTGCTCGCCGAGCTCGATCGGCTGCCGGACTGGCCCGACTCGGTGAAGACCATGCAGCGGAACTGGATCGGCCGCTCGGAAGGCGTGGAGATCGACTTCCCGGTGGTGGGCAGCGACGAGGTGCTCACCGTCTACACCACGCGTCCCGACACCCTGCTCGGCGCTACCTACGTGGCGGTGGCCGCCGGACACCCCTTGGCCACCCGGGCAGCGGCGAGCAATCAGACCGTTGCCGGGTTCGTGGAAGCCTGCTCGCACACCAAGACGGCGGAAGCAGACGTGGCGACGCTGGAGAAGGCCGGTGTGCAGACGGACATCTCCGTCACCCATCCGCTCACGGGCGAGCCGCTGCCGGTGTGGGTGGCCAACTTCGTGCTCATGGAGTACGGCTCCGGCGCGGTGATGGCCGTGCCGGGTCACGATCAGCGCGACTGGGAGTTCGCCGGCAAGTACGGCATCCCGATCCTTCAGGTGATCGAACCGGCAGCCGATGCGGCCGGTGCCGACGCGGTCTGCGACCTGTCGCAGGCGGCCTACGTGCCCTACGGGCGGCTGGTGAACTCCGGCGAGTACGACGGCCTGTCGTCGGCCGACGCGTTCAATGCCATCGCCGATGCGCTCGAAGCGAAGGGCCGGGGTCGCCGCCAGACCAACTACCGGCTCCGCGACTGGGGCGTGTCCCGGCAGCGCTACTGGGGTTGCCCGATTCCCATGATCCACTGCCCGGACTGCGGCATCGTCCCGGTGCCGGACGAGGACCTGCCGGTGGTGCTGCCGACGAAGGTGCAGTTCGAGGGCGTGCGCTCGCCGCTCACCACTATGGAGAGCTTCTATCGGACGACGTGCCCGGAATGCGGCGGCGAAGCCCGGCGCGAGACGGATACCTTCGACACCTTCATGGAATCGTCCTGGTATCAGGCGCGGTTCGCCTCACCCGACGCCAACCAGCCCATGGTGGACGAGCGGGCCAAGTTCTGGACCCCCGTGGATCACTATGTGGGCGGCATCGAGCACGCGATCCTGCACCTGCTCTACGCCCGCTTCTATCACAAGCTGATGCGCGACGAGGGGCTGCTGGACTCCGACGAGCCCTGGCAGCGGCTGCTCATGCTCGGCATGGTGCTCAAGGACGGCAGAAAAATGTCCAAGTCGGCCGGTGACGCCGGCAACCCGCAGCACCTGCTCGACAAGTACGGCGCCGACGCCGTGCGCACGGCGATGATGTTTGCCGCCCCTCCGGATCAGTCCTTCGAGTGGTCGGAGGCCGGCGTGGAGGGTCAGGGCCGGTTCTGCAGGCGCTTGTGGTCGCTGGTGCAGGACCACGTGGCCGAAGGGCCGGTTCCGGCGCTCGATCCGGACGCGCTGGGTTCCGACGCGCAGGCCCTCCGGCGCAAGGCGCACGAGACGCTCAAGCGGGCGGATGACGACTACGGCCGGCGGATCCAGTTCAACACCGTGGTCTCCGCCGTGCACGAGCTTGTCAACGCGGCAGCGCGGGTGCAGATCGAAAGCGACCAGGATCGGTCGGCCGTGCGCGAGGCCCTCACCATCGCGGTGGTGGTGCTGTCGCCGATCGCACCCCACGTGAGCCAGGCCCTGTGGACGACCCTCGGCGGCGAGGGATTGCTGGTTCAGGCCGGCTGGCCGGAGGTGGACGAGTCGGCCCTCGTCCAGGATCGCCTGGAGCTCGTGGTGCAGGTGAACGGCAAGGTACGCGGCCGGGTGGAGGTCGCTGCGGACGCGGACGAGCAGACCGCGCAGAAGGCCGCGCTGGGCGAGGAGAACGTCGCGCGTTTTGTGGAGGGTAAAAAAATCCGCAAGGTGATTCTGGTGCCGGGCAAGCTGCTGAACCTCGTGGTCGGCTGACGTGCTGCCGCCTACCGCCAGGCGTGGGGCGCAGGCCGTGGTGAGCAGGCGCCGGGCGCTGCTCCTGGCGGTCACCGTCTGCAGCCTCGCCGCCTGCGGCTATCACCTGCGGACCTGGGATCTGGCCGGCAACCTGGAGACCGCGCGGCTCACGGCCAACGAGCGCAACCCCCTCACCGAGGATCTCAGCCGGGCGCTGGAGAGTGCCGGCGTCACGCTGGTGGAGACCGAGGACGCGGACCTGGTGATCGAGCTCCTGAACGACCGCACCGGCCGGCGCAACGTCGCCGTGACCTCCCAGGCCCGGGTGGCCGAGTACGAGGCGTCGCTCGCCGTGCAGTACGCGGTGAAGGACGGCGCCGGCAAGGTGCTGGTGCAGCCGACCTGGGTGAGCGCAAGCCGTGTCTACACCGTGGACCGCGGTAATCCGGTGGCCAGCAACCAGGAGCAGACCCTGCTCGAGCGCGAGATGGTCGACGAGCTGGTGGGACAGCTCATGCGCGCCGTGAACGCGGCGGTGGCGGCGGGCGGTGCAGCTTAAGGCCCAGGACCTCACCGGGCACCTGAAATCGGGCGCGCTGGCGCCCGTGTACTTCATCACCGGCGACGAGACCCTGCTGGTCGAGGAGGCGGCGGACGCCATTCTCGGCGCGGCGCGGCAGGCCGGATTCAGCGAACGTACCGTGCTCCACGCGGAAGGCAGCTTCGACTGGCAGACCGTGCTCGCCGAAGGTGCGAGCCTGTCGCTGTTCGCCGAGAAGAAGATCCTGGATGTGCGCAACGCTTCGGGCAGCTTCGACAAGGGCGCCTCGGAGGTGCTGCGTGCCTACTGCGAGCGGCCGGTGGAGGACAACCTGCTGCTGCTGCGCAGCCCCCGAATCGACGGCCGCCAGAAGAGCTCGGCCTGGTTCAGGTCGCTGGACGTGGCCGGGGTGGTGATCCAGATCTGGCCCATCGGGCTCAACGAGCTGCCCCGGTGGCTGAAGGGCCGGCTCGGCCGTGCCGGGCTCACGCTCACGCCGGAAGCGCTCGCGGGCCTGGCGGAGCGGGTAGAAGGCAACCTGCTCGCGGCGGTGCAGGAGGTGGAGAAGCTCCGGCTCGCCGACCTGCCACAGCCGATCGACGCCGACACGGTGGCCGCCGTCCTGGAGGACTCGGCGCACTACGATGTCTTCGAGCTGCTCGATGCGGTGATGAACGGCGAGACGACCCGGATTCCACGGATGGTTCGCGGCTTACGGGCGGAGGGCGTGGCGCTCTTTGCCGTGCTGGGCGCGCTGACCAACCAGCTCAGGCAGATCGCGGAAGGTCGGGTGCCGCAGTTCAAGCGCCGCACCAGTGACGCGCTCGTGAGCAGGCTCGGCTCGAAAACCGCCGTGGACCGGGTGCTCGCCCAGTGCGCCCTGGTGGATCAGCAGGGCAAGGGACAGCTCCTCGGCGATGCCTGGCTCTCGCTCGAGGATCTGCTCCTGCGGCTGGCAGGCGCGCGCCTGCCATCGCTGGAGCTGCAGCTCGAGGCGCTGAAGCGACCCTGAGGCAACCGCCGGGCTGCGGGTCAGGCCGGTTCCACCAGCAGTCCCGAGATCGCCCGTGGAAGCTGGGTGGTGATGATGCGCGAGCCCTGGTGGATGGCCGGTGAGCGGACGAGAATCCGGTGCTCACCATCGTCTGCCTGTACCTCGCCGACCCGCTCCACGGTGATCGCCTCCAGCCGGAATTCCGGCGCTGCGCCGGCCGCGGTGCCGGGCGCAGGCGCCACGGCGTAGATCCGGTCGTTCTCGTAGAGCGACTGCACCGGCAGCGCCACCACCGCCGGTTCCTCCGGCAGGGTAACGGCCAGCTCGATCAGTCGGCCGAGCGCCGTGTGCGGCGAGCCGGTCGCCACCTCCAGCTCGAAGAACGCATCCATTCCGGACTGGCCGGGACGCACGCGGCTCGACAGCCGCGACAGGGTGAGCGGCACACCGTCTGCGGTGATGGCCGTGACCTCGCTGCCGCGGGCCAGGGTGTCGTGCAGACGGTCGCCGTAGCGCACGGGAATCTGCACCCGCACCTCGAACGCATCCGCATTGGCGATGTCGGCGAGGGTGGCGCCGAGGTTCGAACGGTCGCCGGGTGCCACGAACACACCCAGGATCGGTCCCCGGAACGGGGCGGTGATCCGCGTCTTCTCGATGTCGAGCTCCGCCTGACGGACCAGGGCGTTGGCCCGGTCCACGGCGGCCCGGGCAGCCGCCATCCGGTTGGGCGTATCGGCGAGCGCGCGCATGTGATCCCGGTAGCGGATGCTCGCCTGGTCCGCCTCCGCCGTCACCTCGTCCAGCAGCGACTGGCTGATCAGCCGCTTCGCCATCAGGTCCTGATGACGTTCGCGCTTCTTCTCGGCCACCTGGTAGACCGATCGGTACTGATCGGTGGAGGCTTCCAGCATTTCCTGCTCGATGCGCACGGACTCGAGGTTGGCGGCGAGCTGCTTGAGCTCCGCGCGGCGTTCGTCCAGGGCGAGCTCGAGCTCGCGGGCATCCAGGGTGATGAGCACGTCGCCGGCTTCCGCCCAGTCCCCTTCGCGCACGTGGATTTCGGCGATCTGGGCATTGAGGTCCGTTTTCAGGTGCGTGACGTTGCTCGACTCCACGCGGCCGTAGGCCGTGAAAGAGGGATGCATGACTGCCGGCGTCACCTCGATCACGGAAACGGGCCAGGCTTTCTCCGTGCGCGCCGCCGGTGCCGGATCGGGTCCGGTGGCGAAGATGGACACGCTGGCGAGCAGCGCGACCAGAATAAAGCCCGCCCCGGCGGCAAACCGCCGGCGACGGGGTGTGCGGGTGAGCGATTTCAGCCGAGCGAACATCAGTGTTCTCCCCGTTGCATCAGGAGTGAGTCGGTGACACGGGCACCGGACGTCGGCACCCGCAGGAAGTCGATCAGACGGCGCGTGCGGTGATTGACGTGATCGCGGGCGGCTTCCAGCAGCATGAGCAGAGCCGGGATGACGATCAGCACCAGCAGCGTCGCGAAGGCGAGGCCGAAGCAGAGCGTCACCGCGATGGGCGCCATGTAGAAGGCGAGTGTCGAGGTCTCGAACATCATGGGGGTGAGTCCCGCGATGGTGGTCAGCGACGTCAGCAGCACGGCGCGGAAGCGGGAACGGACGGCCATCTCGATGGCGTCACGCAGCGCCACACCCGCCTCCACGTGGCGCTTGAAGAAGCTGATCAGGACGATGGAGTCGTTCACGACGATGCCCGTGAGCGCGAAGAAGGCGAGCATGGTCATGGCCCCCACCTCCCAGCCCGTTGCCCAGTGGCCGAGCACCGCGCCGGTGAAGCCGAAAGGAATCGCCATCATGATGGCGAGCGGCCACAGATAGGACGAGAAGGTCCAGGCCAGGATCAGGTAGATGAGCAGCAGCGTCAGCACGCCGCCGAGCATCATCGTCTGCATCACCACCTGATCCTGCTCCGACTTGCCGCCGAGGCCGAACGTCAGGTGGTGCCGGTCGAGGATGGCGGGGACCACCTTCTCGGTCAGGCTCTCGGTGATGGACATGGCGTTCGCCTGCTCCGGATCCACGTTGGCACTGACGGATACCGCCATGCGACCGTCCGTGTGCCGGATCACGTCGATGCCGCGCCGGTTGTAGAGCACGGCGACATTGGACAGAGGCACGTAGGCGCCGTCCTCCGTGCGGATCGGGAACTGCTGCAGCCGGCCGAGGTCGTCACGCTCTGCGTCGGGCAGCATGACGCGCACCTCGAGCTCCGCATCGTTCTCGTTGAAGATCTGCACCCGGGCGCCGCTGTAGGCGGCCCGGAGCTGCTGGCCGATGGCGTCCGAGGTGAGCCCCAGGGAGCGGCCCATGGGCGTGATCTCGAAGATGATCTGCTCGCGCCCGTAGGGTAGGTTGTCCACCACGTTGGATACTCCCGGATAGGACGCCATGGCCTCGGCGAGCTCCTCCGCCCCCTGCTTGAGCGACTCAATGGAGTCGCCGGAGAGCACCAGGGTCATGTCCGGCATGCCGTTGTTCTGACCGCCGTCCACCGCGATGGTGAGCTGCTCCACATAGGCGGGCTTCGGCACCCGCTCGCGCCAGGCGTTCACGAACGCCTGCGGCGAGGCCGTGCGGGATTCCTCGAAAGCGTAGTTCGCACGCAGCGATGCGTATTGCTCACCGGTGAGCCGCTCGTCGGCGAACTCCGCCAGGTTGTACTTGGTGACGAAGCCGAGGACGTTGGCCGAGTCGTTCTCCTCGTGCACAGCGAGGAGCTCGCGCTCGAGGGTGGCGATGAACTCCGCCCGGTCGGCGTCCGTGGCGGCGGAGGAGAACTCGACGTTCGCCTCCAGGCTTTCGAAGTCGAAGCCGGTGACGAACGCGAAGCCGACATGCCCCGAGGCCATGAGCGACACGGCGATGATGAAGCCGCCGATGGCCGCGCAGACCGTGGCGCCCGGGTAGTCGAGCGCCTTCCTGACCAGCGGCAGGAACCGCTCGTCCCGGAAGCCGAAGAAGGCCCTGTCGAACCGGGCCCGCCAGCTCTCGGCGGCGGGCTGGCGGATCTTGTCGAGGGTGTGGGTGAGGTGGCCGGGCAGCACCAGGAAGCATTCCACCAGCGACGCGATGATCACGCAGAGCAGCACCGTGGGCAGCGCCAGCACCGCGGCACCCATCTCGCCGCCCATGATCATGAGCGGCAGGAAGGCCGCGAGGGTGGTCATGGAGGACGTCACCACCGGTACCCACATGCGGCCGGCACCGCCGATGGCTGCGTCGAGCGGCGACTTGCCGGACTCGAACTGGGTCACCGCGTCCTCGCCGACGACGATGGCGTCGTCCACCACGATCCCGAGCGCCATCACCAGCCCGATCAGCGCGATGATGGAGATGCCGTAGCCGAAAACGAGGTGGAAGAAGGCCAGCGCCAGCATGAAGCTCACCGGGATGCCCACCATCACCCACCAGCCGACACGGCCGGAGAGGAAGATGAACAGGGTCAGGATCACCAGCACGAGTCCGGTGAGGCCGTTCTCCACCACCATGCCGAGCTGGTTGCCGAGCAGCTCCCAGACGTTCACGGTCATGGCCACGGTCACGCCCACCGGCAGGTTGGGCTGAATCTCGGTCAGCCAGGCGTCCACCACCTTGTGGGCCTGATAGGCATCCGCGTCCGTGGGCCGGTAGAGAAACATGCTGATGGCCGGACGGCCTTCGTTGGTGACGAAAGGCTGGCCACGCTGGGGCCGCCGCTCCACCTCGGCCACGTCGCCTAGGCGGATCACCTGGTCGCCGGAGCGCAGGTGGAGCTGCTCGAAGGCGAGCGGGTCCCGGCGCTGATCCAGACCGCGAAGCTGGCGGGCGCCCTGACCGCTGCCCACGGTGCCGGCGGGCAGGTTCTGGCTCACCCGCCCCACCTCCCTGGCGAGCTCGTCGAGGGTGAAGCCCATGGCCTGGAGCTCTTCGCCGGAGACCTTGAGCGCGATCTCTTCCAGCGGCAGGCCGTCGAAGGTGACGCTGCCGATGCCGCGTCCGAGCAGCGTCTTCTCGAAGCCGCGCACCAGGGGAATGAGGCTCGTCACGTCGTCGCCGCCGGTGATCTGGATCTCGGCGATGAACTCGTTGTCGATGGGACGCCGGACCACGGGGGGCTCGATCCCGGCGGGCAGGTTCCTGATGTTGGCCACCCGCTGCTTCACCTGGTCGAAGGCCTGGGTGATGTCCGCGTCGTAGTTGAAGCGGGCATTGATGAAGGTGCTGCCGTTGCGGGTGCTGGAGTTGAGCTCCTTGAGCTCCGGCACGGTGCGCAGCTGCTGCTCGATGGGCGTGGTGACGAGGGTTTCCAGATCCTCGGCGCTGGCTCCTACCCAGGTCACCTCCACGAACACGGCCGGAAAGTGCATGGGCGGGTCGAGCTGTGTCGGCATCACCCGAATCGCCCAGATGCCGGCCAGCGTCATCATGATCATCGCCAGGTTGGCGGCGACCCGGTGCTTGGCAAAGAGCTCGATCAAGACAGTACTCCCGTTACCGATGCATACGCCCGACGCGCCGGGTTCTTACATCCGGCAGACGGCGCGGTGGTATCCGCAGGGTTATCAAGGTCCGTGCCAGCTTTCAGCCGCCCTGAAGACCGCGAAATTCGTGGGTTGGATGAGAGGGAACCGCCGGAGGTTTAGCGGGATTGGCCAATTCCGCTATTTTTTGGCCAGTCGATGAAACCAATGGGCCCGTTCCGGCGAGCGGGAAGCCCGGTCGGGTGAGGGCGCGGGGACCGGTGCTTGTTCTGTCGGTTTCGGCCGTTGTTCCTTACAATAGCGCGCTTGCCTGCAGTAAGGGGAATATCCTTGACCAGTCATGAAAACGGCGCCCTGTCGCCGGATTTCGTTCCGGACATAAAGGTCAACGTCCGGGAAGTCTTCAAGATCGATCAGGACCTGGAAGTGCCTGCGTTCTCCCAGCGCACGGACTATGTGCCGGCCCTGGACGAGGACTACCGTTTCGATCACGACACTACGCTTGCGATCCTGGCCGGCTTCGCCCACAACCGCCGGGTGATGATCCAGGGCTACCACGGCACCGGTAAATCCACGCACATCGAGCAGGTGGCCGCGCGGCTCAACTGGCCCTGCATCCGCATCAATCTGGACAGCCACATCAGCCGGATCGACCTGGTGGGCAAGGACGCCATCGTCATCGAGGACGGCAAGCAGGTCACCGAGTTCCGCGAGGGCCTGCTGCCCTGGGCGATTCAGCACCCTGTGGCGCTGGTCTTCGACGAGTACGACGCGGGCCGGCCGGACGTGATGTTCGTGATCCAGCGCGTCCTCGAGGTGGAGGGCAAGCTCACCCTGCTGGATCAGAACCGGGTCATCTCGCCGCACCCGTATTTCCGGCTCTTCTCCACCACCAACACCATCGGTCTCGGAGACAGCACGGGGCTCTATCACGGCACCCAGCAGATCAACCAGGGGCAGATGGACCGCTGGAGCATCGTCACCACGCTGAACTACCTGGAGCACGACGCCGAGGTGGAAATCGTGCTCGGCAAGGCAAAGCACTACCAGGGCACTGCGACCGGCGAGCGCATCATCTCCAACATGGTGGCGGTGGCGGACCTCACCCGCCGCGGTTTCATCAACGGCGACGTCTCCGTGGTCATGTCACCGCGGACGGTGCTGACCTGGGCGGAGAACGCGGAGATCTTCGGCGATGTCGGCTTCGCGTTCCGGCTGACGTTCCTCAACAAGTGCGACGAGCTCGAGCGGCCCATCGTCGCCGAGTACTACCAGCGCTGCATGGGGCAGGATCTGGGAGATGCCACGGCCGGCATCAAGCTGAAGAGCGCCTGATCGAACGCGATCAATGTCCGAGCAAGACCACCCACTGGAGCCGTTCAAGCGCGCGACCACGGCCACCATCCGCGCCATCGCCGGCAACGACGAGCTGGAGGTGAGCTTCGGCCAGGGGCCGGCGTCCGTCCGCGGTAACCGGATCCGGGTGCCGTTGCCGTCCATCGGCGCGAGCGAAGCGGAGATCAATGCGGTGCGCGGCATGGGCGACGAGTTCGCGCTCAGGCTCCGCTATCACGACGACGGCGTGCACCGGTCTCGTTCACCCCGGGGCGGTCCGGCCCAGGAGATGTTCCAGTGGATCGAGGATGCGCGGGTGGCCGCCATCGGCTCCAACCGCATGGAAGGTGTGGCCCGCAACCTGGAAGCGTCGCTGGAGGTGCAGTGCCGGGAAGCCGCCTTCGATGCCATTACCACGGAAGCCGAAGCGCCGCTCTCCGTGGCCGTGGGTCTGCTGGTCCGGCAGAAGCTCACGGGTCGTGAGTTGCCGCCGTCGGCCGAGAACGTGGTCCGCTTCTGGCGCGACTACGTGGAGGAGCACGCCGGTTCGGACATCGACCGCCTGCGCGAGGTGCTGCTCGACCAGAATCGCTTCGCGGACGTCTGCCGCAGCATCATCGACGACCTCGGCCTGCTGACGGAGCTCGACGAGCCGCCGGAGTCCGAGCAGGACGACGAGGACACCGAGACGGTGGACGAGGGCTCGGAGGCGGATTCCGAGTTCCTGCCCGAGGACGTGATGCTCGACGACGAGAGCATGGTGGACGAGAGCGCCGAGGGCGAGTCGGCCATGATGGAAATGGACGCCGACATGGACATGGACGACCTGGGCGCGGAAGCGGATCCGGACGAGTCCCCCATGCAGCTTCCGGACGACGCGGGCCGGATCCGTGTGGACGTCAACTACCACGCCTTCACGGAAGAGTTCGACGAGATCATCCGCGCCGAGGAGCTCTGCGAGGCGGACGAGATGATCCGCCTGCGCGCGCTGCTCGACCAGCAGCTCGTGCCCCTGCAGCACGCCACCTCGAAGCTCGCCAACCGGCTGCAGCGAAGGCTCATGGCCATTCAGAACCGGACCTGGGAGTTCGACCTGGAGGAGGGGATGCTCGACAGCTCCCGGCTCACCCAGGTGATCATCGACCCCATGAACCCGCTGGCGTTCAAGCAGGAGAAGCAGATGCAGTTCCGGGACACGGTGGTGTCGCTGCTCATCGACTCTTCGGGCTCCATGCGCGGCCGTTCCATCACCATTGCCGCCATGTGCGCCGACATCCTCGGCCGCACGCTCGAGCGCTGCTCGGTGCGGGTCGAGATCCTCGGGTTCACCACCCGGGCCTGGCGCGGCGGCCAGTCACGGGAGCGCTGGATCGCCGAAGGCAAGCCGTCCAACCCGGGCCGGCTGAACGACCTGCGCCACATCATCTACAAGGCGGCGGACGATCCCTGGCAACGCACGCGCCGGAACCTCGGCCTGATGATGCGCGAGGAGCTGCTGAAGGAGAACATCGACGGCGAGGCGCTGATCTGGGCCCACAACCGGCTGGTGGTGCGCCAGGAGCAGCGCAAGGTGCTGATGGTGATCTCGGACGGCCTGCCGGTGGACAACTCGACCCTGCTGGTGAACCCGTCCAACTATCTGGAGCAGCACCTCAAGTACGCCATCGAGGTGATCGAGAACCACTCACCCGTGGAGCTGATCGCCATCGGCATCGGCCATGACGTCACCCATCACTACCGGCGGGCGGTGACCATCACCGACGCAGAGCAGCTCGGTGGCGCCATGACGGAGCAGCTCGCCGAGCTCTTCCAGACGGAACCCGCGCCGGCCCGCCGCCGCCGCGCCGCCCACGCCCGCTAGTTATCGTTGGTTGTGAGCAGTTCGCCAGAGGCGAACTGCCAAGCTGATTGCTTCGCAATCGGCCGATTGCGAAGCAATCAGCCAATTACCTCGAGCTGCTGGATTTCCGGCCGCCCGGCCAGCAGCCCGGCGAACCCGGCGCCCGCCGCCTTGAAGTGCGCCGACTGACCGTGTTTCGCCAGCGACTCCGCGTCCTTGTAGAGCTCGAGCATGAGGTAGTTGCCCTCCGCATCCCGGCAGAGCGTGTAGAGCTCGTTGCCCGGCTCGTTGGCGCGGACCTGCCAGGCGAGGGCGAGGATGTGTTTCTCGAATTCCTCCTCCTTGCCCTCCACCACGTTGAACTTTGCGATGAGTGCCAGCATGGTTGTCCCCTTCTCCTGTGTCGAAGTCGCTGAGCGGGGGAGTATCCCGGCTATCCGGAAACCCTGCAACGATCCGCCCCGAACGGGCAGAGAGGCAACAACGGACCCCGACATGCACAGACGCAAGCTGCTGACGATGATCGACGACTATGCCCGGCGCTATCCGGACGAGATGGCGGTGGCCGAACGTTTCCGGACGTTCGTGTGCGAGCACGAACGCTGCTTCGAGCGGGACTGCTGGGCCGGCCACATCACGGGCTCCGCCTGGCTCGTCAACCGCACCGGCAGCCACGTGCTGCTCACCCACCACAGAAAGCTAGGCCGCTGGCTGCAGCTCGGCGGGCACAGCGACGGAGAGGCGGATACGCTCGTTGCTGCGAAACGCGAGGCGGAGGAGGAGTCGGGGCTCGTGGTGGACGTGCTGGAGCCTGCAATCTTCGATCTGGACGTGCACGAGATACCGGCCCGGAAGTCGGATCCCGCGCACCACCACTACGACGTTCGGTTTCTGTTCGTGGCGAAGAGCGACGCCTTCCGGGTATCGGCGGAGTCACTGGATCTCTCCTGGGTGCGCATCGACGAGCTCACGGCCCACAGCAGGGAGGAATCGGTGCTGCGGATGGGCTGGAAGTGGCAGGCGCGAAGGGGCGTTACCAAAAGTAACACTTGCGTCGGACAACCTCCCGGGAACCCGCCAATTTTGCGTTGACTCTCGCTGCCGAAGGCGATTAACTCGCGTGGCACTTGGCGTTAGGGGGCGAGCACAGACTTCCGGCGTCGAGTTGGGTCGTAACTATGGAGGGGATATTCATGCCTTATGCCCTGACGCGCTTCGTGCGCGGCGTTGTTGTTGCTGCACTGCTTCTGCCGTTCAGCAACGTGGTGCTGGCCGAGGAAGCCGGCACACGGAGAATCGAAGAGGTGATCGTCACCGCGGAGCGTAAAGAAGCTTCGATCCAGGATACTTCGATTTCCATCTCGGCCTTCACGGATCAGTTCCTCGACGATTTCGGCATCCGGAATCAGGAAGACCTGCAGAACTTCGTGCCGGCCACCACCATTCAGCCCTATGACGCCACGGTGCGTGGTGTGGGCCGAAACTTCCGGGCGCTGGGCGGCGACCCCGGTGTGTCCACTTATATGAACGGTGTGTACTCCGAGGATCTGCTCACCGCGACCGCGGCGACCTTCTGGGACGTCGAGCGGATCGAGGTGCTGCGCGGCCCGCAGGGCACGCTCTACGGCCGTAACGCCGTGGGCGGCGCGATCAACATCCTCTACAAGGAGCCCACCGATGAGTTCGAAGGCGCCGTGAAGGGGATTCTGGGGAACTTTGATTCCCAGGAAATCTACGGAGCCGTTTCCGGTCCACTCATCAAGGGCCAGCTTTCGGGCCGGGTGAACTTCGCCCACCGTGAGCGGGACGGCATGGTCGAAGAGATCGGTGACGGCCCGGATCTGGACAGCCTCGGCACCGACAACGTCGCCGTGCTGCTGAAGTGGACGCCGATCGACTCCGTCGAGTTCAACATCCGTCACAACTGGATGGACATCAACCGGGTCTTCGGCGGCGCCAACGGCGGCGGCCTTGTGGTGCTGAACGAGGAAGGGCAACCATTCCGCAACACCACGAACCTGGTTCCCGGCTACCGTCGCATCGACACGAACAACACTGCCGCGGGCAACTTCTTCCAGAACAACTGGTATGACCAGAGCCAACCGATCCTGAACTTCACGGATCCACAAACCGGGGAAAACGTTCAGGCTCAGCATAACCGTGCCGGCATCGATTACTACGATGGCGCAGGTGCTCAGCATGCTGCTGCATCCCTGGACGGTTTCAACAGCACCAGCGCGGCAACCGCGGCTCGCTACAACGACTGCGTGTTCCCGGGCAAGATCAAGGGAGACGACGTCTGCGCCGCCACCAACGGCCACAACTGGGAAGAGTTCGAGCAGGAAGGCACCCAGTTCAACGTCGCATGGGATGTCACGGACAGCCTTCAGTTGAAGTACCTCTACGGCCACAGCGAGCTGTCCTACGAGCGCATCACGGACGATGACAACACCGCGTCGATGGTCCACGACCGGCAGTTCTACGTGAATCACGAAGCCCGCTACGAGTCCCACGAGCTGCAGGCGTTCTACGACATCGGCGACAACTTCACCGTGACGAGCGGTATTTTCTTCTACTACGCCAGCATCAACCAGCGGGGTGATTTCTACTCCTCTGTGCAAGAATCGCGATACCGCGATCCCTATACTGACAATACCGGTATTTATGGAGTTCTCCCTAGTGTGATGGTCGATCTCTACTCCGCGAAGCGGTCGTGTACTCAATCGACCTCGCCCGCGGAGACCTGTGAGCGCAACTATGCAGTCAACAACACGGCGGAAGATCTGGGCTCCGGATTCGTGCCCGGTGCGACCCGCAACGACAACCTGCAGCTCTCCATCTGGGGCGGTGACGACGGCACGAACCGTGCGCTGGACGTGATCCACGGTCCCCGAACCGCAGCCACCGATCTGCTCTACGCGACAGAGACGGTACGTGACGCTTTCGCAGCCTATACCCAGGCAGTGTGGGACATCAGCGAAGCTTTTACGTTGACGATGGGTATCCGCTATGCAGAGGATGAGGTCGAAGCGGAAGAGAACCTGTTCCGCTACACGGAGAGCACACTGAATGGTGCGGATGCGCTGTTCGCGAATGCAGTCGTACCCGGAAGCGGCATCGCGAACATCAACATCATCAATAATGGCATCAACCCGGCGACGGGTGCGCCGGTGCAGGACGTGCACACCCAGGGAGGGTGGCCGATTGCCGTATCCGTCTACCGCCCCTTCAAGCGTAAGGACGACGACATCACCTGGCGGGTGAACCTGGATTGGGACATCAACGATTCCGCGATGATGTACTTCAACGTCACCACGGGGTACCGCTCCGGCGGCTACAATCTGCTGTATATGTCCAACACCCCGACCTACGATCCGGAAGATCTCACGGCCTACGAGATCGGTTACAAGACGCAGTGGCTGGACGATCGCCTGCAGATCAACGGCTCGTTCTACTACTACGACTACGAGAACATCCACACCGTGGCCACGGAGGTTACCTCATTCGGTGGCACCACCCTGTCGGTGCTGGCGGCACCCGGTGCGGAGATCTACGGCATCGAGGCGGAAGCCACCTGGCTCGTCACCGACCGGATCACCCTGGGCAGCAACTTCAGCTGGACCCCGAGCGAGTACACGAAGTCATTTCTCATAAGAGATCCGACCGGCGTGGAGACTCCGGAGTCGATCTTCCCGGAGCAGGCCGAACTGCTCACCGACATCAAGGGTAATCAGTTGCTGCAGGTGCCGGAAGGAAAGGCGACCGCCTGGGCCAGCTACCGCTTCCCGCTGCAGGGGGGGGCGAGCCTGGACATCTCGGGCGTCTACTCCTGGATCTCCGAGGTGTACTACTCACCTTTCGAGTCTGAGACGGAGAAGGCCGATGCCTACGACCGGACTGACCTCAGGGCCACATTCACCAGCGGCGGAGGCAACTGGATCATCAGCGCGTTCGTCAACAACGTGTTCGACGATGTGGGTGTGCTGCAGATTCTGAACGAAGCGGAAGACGAATTCTTCCGTCACACAGCCGGTACCACCGTGCCGCGGCACTACGGTCTCGAAGTCACCTTCCAGACGGGACGCTACTGATCAGCGAGCGTCCATCCGCATAAAAAGGGGGCGCCTTGGCGCCCCTCAGACTGCTGACAAACCCTCGCCGAACGGCGGGGGTTTTGTTTGAATGGGGCATGCTGAAAGACAAAGCCCCGCGCCAGACTCGGCTGGAGATGGTGACCCTCGAGGAGCTGGTTCCGCAGGACCACTTGCTCCGTCTGATTGACCGACACATCGATTTCTCGTTCATCCACGACCGGGTGAAGCACTTCTACAGTGCGGACAACGGCCGTCCGGCGGTTGATCCGACGATGCTGTTCAAGATGCTGTTCATTGGCTACCTGTTCGGGGTACGCAGCGAGCGGCAGCTGATCCGGGAGATCCAGGTGAATGTGGCCTACCGCTGGTTCCTTGGCCTCGGACTGACGGACAAGGTCATCGATGCCTCGACCTTCAGCCAGAACCGGCGCCGTCGGTTCGATGGCACGGATATCGAGCAGGTGATCTTTGATGAGATCGTTGAGCAGGCGATGGCGCAGGGCCTGGTGGCAGGGGATGCTCTGTACACGGACAGCACCCACCTGAAAGCGAATGCGAACAAGCGCCGGCATACGGTGGTCGAGGTGCACGTGGCACCGATGGACTATCTGAACGAGCTGGAAGCGGCGGTGAGCGCCGATCGTGCGGCCCGCGGCAACAAGCCACTCAAGCCGCAAGTGCCAGCAGATGAGACGAAGCCGACAAAGCGGGAGACGGTGGAAAGAAGTTTTGCCGATGCCAAACAGCTCCATGCTCATCGCTATGCCAGGTTCCGGGAGCGACGGCGGGTGCAAGGCCAGTGCCTGCTGGCAGCAGCCTGCCAGAACATGACGAAGAGCGCCTACGCGCTCTTTTTATGTCCCATATGGCTGTTGCGGCGCCTCTGGCGGCGCATCAGCGCCTCTGCCGGCTCCTGGAACCGGCACGACCGGCGAAGCGGCTTCCAATTCTGGCGATGTAGGAGGACTGCGGGGGTAACCCTGCCGCCTACCCAATTCGTAGCGTGTCTGACGTATCTAGTGACAAAGTCGATTTGGTTCCCTAGTATCTGTAACGCGTTAAAGAAATAACGCGAGATCGGAACATCCGGGGGGAGGTAGGTGCCGGAAGTTCCTGTGATCAGATCTGGGGAGTCAGAGATTAGAGGGGAGTTATTTTATGGAGATTAGGCATTCTCGCCTGTGCGCAGCGGGTATTCTACTGGCTGCCGTTAGCGTGCCCGCGTCCTCAGCCGAGAACGATGGCGAAAGTCGAAGAATCGAAGAAGTGATCGTTACCGCGCAGCGGACTTCTGAAAGTATTCAGGATGTGCCCATCGCGGTGACCGCGCTCACGGGCGACATGATGGAGGAGCGCGGCGTTGTCACGTCGTCCGACCTGCAGATGAGCGCACCGAGCGTGTCGTACACACCGACCAATTTCGGTGGTTACAGCTTCAGCATCCGTGGTATCGGGAATCTGGTGATCGGCGGTGAGTCGGGTGTGTCGACCCACATCAACGAGATTCCCGTGGCGTCGCAGCTCAACTCCGTTGAGTTCTACGATATGGAGCGCGTGGAGATCCTGAGAGGACCTCAGGGCACGCTGTTCGGCCGCAACGCTACAGGCGGTGCGGTGAACTTCGTGACCAGGCGGCCGGATTTTGACAGCATCAACGGCTTCGTGGATCTGGAGGGCGGCGACTACGACAACATCCGTCTGAAAGGCGCGGTGAATTTTCCGATCACGGACAACTTCGCCGTCCGCATCGCCGGCATGTCGCTGGATCGCGACGGCTACATCGAGAACACCGCATACGGTCGGGTGGCCGACAACGGAGTCGGTGCGGGCGTGGATACGATCCCCGGAATAAACAAGGATCTGGACGGACGGGACATCAAGACGTTCCGGGTAACCGGTGAGTGGGACATCACGGACCGGGCCAATCTCTGGATGATGTACTCCTACTTCGACGAGAACGATGACAAGGCCCGGATCACGAACCAGATCTGCAGAACCAACACGGTGCCGACCGCTGGCTGTCTGACCGACGAAGTCGCGTTTGAGTCACCACATGCCTACACGGGCACCGGCGGCATCGTCTTCGGGCTCGGCGCAGGCGCTTACAGCACGTTTGGGCCGACCGTGACGAAAAAATACGAAGCGAGTTCCGGTGATCGAGGTTTCCGGAAGATGTTCACCGACTTCGAGCCGGTCTACGAGGAGAACGAAGACCTGTTTGCATTCGGCTTTGACTACGAGTTCGACAACCTCAGCTTCGGTCTCCAGGGCGCTTATCAGGAGCGGGATTGGCTTTATCAGCAGGATTACTCCATGGATACGGGCAACCTGCTGTTCGACGGATCCATCGATTTTCCCGTGTCCCGGCCCGCGGGCGGGGCAGGCGATGAATGGCGGCCGGGCCCCTGCAACTACAACGACGGCACATCCGGTGCCCTGGCAGCCGGCAATCCCCAGGGCGGGTGCACGCGTCCGAACACCGACGGTAGCGTGATGTTCTCCTACGACCAGGCGGACGGTCATACCGAGTACTGGACGATCGAGGCAAAGGTTGCGTCCAGCTTTGACGGAAAGTTCAACTTCGTGCTGGGCGCGAACACCTACAAAGGGGAAGGCTACGGAGACTACTACGTTATCTCCAACTCCCTGGACGTGGCCGGCGCCTACCCGGGCTTCTTCAACAACAACAGCGATCCTTCTGAGCCGGGTATCTCCAAAGGCTGGGCCATCTTCGGCGAGACGTACTACGATCTCACCGACCGGCTGAAGCTCACCGTAGGGCTGCGCTACAATGAAGACACCCGTGAGGACTACGGCACCAACGTGCTGTTCAACTCCTTCGATCTGAACGGCGCGCTCGGCGGTACGCTGGGCGATACGACGTTCATACGGACCACGCTATCGGATTTCGTTATTTTTGGTGCGGACCTGGGAAGCCAGACAGCACTGGCAGAACTCTACGGCGTGACGCAGGCACAGATCGATGCAGCCAACGCATCGGCTGCGTTGAGTCCGGAACGGGATCGGCCTGGCCACGACTATTCCGCCCGTACCCCAGGCCGGAGAAGCGCGCTACCTCACCGGCTCCCCGACGAGCTTCAAGTTCAAGGAATGGAGCGGCCGCATCGGTCTCGACTGGGTCGTCACCGACGAGTCCATGATCTACGCGTTCTTCTCTCGGGGCTACAAGCCCGGTGGTCTGAATCCGGCCATTCCGGTCGACTTCCAGTCATCTTCCAAGTTCTCGTTCGATCCAGAGGAGATCAACGCTTTCGAGATCGGCACCAAGAACACCTTCCTGGACGGGTCCATGGTGGTGAACGGTGCGGTGTTCTACTACGACTACAAGGGTCTGCAGGTGACCCGGATCGTCAACAACAGCTCCATCAACGACAACATAGATGCGGAGATCTGGGGGGTGGAAGCGGAAGTGTTCTGGCGGCCCAACGCGGTCCCCGGCCTCGGCATCGACTTCGCCTACTCGTATACGGATACGAAGGTCGTCGACAGCCTGTCGATCGACCCGACCAACCGTACTGCCAGCAATCCGGATTGGATCACGCTGAACAACACCGATACCGGTGCCAGCACCGGTGTCAACTTCGTTGCCCCGATTGAGGGCCTTGCACCGCTCGGAGCGGTGTGCGGCGCGCCCATTCCGGGCCTGACCTATCCGGATGGTCTGCCGGCGCTCTGGTCCAGAAATTGCCTGAATGCCAACGGCATCACCACATCCGACGGCCTGGAATCGGATCTGGATGGCAATGCGCTGCCGAACACGCCAGAGCACAACATCAAGCTGGGTGCGGACTACACCTGGGACGTTGCGCCGATTCGCGGCTCGATCACGCTCCGCTGGGACTACTACTGGCAGAGCAAGTCGTACGCCCGCGAATTCAACGTCACGGCCGACCGGATCGACAGCTGGGACCAGCACAACCTGTCTCTGTACTACAACAGCGACAACGGTCAATGGCAGCTGCGGGCATTCGTCCGCAACCTCACGGATGAGGACAACGTGACGGGCCACTATCTCACCTCGGATACCTCCGGTTTCTACAGGAATTACTTCCTGACGGAGCCCCGGATTTACGGAGCGTCGGTCCGCTACAACTTTGGCGGCGGCTGATAAGGCCCGACCTTATCGGCAACAGGGGCGTCTCGGCGCCCCTCACACTGCTGGCCAACCCGGCATTTTGCCGGGGTTTCGGACAGACACAGGCATCTTGTTCGCGATCGTACCCGTAGGCTCGCCTGTGCAACCGGCCCGCTGGGCCATGCGGTGACTTGTAGCTAATTAACCCCTCGAATGCCGCGCTCGACCAGGCCATGGCACAGCGCCGTGTTGCTGTAACCAGCGTCCAAGCCCACCACCGAAGGCGTCAAGCAGGAACCATGCGGGGTGAGCCATCGGCTTCCCCCACAAAGAGAGTGACACCTGTGATCCGATTGTCTAATATCTTTAACGCGTTTTAAAAACGCGTGGTCCGCAACGGTTGCCGGATTGGGAGGTTCGGCGGTCATGAGGGAGAGCGGATCGGTACCCCCGGACGGGGGTGGGGAGATTTCAAGCCATGTTTACCAGGCGCCATAGGCGTCCTGGCAGCGTCCGACTGCACGGAGAGTGCCGAGCCGTGCGTGTGCTCGAAATCTGCACCGATGCGTCTCAAAGCGCGACTGTGCAATCGTTTATCGGGAGGGGCTCATGAGCGGTTTCTTGAGGAGACAAGGTCGCCTGACGTTCAGCGTCGGCGCTTTTATGGTTTCTGGGTTGGCTGGTGCCTCGCTGCCGGTGTTCGCCGAAGAGGCGGGCACCCGACGAATCGAGGAAGTGGTGGTCACCGCCGAGCGGAAGGAGGCGACGGTATCCGACACTTCCATCTCGATCTCGGCGTTCGACGAGAAGTTCCTGCAGGACTTCAACATCCGCAATCAGGAAGACGTGCAGAACTACATCCCGGCCACCACAATCCAGCCCTATGATGCGGCGATCCGTGGTATCGGCCGGACGGCCCGGACGCTCGGTGGCGACCCGGGCGTGGCCACCTACTTCAACGAGGTCTACTCGGAGGACTTCGGTATCGCCTCCACGGAAGGCGGCCTTTACGACCTGGAACGGGTGGAGGTGCTGAGAGGCCCGCAGGGCACCCTCTAGGGGCGGAATGCCGTGGGCGGGGCCATCAACTTCGTCTCCCGGCGCCCGAGCACCGACGAGTGGGAGGCAGAGGCGAAGATCACCGCCGGCAACTACGACACCTCGGAGATCTACTACATGCTCTCCGCGCCGGTGTGGCAGGACAAGCTCGGCGTGAAGTTCACCGGCTCCGACCGCAGCCGGGACGGCTACATCGAGGAAACGTCGGGCCTCGGCAAGGACATCAACAACTACGGCGATGAGAATTACGCCCTGTCTTTCCTGTTCACACCCACCGACCGGATCTCGCTGTATGCGCGGGGCAACGAGCGGAGTTATCGTCGGCGGTTCAACGGCGGCGCAGGCACGATGCCTATCGTCGTCAGCGCGGGGCGCGAGGAATCCCAGCGGAACAACACTTCCCTCGTATTCGGTGAGCGCCGGATCGACCGGAACCAGGTGTGGCCCTATGCCTCCGACTACTATGACCCGACGATGGACGTCCACAGCTATACGCACCCGATCACGGGAGCACTGGTGGAGGCTCAGAATGTGCGGCCTGGCATCGACGTACCCACGGGATTCACAGCACCGGCTTTTGATTCGGCTGGCGCTCCGATCATCGATCCGGTAACCGGTCTCCAGGCTTACAACAAAGGCAACGCCAGCTCGACCAGCCTGATTCCCAACTTTCAGTTCGGCTACGACCCGGCACAGCTGCACCTCTCCGACCGGGACGATCTCAAGAAGGACTCGCTGAAGATCTCGACCAACGGTCAGTATGACGAATTCTTCGACCAGCAGGCTGTGCAGCTCGATCTCTCCTACAACGGAGATAGCTGGTCCCTCACCTATGTCTTTGGTTACACCGATTTCTTCTACGACCGGAACACGGACGAGGATAAGACCGGCAGCCAGACGCTGGGGTCCTCCGACTTCTACGTGCTTCAGGAGAACCACAACTGGCAGCATGAGCTCCGTTTCAATTTCGACACCGAGAAGCTGTCGCTGACTGCCGGTGGTTTCATCTACGAGTCGAACATCAACCAGCGGCTGCAGCTCTACGATTCCATCGACACCCAGGGTCGATTCAACAACGATGCGGACTATGTTGCTTATACACCGGAGGAGTTCGGATCCATCTATCTGGGAAACGGGCAACCGCTCACCGACATGTACGCAGCACAGAGAGCAACTCCATCCGATCAGCTGGATACGCTCACCGTCCTGGTTGCTCCCTGGTACGGGGAGACGGCTTACGCCACGCTGAGGGGTGCCCGGCATGATGCGGTGAACACCTCAGGCATGTTCTTCCAGTGGGACAACGACATCAATACGAGGGCCTATGCGGCCTACACTCAGGCCGAGTTCCAGTTTAGTCAGATGTGGGCCCTGACTGCCGGGGTACGTTATGCCAAGGATAAGAAGTCCGCCGCCGAGCGGGCCCTGGGTCAGGGTGAGCTTGTGGGTCTCGAGGCGCTGACCTTCGTGGGCTTCGAACCAGATGGGACGCCTTTTCTCCTCCCTGAAGCGGCCGACTATCTCGCCGGCAATCCGGCGGGAGCAGCTGCCTGCGGTTTCGGCGCGAACTCGCTGTGCTTCTATAACGCCCTGACCGGCGCGATAAACCCGGTGGAGTCCACGGCGGCCGGCGACGTGACTCCAGGCGAACCCGGGAGCGAGCCCGGCGATGTACCGATACGGTTCACCGGCCTTCCCTACGCGTTCAATCTCTACCGGGGCTTCAAGAACGACTGGGATGTGTGGACCTGGCGGCTCAATCTGGACTTCCAGCCCAATCCGGATACCCTGCTCTATCTGTCCGCTACCACCGGCTGGCGGTCAGGCGGCTACAACCTGGGTTTTTTCTCCGCTGGCACACCCGAGTACGGGGCCGAGGACATCATCGCCTACGAGCTCGGCTACAAGGGCACCCTCCTGGACGGCCGTCTGCAGCTCAATACGTCCCTCTACTACTACAGCTACGACGATATACAGACCATCCTGACGGAAACCGGCGGATTCTTCGGCACAAGCGTCAACATCGTCAACTTCCCCAAGGCCCGGACCATCGGTTGGGAAGGCGACATCACCTACCTAATCGGCGACCGCCTCACGCTCGGTGGCAACTGGAGTTATACGGACGCCCAGTTCGAGGCGGACTTCAACGTGGTAGACACCACCAACCCGGAGAAGCCCGGCTCGCTCTTCTCGTCTGCGGAGCAGCAGGTTTCCGGTTTCAAGGGTTCCAGCCTGTCGAAAATTCCAGAGTGGAAGTTCACCGTTTGGGGCCAGTACACATGGCCTCTGGGCGAGGCGCAGGGCAACCTCGACTTCTTCACCACAGTGGGCTACACGGATGATTTCTACTTCGGCGCGCCGTTCCAGCGCGACCTCGATCGGGCGCCCAGCTTCACTCGCTGGGATGCACGCGTGAGCTGGCGAAGTCCCACCGAAACTTGGGAAGTCTCCGCCTTTGTCAACAACATAACCGGTGAGATCGGCGTGCGCACCATCGAAGGGCAGGGCGACGTGTACAACTACCAGCGTCGGGTGACGCCCACCGATCCGCGGGTCTACGGTCTGTCGTTACTGTTCCGCTGGGCGCAGTAAAGATGCACGCTCGGCGGTGATTAATTGTGTCTCTACGACGTGTAGCGCGACGATCTGGATGAGAACTGAGCGACGATCAGGATGAGAAGCGGGGTGTCGCTGTAGGGATGATTATGGTTGGTCGTCGCTGTGGCAAGCGTTTTCCTCGGGTTGATTGTCGCGGAGTTCTCATCTTGTTTGTCGGGCTGCAACGACGCTTCAGAGCTGTTTGTTGTGGATTCAGAACGAACGGCCTACCAGAGCTGAAGCGTTATAGTAGCTCAGGTGAAACGATCTGGAGCGCGGCGATCTCAAGTGTGAGCGCTGCAGGGCGCACTCAGGAAAAAAGGTGGCAGGCCACCTGCCGCGCCGAGTCGTCCTTCAGCGGAATCAGCTCCGGCGTCGTGGTGCGGCACACTTCCATCACCTTCGGGCAGCGGCCGGCGAACCGGCAGCCCGGCTTCACGTTCACCGGGCTCGGAATCTCGCCTCGGATGTGGGTGGAGTCGCGGTGGCGCTCCGCCTCAGGGTCCGGCTCTGGGTTGGAGCCGACGAGGATCTCGGTGTACGGATGCTTCGGCTGGAAGAACACGTCGTTGGCGGGGCCGATCTCCACCACCGTGCCCAGATACATCACCGCCATGCGATCGCTCACGTAGCGCACCATGGAGAGGTCGTGGGCGATGAAGAGCATGGTCAGCCCCATGGAAGCCTTCAGCGCATCCAGCAGATTCACCACCTGGGCCTGCACCGAGACGTCCAGGGCCGAGATGGGCTCGTCGCAGACCACGAAGTCCGGTTCCAGGATGAGCGCCCGAGCAATGCCGATGCGCTGGCGCTGACCGCCGGAGAACTCGTGAGGATAGCGTGCCATGTGATCGCCGGAGAGCCCCACCCGCTCGAGCCAGCCGGCCACCCGATCCCGGATCTGGCGGCCGGTGTCCTGGGAATGGAGCCTGAGACCTTCTCCGATGATCTCGCCCACCGTCATGCGGGGATTCAGGGACGAGTACGGATCCTGAAAAATCATCTGCATCCGTCTGGCATGGCGCTGGAAGTCCTGCGGGCGGTAACGCTGAGGCAGTTTTTCGCCGTCGAAGATCACCTCGCCCGCGGTCTTGTCGTGCAGGCCGATGAGCGTCTTGCCATAGGTGGACTTCCCGGAGCCGGACTCCCCGACCAGGCCGACAATCTCCTTCGGCGCGATGGCCAGGCTCACGCCATCCAGCGCGTGGACGGTCTGCTGGCGGCCCAGCTGGAAGTGCTTGGTGAGTCCCCGGGTCTCGACCAGCGCCCTCCCGGCAGGGCGGGATGCTGCGGCTGCCCTGCTCGCGTCACTCATTCGTTTGAGCCTCCGATCCCTCCGCATAGAACAGCCCGGCAACCCGGCTCGGCGCCGATTCGTGGTGCTGCCAGCAGCGCGCACCGTGGACTTCGCTGAACATGAAGTCGTCGGGATCGTTGTGCTCGCAGACCTTCATGGCATAGGGGCAGCGGGCGAAATAGGCGCAGCCGTCCGGTGGGTGGAAGAGATCCGGCGGGCTGCCGTCGATGGGTGTGAGCTTGTGGGGCCGGTTCGGGTCGTTGGTGGGCATGGCCGCCTTCAGCCCCAGGGTGTAAGGATGGGCCGATCGGTAGAAGACGTCGTCCACGGTGCCGCGCTCGACGATCTGACCGGCATACATCACGGCCACCTCATCGGCCATGCGCGCGACCACGCCCAGGTCGTGGGTGATCAGCACGATGGCCATTCCGGTCTGTTTCTGCAGGTCCGTCATCAGGTCCAGGATCTGCGCCTGGATGGTCACATCGAGTGCCGTGGTCGGCTCGTCCGCGATCAGGATGGCGGGCTCGCAGGAGATGGCCATGGCGATCATGGCCCGTTGCAGCATGCCGCCGGAAAACTCGAAGGGATACTGCTTCGCGCGCCTGGCCGCTTCCGGAATCCGGCTCATGTCCAGCAGCTCCACCGCCCGGGCCAGCGCCTGTTTCTTCGAGTAGCCGCGATGGACGATGAGCGGCTCGGCGATCTGGGCGCCGATGGTCATGGTGGGGTTGAGCGAGGTCATGGGGTCCTGGAAGATCATGCCGATCTCGCGGCCGCGGATGTCACGGCCGCCGATGGTCTTCCGGCCGAGGATGTCCACGCCGCGCAGGGTGGCGCGGCCCCCGGTTATCCGGCCGGGGGGCATGGGCGTCAATCCCATGACGCTCTGCACGGTCACCGATTTGCCGCAGCCCGACTCGCCGACGATGGCGAGGGTTTCACCGGTACCCACGGAAAAGCTGACCCCGCGCACGGCCTTGACCACGCCGCCATAGGTGTCGAACTCCACCGCCAGGTTCTCGACGGCGAGAAGCGTTTCCGCGGGAACGCCCACCGCCCGTGCCTCGCGACCGGTCACTCAGTCGCCCTCATCCGGGCATCGAGCGCATCCCGCAGCCCGTCCCCGAGCAGGTTGAACGCCAGCACCGTCACGCTGATCAACAGGGCCGGGAAGATGAGCTCGTGCGGGGTGGTGAGCATGGTCTTGATCCCCTCGTTGCACATGCTGCCCCACGACGGCGTCGGCGGGGCGACCCCCATGCCGATGAACGACAGAAAGGCCTCGGTGAAGATGGCGCTCGGCACGGCGAAGGTGAGCGTCACCAGGATCACGCCCATGGTGTTGGGAATCATGTGGCGCAGCACCAGGTAGCCGTTCGCCGCGCCCAGCAGGCGGCTCGCGCTGATGTAGCCCTCCTGGCGGATCTGCAGAATCTGGCCGCGCACCAGGCGCGACGTGGCCGGCCAGGAAAGCAGCACCAGGGCCACCAGCATGGGCAGCACGCCGGACTCGCCGGGTCCGATGCCGAACGCGATCTTGAACAGAATCATGAACAGCAGGAAGGGCAGGGCCACCACGAAGTCGGCAAACCGCATCAGGAGCTGGTCCGTGCGCCCGCCGATAAAACCCGCGGTGCTGCCGTAGACCACCCCGAACAGCACGTAGAGAAACGGGGCGGCGATGCCGATGAACAGCGATACCCGCGCGCCGTGCATGAGCCGGGCCAGCATGTCGCGACCCAGGTAATCGGTACCCAGCGGGTGCAGGGGCATCCGGACCACGTCGCCGATCTGCACCTCTTCCGGTGAGCTTATCAGACCGCGCTCCAGCGCCGCCTCCACGGTGACCACCCGCTCGACCTTCACGGCCAGCGTCTGGAAGTCGAGCTCGTTGCCGTCCGGGTCGTGGGCGAGGAGCGAGTAGTAGTAGGTTCGGGGGCTCAGGTCGAGCCGATCCTCGAAGGCGGTGCTGGCATTGCCGTAGAGGTCCATCAGCGGCAGGCCGAGCGCCCGGTCGTCTCCCGTGGGGTAGCGGCTGCGGTAGACGGCGTAGGTCGCCGCACCCGGAACCGGATCCCAGGCGAGGCGTACGGCTTCGCTGGTTGGTGTCTCCGCCAGATGCAGACCTTCGCCTGGCGGCAGCACGGAGTGGCCATCCCAGGGCTCGTAGGGCGGGACGATGACCGCCCGGCGGTCGGTACCCGGCGGCAGGCTGATCTGGTCCACGTCCTGGGCGGCCGGGTCCACCTGCCAGAGCAGCGGACCGATCAAGGTGAACGTCAGCAGGCCGATCACCAGATAGAGCGAGATCAGCGCCCGGGTGTTGGCCTTCAGTCGGATCCACGCGTCCTGCCAGTAGGAGAGCGACGGCCGCGAGAGGCTCACGATCTCGTGGTCCGCGTGCAGGGGCTCGAAGTCCGCCCGTGTGAGCTGCATCTCGGCCATGCGCTACTCCAGCCGCACCCGGGGATCGATCCAGCCGTAGAGCAGGTCGACGACGATCACCATGAACACCAGGAACGCGCCGTAGAAGACCGTGGTGCCCATGATCACGGTGTAGTCGAGCTGCTGCACCGCCTGAACGAAGTAGCGGCCGAGCCCGGGGATCGCGAACACCAGCTCCACCACGAAGCCGCCGGTGGTGATGGCGGCAATGGAGGGTCCGAGGACGGTGATCACCGGCAGGATGGCGTTCCGTAGCTGGTGGCTGGTGAAGATGCGTGTCGGCGGCAGCCCCTTGGCCTTGGCGGTACGGATGAAGTCCGAGCTGACGATCTCCAGCATGGACGAGCGCATGAGCCGGGTGAGGTAGGCCATGGTGCCGAGGCCGAGCACCATGGCCGGGACGAGCATGTGCCACAGACCGCCCCAGCCGGCCACCGGGAGCACGGAGAAGCCGAGCAGGTCGTTCAGCTTCACCAGGCTGAGCTGGCTGAGGGCGGCGACCACGAAGCTCGGCACGGAGATTCCGAGAATCACCAGGAACATGATGATCACGTCCGGCATCCGGTTGCGGTACAGGGCCGTGAGCGCGCCCCAGAGCACCCCGCCGAGACCGGCGAAGACCACGGCGAGGATGCCGAGGATGGCGGATACCGGGAAGTGCTCGCGAATGATGTCGTTGACGAGCCGATTCTTCTGGGTGAAGGAGATGCCGAAGTCGCCGCGCGTCAGGTTGCCCATGTAGATCAGGTACTGATCCATGAGCGGCTTATCGAGACCGTATTTTGCTTCCAGATTGGCGCGGATGTCCTCGGTGACGCTCTTGTCGTTGAGCAGCGGATCGCCCGGCACGTTGTGCATGGCGAAGAATGTGGCGGTGGCGATGAACCAGACCGTGATGACGCCTTGCACCAGCCGTGTCAGCGTGTAGCGCCACATGAGCCGTGCGGTTACTCCACGATCCAGGCGTTGGTGAAGTCGGGATCCGGTCCCACCGCGCGGCGCACCATGCCCTGCATCCGGGGATGGGTGACGTAGGTGATGCCGCGCTCGTAGCCCGGCAGGATCACCGCGTCGTCGATGACGATCCGCTGGATCTCGCCGAAGGCGTCCATCCGCTTCTGCACGTCCCGCTCGTCCTGAGCCACGCGAACCCAGCGGTCGAGCTCGGGATTGATGTAGCGCCCCCGGTTGTTCAGATTCCAGGACGCGAACAGGTCGCCGAAAGTGAGCGGATCGTCGTAGTCCGGACCCCAGCCGGCGAGCACCAGGTCGAAGTCGCCGGATAGCATCTTGGCGAGCCGCTGCTTGAAGATCTGCTTGTCGATCTTGAGGGTGAGCCCCAGATTCTTGCGGAACACCTGCTGGTAGTACTCGGACTGAATGTTGGAGATGGGGTTGTCACCGGAGAGCAGCACCAGCGGCGGAATCTCCTTCACCCCCAGCTCCTGCTTCGCCTTGTTCAGATGCCACCTTGCCTGCTCCAGATCCATCCGCGGGTAGTTGGGCGGATACTCCTCCCGGAAGAAGCCGTGCACGCCCTTCAGCCACCCGGGGAACAGGGATTCGCCTGGCAGATAGCCGGGCATCTTGGTCACCTTGTAGACGAGCTCGGCGGCGTCGGTGGCGAGCTGCATGGCCTTGCGCAGGTGGTGATTGGCCGTGAGCCGGCCGTCCCGGTGATTGAACTCGATGTAGAAGACCGAGCCGTCCATGAACCGGTCGATATGCCAGCGCTGCTCCATGGCGTCGTCCAGGTTCTCCGCCAGCAGGGTTGCGTAGGCGATCTTGTCGTCCTTGAAGAGATTGAGCGTGGCGTTGGCGTCGGAGGTGATGTAGGCGAAGTCGATGGTATCGAGCCTGGCTCGATGCGGGTTCCAGTAGTGCGGATTGCGTTCCATCTTCAGCGAAGCCCCGTGCACCCAGCGGGATATCAAGAACGGTCCGTTGTAGAGGATCTTGTTGGCGTCCGCACCGTAGGCGCCCTTCACCGACGCATAGAAATCTCTGCGGATGGGGTAGTAGGTGGAATAGGTCGCCAGCTTGTCGAAGTAGGCGAGCGGGCGCTCGAAGGTGACCTCCAGGGTGTGGTCGTCCACCGCCACGGCGCCCAGCGCCTCCACCGGCAGCTCGCCCTGGTTGATCGCCTCGCCGTTCTTCACCGGATAGAGGATGAACGCATACTCCGACGCGTTGGCCGGATCGAGGGCCGTCTGCCAGGAAAAGACGAAGTCGTCGGCCGTGACTGGCTTGCCATCGGACCAGCGGGCGCTCTGCCGCAACCAGAAAGTGGCTCCATCCGCGCGGATGTCCCAGCGTTCCGCCACGCCGGCGGCCACCTGATTGTGCTCGTCGTAGCGCAGCAGGCCTTCCAGCACGTGGCCAAGGACCATGCTGCTCACCTGATCGGTGGCCTTCGAGCTGTCGAGCTGAGGTGGCTCCTCGCGCAGGAATGCCGTCAGGGTGTTGGTGACCGGATTCACCGCGCTGTTGCCGCCGGAGGCGGCGCCCGTCCGTGAGGAGGCCCAGGACAGGCCGAGCATGAGCAGGGCGATGCCGCCGATGGCGAGGGCGGCGAAAATCAGGAGCTGGCGGCCGGCGGCGCTCGTGAAGCTGTCGTCGGAGGTGATGACCGTGCTCATCGCTCAGCTCACCGTGCGCAGCAGGTTGCCTACCACCCGCTCCAGGTGCATGAGCGAATTGCACTCGTCCACCTGGTGCGAGTAGGCCATGTACTTCCGCATCTCGGAGTCGCCCACGTTCCAGGAGTTGCGCGGCTCCGGGTTGAGCCAGATGAGCCGCTTGCAGCGATCGTACATCTCCTTCAGGACGTCCGTGCGCGGATCCCCGTAGTTGTTGCGCGCATCCCCTAGGATGATGATCGTGGTGCGGTTGTCCACGTCGTCGAGGCACAGCTTCTTGAAGTCGGCGAACGCCTGGCCGTAGTCGGTTGAGCCGCCGCTGTAGTCCCTGAGCGTCTTGGAGATAGCATCCTCGATGTGGTTGCGCTCGAAGAGGTCCGTCACCTCGGCCAGGTCGGAGGAGAAGGCGAAGGAGCGAACCTTCGGCATCACCTCTTCCAGGCTGTAGAGAAACATGAGCATGAAGCGCGCATAGTTGGCCACGGACCCGGACACGTCGCAGATGGCGAAGACCTTGGGCCGGTCCACCTTCACGGACTTCCAGTGCAGGTCGAAGATGGCACCGTCGTAAGCCATGTTGTGCCTGAGCGTGCGCGGCACGTTGAGCGCGCCGCGTTTGAAGACCTTCTTGCGCCGGGAGTGCAGGGCGGCGAGCTTCTTCGCCATCTTGTAGACGATTTCCTGGATGAGCCGGAAGCTCCTGTGCTCCACGTTGGAGAGCTTCACCTTCCGGAGCAGCTCCTCGCGCAGGCGCTTGCCCGTGGCGTCGGCGTGCAGCAGGAACTGCTTCTCCACGTAGTCGCGCACCTGCTCCCGGAGCCAGTCCCGGCGCCGGGTGAGCTCCTGGCCGAGGCGGCGCTCCGGAATGCGCCGCGATTCCTTCAGCTCACCGATCTCCCGGTTCAGGCCGCCGAGGCCCATCTCCTCCATCACCTTGCGCGTATAAAGGCCCTTCTGGGTGAAGACCTGGATGCTGCGCACGTCCACCGCTTCGCCGGCGGCGGCCATGGCCATGGTCAGCTCGACCCGGGAATTGCTCATGAGCAGCCGGCCGAGCTCGGAGTCCGCTTCGGACATCTCGCCGGGCCCCAGATCTTCCTCCGGCTCGGCTTCCTCTACGAGGCCCGATCGCTTCTTCTTCGACTTGGATTTCGACTTGGCCTTGCCGGTGCGCTCGCCCGGCTGGGCTTCGCCGCCGGCGCCGCCACCTTCGCCCTCGCCACCCTCATCCGCATCAGCGGATTCATCGTCTCCCTCGCCGGTGCCGCGGGCCTGGCGCTCGCCGCGGACGTCCTCGAAGGAGAAGAACTGATCGAAGCAGTTCTCGAAGGTCTGCTTCTCGTCCGCCGTCTTCGGCAGCACGAGCGACAGGGTGCGCTTCAGAAAGGCGCGGTCCTCGTAGCCCACCAGCTCCACCGCGTTGAACGCATCCAGGGTCTCGGCAGTGGAGATGCGGACCTCGGAGTTGCGCAGCGCGCGGATGAAGTTGGTGAGCGTCCGATCCATCCCGGAGGCGTTACTTCAGCGCGTTGGAAGTCAGTGTGGTGATCTCCGCGTCCACGTTCTCGATGTCTTCCTGGAACTTCAGGATCACGTTCAGGGTGTCGCGCACCAGCTGCGGATCGAGCCGTTCCGAATGCAGCAGCACCAGGGTGCGTGCCCAGTCGATGGTCTCGGAGATGGCGGGCACCTTCTTCAGATCCATGTCCCTGAGCTGCTGGATGAAGTTGACCAGCTGCTTCTGCAGGTTGGGCGGAATCTCGGGCACCCGCGCGTGAATGATGCGCTGCTCGAGCTCCACGTCCGGGAACGGGATGTACAGGTGCAGGCAGCGGCGCTTCAGCGCGTCGGAGATCTCCCGGGTGTTGTTGCTGGTGAGGAAGACGATGGGCGGCTCGGCGGCCGCCTTCACGGTGCCGATCTCGGGGATGGACACCTGGAAGTCGGAGAGCATCTCCAGCAGCAGGCTTTCGAACTCGTGGTCGGACTTGTCCACCTCGTCGATGAGCAGCACGCAGCCCTGCTCCTCCTTGAGCGCCTTCAGGAGCGGTCGCGGCTCGAGAAACTCCTCGGAGAAGAAGATGTCGCCGAACTCGTGCAGGCGGTTGACGGACTCGGCGAAGCCGCGGGCGCCCTGAAGCACCTCGTCCAGTGTCTCCTTGAGCACCTGCGTGTAGAGGAGCTGCTTACCGTACTTCCACTCGTAAATAGCCTTGGCTTCGTCGAGACCTTCGTAACACTGCAGACGGATCAGGGGCAGCTCGAACATCTCGGCCGTGGTCTTGGCGAGCTCCGTCTTGCCGACCCCCGGCGGCCCCTCGATGAGAATGGGCTTGCGCAGGTGATAGGCCAGGTAGACGGCAGTGGCGATCTGGTCGCTGCAGATGTAGCGGTGGTCCTCGAAGTCCGCCTTCAGCGTCTCCACGGACTCGACGATCTTGTCGATCTTCTCTTTCTGGGTCGATTTTGCGGCTTTTCCAGCCTTCGTTTTGGGTGCGGCCAAGTGTTTTTTCCCCATTCCGGCCCGTGTCCGGGCGCAAACGGCTCATTATCGCTGCACCGCACCATGATATCCAGCAAGGGTCCGGGCCCGGCCGGGGGGTGATCTCCGCAGGCAACACGGGGACAATTCCAACCGCGGCTGACGTCGAGGAGGAAGGGCTGTGGGGATCGGGAACAGATACTGGCAGGCCAGCGTGCTGCTGGCGCTCGGCGGGCTGCTGGCCGGCACGGCTGCGGCGGAGCGGACCATCATCCACGCCGGCCGGCTCATCGACGTGGTGGACGCCAGGGTGCTCACGGAGCGGAGCATCATCGTCGAGAACGGCCGGGTCGCCGAGGTGGTCCAGGGCTACCGGGACGCCACCGGCGACGACCGGGTCGTGGATCTCACCACGGCCACCGTGATGCCGGGCTGGATCGACATGCACGTGCACCTGACGAGCGAGCAGAGCCCCGAGCGGCAGGTGGAAGGGTTCACGAAGAACCCGGCGGACTACGCCTACCGGTCGGTCGTGTATGCGCGGCGCACCCTGCAGGCGGGCTTCACCACCGTCCGGGATCTGGGTACGAACGACGGCATCGCCCTGTCCCTGCGTGACGCCATCAACGGTGGCTGGATCGAGGGCCCGCGCATCTTCACGGCCGGCAAGGCCATCGCCACCACGGGCGGGCATGCGGATCCGAGCAACGGCAGAAACAATGCCCTGGACTGGGACCCGGGCCCCATCGACGGGGTGGCCAACGGCGTGGAGGACGCCTACAAGGCGGTGCGGGCGCGGTACAAGGAGGGCTCGGACCTCATCAAGATCACCGCCACGGGCGGCGTGCTCTCCCAGGCAGCCAGCGGCCAGAATCCGCAGTTCACCATCGAGGAGGTGGAGGCCGTCGTTGCTGCGGCGCGGGACTACGGCTACAAGGTGGCGGCGCATGCCCACGGCACGGAAGGCATGCGCCGGGCGGTGCTCGGCGGCGTGGACTCCATCGAGCACGGCACCTACATGAGCGACGAGGTGATGAAGCTCATGAAGGCGCGGGGCACCTACTTCGTGCCGACCATCATCGCCGGCCGCTTCGTGGCCGAGAAGGCGGAGATTCCCGGCTACTTCTCGGACCTGGTGCGGCCCAAGGCGGCCGCCATCGGACCGCTCATCCAGGACACCTTCGCCCGCGCCTACAGGGCGGGCGTGCCCATCGCTTTCGGCACCGACACCGGTGTGTCACCTCACGGAGACAACTGGAAGGAGTTCACCTACATGATCGAGGCCGGCATGCCGGCCATGGCGGCGATCGTCAGCGCCACGGTGAGCGCGGCCGACCTCCTCGGGCGGAGCGACGAGCTCGGCAGCCTGACGCCGGGCAAGTACGCCGACGTCATCGCCGTGCCCGGCGATCCGCTCAGCGACCCGGCCGAGTTCGGGCGGGTGCGCTTCGTGATGAAGGCGGGGGTGATCTACCGGGACGACGCTCCGTAAGGACGCTAGTCTGCGCCCTGGATCCGCTCGAGCAGTGTCTGGATTTCGTGCCGGCGACCGCTGTCTGCGACCTCTCTACCGGCGCGGCCCGGGGCGTTCATTGCCCTGTTGAGGTGCAGAGCGGCGGCCTGCCGATCTCCGTTCTCGAGCAGGAACTCGCCCATGAAGTAGTTGGGATCGATGCCGTCGGGATTGAGTGCCAGCGCCTGCTCGAGATAGCTGCGCGCCTTCTTGTCGTCGCCAAAGCCGATGGGCCAGCCGGGAACCTTGTAGTACAACGCGCCGAGGCTGGTGTACGCGGAACCGTCCAGGGCCTGCGGGTCGATCTCCAGCGCCTTCTGGAGCGCCGTTCGTGCCTTCTTGGCAGCGCCCAGAGCGGTGAAGCCGCTGGCCTCACCGGCGTAGGAGCTCAGGATGATGCCCTGCCAGATCAGCAGCGCCGCGTCCTCCGGGTGGGCGGCGACCAGGTCGCTGGCTTCCCTGCCCAGCGTGTCGAGCGCCGCTCCGCGCTCGGATGCCGCCACCTCGTAGGTGGCGTGTGCCCAGGCCTGCTGCAGGTCGCTCACGGTTTCCGCTGCGAGCACGGTGCCGCCGGCAAGCGCGCCGACCAGGAACAGAACGGTCTTGATGGTTCCCATGACTTGGATCCTCAGAGGTTGGTGGAAGGAGGGGTGCCGAGCACCTTCTTGAGGGTGCTGAGCTGGCCCGCCAGCGCGCGGTCGATGACGGACGGCAGCAAGGCGTTGATCCGGGCGTACAGCCGCTCGGGGAAGCCGATCACCGTGCTGGGCCGGTTCCGCGCCATGGCGTGGGCGATGCGCTCCGCTACGTCGTCCGGCGCGTCCACGCGGTTGCCGAGGGCGTCGTTCAACCGCTCACCCAAACCGTGATTCATCCCCGTGCGGGTGGCTCGGGGCTCCACGTGCACGATCCGCACGGCCGTATCCTGAAGCTCCCGCCGCAGCGCCTCGGAGAATCCCCGGAGGCCGAACTTGGTGGCGCAGTACGCGGCATAGCCTGGATAACCGATCTGGCCGAAGACGCTGCCCACGTTGACGACAAGTGGCCGCGGGCGGCCGCTGAGAGCGGGCAGCATGAGCCGCGTCAGCGCCATGGGGGCATGCAGATTGGCCGCGACCATGGAAGCGATGGCGTCCGGGCACTGGGACTCGAACAGGCTCACGTCGTTCTGGCCGCAGAGGTTGACGAGCGTATCCGCCGAATGAGCGGCGGCGCGTTCGGCGAGCGCCAGCCGCGCCCTGCTGTCGGTGATGTCCCCCCGGAAGGTGTCGAGAACACTGCCGGGAGGCAGATCGTGGACCAGGGCGGCGAGCGCGGCCTCGTCGCGACCGGCGATCAGGAGCTTCGCGCCGTTTGCGGCGAGCACGGCCGCCAACGCCCGGCCGATACCGCCGGTGGCGCCGGTCAGCACGCAGATCCGGCCCTCGAGCGCATCAAGCGACATGTTTCTGGGCGCTCCGCGGTACTGAGTCCAGCACCTGCCCGTACAGATGGAAGACCCGGCGGGCGACGTGAACGATGTCGTCGAGGTCCGCGGGATCGGTGATCTGGTCGATCAGGCGCTCGAAGAAGCCGATGTGCTCACGGTCCAGCTCGCCATGGCTCCTCAAGTAGCTGAAGGCGTGATTGCCGAGCTTGAGGTGCGACTGGATAAGGTCCGCGGCGCCTGTGGCGAGAGTGGTGCTCGTGCCTTCCAGCACGTACACCATGCCGAAAAAACCCACCGGATTCCTGCGCTGGATGAAGTCGTAGACGTAGGCCACCAGAAGCTCCGCCTCGAATGACGGAACAGAGCGGCGCACGCGGCCCGGATCGGCGCCGGTGGCGGCCAGGTCGTTGAGGATCCACTGCTCGTGCCCCGTTTCCTCCTTGATGTACTCCACCAGCGCGCCCTGCATCCACGACAGGCGCTCCGGCAGTCTGGCGCCACAGGCCATCATGAGCGGCACGGTGTGACGCACGTGGTGATAGGCGTTCACGAGAAATGCCTGGTAGCTCTCGACGGTGAAGCGGCCCTCGGCCAGATCGGTGAGCACGGGCAGGCCGTGCAGTGCGCGCCTTCCGGCCGCGGTGCTGTCAACGAGCGATTGATAGGGGGTCATGAGTACTCCTTGCTGGGCTGATCGGTGGGCAGTCCCGCCGCCGTTTCGAACAGACGTTCCAGGATCTGCGGGTAGTGACTTAAGACGCGGTCACGACGGACGCGACCGTTGTCCGTCAGACAGCCGGCCGCCGAGAAGGTGTGCGGATCCACGGTCTGCCAGGCGTGCACCCGGGCGTAGTCGGGGAGACGTGCATTGCAGCGCGCGACCGCATCCCGGATGGCGCCTGCGTCGGCGTTCATTCGCGGTACGAGCAGCGCCACGTTCACCGGCGCGCCCTCGCCGAACACGGCGGCCTGGCCGATGGCGAGCTCGCTGGTGAGCTCGCTCTCGACCCACTCGGGACTGATGTTGCGGCCGTAGGCGGTGATGTAGTGGTGCCGGCGACGACCCCGTACGTAGAGGTAGCCGTCGTCGTCCAGCTCTCCCAGATCATCGGTGGCGACCGTATCGGGAGCGCCTTCCCCGCTGCCCGCGTAGCCGAGGTGCGACGGCCGACGGACAACTATTTCCCCGTCCCTGCAGGCGATGCGGGTATGCGGCAGCGGGCGACCAACGCTGCCCGGCCGGTCGGCGCCGGGCACGTTCAGGCTGACGACAGACCCGCATTCGGTGAGGCCATAGCCTTCGTAGGCCGGAATGCCGACTTTCCGGGCTCGGCTCAGCAGGTCGGGTGCCACCCGGGCGCCGCCCACGGCCACGAACCGGTAGCTTACCGGCAGGGCCATGCCCAGCTCGGCGGCGGTGGTGAGCGCCAGCAGGAGCTGCGGGACCAGAATGAGGCTGTGGGGTTGAACGCTGTTCTGCGCGGCCACGAACTTCGAAAGGTCCAGGCCGCTGCTGCCGCTGATGCCCACATCCGCCAGGGGCTCCACCACCGTGGCACCGCCGTTGAAGAGGTTGGCCAGCAGTCCGGCGACGTTTTCCAGCAGCAGCGAAAGCGGCAGCACACTCATGTGGTGCTCGATGGCGACCGGTGACAGCACATCGACCACGCTCCGCGCCGTGTCGACCAGCGTGTCCACGCCGAGGCAGACGCCCTTGGGTTGTCCCGTGGTGCCCGACGTGTACGTGATCAGTGCGGTGCCGGGAGGCAGTCGCACCGGCACCGACTCACGTCGGCGCCAGATGCCCGGATGTGCAGCGCCCTGCCAGGCGGATCCCGGCGAGTGGCTGCCGATGAAGACGTCGGCGCCGCTGTCGGAGAGCACGTGGTCGCGCTGCGCGGGGCTGAAGAAGTGGGGAACGGGAATCGTGGTTCTACCCGAAAACAGCAGTGCCAGGTTGTTCACCACCCAGTCGATGCCGTTGTCCAGTTGACAGGCGACTCGGTTGGCCTGCAGGTCGTCGAGCAGCCGCAGGCGAAGATCCACCAGGGTCTGCAGGTTGGCGTAGCTGATGCGCATGCCCCGGGAGATCAGGGCCGTGCGATCGGCGAACCGGTGACAGGTCTGCTCCAGAGGATTCAATGCCGCGGCTCCCGGGCCAGTGCCGGGGCGAGCGGGCCGAAGGCCACGGCGGGATCCGCCAGATAGTAGCTGCCCCAGCGGGCGCGCTGGTCTTCGGGCAGATCTGCCGCCCGGGCTTCCGTCAGGATCAGCGGCGTCAGGTAGCGGCGGGAGAAATAGCGAACGAGACAGCGGGTGGCCGTACAGACCACGTGCTCGAAGCCGAGACGTGACAGCCCTTCCGCCATCAGCGGCACGATGCCGGCAAATGCGCGCCTGCCGGCGATGGCGAAGTGGCTCACCTCCACCACACGCGACCCGTCGAAGCGCTCACCGGTTCTGTTCAGCAGCGCGGTCTCGAGCCCCATGCCCAGGTAGTGCTCGCTGAAGAAGCCGTCGGCCCGGGTGCGGATTCCGAAGACCGCGAGGACGTCGCCGTCGGGGCCGAAGGCGCCGAGCAGGCGGGGCGTGTCGTCCGGCACCTCGGCGGCGAAGTGGGTCCGGAACTGCTCGCCGATGAACTGCTGGAGCTGCGCGTGAGCGTCGGCTCCGGCAGCCTCCATCAGGTGAAAGGCGCCTCGCGCAGCAACCGGCGCGAAGCCCCACAGCTCCGAAGCCGCCTGGCCGGGGATTCCCTTCGTCGGCTCTGATTCCAGTCCGTCTGGTTGTTCGGATTTCTGTTCGAACATGGATTCGACCCACCTCGCCATCGGTAAAATGCGCCCGGGTAGATGCGGGGCAACCGGGAAATCAATCGCCGGGTACGATGCGGATCCGGGCGATTGATTTGCTCCGTGACGTGCATCCATAGAGGTGACAGGCGTGGAACCCGAGGACGCGTTGGACAAACAGCTTGCGGTGCGAATGGCACGCGGTGAGGACGCGGCATTCAACCAGTTCTTCGACGAGTACTACCCGCGCGTGTATCGGTTCTGCGTGCGCAGGCTCGTCCAGTCCGCAGCGGAAGACGTGGCGCAGACCGTGATGATTCAGGCGATCCGCAAGATAGCGAGCTACCGGGGCGAGGCGTCGCTCCTGACCTGGCTCATCCAGATCGCCCGCAACGAGATCCGGGCGCACTACCGCACCAGCGCCAGGTTCCGTCTGGAAGTGGCGGTGGAAGACAACGAAGGCGTGCGGGCCGAGCTGGAGTCCATCGCCGCCGACCCGGAGCTGAATCCGGAACCGGCGGCCGAGTACTCACAGCGCCAGCACGCCATACAGCTCATTCTCGACCACCTGCCGGGTCAGTACGGCACGCTGCTCGAGATGAAGTACATCGAGAGCCTGTCGGTGGAGGAGATCGCCGAGCGGCTGCAAACCACGGCGGTGTCCGTGCAGTCGAAGCTCGCCCGGGCGCGCAACGCCTTCGCGACGCAGTTCGATGCGCTCTCGGCCGAAATGCAGCAGGTGGTTCGGCTGCCGGGGACGATGGAGAAGGGACGGTGAACGATTCGGAAGACAGACTGGAAGCGTTGTTCGAGGGGCTCACCCCCCGCGCGGCGCCGCCGGAAGCGGCACGGCTGAAAGCGCTGGCCGCCGCGCGGGAGGCCTTCGAGGATCTCAAGCGGCGGCGACGGCGGCGTATCGGGGCGGGACTGGCCATCGCGGCGTCCGCGGTGTGTGCGTGGTTTCTCGCCACCACGGAGCTGCTGCCGGCAAAGCCCTTCGCGGTGGAGTTGGCGGACGCGCAGGGTCTGACGGTGAACGGTGTCGGCGTGCCGGCGGACGTGCGGCTGCTCGAGGTGACACCGGGCAGCCGTTTGGAGGCGGCACGGCCGGTCAGGCTCGCCCTCGGCCGCGCCACGGATCTTCGGATCAACGGCCAGTCGTCCCTGGTCTGGCGGGATGCGGATCGGCTGGAGCTGATCCGCGGCGCGGTCTACGTGGACACGGGCGGTGAGGACGACATGACGGTGGTCACCCCCCGGGGCACGGTCACGGATATCGGCACCCGGTTTCTCGTCTCCCTGGAGGACGATGTGCTGGAAGTCGCCATGCGCTCCGGCCGGACGCTCGTGGATTCCGATCTGGGAAAGTTCGAAGCGGGCGCCGGCCCGGGCGGTGGTGACGTGCTGAGAGTGTCGGATCGCCGTGTGACGAGTGCCGTCGAGCCGACCAGCGACGATCGCTGGCAGTGGATCCACAGTGTGCCCCGCGGCTATGACTCGAACCGCGTGGCGGAAGTGCTCGAGCAGGTGGCGGATGATCTGGGCATGACGCTCGCGTACGCGGACGACGGCACCCGCGCCTGGGTGATGAATCAGCGCCTCAAGGGCGAAAGCCTGGGAAGGCTCGGACCCCGCCAGGCGCTCGGCGTGGTTGCTGCCGCCGCCGACCTGTCGGTGCTCGAAGCAGACGAGGTGCTCACCGTCGCGCTGCGTTGACCGGCCGGGTCGGGGTATATTGCCCCGGCCGTACGCTGACCCCCGACCACCGCATGCGTTACCCCCTGACGGCGCTCGCCGTGCTCCTGCTCCTGTCCGCCGCCCCGGCAAGCCGGGCAGCGGACGTGGTACCGGGCGAGCCGCTCGCCGAAACGCTGGAGAAGTACCGGGCAGAGGGAGTGCGGCTCGTCTACGCCACGGGACTGGTCCCGGACCGGTATCGGGTGGCAGCAGCCCCGGACCCGGCCGCGCCCGTGGAAACCCAGCTGCGCATGCTGCTCGAGCCGTTCGGGCTGACCCTGACGGCGGGGGCGGACGGTATCTGGATCGTCGCTGCCGGAACCGAAACGGCGCCGGTTCCCCCCGATCCGGCCCCCGTCGTGCCCACGGTGATCGAGCCCGCGGTGGAGGAGGTGCTGGTCACCGCTGCCCATCACCGGCTGCTGCGAACCCCCACACCGGCCCAGAGCCTCTCCAGCCGCGAGCTCGACAGTACCCCGTCCGCCGGGCGTGACCTGTTCCGGGCCGTCACCTCCCTGCCGGGCCAGGCGAACGACGGCGTCACGGCCCGGCAGAAGATTCGCGGGGGCAGCGAGAACGAGGTGCTCTACCTGGTGGACGGCACCCAGCTCATCGCGCCATTTCACCTGGAAGGCTTCTTCAGTCCGTTCAGCGCGCTGGATTCGAACGTGGTCGACGCGGTGGACGTCTACAACGCCGGCTACCCGACGCGGTTCGGCACCCGCTCCGGCGGTGTGCTGGATCTCACCCTGAGCCGCACGGACGCCGCCTTCAGCGGCTCGGTGGATCTGAACCTGCTGCGTGCGGCGGTCAGCGCCCAGGGTGCCGCGGCCAACTGGCAGTGGCTCGCCTCTGCCCGGCGGGGCACCGTGGACTACGTGCTGAGCCAGCTGAAGACGGATTACGGCAGGCCGGAGTTTCACGACGAGCTGCTGCGCCTGGCCCGGGAAACGGATGACAGCCTGATCGCCTTCGGGGTGCTGAACAGCGGTGACGAGGTACTGCTGAAGAACCCCTCGATCAACGAGGAAGGCAGCATGGACCGTGACAACCTCACGGCCTGGGCCGTGCTCGATGTGCTTCTGGGCGGCCGGACACGGGTGGTGGGCAGGTCGAGCTACAACCGTATCCGCGGTTCCCGCGAAGGCACCCTGGACAATCCGGTGGACGCGGTGGGCAGCGTGGAGAACGCGGAAAAGATCGAGATCACTCGTTTCTCGGCGGAGCTCGGGCGCACGCTCACGGACCGGTTGGCGCTGACGGCCGGTGCGGAGTATCAGTACCACCAGGGGAGCTTCGACGGCCATCTGCAGTCGGTTTACGGCCCTCTGGGTACGCCTATCCAGTCCGGGCCGGGACTGGACCGGACGTTCGACGTCTCCCGGAAAGGCAACATGGCGGCGGTCTACGCCTCGATCTCGTCACAGCTCACGGACCGGCTGGAGATGGAGCTCGGTCTGCGCTGGGACTATCAGGACATCGATCCGGTACACGATGATCAGTGGAGCCCCAGGCTGCAGGTGAACTTCGACGCCACCGATCGGCTGCGGCTGTTTCTCAACCTCGGGCGCTACGTGCAGCATCAGTACCTCTTCGAGATCCCTCTCGACGACGGCCTCATCGAGCTCGCGCCGCCGCAGCTCGTCGATCAGCTCAGCGTGGGTGCCGAGCTGTACTGGAGCGACCGGCTGCAGGTGCTCGTGGAAGCCTACGGCAAACGGATCCGCGACCCGCAGACACGCGCAGACAATCTCTACAACCGCTACGTGCTGCTGCCCGAGATCCATGCGGACCGCGAGCTGCTCATGCCGGAGAAGGCGCGTGCGAGCGGGATCGAGGTCTCGTTCGCGGGAAATCTCACGAACCGGCTCGGTTGGCGGCTGGGCTACGTGTACGCAGATGTCAGCGAGCGGTTGTTCGGCGACTGGCGCCCCCGGCCGTGGGATCAGCATCACGCCGTGCGGGCGCAGCTCGACTGGGAAGGGGAGCGCTGGCAGGCGAGCCTGCACGCCGTCTACCACGACGGTTGGGCGACCACGGATCTGGTGACCGATCCGGTCGTGGGTGTGTCCGCTTACAACGAAGCGCGCCTCCCGGATTACGTGAGCATCGATGCGTCCGTCTCCCGCCTCTGGCGTTTCCAGCGGAGCACGTTGGAGGCCTACCTGCAGGTTTCGAACCTCTTCGACCACTCGAACATCGGCGGCTACGACTACGTCCTGGAGGACGACGGCCAGTGGGAGGGTGACGCCCGCACGCTGCTGCCCGTTCTGCCGGTGCTGGGCCTCAAGTACGCCTGGTAACGGCTCCGGGCGCGCCTCAGTCGTGGATGCGAATCAGCCCTTCCTGCGCCGCGGAGGCCACCAGCGTGCCGCGCTGGTCGTAGATGAGGCCGCGGTTGAGCCCGCGGGCGCCGCTGGCTGACGGGCTGTCCTGCACGTAGAGCAGCCACTCGTCCGCGCGGAAGGGGCGGTGAAACCACATGGCGTGGTCGAGGCTCGCCATCTGCATGTTGTTCTGGGTGAAGCTCACCGCGTGGGGCAGGGTGGCCGTGTCCAGCAGCGACCAGTCCGAGAGGTAGGCGAGCACACACTGGTGCAGGCGCGGGTCGTCCGGCAACGGGTTGCGCGCCTTCATCCAGCACATCTGCTGCGGCGGCCGCGTGTCCGGCCGGAAGATGTTCACGGGGTCGACGGGGCGCATCTCGATGGGACGCTCGCTCGACACCCAGTCCGTGGGCTTCTCCGGCAGCGCGGCGAGCCACTCGTCGCGGAGGTCGCGCTCGCTCTTCAGGGCATCGGGCGCCGGGGCGTCCGGCATGGGGAACTGATGATCGAAGCCGTCTTCCACCACCTGAAACGAGATGGACATGTTGAAGATGGCTCGGCCGTGCTGGATGGCTACTACCCGGCGGGTGGTGAAGCTCCTGCCGTCGCGGATGCGATCCACCGTGTAGAGGATCGGGATGGTGGTGTCACCGGGGCGCAGAAAGTAGCCGTGCAGGGAGTGGGCGCGACGGTCTTCCGGCACGGTGCGCGACGCCGCCACCAGCGCCTGGCCGATCACCTGGCCGCCGTAGACGCGCTGCCAGCCCTCGTTGGGGCTGGTGGCCAGGTAGTAGTTCTTCTCGATCTCCTCGAGGTCGAGAATGTGGATCAGCTCGTTGACGGTCTCGGTGTTCACGTTGAAGCGCCGGCGCGGCTGCCCTTGAGGTGCTGTGAAGGGCCGGTATTGTAGTCACCGGGATCGGTTGGGAAAATGGCCGGCCGTGCACAGAGATGCCGAGGGGAGGAAACGATGCCGTCGCGCAGGGAGATCATACAGCTCACGGACGCCGAGATCCGGGATTACCTGAACGCGTCGAGGACGCTGATCATCGTCTCCAACGGCCACAACGGCTATCCCCACCCCATGCCCATGTGGTTCTGGGTGGACGACGAGGGCTGCTTCTACTGCACCACGTTCCGCAAGAGCCAGAAAGTGCTCAACTTCCAGCGCGACCCGCGGACGAGCCTGCTGGTGGAGTCGGGCGAAGAATACGCCGAGCTCAAGAGTGTGCTTGCCTATGCCGACTGCGAGGTGATCGACGACTACGACACGGTGCGCAACGTGCTGGTGAAGATCAACACCAAGGGCCGCGAGGTGGCGGAAGCGGAGGTGGCGCAGCTGCTGGCGGCGGTGGGCAAGACGGCAGAGAAGCGCGTGGTGCTGAAGTTCAAGCCGGTGGAGATCATCAGCTGGGATCACGCCAAGCTCGGGGGGCGGTACTGAGATGAGTAAATTCCGTTACCTGCAGGCATTGATCATGGCCTCTGCATTGACTCCGCCTGCGGCTCTCGCGGCTGAAGCCGTGGCCGCCGAGCTGCTGAGCGAACCCTTCCTCGAGGTCTACCAGCCGGAAGTGCAGGTGAGCGGCAACGTCATCGTCGGCCTGATGAGCGTGACGGCCCAGGAGGCGCTGGCGCGCGATCGGCTTGCCGTTCGGGCGGCCGCCGAAGGCACGGAAGTCTGCGTGCGGGCGACGACGAACGACGGCATCTACTCCTCCCGCAATCACTACCGGCTCCCGGAAGCCTCCGGCGAGGTGGTGCGGTTGCCGTACCGCTCCGACCGGGTGGACGTGCTGTCCGGCTACGCGGAGGGCGACATTGCCATCTCCGTGACCCTCGGTGGCTGTGACACGGCCGCCAGCGATACCTACCTGGTGGCGTCCGCCATGGACGGTGATCCTGCCGAACCGGTGCGGCTGCTGCTGAACTCCTTCGGGGCAACGGACGTGTTCGTGGCGATGCCCGGGAGCGAGGCGCTCACGCCGTGCGAGTACCTTTCGGAAGGGCGGCGCACCACCTACGACTTCGTCTGCACCCTGGAAGCGGGCGCCGCGGCGTTGGACGGAACGGTGACCATTATCCGGGAGCGCTTCGGCCGCGAGCAGCCGGCGGTGGAGTTCCGGCTGGCCGGTCCGGCGTCGTGAGCGAACCCGGCGCCGCTGCCGGAGGCGCCGCGCCGGAAATCCGGCTGTCGCCGAAGCGGATCGCCACCGGCTCCGTGCTGCTGTTTCTCGTCGCCTTCGTGTTGCTCGCATTCGCCCGGCTGGCGAAACCGGCAACCTGGGAGTTCGGGCTCGAGGTGGACACCGAGGTCGCCGCGCTCACGCTGCAGCCGGACACGATGGTCCGTTGGCGGATCGACGGCGCGCAGATCTGCAGCCGCACCGCGCTGGTGCTGCCGGAAGCCTCCCGCCTGGCGGATGCGGCGGCGGTCTGCGGCGGCCGCCGCTGGCAGGGCTGGCAGCTCGAGGCGCCGGAGCAGGTGCTGACGCTTTCCGGTGGTGCCTCCGTGCTGCTGGAAACGACGACGGATGGGCTTTCCCTGTCGCTGCGGGCGGCGGAAGGGCAGACGCTGGGTAGCCTGGAGGCGGTGGGCAGCGTTGCCGAGACCACACTCGGTGATGCGCTCAACCTGTTCTGGCGGGCGGATTCATCGGTCGCGCTGAGCTTTCCCTTCACCGCCACCACCACCCTCGGCCGTGCCGTGAGCTGGGCGGACCCGCGCATGCTGCGCTCGGGGACGGTGTCGGTGTTCACGGCCGACGACTCCGCGGACCAGCGCACCCGGGTGGACGAGGCCGGCCTCATGCTGGGTGATCAGGTCACCCTGTCCGCGGAGACGGGCGGCCTGTGGCCCAAGGGTTTCGTGCGACCCACCGCAGGCATGGCGTCGCTGGCGGTGGTCGCCTTCGGCCAGGCGGACAGCCTTTCCATCGTCCGCTACGGCGAGAGCGGCTACGACTTCCGGCCGGACTGGTTCGCACGGCTGGCGAGCGACCCCATTCTCACCTTCTGGGGCTCGCTGCTCGCCGTGTACATGTCCATTGCGCTGGGCGTGGTGCAGTTCAGCGGCGAGAAGTCGATCCACCGGGACGATCCGCGGGCAACCTGGTTCCGCTGGTTCTACCGGTACGACGAGTGATGCGCATCCGCCTCGCCGCTGCCGGTCTCGTCCTCGCGCTCGTCTGTTGCGCGACGGCCAGCGCGCGGCAGGTGCTGGTGAAGAGTTATGCCAACGCGGCGCTGGAGGTGGGCCAGGGTTACCTGACCCACTACGACGGGACGTGCTACCTGCTCACCCCAACCCATGTGCTCGCGGAGTCGGGTGCGCCGGCGGCGCTGCTCGGCGAGGGCGCTGACGAGGATCTGGGGGAAACCGTGGCGGCGCAGGATCTTAAGGACGATGTGTCCGTCGCGCGGGTGAGCGGTACCCTCACCGGCCGCTGCGGCTACGGTGCCCTGTCCGTGAGCCGGGCGGTGGGTCGGCTGATCCGCGACAACGGGATTGCGACGGTGCGCTCCGTGAACGGCGACGGCACCATTGCCCAGTTCTCCGTGAGCCTGTTCGACGACGATGGGGTCGCCTTTCTGCGCCTGCAGCCGACCCATGGCGACAACCAGCTCCGCAAGGGATTGAGCGGCAGCATGCTGATGGTCGGCGACACGCCGGTGGCCATGCTGCTGTCCGTGGATGCCCGCTTCGGAGTCGGCACCGCCATCCGCATCGATACGCTGCTGGGCAAGTTCGACCGCTTCGTGCGCGACGGTGCGCAGATGACGGCGGCACAGCCCCCGGTCGCGATGGACCCTTCGCAGGCGGCTGCAGTGCCGGCAGGGTCGGCAGACTGGATCCCGGGACCGGTCGGGCTGCCCCTCGAGCTCCTCGAATGGAACGCGCTGCCCGTGGATGCAGCCCACCGGCCGACGAACCTGGTGGCAGGCGTGGAGGGGCTGGGCTGGCAGGCCGCCGTCAGCGACTGGCCGGTGGTGCTGGAATTCGGTCTGGGTGCCGAGCGCGTCGCCATCGGCGAGGTGCGCCTGGAGGCGGGTCCGGTCGCTTCGGCGTTGCCGACACTGGTGGAGGTCTTCGTCAGCTCCACAACGGGCTCCGATCGCTGGCGCAGCGTGGCCAGCGGCAGCGCGGACTTCTCCTCGGGGACCGCGTCGTTTCTGCTGGCGCCCACCTGGGCGCGCAAGATCCGTCTGGTGATCGGCGCCAGCGCCAGCCCACCGGCGATCGGCCTGCACCGGGTGCGGGTGCTGGCCGCTCCGTGAGGTCAGCCGCGTCTCAGCGGATCTTCCAGGTGGCGATGAAGCCCGCGTAGCCACCCTTGTAGAGCGTCACCGGTCCCTGGAGGGTGGTTTCATCCACCATCTGCAGGGTGCCCTTGTCGTAGGAGTACTGGAAGTTGACCTGGGTGCCGGTGACCTGACCCTGGTGGCCGCCCATCTTGAAGATGCCGGTTTCCGCGTCCACCCCTGTGATCTTCTGCCGGTAGAGGTTGCCGTTCTGGGCGAGATAGGTCGCGGCCTGGGCGCGGATGTCTTCCGGCTGGGACGTGTCGATCTCCAGGGAGAAGATCACGTCCGACTGCGCCAGTACGGCCATCTTCAGCGCCAGCGCCTGCAGCACCGTGTCGGTGCTTGTCAGCGCCGCGTCCATGGCCACTTCCCGCAGGGTGGGATCGCCGCTGTCGACCATGACCTCGAAGGTTGCGATCCGCATGTTCGGATCGGGCCCGTTGAGCACCGCCTTCAGCTCTTCCAGGTCCCGGGACTTGCCCCGGGCCTGCTCGAGAAGCTCGGCGGCGCTCGCCGCGCCTGCGGGTGCTGGGGTCAGCAGCAGGGTCGACGCGAGGGCCGTGATCAGCAGCGCGAGCATCCGTGGGGTCATCCGCCTTCCTCCTGGCTCATGAAAGTGTCGATGATGGGCGGAACGTGCCGCCGGATTCAAGCCGCGCGCGAAGGCGGATTCAGTACTTGTAGGAGTCCGGCTTGAACGGGCCCTCCTGCTCGACGCCGATGTACTCCGCCTGGGTGGGGGTGAGTCGGGTGAGCACGCCGCCGAAGCCGCGCACCATGAGCTCTGCCACCTCCTCGTCGAGCTTCTTCGGCAGCACCTCGACGGTGATCGGCGCACGCTGGTTCTGCGGCTGGTCGGCCCAGCGCTGCTCGAAGAGGTGCATCTGAGCCAGCACCTGGTTGGCGAAGGATCCGTCCATGATTCGGGACGGATGGCCCATGGCATTGCCGAGATTCACCAGCCGGCCTTCCGACAGGAGAACCAGGTAGTCCGAGCGGTCGTCGCTGCGGAAGATCTGATGCACCTGGTCCTTCACCGGTTCCCACTGCCAGTGCTTGCGCATGTAGGCGGTGTCGATCTCGTTGTCGAAGTGGCCGATGTTGCAGACCACCGCCCCCTTCTTCAGCGCGCTGAGCATGTTCGCGTCGCAGACGTTGGCGTTGCCGGTGCAGGTGACGATCAGGTCCGTGTCCGCGAGCAGGCGGGTGTTGATGCTGTCCGGCTTGCCCGTGTTGATGCCGTTGTTGTACGGCGAGACGAGCTCATAGCCGTCCATGCAGGCCTGCATGGCGCAGATCGGGTCGATCTCCACCACACGCACGATCATGCCCTCCTGGCGCAGGCTCTGGGCGGAGCCCTTGCCGACGTCGCCGTAGCCGATCACCAGCGCCCGCTTGCCGGCGAGCAGCATGTCGGTGCCGCGCTTGATGGCGTCGTTGAGGCTGTGCCGGCAGCCGTATTTGTTGTCGTTCTTCGACTTGGTGATGGAGTCGTTGACGTTGATGGCGGGCACCTTGAGCTTGCCCTTCTTCATCATCTCGTAGAGCCGGTGCACGCCGGTGGTGGTCTCCTCGGAGATGCCATGGATCTTCTCGAGCATCTCCGGGTACTTCTGGTGAATCATGAGCGTGAGGTCGCCGCCGTCGTCGAGCAGCAGGTTGGCGTCCCAGGGCTTGCCGTCCTTGAGGATCGTCTGCTCGATGCACCAGTCGTATTCCGCCTCCGTCTCGCCCTTCCAGGCGAAGACCGGGATTCCGCGTGCCGCCATGGCGGCCGCGGCATGGTCCTGGGTGGAGAAGATGTTGCAGGACGACCAGCGGACTTCGGCGCCGAGCTCCACCAGGGTCTCGATCAGAACCGCGGTCTGAATGGTCATGTGGATGCAGCCGATGATCCTGGCACCGGCGAGCGGCTGCGACTGGGCATACCTCCGACGCAGCGCCATGAGTGCGGGCATTTCCGCTTCGGCGAGGGCGATTTCCCGGCGGCCGAAGTCGGCAAGGGAGATGTCAGCTACTTTGTAGTCGGTCGCTTTGCTGTCGGTCATGAGTCGTTTTTCCTGAGTTGACGTGCGCTGGCTCCGTCGTTCGGACGGAACCGGTGAATCTGGATACGGAAGCCGTTCTTGCGGGTGAGGTACTGGGACTGCACGGTCTCGAAGCCGGCGCGCTCCGCCCAGCCGGTGAGCTCGTCCGGCTCGAAGCCGAGCCACTGATCGCCGCAGGCGTCGGCCGCCCATTCCTGGTCGTGGCGGCAGAGCTCCACCACCACCAGCGTGCCGGGCGCGCGCAGCACGCCGGCCGCCTGCTGAAAGAACGCAGCCGGTGAAGCCTGATGATGAACGACCATGGCGGCGACGACCGCGTCGTAACGGCGCTGCCGGGGCAGGGTCATGAAGTCCTGGTAGCGCAGGCGCACGCCCGGGCGGTTGGCGAGCGCGGCGCGGGCGGCACCGAGCATGGGCCGGGCGTTGTCCACCCCCACCGTGGACGCGAAGCGGTCGGCGAGGCCGCCGAGCAGTTCGCCCGTGCCCGGCCCCACCTCCAGCGCCTGACGCGCCGGCAGCCCTTCCGCCAGCGCGGCGTCGATCATGTCCATGACCAGGTCGCCGTAGGCGTCCGGCTCGCAGATTTCCGCCTGGTGGGCGCTGATCTCTTCCGCGTGGGCGTCGAAGAACGCGGCGGAGCGGCGGTTCCTGGCGCGGTGGATGGCGCCGACCCGTGCGGCCAGGTCGGCGGACAGAGGGTCCTGGTCCAGCGCGGCCAGCAGCGTGGTGGCCGGATCGTCGCCCGGCAGGGCCGCGCGGCGGTAGAAGATGCTGTTGCCTTCCCGGCGTCGGGCCACGAGCCCGGCCTGATGGAGGATCTTCAGGTGGTGGCTGAGTGCGGGCTGTGGAACGTCGAAGAGTTCGCACAGCTCGCCCACCGCGTAGGAGTCCTGGTGCAGGACCTGCAGGATGCCCGCCCGCAGCCGGTCACCCACGGCCTTGCCCAGCGCAACGACCTGATCGAGGTCGGCGCCGCCAGGTGCGCGCTGGGTGCTGGAGGCCAGGGCTCTTGCCATCTTTTCTCGCAGGTGTCCGGGAAGGCCGGCATGCTAGCAGGGAAGCGTAGCTGTATCAAAATATTTTGATATTGGATTTGTGAGCCCGTCTGGTCACAATGCCACCGCCATGATCACTCCGACTCTCGCGAGCAAGCTGCCCGACGTGGGTACGACCATCTTCACGGTGATGTCGGAGCTTGCCCGTGCGGAAGGCGCGCTGAACCTCTCCCAGGGATTCCCGGACTTCGACGGTCCGAAGGCGTTGCTGGATCGGGTCTCCCACTACCTGCACGGCGGCCACAACCAGTACGCGCCGATGATGGGGGTGCCGGCACTGCGGGCGGCCATCGCCGCCAAGGTGGCCGATCTTTATGGCGCTCGGGTGGATGCGGACACGGAGGTGACGGTGACCTCCGGCGCGACGGAGGCGCTGTTCTGTGCCATCGCGGCCGTGGTGAATCCGGGCGACGAGGTGATCGTTTTCGATCCCGCCTACGACAGCTACGAGCCCGTGGTGCGCCTGCAGGGCGGCAGAACCCTGCACGTGCCCATGCACCCGCCGGACTACCGGGTGGACTGGGACCGGGTCCGGGACCTGATCTCGGAGCGAACGCGGCTGATCATCACCAACACGCCGCACAACCCGACGGGAACGGTCTGGAACGCTGCGGACGTTGCGGCGCTGGCCGACATCGTCGCGGACCGGAACCTGTACCTGCTGGCCGACGAGGTGTACGAGCACATCGTCTTCGACAGCCGCAGCCACGAAAGCCTGACGCGCTATCCGGATCTGTTCGCGCGCAGCTTCGTCGTCAGCTCCTTCGGCAAGACCTATCACACCACCGGCTGGAAGATCGGCTACTGCGTGGCACCGGCGGCGCTCACCGCGGAGTTCCGGCGCATTCACCAGTACGTGACGTTCACCTCCAACACCCCGGTGCAGCTCGCGCTCGCGGATTTTCTGAACGAACACCCCGAGCACCACCGCACGCTGGGGGCGTTCTATCAGGCGAAGCGCGACACCTTCTGCTCGCTGCTGGCCGACTCGCCGTTTTCGATCACCCCGTCCGCCGGCACTTACTTCCAGCTCCTCGACTACTCGGCCTGGAGCAACGAGCGGGACACGGAGCTTGCGGTGCGGCTCACCCGCGAGGCGAAGCTCGCGTCCATTCCGGTGTCGCCGTTCTATGTGGACGACCCGGGGCACAAGGTGCTGCGCTTCTGCTTCGCCAAGGACGACGCGACGCTGGCCCGCGCGGCAGAGATCCTCTGCAGCCTTTGAAGCAGCCGACCGACCAGCCAACACGAAGGAGACGCCCGTGAACAACCGCCTGCCCCTGATACTGACCGGACTCGTGCTGCTCACCGGCTGCGATGCGGGCGGTGGCGGCGATGCACACCCCGGGGAGGTGATCTACAACCGGTCCTGCTTCTCCTGCCACGCGGGTGGGGTGGCTGGTGCGCCCATTCCGGGCGACGCCGAAGCCTGGGCGCCGCGCATCGCCAAGGGTCGGGAAGCGCTGGTGAGATCGGTGAAGGAAGGAATGCCGCCGGGCATGCCGCCCATGGGATTGTGCATGGGCTGCACGGACGAGGACCTGGCGGCGGCCGTGGACTTCATGCTGTCTCGATAGAAACCCACAAAGCTGGTCCCGTGGACCACATCGTGGTCTGATCGGCATGACGCCTTTCCGAGGCCGGTTCTGAAATCCGAGCCGAATCAATCAGTTGCGTTGTGGCCTGGTTCGTGCATTCATTCTGAATCAGCACAGGAGTGAGTCCGCTCATGAGACCCAGACCCGGAGACGTGGTTTCCCGCCGCAAGGGCCCGTTCATGCATCGGGGCCTGGTGCTGGCCGACGGCCGCATCCTGCACAACAGCCCGTTCCGGGGCGAGCACGTGGTGAGCGAGAGCGAGTTCCGGGGTGGTCACCGGCTGCACGTGAGCCACACGGAGTGCCCGCGCCGCCGCCGCTTCGCTGCGGCCGCGGAGCCGGGTGGGCGGGGCTACAACGTGCTCACCAACAACTGCGAGCACACCGTGAACCGGGCGCTCACCGGCGAGGCGAAGAGTCCCCAGCTCGTCTCGTGGATCGCCGGCATCGGCGTCGCCTCCGTGGCGTTCGCCCTGACCCGGCACCCGGCGGTGACCGCCGCCGGCTACGCGCTCGGCCGCAAGCTCGGCAGCCGTTTCTGAACGCCGCCCTCGGGCGGCCACCACGTCACCCGGCAGGGAAATCCGCCGGCGGTCGAGCCGCGAAGCTGCCGGTGCCCGGCAGCACCAGACGGTGGGCGTGCAGCAGCAGCCGTGGCGCCTGCTGGTGTGGGTCCTGCGGACGACCGTAGAGCCGGTCGCCGAGGATGGGATGGCCGATCCAGGCCAGATGTACCCGCAGCTGGTGGGTGCGGCCGGTGCGCGGCGCGAGCAGCAGGAGTGAACGATCCGCGTCCCCATGCAGATCGGTATCTCGAGGCAGGCCAGTACCCTGATGCAGGGTCCGGAATCGGGTGAGGCTGTCGAAGCCACCTTCCGACTTCTCGCGCAGCGTCCAGCGTCTGTCGCACTCGACGATGTCCGCCCGCGCGCCGGCGACCCGGTAGCGGCTCTTGCGCCCCTTCTTCAGCGGCAGGTCGATGATGCCTGCGGCCGGGGTCCTGCCGCTCACCCAGGCCAGGTAGTACTTGCGCACCTGCCGGGCCTGGAACTGGCGTGTCAGCCGTTTCTGGCACTCGGCGGTGAGGGCGATGACCAGCACCCCGCTGGTGGGCTTGTCCAGGCGGTGCACCAGATAGAGCTTCCTGCCCAGCTCCGCGCTGAGCGCATCCCACAGGCACGGCGCGCCGGAGCGGTCGGCGAGCAGGGAGACGTCTGCCGGTTTGTGGAGCACCAGCAGCTCGTCGTCCCGATGGATGATCGCGGTGCCCAGTGCCGTGCCGATCCCGCCCAGTGGAACCTCCCCTCTTTCGTCTTTGCCCGCGGAAGCCAACTACGATAGCGTCGACGTCGCGAGCTTCACAACCGGAGGAAAGCACCATGCGGGCAGCCATCATGCGCGAGCGGAAAATCGTTCCCGGCCGGATCGAGGTGCCGGAGCCGGGCCCTGGTGAGGCGCTGGTGAAGACGCTCGCCTGCGGCATCTGCGGCTCGGACCTGCACGCGCTGGAGCACTTCGACAAGTTCGCCGAGTTCAGCCTGCAGGGAGACGAAGGCAACCTGGACCCGAAGCGGGACATGGTCATGGGCCACGAGTTCTGCTGTGAGGTCCTGGATTACGGTCCGGGCCCCGCGCCGGCCGGGCGTCTCGCCCCTGGCACCCGGGTGTGCGCAATGCCCATGCTGCTGCGGGCCGGCGGCGGAGCCGCGGTGGGGTACTCCCACGACGTGCCCGGCGGCTACGCGGAGCAGATGCTGCTCTCCGAAGCGCTGCTGCTGCCCGTGCCTAACGGGCTGTCCAACGACCACGCGGCGCTTACCGAGCCCATGGCCGTGGGTTTGCACGCCGTGCAGATGGCCCGGCTGACGGCGGACGACGTAGCGCTCGTGATCGGCTGCGGGCCCGTGGGCCTCGCCGTGATCGCGGCGCTGAAGCTGAAAGGCGTGGCACCCATCATTGCGACGGACTTCTCGCCCGCGCGGCGGGCGCTGGCCCTCACCATGGGCGCCGACGAGGTGATCGATCCGAAAGCGACCTCGCCCTACGACTCCTGGCGCTCCGCCGCGCGCGCGAGCCGTCAGGGACAGACGGCGCCGGTGAACCCGCTCACGGGTGAGCGCGAGCTGCCCCCCGGCGTCTACTTCGAGTGCGTGGGCGTGCCCGGTGTGATCGACCAGATGATGGTCGGCGCTGAACGCCACAGCCGCTTCGTGGTGGTGGGCGTGTGCATGGAGAGTGACGCCATTCGTCCCATGCTCGGCATCACCAAGGAGCTGAACCTGCAGTTCGTGCTCGGCTACACGCCGGAAGAGTTCGCGGCGACGCTCGGCAACATCGCCGAGGGGCGGATCCCGGTGGCGCCGCTGATCACGGGTCACGTCGGCATCGACGGTGTCGCCCAGGCCTTCCGGGATCTGAAGAATCCCGAAGCGCACGCGAAGATCATCGTCGAGCCCTGGCACTGACATAGAGAGGCACTGAAGCGACGCGCCGATGAATCTCAGAGACCTGAAATACCTGGTGGCGGTGGCGGAGCACCGCCACTTCGGCCGGGCCGCCGATGCCTGCTTCGTCAGCCAGCCCACCCTGTCCACCCAGCTGAAGAAGCTGGAGGAGGAGCTCGGGGTGACGCTCATCGAGCGCACCAACCGCCAGGTGCTGCTCACCCCGGTGGGCGAGCGGGTGGTGGCGCAGGCCCAGCGCGTGCTGCGTGAAGCGAATCGGCTCACGACCATCGCCGAGGAATACGCCGATCCGTTCGGCGGCGATTTCCGGCTCGGCGTGATCCCCACGGTCGCGCCCTACCTGCTGCCGAAGATCCTGACCCCGATCCGCAAGAGCTTGCCGACGCTGAAGATTCAGCTCACGGAAGGCCAGACCGCGGTGATCACCCGTCTGCTGCGGGAAGGGGATCTGGACGCGGTGATCCTGGCGCTGCCCATCGAGGAGGACAACGTGGTGGAGCACAAGCTCTACACCGAGCCGTTCCTGCTCGCCGTCTCGAAGAGCCACCCGCTGGCCGGCCGCAAGACGGTGACGGTGGACGATCTGGACGAGCAGCAGGTGCTGCTGCTCGAGGATGGTCACTGTCTGCGTGACCAGGCGCTGGCGGTGTGCAACTCACACAACGCGGTGGAGAACACCAACTTCCGCGCCACCAGCCTGGAAACGCTGCGGCAGATGGTGCTGGCGGACGTGGGGGTGACGCTCATGCCCGAGCTCGCCATTCCGGCCAAGGCCACTGCGGCCGTGCGCTACATCCCGTTCCGCGGCGAGATCCCGCACCGGGACATCGGCCTCTGCTGGCGCAAGAGCTCACCCCGCGAGCCGCTCCTCGAGAAGCTCGCCGACGTCCTCACCACCGCACTTGCCTGATCGTCCTGAACGCCTGAGCTCACCACCAGCAGACGAAAACCTGTAACCCCGGGACGGCACTCGAGGCGACGGCCGCGGGTATGTGTGTGAGGGTCAGTGTCGCGACGCCGAGGGCGCCGAGTTGACAGCCGGCCGCCGCCTCTGGCGGTGACCGGCTGGCAAGCTCGGCAACCGAGGGCAGCGCGGAGCGCCGGAGCGATGACCCGCACACACATACGCGCGGGCGGCGCGTGGATTACCCTTCCGGGGTATTCCCAGGTTTCAGTCGAGATCGGCGGCGAGGCTCGCGGTCTGCTCGGGGGTGAGCGCAACGACGCCGGCGAGGCCCTCGTGGTCGATGCCGAACTCGATCCGCCGTCCCGCCTTGAACGCGGCGATGGTCTCGGGTCCGAGCTCGAAGCGCAGGAAGTGGACGGCGGAGGCCTTCTCGTCCGTGCTGCGGTCGAGGTCTTCGTTGGCGATGGCGTAGACCTTCTCGCCGCCCTCGGCCTTGACCCACACGGTGTCCTCGATGCCGGCCAGCCGGGCGAGCGCGGCCCGGCGCTCCACGACGTCCGCGTACTCGATCATGAAGGTGGCCTTGAGGTTGCTGCCGTCCGGAATCAGCGGGTTGTAGGCCTCGATCTCTTCCTCGATGCCGGCGGCCTCGAAGATCCGCTCGGCGCGGAGCATTTCCTGCACCTGGTACTTCATGGTGAGGAAGTCCTCGAAGTAGAGGGTCGCGTGAGGACCGATGGCGACGCGGCGCGGCACCTTGTGGGCGATGACCTCCGCCCGGAAACCGGGTCGCTTCTCGGCGTACTGCTCGAGGCTCCAGAGGCTGCTTCTGCTCAGCTTCTCCATGACGTGTACAGCTCCGTTGGGTGCGTCAGATGCCGTAGGCGCGCCTGACCATGGTGATGGGGTGCTCGGCTTTCGCGTTCGGATCGTCGGCCTCCAGGCCGTGCGCGATCAGCCGGCCCGCCATGGGGCAGTCCGATCCGAAGGTGTCCGCCTCCGCCTGCTTGACCCTGCCGACCACCGGCCGGGCGATCTTCATGGCCTTCTCGTAAGTCTCGCTCTTCACCGCATAGGTGCCGTCGTGGCCCGAGCAGCGCTCGATGGCCGTCACCTCGGTGCCGTCGATGAGCTTCAGGAAGTCGCGGGTCTTCATGCCGATGTTCTGCACGCGCTGGTGACAGGCCACGTGGTAGGCCACCTTGCCGAGGCTGGTGGTGAAATCGGTCTTCACCAGGCCGGCCCGATGGCGGAGCATCAGGTACTCGAACGGATCGAAGAACGCGTCCCTCACCTTCGCCACGTCCGCATCGTCGGGAAACATGAGCGGCAGCTCCTGCTTGTACATCAGCACGCAGGAAGGAATCGGCGCGATGATGTCGTAGCCATCGTCGATGGCCTTCAGGAACGTGGGCAGGTTGGCATCCTTCAGCTTCGCCACCTTGTCGAGGTCGCCGAGCTCGAGCTTGGGCATGCCGCAGCACTTGGCGTCCTTCAGCAACCGCACGGACATGCCGTTGTGATTGAACACGGCGACCAGGTCCTCGACGATCTCGGGCTCGTTGTGGTCGCCGTAGCAGGTGATGTAGATGGCCACCTTGCCGGTGGTGCGGTCGGTGGGCACGGGTGCGAGCTGAGCGCCGATGTCGTCGGCGTGTCGCTCGCTGCTCGTGCGGCTGTGCAGCTTCGGCAGCGGCGCCTTGGGGTGGATGCCGAGCAGCTTGTCGCCCAGGTTGCGCAGCGTCTTCGAACCGGCGGCGGCATTGGCGATGGCGGAGATGCCCGGCGTGCTCAGCACGTCGAAGATGGGGTCGGTGCTGGTGATCAGCCGGTCACGCCACTTCGTGTCCTTCTGGCGGAATTTGTAGGCCTTGGCGCGCAGCATGAGGTGCGGGAAGTCCACGGCCCACTCGTGGGGCGGCAGGTAGGGACATTTCGTTTCCGCGCAGAGGTCGCAGAGGTAACACTGATCGACCACCTTCATGTAGTCGTCCTTGTCGACGCCATCCACCTCCAGCGTCTCGGATTCGTCCACCAGATCGAACAGCGTCGGAAACGAATCGCACAGGCTCACGCATCGGCGGCAGCCGTGACAGATGTCGAATACCCGTTCGAGCTCCGTGTAGAGGGACTCCTTGTCGTAGAACGCCTCGCTCTTCCAGTCCAGGGGCTGGCGATCGGGTGCTTCCAGGCTGCCTTCTCTCATCTCGATATTCCGCCGTCGTCGATGCGTCGTGAAAAAAAAGGGGCCGTGCGAACCGACCCCTCTCCTGTGGCTGTTCCGGTCGCCGGATCAGCCCATGGCGTCCAGTGCCTTCTGGAAGCGGTTGGCGTGGGAACGCTCTGCCTTGGCCAGCGTCTCGAACCAGTCCGCGATTTCCTCGAAGCCCTCGGTGCGCGCCGTCTTCGCCATGCCCGGGTACATGTCGGTGTACTCGTGGGTCTCGCCGGCGATGGCGGCTTTCAGGTTGTCGCTGGTGTTGCCGATGGGCAGACCGGTGGCCGGATCGCCCACGGCTTCCATGTACTCCAGGTGGCCGTGCGCGTGGCCGGTCTCGCCTTCGGCGGTGGAGCGGAATACGGCAGCGACGTCGTTCTCACCCTCCACGTCGGCCTTGGACGCGAAGTAGAGGTAGCGGCGGTTGGCCTGAGATTCGCCCGCAAAGGCGTCCTTCAGGTTCTGCAGGGTTTTGCTGTCCTTCAGTTGCATGGTTTCCTTCCTGTGTTGCGTGAGTCGACTCACCCCCTCGGGGATGCGAAGGAGTATACGGCCGGCAGGGCACGGTGCCATTCGATTGTGGCTATCGCGCCTATAGGGTGAGCCTATCGAATTGTGGAAATCCCTAGTTGACGTGAATCAAGCGCCGTGAAAAGAGCGTGACCGGACAGCGGCAGCGGCGCGTACAATGCGCGGCCTGCCAGTTGAGGGAGATCGTCTTGGTTGCGGCCGGAGGGGAGGTACGCAGGGAGCTTGGTGCGCTCGGCCGGCTCGCCGCACCCATGATTCTCGCCCAGGTGACCCAGATGGGCATGGGCGTGGCCGATACCATCATGGCGGGCCAGGTCAGTGCCGTGGACCTGGCCGGGGTGGCGCTCGGTGGCAACTTCTACTGGCCGCTGCTGCTGCTGCTGTCCGGCACGCTCATGTCGCTTACCCCGACGATCTCCCAGCTGCATGGCCGCGGTCGCCAGGCCGAGGCTGGCGAGGCGTTCCGGCAGGCGCTGTGGGTGGCTGCCGTCGGCGCCGTGCTCATGATCCTTGCTCTGCACAACGTCCAGCCCGTCTACCACTTCGTCGGCGTCGACCCCCGGGCGGTTCCGGTGGCGGTCGGCTATCTGCAGGCGGTGTCGTTCGGTGTGGTGCCGCTGCTCGGCTACTTCTGTCTGCGCTTCCTCTGCGAGGGCATGTCGTGGACGCTGCCCGCCATGTGGATCGCCGCCGGTGCGCTCGCCCTGAAGATCCCGCTGAACTACCTCTTCATCTATGGTGCCTTCGGCATCGAGGGTATGGGCGGGGTCGGCTGCGGCTGGGCGAGCGCCATCGTCATCACCTTTCAGGTGCTCGTCATGCTCATCGTCGTCAGCCGCTCGCGGATCCGGGTCACCGGCGCTCTCGGACGCTTCAGCCGCCCGGACCCCCGGGCGATCGTGCGCCTCGTCAAGCTGGGTCTACCCATCGGGGTGACCAACTTCATGGAGGTGGGCATGTTCTCCATCGTCACGCTGCTGATCGGCCGCCTGGGGGCAGAAGCCGTGGCAGCCCACATGATCGCCGCCAACGTCGGCGGCATGATGTTCATGGTGCCCATGGCGCTCGGCATGGCCGTATCCATCCGGGTGGGCTTCAACGTCGGTGCCGGCGACCTGCCGGCGGCACGCCGCTCGGGCTGGGTCGCCATCTGGCTGTCGCTCGGCTTCGCGGTGCTGGCGGCCGCCTTCGTCTGGAGCCTGCGTGAGCCCATCGCGGGTCTCTACAGCTCCGATCCGCTGGTGCTGCTGCTGGCGGTGGACCTGCTGCTGTTCGTGGCGGTGTTCCAGTTCTTCGACGACAGCCAGGTCACCGCGCTGGGAGCACTGCGGGGCTTCAAGGACACCCGTGCCACCATGTGGATCGCCATGCTCAGCTACTGGGGCGTGGGGCTGCCGGTGGGCGTGGCGCTGGGATTCGACTGGGTCAGCCTCGGCGACCTCGACGGCGTGCGGGGTTTCTGGATAGGGCTGGTCGCCGGGCTCGCGGTAGCCGCGCTGGTGCTCGTGTGGCGCTTCCGCTGGCTGTCCACCCGGCCGGAGCAGATCGCCCGGTTCTCCGAGCGCTGACGGTGGAACTCTGGATTCCCATCACCATCGCCGCGGCTTTCCTGCAGAACCTGCGCTCCATGCTGCAGAAGCGGGCGACGGGTAATCTGTCCGTCAACGGCGCCACCTACACCCGGTTCTGTTACGCGCTGCCGTTCGCGTGGCTCTATCTCGCCTGGCTGGGAACGGTGTTCGAGCTGCCCACACCGAACGCACCGTTCCTGGCGTACTGCGTGCTCGGTGGCGTGGCGCAGATTCTGGGCACGGCCGCTCTGGTGGCTTCGTTCACCCACGGTAACTTTGCCGTCGGGACCGCGTTCTCCAAGACCGAGGTGCTGCAGACGGCCCTGTTCGGGCTGATTCTGCTGGGTGATGCGCTCACGGCGCCCCTGGCGGCCGGCATCGGGGTGAGCTTCCTCGGTGTGGTGATCCTCTCCTTCCGCGGCCGGCTCGGGGCGCTGTTTTCCGGCAACCGGGCACTCGTGCTGGGCGTGCTCGCGGGTACCGGTGTCGGCGTGGCATCGGTCTGCTATCGGGCGGCGTCGCTGGCGTTGCCGGAGGGCGGGTTTCTCGAACGCGCCGGCTCGACGCTCGCCGTCACGGTCACGCTGCAGACGGCCGTCATGGCCGCCTACCTCGTCTGGCGGGAACCGGGAGAGCTCGGCCGGGTGGCCAGGAGCTGGCGTACCTCGATCTGGGTGGGGCTCACCGGCAGCGCCGCGTCCGCCTGCTGGTTCACGGCCATGACCCTGGTGAGCGCCGGGCTGGTCCGGGCGTTGGGGCAGGTGGAGCTGCTGTTCACGTTTGCGGCCGCGGTGTGGTTCTTCGGCGAACGGGTGCGCGGCAGGGAAATCCTGGGTGCGCTACTGATCGTCGTCGGGATCTGGCTGCTGCTCTAGAGTTCCCTCGTCGGTGAGCGGTGCGTCGATCTCGTGCCAGGTCGAGTCCTGGCACCGGTAGTAGCGCGTCGTGTCCGCGCCGCCGGCCACCACCGTCACCACCAGGTACCAGCCGAGCGCATCCCGCTCGAGCTGGCGGGAAGCCTCCGTCCCCGGCGCCGGTCCGCACTGATCGATCAGCTCGGCAAGGACTGCCGGGGACTTCGCCGTTGCTTCCGCCGACAGGTTGCTCGCCGCGCCGAGCGTGGACACCGACCGCTGCAGACGCTTCGCGGTGTCGGTTGGCATCTCCCGTGCCGCCGGTGGCGGCACCGGTTCCGACGCTGGCCCGGAGAGGTGCGCCGCTTCCTGGCGGGCGTCGTCGGCAAAGCCCGCGGCTCTGGTGGAGACGGCTTCCGGAGGCGGCAGCTCGGCGTCCGTTGCCGGGCTTGTCGGTTGCACGCGCGACTCGGCCCGGTCGGCGGCCGACGGCCGCTCGGCCGCTTCACGCAGCCCGGAGACGGCCGGTGCCTCTGCGGCGGGCGGCGCGCTCGCTTCCCTGCTGATAGCGGCATCCTCCGGCGCGTAGTAGACGACCATGGCCGCGAGCACGAAGCTTGCCGCCGTGGCCACGGTGGTCAGGGTGCGGAGGTTTCTGTACCACGGCCGCGACGCATTCTCCCGGGCTGCCGCCAGCACGGCGGCATCGAGCGCCGCCGGGGGTTCTTCCCGGCTCTCGGCATAGAGCTCGTCGATCCAGTCGCGGTCATCGGACATAGCGGGCCATCCCCTGTTTCAGCTTGTCACGGGCATAGCGCAGACGGCTTTTCACGCCTTCTTCCGAGGTGCCCGTGACGCGCGCGATCTCCGCGGTGGAGAAGCTCGTCTCCTGCCTGAGCAGCCAGGCTTCGCGCTGCTGGGCGGGCAGGGCGCGGACCAGGCGATGCAGGTGCGTGCTGAGCTCGGCGCGCTCGTGATGATGCGCCGGATCCTCCTGCGGGTCGGGGAGCGCGTCCGGATCCACGATGTCCGTGACCCCGGGGTGGGCGCCCCTGCGTCGATGATCCCGGTAGTGATCCATGAGTACGTTGTGCGCCAGGGTGAAAAGATAGTGTCGGAAGGGGGCGTCGGGGGAGTAGCAGTCCTGATAGTGGATGATCTTCAGCCACAGGGTCTGGAAGCAGTCGTGGGCTTCGGCTTCGTCGAGCTGCCGTCGGTAGTAGCGGTACAGTGCCCCGCGATGGCGGGCATAAAGGTGCTCGAAGGCCACGGCGTTGCCGTCAGCATAGGCCTTCATGAGCTCCTCGTCCGACGGCCCGCCGCCGGCTGGCAGCGGGCCCTCGGCTGGCGCTTCGCCGCCGGTGACTGCCGGTCCGGGCGAAGCGCGCCCGGCTTCTGCCGGGGCGCTGTCTCGCATGTGCTTTCAGTCGTCCGTTCAGGTATCCGTTCGCAAGCCGCTCCCCGGCTCAGCCGCCGGACAGCGCCTCCGCCATCCGCACCAGGCCCAGGAACTCGCCCCGGTAGCCTTCCGCGTCGCTGCCGCGGGCATCGACGGCCAGGCGCTCGGCGGCGGCCAGGTCGAACTCGCCCGTGTACTGGCCGCCTCTGAGCAGCTGCCCGAAGCCCGCTACCGCGGCGGAGAAGCGGTAATTGTCACTGGTCCGGGCCAGATCGCCAATGATGCTCGACCGCTCGATGGGCCGGGTGATGAGCCGGCTGGTGTCCGAGTCGGGCAGCTTGTAGCGCAGCTTCAGGAAGGCGAGCTCGGCAGCGGGCGCGCCTGCCCGGTCGGTGCTGCCGGTGCGTGCGTTGCTGTCGGTACTGCCGTAGCGGAGCGGATCCACCAGAGCGCCCTCGGAGCCGGTCAGCGCGATCTCGTAGAGCGCGGTCACCGTATGGCCGGCGCCGATGTCACCGGCGTCCACGGCGTCGTTGTTGAAGTCCTCGCGGTTCAGGTGCCGGGTCTCGTAGCCGATCAGCCGGTACTCGGCGACCGTGGCGGGATTGAACTCGATCTGTATCTTCACGTCCTTGGCGATCATGTTGAGCGTCGAGCCGATCTCTTCCACCAGCACCTTGCGGGCTTCGTTCAGCGTGTCGATGTAGGCGGCGTTGCCGTTGCCGATCTGGGCCAGCTCCTGCATGAGGGCGTCGTTGTAGTTGCCGCCGCCGAAACCGAGCACCGTGAGGGCGACGCCGGAGGCGCGCTTCTCCTCCACCAGGTTCTTCAGCGCTTCCGTGTCCGTGGTGCCGACGTTGAAGTCACCGTCGGTGGCGAGGATCACCCGGTTGATGCCGTCCGCGATGAAGCCCTGCTCGGCCAGCGCGTAGGCGAGGCGGATGCCGGCGCCGCCGTTGGTGGAACCACCGGCGGTCAGCGCTTCGATGGCGGCGAGGATCTTCGCCCGCTCGCTGCCCGGTGTGGACTCGAGCACCGTACCGGCGGCGCCGGCGTAGACGGCGATGGCCAGACGGTCGTCCGCGGAGAGACGCTTGGCCAGCATCGTCAGCGACGACTTCAGCAGTCCGAGCTTATCGGGACTCTGCATGGAGCCGGAGACGTCGATGAGAAAGACCAGGTTGGCCGGAGGCAGGTCCGCCTCGGGGATCTCGTAGCCCTTGATGCCGACGTGCAGCAGGTGCCGCGACGGATGCCAGGGGCTCGGTCCCACCTCCGTGTACACGGAGAACGGCGTCTCCGTGCTGGCAGGCGCCGGGTAGGCATAGGAGAAGTAGTTGATCATCTCCTCCACGCGCACTGCATCCTGCCGGGGCAGGGCACCCTGGTTGAGCAGGCGCCGGACGTTGGCGTAGGAGGCGGTGTCCACATCGATGGAAAAGGTGGATACCGGAGACTCGGCGACCAGGTGCACGGGATTCGTGTCGAAGTGCGTGTAGGCCTCCCGGTCCAGGGGCTCGGAGGGCAGCCTGAGCGCGTCGAGCTGGGTGTGGCCGGCTGCGTTCGTGCCGAGCACCACCGTCTCGGCGAGCACCGCCTTGCTGGCCTGCCGGCGGTACAGGTCGGCGAATGCCTCCTCTCGGGTTTCCGGAGCGGGCGCCGTCACGGCGCTGTCCACCTTGCCGGGTGATGGTGTGATGGGCGGCCTGACGACGGGCGTCGGCTCAACCGGGTGGGCGGGGCGGACGTCTGCCTCCTGATCGCTGCTGTCCGTGCTGGAGCAGCCGACGAGCACGACGCAGAGCAGGGCGCCGATCAGCAGAGGATGATTGCGGTTCATGGCGTTGTTTCCTTCTGTGACGTCCCGATGGGACGTTTCAGGAGGGTTAACGCGCCTGGGCGGAAAAAGGGGTTAAGTTTTTTACCCGCGGGTGCTACCCGCGGGCTGCCGCCACCCGCAGGCGTTCAACCGGGAACGGATGCGGAATCCGGCAGGCGGGCCGCAAACTCCGAGTTCAGCCGCTCCCACTCCATTTTCAGCCAGGGCGTGTAGCGGTGAGGCTCGGCCTCGATGGCCCGGGTGAGCTCGGCCGGTTCGATCCAGCGCCAGTCCATGATCTCCGTGGTGTTGATCACCGGCTCGTCACGCGTGGCGCCCACGTAGACCCAGCAGAGCTCGTGCTCGCTGCCGAGCGTGCCGAAGCGGGCGTGGTACTCGAACTTGTAGGTGAACGAGAGCTCCGCTTTCATGCCGAGCTCCTGCTCGAGCCGGCGATGCACGGCCTCGTCCATGCTCTCCCCCTGGCGGGGGTGGGAGCAGCAGCTGTTGGACCAGAACTCCGGCCACAGGCGCTTGCCGGGTGCACGCTGCTGCAGCAGCAGGGCGCCGTCCGCATTGAAGATGAACAGCGAGAAGGCGCGATGCAGCACGCCGTCGCCATCGTGGGCGGCGGACTTGTCGAGATGGCCCACCACGCGGTCCGCCGGGTCGACGAGGATCAGCGCCTCAGACTCGGAAGAGACGATGTCCGTCTTGGTGGCGCGCGTCCGGCGTGTTTCGCGGCTGTGGCTCATCGGGTTCGCGGGTGCTGCTGAGGTTCTTTCGGGAGCGGGGCAGTTTAGCGGAATCTGGGCTACCATGCGCGGCTTTGCACCGCGCAGGGAGAGTCATGTCCAGCGACGAGCCGACGCAGCACGAGTTCCAGACCAGCGGCCCGCGGCTGACCTACTTCGAGTGGGGCAACCGCGGCGAGCGGCAGGTGCTGCTGATTCACGCCACGGGCTTTCACGCGCGCTGCTGGGATCAGGTGGTGCGGGCGCTGGGCGCGGGCTACCACGTCTACGCGGTAGACATGCGAGGTCACGGCCGCAGCGAGCGGACGCCACCCTACGTCTGGGATTCGTTCGCCCGCGACGTGAGCGAGCTCGTCGAGCACCTGGCGCTGGAGGATGCCGTCGGCGTGGGGCACTCCATGGGTGGGCACTGCCTGGTTCAGGTGGCGGCCAGCCATCCCGACGCGTTCAGCCGTCTGCTGCTGGTGGATCCGGTGATCTTCGAGCCGGATGCGTACGAGCACGACCGCTACCGCGGTTTCGCCGGTCCGGAGGACCATCCTGTGGCCAGGCGCAAGAACGACTGGACGGGCTGGCAGGAGATGTACGAGCGTTTCAAGGGCCGCGGCTCGTTCGCGGTGTGGAACGACGAGGTGCTGAAGGACTACTGCCGCTACGGCGTGCTGCCGAAGCCCGATGGTGGGTTCGAGCTCGCCTGCCCACCCATCGTCGAGGCCTCCATCTACCTCGGCAACACCAGCACCGACGTCTACGACGTGATTCCGAAGGTGAAGATTCCGGTGCTGGTGCTGCGGGCACCGGGCCGTGATCCGGACGAGCACGACAAGATGGACTTCTCCAAGTCGCCCACCTGGGCACACGTGGCAGAGCAGTTCGTCCATGGCACGGACGTCTACCTGCCGGGCTACACCCACTTCATCCCTATGCAGGACCCGGAGCTGGTGGCCCGCTACATCGCGGGCGTGCCCGACTGACCGCAGAGCCTTCAGGGCATCGCCAGCGGCTGGCCGTCGTAGCGGTAGTGCCAGAGCCCGCTCCAGCGCGCACCCGCCAGAAACAGCAGCACGGAGATCACCACGCCCGGCAGCAGTGCGGTGAGCGGTGACGTGCCGGCAATCAGGATGCCGAGCAGCGCCGCGCTGACGGGCGAGGACACGAGAAAGGACAGCAGCAGCACGGACAGGATCTGCGCGCGCACGGCGGGTGGTGCGAGCTCCTGGACGGTGGTGCGCACCAGGGTCGTGGTGATGCCCATGTTGAGACCCCAGGCGAACAGCGCCAGCAGAAACACCCAGGTGGTCGGCTCAAGCCAGAGCACGGCGAGGATGGCCGCGCGGGTGAGCTGCATGATGAGAAACAGCCGGCCGGGTCGGCGCAGGGGCATGCACACCAGCAGCAGCACGTTGGAACCGATGCTGCCGGCGGTGAAGATGATCATGACCGTGGCGAAGAAGGCGGCGTCGCCGCCGTAGACCTCGGTGACGATGTAGGGAATGGCGACGATGTAGGCGCCCGCGTTGAAGAGGCTCGAGACGAAGTTGAGCGCAATGGCGTTCCTGACCAGGGGCAGGGCCCACAACGCCTTGAGGCCTGCCAGCACCGGTGGGCGGGCCGTGTCCGGCAGCGACAGGTCGGGCAGGCGGCGGGTGGCGAGGATGCCGACGCCGAACACCACGGACTGCAGCAGCAGCACGGTCTCCAGCCCCAGGACGTCGAGCCACGAGCCGAGGTAGAAGCCGGCGATGCCGACACCGGAGGTGACGATGGTCATGATGGTGACGGCCCGCTGGGCTTCCAGCCGCGCCACCCGGCTGAGGGCCGCCTGTCTCGCCGGATCGGACAGGGCCTGGATCGACGCCATCAGCACGCCGAACACCACCACCCAGACATAGCTCAGGTGCCCGGTCTGCACCACCGCGATCATCGCCATGGGCGGCACCGCCATCAGCGCGTGCATCAGCCCGAGGTAGCGCCGACCGTCCACACGGTCGCCGAGCACGCCGCCGACGAGCAGCACGAGCAGCGGTGGAAACTCGGCGAGGGTACGGGCGAACCCGGCGTGGTCCGCCGGCACTGCCAGGGTACCCACCAGGAGCCAGGTGAAGAGAAAGCCCTGCAGGGTCATACCCGCCATCCAGAGGCTCGCGCTGGTGAGGTACCAGGGGAAGGCGGATCTGGGCGGGTTCGGCGGATTCATGGGGTGAGCGCATCTTACCGGCATTTCTCCCCACGACCGGTACTTCGCAGAAAACCAGCGACAATTCAGGAGGTTGCGGGCACACAAGCCGTTCAAGAGCCGCCACGAAAAGTGTGAAACCGTTAACATCGCGGGCACAGACCCCCGTGGCGCGGGCCGTCAGACTGCCGGACGAGATTCGAAGGATTTCCTCATGAACGCAGCACGCAAAGACGAACGCCCGCGCACCTGGTTCCGCTCGGACCGGGTGTTTCTGAGTGACGGCCAGTGGTTCTTCCACACGCGTGAAGGGGTGGACGTAGGGCCCTACGACTCCCAGTTCGAGGCGGAGATCGAGGCCGGCATGCTCAAGGAGCTCCTGCGCGAACGCGGTCAGAAAGGGGGCACGTCCATGGCCGTGATCCGCGAGTTCGTGCTCGATTCTTATGCCATGGGCCGACCGCTGACACCGAGCTTCAACAGCGTGCCCCTGCACGCGCGCTGACGCGACGCCGTCCCCGTGGCCGGTGGCTCCCGGGGTTTCGGCACTCCATAATCCGACCCTCGATCAGCGACGTGAGGGAAGGCCGCATGCCCAGATTGAGGCAGGTTCACCGCGATGACGCGCCGGAGGCCATCCAGCGCATGTACAGCCACCTGTTCGGCGACCGTGATCCGGTGGAAGAGCCGGGCACGGATACCGGCACGCCGGGCAACTGGTGGACGGTGTTCGCACTGGTTCCCGACTGCCTGCAGCACGCGGTGGACGGCTTCCGCTTCTACCGCAGCCCGAAGCGCTCCCTCGACCCCATGCTGCGCGAGCTCGGTCAGACCCGGGCCGGCTACACGCGGGGCAGCCAGTTCGTCTTCTCCCAGCACTGCAAGTCCATGCGCTATCTGGGCTTCACCGAGGAGCAGATCGACGCCATTGCGCACTGGCCGGCCGCCGACTGCTTCGACGCGGTGCAGCGGCTGGTGCTCGCCTACACGGACTGTCTGGTGCTGGACGGCGGGCGTGTGCCGGACGGCCTCTTCGAGGCGCTCCAGGAGCATCTCGATGACGAGGAAATCCTGGAGCTCACCTACATCACCTGCATGTACGAGATGCACGCCACCATGAGCCGGGCGCTCAAGCTCGAATACGACAACGTGCCCGAGCGGGTCGAGGAGATCCCGGCGCCGGAAGGCGCGGGCGACATCCTCAGCGTGGTGGATCGATAGGAAACGCCGCGCGTCAGCGAACGGCCTGCAGATAGGCCTCGACGCGGGCCAGATGGCCGTCCGCGTTGGTTTCCCCCGCGTTGTGGGTGGCGATCGCCAGATGCGTCGCGCCCAGTTGCTGCCACTTCTCGGCGTGTGACGCCCAGCGTTCCGGCGTGCCGCCGGCGAACTGGGCCTGGGCCTGAATGCCGAAGCCGTCCCAGGCGAGACCGGCTGCCTCCCGGTGCCGGCGGATCGCGGCGATCATCTCCGCCGATTTGTCGTTCGGGCTGCCGAGCGGGATCCAGCCATCACCGAGCCTGCCGCAGCGCTCGAGCAGGGCCGGTGCGCTGCCGCCGAACCAGACCGGGATGGGCCGCTCGGGTCGGGGCTTGATGCTGGCCCGGTCGATGCGGTGGTAGCGGCCGGTGAAGTCGATGCTGTCCTCCGTCCAGAGCCTGCGCATGAGCGCCACCTGCTCCGCCTGACGCGCACCGCGGTTGCCGAAGTTCTCGTTCAGGCCCACGTACTCCACCTGATTCCAGCCGGTGCCCACGCCCAGCCGGAAACGGTTCTGCGAAAGAATGGCGAGCTCCGCCGCCTGCTTCGCCACCAGCACGGTCTGCCGCTGGGGCAGGATCAGCACGGTGGTGATCATCTCCAGCCGCTCGGTGCAGGCGGCGATGAAGGCGAAGGTGGTGAACGGCTCGTGGAAGGCCACGTCCTTGTCGTAGGGACCCTGAAAGCCGCCAGGCCGGTCGGGATCGGCGCCGAGGACGTGGTCGTAGATGAGCAGGTGCGTGGCCCCGAGCGCTTCCACGCCCTGGGCATAGGCCCGGATGGCGCCGGGATCGGTGCCGATCTCGTTGTGCGGAAACACCGCGCCGAAGGTCAGGGTCCGTGTGCTCATACGCTCTCCCGTCCGGTCTGTCCCGGGTCTGAAATGGCCCAGCGGGGTAGGGTATGGCCCTACGGAATGGGCTGCAATGACGGTACAATGCCCCGCTTTTTCGGGCGCCCCGCCTGCAATTTTCAAGGTGTCGCGCTGCCTGCAGGGCGCGGACACCCACAGATACGAACCTTAAGACATGGCAGAACCGAGCACCACGACCAGCAGACCCTCCTTCGTGGACATGGAGCACGAGATCCTCGCCTACTGGGACGCGCAGGACGTCTTCCAGCGGACGCTGGACAACACCCGGGGTAAGAAGCCGTACATCTTCTACGACGGTCCGCCCTTTGCGACCGGCCTGCCCCACCACGGCCACATCGTGGCGAGCACCATCAAGGACATCGTGCCCCGCTACTGGACCATGAAGGGGCGCTACGTGATGCGCCGTTTCGGCTGGGACTGCCATGGGCTGCCCATCGAGCACGAGATCGATAAGAAGCTGAACATGTCTGCCCAGCAGGCGGTGGCGGAGATGGGGGTGGCCGGTTACAACGCCCAGTGCCGCGCCATCGTGCAGCGCTACACCAGCGAATGGCGGCAGACCATCACCCGACTCGGACGCTGGGTGGACTTTGACAACGACTACAAGACCATGGACCCCTGGTACATGGAGAGCGTCTGGTGGGTGCTCAAGCAGCTCTGGGATAAGGGGCTCGTCTACCAGGGCTTCCGGGTCATGCCCGTCTCCACGGAGCTCGGTACGCCGCTGTCCAACTTCGAGGCGAACCTCAACTACCAGGACGTCCAGGACCCGGCGATCACGGTGCTGTTCAAGCTCACCGACGAGGACGCCTACCTTTCCGCCTGGACCACCACGCCCTGGACGCTGCCGTCGAACCTGGGCATCTGCGTGGGCGCAGACATCGACTATGTGAAGGTGCGTGACGCATCGGCGGGCCGCGACTTCTACATCGCCGAGGCCTGTGCCGGCCACTATGGCGAGCTCGAGGTGCTGGAGCGGCTGAAAGGCAGCGCGCTCGTGGGCAGAAGCTACGAGCCGGTCTTTCCGTACTTCGCCGGGGAGCGGGAACGGGGTGCGTTCGTGGTGGTCGCCGACGACTACGTGACCACGGATGCGGGCACCGGCATGGTCCACCAGGCGCCGGCGTTCGGTGAGGACGACTTCCGGATCCTGAAGGCCGCAGGCATCGACGCGTTCGTGGTGCCGGTCACCATCAACGGCACCTTCACGGACGAGGTCACGGATTTCGCCGGCCAGTACGTGAAGGACGCGGACAGGCACATCATCCGCTACCTGAAGGACTCCGGCGCCCTCTATAAGCAGGACACGATCCAGCACAGCTATCCGTTCTGCTACCGGTCGGACACGCCGCTGATCTACCTGGCCATCCCGTCCTGGTACGTCCGCGTCACGGAGATCCGTGACAGGATGCTGAACGCCAATCGGCAGATCCGCTGGGTGCCCGAGCACATCAAGGACGGCCGCTTCGGCAACTGGCTGGAAGGCGCCATCGACTGGTCGATCTCCCGTAACCGGGTGTGGGGAACGCCGATCCCCATCTGGGTGAACGACGTCACCGGGGCCGAGCTCTGCATCGGCTCCATCGACGAGCTCGAGCGCTACACGGGCGTGCGCATCGACGACCTGCACCGCGAGCACGTGGACCCGCTGACCTTCTCCCTGCCCGGCGAGGAAGGCACCTACCGGCGCGTGGAGGAAGTGCTCGACTGCTGGTTCGAATCCGGATCCATGCCCTATGCCCAGCTCCACTACCCGTTCGAGAACGAGAAGGTGTTCGAATCCGGGTTTCCGGCGGAGTTCATCGCCGAGGGGCTGGACCAGACCCGGGGCTGGTTCTACACGCTGACCGTGCTGGCCGCGGCCCTCTACGACAAGCCCGCTTTCCGCAACGTGATCGTCAACGGCATGGTCATGGCGGAAGACGGCAAGAAGATGTCGAAGCGGCTGAAGAACTACACGCCGCCCGACGAGCTCATGGAGATCTACGGCGCGGACGCGCTGCGGCTCTACCTGATCAACTCCGGTCTGGTCCGGGCCGAGGAGCAGCGTTTCTCGGACTCGGGGGTGCGGGACATGACCCGTCGCGCGCTGCTGCCCTGGTACAACGCGTTCTCTTTCCTGAAGACCTACGCCGACATCGACCAGTGGTCGCCGGACAAGGGGCTGCACTATGGCGAGAACGTGCTCGATCAGTGGATCCTCTCGCGGCTGCAGACGCTGAAGGCGGGCGTCGCGGAGCAGATGGAGGCCTACCGGCTCTACAACGTGGTGCCGCAGCTCTTCGATTTCATCGAGAACCTCACCAACTGGTACATCCGGCTGAACCGATCCCGGTTCTGGGGTGAGTCCATCACGGCGGACAAGATCGCGGCGTACTCGACCCTCTACACGACGCTGAACGAGCTCTCGCAGGTCATGGCGCCGTTCGCGCCGTTCCTCTCGGAGCACCTCTATCTGGCGCTGAACTCGCTGGGCGGCCGCGCGCCGTCTCCGCTCTCCGTGCACCTGTGCGACTACCCGGAGCCGGAACCGGGGCGGGTGCGGCAGGATCTCGAGGTGGCCGTGGACCGCATGCAGCAGGTGGTGCTGCTCGGCCGGCAGCGCCGCGAAGAGGCGAAGGTGGGCCTCCGGACGCCGCTGCGCTGCCTCACCATCATCCACCGTGACCCCGAGATCCTCGACGGGCTCGCGCGCCTCGAGGACTACGTGAAGAGCGAGCTCAACGTGCTGGACGTGCGCTACGAGGCTGACGAGAGCGCCTACATCAGCCTGGTGGCGAAGCCGAATTTCCCCGTGCTCGGCAAGCGCCTCGGCAAACGGATGAAGGAGTTCCAGGCGGCCTTCGGCAGGCTCGGCGCCGAAGAAATCGCCTTGCTGCAGGACACCGGGACCATCGACGTGGGCGGGGAGACGTTCAGCACGGAAGAGATCCAGGTGCTGCAGCAGGCCCGTCCGGGTACCCACACGGTTTCGAACCGCTTCATCTCCGTGGACCTGGACACCGACCTCGACGAGTCTCTGATCCGCGGGGGTTACGCCCGTGAAATCGTCAACCGCATTCAGCAGCGCCGCAAGGAACTGGGGCTCAACGTGGCCGACCGCATCGAATTGCGCTATGAAGGTGATCCCGAGTTGCTAGCGGCGGTAGCAGAACACCGTGAGTACATCGTTCAATCAACGTTAACGGTTGTGGAAGCCACACTACCGATAACCGAAGCGGGCGAAGCTGCTGGTGGCGTGAACGCGGAAATCGACGGTCGGCCGTTTCGATTTACCATTAAGAAGGCGTCCTGACGCGGACCGATGACCGCGACGGGACAGAAGTCGGGGTATCACCACGGTGACCTCAGGGAAGCGCTCCTCGCCGCGGCGGAGGAGCTGCTCGCCGAGGAGGGCATGCCGGGCCTGACGCTGCGGGCCTGCGCCCGGCGGGCCGGCGTGTCGCATGCTGCGCCCAAGCACCACTTCGCCGATGTCTCCGAGCTGCTCTCGGAGGTGGCGGCTCGCGGCTTCCACCAGCTGACGGCGGCGCTGGAAGCGGGACGCGCGGAGGCCGCAGACGACCCGGAGGCGCGCATCATCGCGGTGTTCCATGCCTACGTCAGCTTCGCACGTCGCTATCCCGATCACTTCCGGCTGATGTTCCGCTGGGACAACATGAAATCGGATAACGCCGTGCTGCTGGATGCTGCTGCCCGGACCTTCGCGGAGATGACCAGCAGCGTCACCGCGCAGCGGGGGGATGCAGACGTGACGGCGGAAACGCTGCAGCAGCGGATCCGGGATCCGGATCTGAACGACGACGTGGTTTTCGCCTGGAGCCAGATCCACGGCTACGTGCAGCTTCTGCTGGAGGGCCAGTTCGACGGCTTTGCCGAGTCCGAGGGGATGGACGCCTTCGTGCGACGGACGGTGGAGAAGTCCGGACGACGGCTCTCCCTGACGCTGCGGGATCGCTGAACGCTGCTGCTATACTGTCTGGGATCGTTTTCCCCGAGAGCAGCTCAATGTCCAGATTCCGAACACTTCTCGTAGAGATCACGATGCTGTCGGTTCTCTGCACCAGCTTCACCCTGCCCGCCAATGCCGCGGTGCTCTCCACCGGCGACTACCTCGCGCACAGCACGCGACAGGCGGACCTGGCCACCGTCACCGCGGCGCTCGAGCGCGACGACGTCCGGACCTACCTGGTGCGGATGGGCGTGGATCCCGAGGATGCCCTGGAACGGGTCGCGCAGTTGCCGGACGAGGACGTGGCCCGGATCGCCGGCCAGATGGATGAGCTGCCCGCCGGGGGCTCCGTGCTGGCCCTGATCGGCGCGGTGTTCGTGGTGCTGCTGATCCTCGAGCTCACCGGCGTGATCAACATCTTCAGCAAGGTCTGACACGAGAAACTCACTGAGCGGCAGGATCTGCACGCTGCTCGCAGCGTGCGCACTGCTGCCCGCGTGTGCCACCCTTCCGTCTCACGACAGCAGGACCACCTCCCCGCCGGGGCCGGCGGTGGAGCTCGCCGACGTACCCTTCTACGCACAGTCCCGTTACCAGTGCGGACCGGCCGCCCTGGCCACGGCGCTGGGCGCAAGCGGTGTCACCGTAGCGCCGGATGCGCTGACGGACGAGGTCTACGTACCGGGCCGCCGGGGCAGCTTCCAGGTGGAGCTCGCCGCAGCCGCCCGCCGTCGCGGCCGGATTCCCTATCGGATACCCGAGTCGCTGGACGGTCTGCATGCGGAGCTCGCGGCGGGGCGACCGGTGCTGGTGCTGCAGAACCTGGCGTTCGGCTGGGCACCTCGCTGGCACTACGCCGTCGTCGTCGGCATCGAGCCGGATCGGCAGCGGATCGTGCTGCGCTCGGGCCGCACGGAGCGGCAGGTGCAGCGCCTGGCGGACTTCGATCGGACCTGGGCGCTGGCGGAGCGCTGGGGACTGGTGGTGCTGCGGCCAGGGGAGCTGCCTGCCCGGGGAGATCCGCGCGACTACCTGGCCGCGGTGGTGGCGGCAGGCGCAAACCTGACCGCCGACGAGCAGGCGCAGGCGCTGGACGCCGGCAGGGTGGCCTGGCCGCTGGATGCGGACCTGCCGTTCGCCGCGGCCAATCTGGCGCGCAGCCGGGGTGACGAGCACCAGGCGGTGGCACTGTATCGGGGTGTTCTGTCGATAGCGCCGGACCACGTGGGCACGCTCAACAATCTCGCGGACCTGTTGTCGGCGAGGGGCTGCCAGCGGGCGGCGATGGTGCTCATCGAGCGGGGTCTCGCGGCCGCCGGCGACGGCTCGGCGCTCACCAGCGTGCTCGAGACCACCCGGGCGGAGATCGTTGCCCGGTCCCGACGTGGTCAACTGGATGGTGCGGACTGCCCCGAGCCAGGGTATTGAACGTCAGGCCGCCCGGCGCCCGCCTTCCGCCAACCGCGCCGGGGCCCGGCCATAGGCACCCTGAGCGGCGATCGTTTCGAAGGCCCGGGACAGGCCGAACCGCGGCATGTTGTTGTACACGCACTCGAAGGTCCCGGGCTTCACGACGTACGTCTCGTGCCAGATGCCCACGTCGCCGTTCGAGCCGACGCGGCTGTTGAACTCCCGCCAGGCGGGGACGTGCTCGGCCGCCTTGCTCGTGGCATAGGCTTCCAGCGCCTCGAAGGACGACCAGTACTGGACCATGATGCTGGTGCGGCCGAACCAGCTCTCGACGTGCTTCAGGCCCATGTCCGGCGCGGCATTGAGCTCGCCGATCATGCGGCCCATGGCACGGACGACCGGCAGCCAGCGATGGACCTTCCACGGCCGGTTCACCCGCATGCCGATGAGAAAGACCACGAACTCTTCCGTATCCACCCGGGCCGTGACCCGATCCTCGATGATCCGATCCGGCGTCTGGTAATCGGTCATGACGCACTCCTCTCGAAAAGTGAACTTGACACCAGCAAGATCGCCGGGACGATACGCAATTCCCGCAATCCGGTCAAGCAATCAGCCGGTTTGCTGGCAAACCCACCGGGCGTCGTGCTATCAAGGGTCGGACAGATATCTGGACGATGCTTCATGAATGCGCCACTGACCCAGCGGCCGGCCCGCACCAGACCGTCCGCGTCCATGCGGCTGATCAATGCCAACACCTATGAGGAGTGGAAGGCGGCCGCCATGGCCCAGGACGAGCGCATGGGCGGCGCCAAGTGGCGGCGGACGGACAAGAGCACGCTCTACGACTGGGAGGTGATCCGCCGCCGGCTCAACGAGGTGCGCACGGTGCGTGCCAGCGGCGACCCGCATCGGCTGCTCTTCTACCTGAACGAGGGCATCCACGGGAACATGGGCGGCATGGGCAATCCGGCGCTCTACCACCGCGCCCGCTTCGGCACCAAGGACCTGGTCACCAGCTACCTGCAGGAGCAGAGCGAGGCGCTCAAGCAGATCGCGGCGACGCCGGAGTCGGATATCCCGTTCAACGAGAAGCTGGAATTCTTCCGCCGCGCCAGCCACTGCTTCGGGCGTTCCGCCCTCATGCTCTCCGGCGCCGGCGCGCTGGGGCCGTTTCACCTCGGGGTGGTGAAGGCCCTGGCGGAGCAGGGTCTGGTGCCGGACGTGATCTCCGGCGCCAGCGCAGGTTCCATGGTGGCGGCTTTCGTCGGCACCCATGACGATGCCTCGCTCGGCCGGTTCTTCCAGCCGCGGACGCTGGTCGATGCGTTCGGCGAGTTCTCGGAGAGCTCGCGGAAGGCGTCCATCGGCTCCTCCATGAGCATCGATCACGTCCGCGATGTGGTGTCGGGACTGATTCCGGACCTGACGTTTGCGGAGGCGTTCCAGAAGACGGGACGCAAGATCAATATTTCCGTGTCACCCCGGGAGATGCACCAGCAGTCGCGGCTGCTCAACGCCATCACCTCCCCGAACGTCTACATCCGCGAGGCGGTGCTGGCATCCTGTGCCATTCCCGGCATCTTCCCGCCCGTGACCCTGGCGGCGAAGAACCGGCTCGGCCAGCGGCAGCCTTACGTGCCGTCCCGGAAGTGGGTGGACGGCTCCATGACGGACGACATGCCCGTGCGGCGCCTCACCCGGCTCTACGGGGTGAACCACTTCATCAGCAGCCAGACCAACCCGATGGTGCTCTGGGCGCTGCGGGACGAGCATCAGAACGACAACCTGCTGACCCGATCCTGGGCCATCTACCAGAAGGCGACCAAGGAGTTCTACAAGGCCACCTACCCGATGGCCATGAGCCTGGTCGGCAACTACTACCCGCTGAACGTGGTCACCAGAATGATGTACGGGCTCGCCACCCAGGACTACACGGCGGACATCAACATCCTGCCGCGGCGGAAGTTCTGGAGTCCGGCCAAGCTGCTCTCCATTCTCTCCGAGGCGGAAACGCGTTACCTGATTTCCGAAGGCGAGGCGGCAACCTGGCCGAAGATCGAGATGATCAGGAACTGCACGCTCATCAGCCGGACCCTGGACGGCATTCTCGAGCCCATGGAGCGGGAGGTTTCCCACACGCGCCATCCGCAGGCGCCGGCGACGGTCGTCTGATCGAGGAGGCGAAGACGAAGCGGCCCGCCGGAGCGGGCCGTTTGCATAGCAGGGGTCTGACGCGTCAGTGCACGCGAACCGGCAGCTCGGCGTAACCGTTGACGAAGCTCGACTGAACCCGCACCGGTTCACCCACCACCTCGATCCGCTGGAAGCGCTCGAGGATTTCCTCCCACAGCACTCTGAGCTGCATTTCCGCGAGCCGGTTGCCCATGCAGCGGTGAATACCGAAGCCGAAGGAAACGTGGTGCCGGGCGTTGGCCCGGTCGATGATGAAGTCGTCCGGCTGGTCGATCACCGTTTCGTCCCGGTTGCCGGAGATGTACCACATGGCGACCTTGTCGCCCTTGCGGATCGTTTTGCCGCCAAGCGCCACGTCCTCCGTGGCGGTGCGGCGCATGTACGACAGCGGCGTCTGCCAGCGGATGATCTCGGGCACCATGTTCGGGATGAGTCCCGGATTGGCCATCAGCTTCTCGTACTCTGCCGGGAACATGTTCAGCGCCAGCACGCCGCCGGTGATGGAGTTTCGCGTGGTGTCGTTGCCGCCCACGATCAGCAGGATCAGGTTGCCGAGAAACTCCATGGGCGGCATGTTCCGCGTCGACTCGTCGTGGGCGAGCATGGAGATCAGATCGAAGCCGCCGGCCGTGTGGACCCGCTCGTCACGCATCCTCGTGAAGGTCTCCAGGCACTCCATGAGCGCCGCCCGGCGAACGGGCTCCGGTGTCGGGCCGCCGTTGAGCTCGCCGGACGTGGCCATGTCCGACCAGTAGGTGAGCTTGCGGCGCTCTTCGAACGGAAAGTCGAAGAGGGTGGCGAGCATCTGCGTGGTCAGCTCGATGGATACCCGGTCCACCCAGTTGAAGGTTTCGTTTCTGGGCAGGCTGTCCAGGATGGCGCCCGCGCGCTGCCGGATGAGCCCTTCCAGCTCGGCCAGGTTTCTCGGCGCCACGACACCCTGCACCGCCTTGCGCTGCTGATCGTGCTTCGGCGGATCCATGCCGATGAAGTTCGGCGTTTCGAAGTCCGAGGGACGGTCGGCGAGGATGATGCCCTTCGCGGAGGAGAACAGCTCGTGATGCTTGTCGACGAAGACGATGTCGTCGAACCGGGTGATGGACCAGTAGGGGCCGAAGGCGCTGTTCGGCGTGAAGTGGACAGGATCCTCCCGGCGCAGCCGCGCGAAATACGGTGCGTGCCTGTTGTGTTCGAACAGTGCGGCCTGGCTGACGTCGATGTCTTCGAGCGGGACCCTGTCGGGATCGGCGTTCAGCAGATCCGGACTCGGAGTGGCGGCTTCTGCCATGTTCTAATCCTCCGTACGTGCGCTGGTTTGGTGAGGGCCGGTGAGTGGCAGCTCGGCGGCATGCGGACATTCCTGCGGACTTTTCGGGGTGCGGAAAAGAAAACGGCCGAGCTGAATCTGCCCGGCCGTTCCCTCTGAAAGGAAAGCGCGATGCTCCCCTTCCTCCCCGGTGGTGGATAACACTACAGCAAACCGATGCTGTCAATCGTGCACTGCGCAATGAAAAGCCAAGTAATTCAGTTAGTTTCTCGGGACCACGGAGTTGCCGTTGGATACCCGTTCGGAGAATCGGATGCCTGATCACGAGTTCCTGCCGCCCTTTCCGGGCTCGAAGCTTAATCACGTCGGCACGTATCGCCGGGTGCTGCCGGTGAACCTGACGCGCATGTACGAAAACACGCTGGACTGGGCGCATCTGCCTTTCGTTCACGATTCGAGCTTCGCCAGCATCGAGCGCATCGAAGCCGGCGCCTGGGGGTGGCGGGCGCGGACGGTGAGCCGCGCCGGTGACGCTTCGGTGATCGAGCTGCGCCTGGATCGGGCCTGCCGCCGCTGGATCACCCGCACGCTCGAAGGCCGGAACGCCGGTGCGGAAATCTGGACGCACGCGTTTCCCATCGGCTCGGACAGGGTGGACATCGTGGTGGACTTCTTCGTGCCGGACGTGACCGGCGACTCCCGCGAGAAGGTGGGCAGAGCGTTCGCCGCCCTCTACGAACGGCTGTACGACGAGGACGTGGCCATGATGGTCGAGCGTCAGCGGCAGCTGGACCGCCGCCTCGAGCGGGCCGGCGAGGCCGGTCGGGTGGTGGAGCTGGGTCGTCGCGAGGCGCTCGAGCTGCCGATGCGGGTGACGGTGGCCGGCCGGGAGTTCGTGCTGACCGAAGTTTCCGGCGCGCTGGTGGTCTATCCCGCGCTCTGCCCCCACCAGCTCGGGCCTCTGCCGGACAGGCCGGATCACGGTACGGTGACGTGTCCCTGGCACGGCTACCGCTTCGATGTGCACACGGGCGAATGCCTCACGGGTCATCCGTGCCGGCTGACGGACCGGCCGCAGCTCGAGATCCGGGAAGGGCAGGTGGTGCTGACCGCCAGTCACTGACCGGACGGCGTCACTCCGGCTGCGTCGCCCATTCCAGCGACACGTTCTCCGACTTCACCGAGACGATCCGGCCGCCGAGCTCGGCGCCGGTAGCGAGCCGGACCGGCGAGGTGAGGTCGGTCTCCGTGGCGGCTGGTTCCTGGGCGGCATCCGCAGGATCGCTGTCGGTTGCAGGCCTCGCGGCGGCGGCCGGTTCCGCATCCGCAGCGGGTGTTGCCGCGGATTCGGGTGCCTCGGCGCCGGTGGGTGCCGGGACTGGTGTCGTTGTGGACGGGGATGGCTCGGTCGCCGTCACGGCCTCGGGTTCGGTTGCCGGGACGGCGCTCGCGGTCTCCGGGGCGGGGACGCTGGCGAGCTGCAGACCTTCACCCACACTTCTCAGATGACTGGTGCCCGTGGCCAGCGCGCCGACGAGAACGAGCACGGCCAGGCCCATGAAGACGAGGCCGGCCGCCTTCTCGCCCGCATAGAGCCGGTAGCCCCAGTAGCCGATGATGATCGCGCCAGCCACGATGGTGACCCGTTCCAGCCCGCCCAGGGCTGCATACCCGACGAAGTCCATCGTTCAATCCCCCAATCGAACTGCTTCCTCGGCAGGATACTACGCCGGGACCGCAGCCGACCGCAAAAAATTTGACGAGTTGGGGGTAGGGTAAAAAACGTGGCAGGGTTAGCGATCGGGAAATCGCTAACCCTGCCTACTCATACAGGGAGGGGTAGATTGGAGGGATACCCGAAGGGAGGGGAGGGGAGGGAGGTTTCGGGTATCCCTCAGCAAATCTGGACGCAATGTTACCTTGGGTAACACGAAGTGCAACCTTTGGTAACGCAACGTAGTGTTGCATAATTGCAGTGTCTTTTACGGAGCGTTGCGTGCTTTGACCAACTGGGATGACTACCGATTCTTCTCGAGCCTGGTGCAGAACGGCTCGGTTCGTGCCGCCGCAGATCATCTGGGGGTGAACCCGTCCACCGTGACCCGGCGTCTGGACGGATTGGAAAGCCGCCTCGGCCGGAAGCTGTTCGTGCGCGGTCACGCCGGGCTGCAGCTCACGGTGGACGGAGAGGCCCTGCATGCCCGGCTGGAACCGCTGTCGAGCCGGCTCGGCGACCTGGATGCGCAGCTCGCGGGCGGCGACGACGAGCCATCGGGCACCGTGCGCATCACCCTGCCGGACGTCATGGCGGTGACGCTGCTGGTGGAGTTCGCGCCCTACCTGGAAGCGAACCCGCGGCTGCGCCTGGAGTTCATCCCCGGCTACCGGCAGATGGATCTGGCCCGGGGCGAGGCGGACATCGCCATTCAGGTCACCGACCACCCGCCGGAGAACCTGGTGGGCCGGCGCCTCGGCTACTCGCGCCTGGGGGTCTACGGCAGCCGCCGGTATCTCGCGGAGCACGATCCGATGCGCGGTGCGCCGGAAGCGATCACCTGGATCGACTCGGCCGTCGAGTCCGAGCGGGCGCCGGGATTCCGAGACCGCTACTTTCCGGACGCGCGCCAGGGCGTGCGCTGCAACAGCGTGCTGCTGCAGCAGGCTGCGGTGGCTGCCGACATGGGCATCACGCTGCTCCCTTGCGCACTGGGTGACACGGATGAGAGGCTTGCCCGCGTGGGCGATCTGGAGCCGCTGGAAGCGCAGCCGATCTGGCTGCTGTTTCATCCGGATCTCCGTGGCGTTGCCCGCATCCGATCCGTGTCCGAGCACATTCAGGCCGCCTTCCTCAGGCTGGAGCCGAGGCTGCTCGGGGTGCTGGAAGACTGAACAATCGGAAGCTCGATGAACCGCAAACCGACTTCGCACATCTATTTCTCCCAGCGCCTGCGCCTGCACTATCTGGACTGGGGCAACGAGAACGCGCCCCACATGCTGCTCGTGCATGGCTCGCACGACCACTGCCATACCTGGGACTGGTTCGCCGAGCAGTTCGCCGACGACTTTCACATCGTTGCCCCGGACCTGCGTGGTCACGGCGACTCCGAATGGGTGCGCGGGTCGAGCTATCACCACGTGGACTATGTCTACGACCTGGCGCAGCTCGTCCGGCAGCAGGCGCTGTCCCCGTGTGTGGTGGTGGGCCACTCCATGGGTGGCACCCTGGCCGCGCTGTACGCCAGCCTCTATCCGGAGCACGTGAGTCGGCTGGTGGTGATGGAAGGGGTCGGGCTGTGGCCGGGCATGTTCGACGGCACCGCGCCTGCCGAGCGTATCCGTGCCTGGATCGACAACACCCGGGCGCTGGCGGGGCGCATACCGAAACGCTATGCGTCGCTCGAGGATGCCTACGCGCGGATGCGCTCGGCGAATGCGCATCTCTCCGACGAGCAGGCCCGGCACCTCACGGTGCACGGCAGCACCCAGAACGAGGACGGCACCTACAGCTGGAAGTACGACAACTACACGCACGCCTTCCCGGCCTACAGGATCCCGGCGGACGAGACCCGCGCGTTGTGGGAAGAGATCGACTGCCCGACGCTGCTGCTGAACGCGAAACAGGGTTTTCCCCACCGTACGGGCCAGGATGGAACCCTCGAGCACTTCCGGCAGGGCATCCTCGTCGACATCGACGACGCGGGTCACTGGGTGCATCACGACCAGCTCGACGCGGTGGTTCTGGCCACGGGAAAATTTCTGACGCAAACTTGACCCGGATCGAACCGGGACGGACAGCTTGCACATGCCGGAACAGACGAGCACGCAGGGTGCGCCCCGCAGGCTCCGCTGTGAGTACCTGAACGATCCGATCGGGATCGACGCCACGCGTCCGCGCCTGTCCTGGTGGGCAGGGGATCACCGACCCGCCGAGCTGCAGACCGCCTACCGCATCGTCGCGTCCTCCCACCCGGACCTGCTCGCCGTGGACGAAGGGGATCTCTGGGACACCGGGCGGGTGGAAGGCCGGGAAACCACCCTGATCGAGTATCAGGGCAAGCCGCTGGTCGCCGGCCGACGGGTCTGGTGGAAGGTCAAGAGCTTCGACAGTGACGGTCTGCCCGGTCCCTGGAGCGACGCCGCCGTGTTCGAAGCGGGTCTCCTCACTGCAGCCGAGTGGCAGGGCCGCTGGATCAGCGCCGGGCTTGTCGGCTCCCGGCTGACCAGCGTGCCGGTGCCCCTCTTCGGCCGGACCTTCACCCTTCGAGAGCCCGTCAGGCAGGCGCGGCTGCACGTCGCCGCCCGCGGTCAGATCGCCATTCAGATCAACGACGAGCCGCTCGAGCCCGGCGCCCTGGCGCCGAACTGGGTGGATTTCGATCAGCGGGCGGAATTCCTGACCTGGGACGTGACCGGGCGGCTGAGCAGCGGCAGGAACGGTATCGCGGTGCTGCTGGCCGATGGCTGGTATGCCGGCGATCCGGGCACGGGATTCCGACAGCAGTACGGGGACCGGCCCGCCTTCCTCCTGCAGCTGAACGTCACCCTGGCGGACGGCCGGCTCTTTCAGCTCGCCACGGACAGCGGCTGGCGGTGGCAGCCGTCCTGGATTCTCGCCGCCGACCCGGCGGCCGGGGAGCAGTGGGACGGGTTGCGCCGGCGTCGTCAGTGGCTCGGCGAGGGCACCGACGGCTTCGGCTGGCATCCGGTCGTTCAGGGCGCGCGTCCCGAGGACGAATCGATCACGTTCTCTGCGGCAGCTCCGCTCTGCCGGCCCGCGCAAGCCGCCCTGCCGGCGAGACGCGTGCGCTGGGACGCGGATCGCTGCCGGAGCCTCTTCGAGTTTCCCGAGCCGCTGCTCGGCCGCGCCCGACTCGAGCTGATCGCCCCGGATGGAGGTGCCGTGCGGATCCGCTACGGCCTTTCCCTCGGTCCGGACGGCGAGCTGGATGCCCGCGGCGAGGATGTCTGCGTGGTCGCGGGTGATGAGCACGGTGAGGCGGTGGAGGCGCAGTTTTCGCTGCACGGCTTCCGCTACGTGGAGGTGTGCGGCGACCTGTACCGCGAGGATGCGGCGGTGGTTTCGGCGCTGCCCCTGATTCAGCATCAGGATCCGGCGGCCGTGCTGATCACGGATCACGCGCAGGTCAACGGCCTGTTCGAAGCGCTCCTCGGGCACCTGCGGCGCAGTCAGAGCGTGGTGGCCGTGGCCGGCCTCGGCCCTGCGGATCGCCTGGGGGAGGTGGCCTCCGTCGGTGCGACCATGAGCGCCAGACTGCTGACAGTTGACGGTGTTCCCCACGTGATCCGCTGGCTCGAGAACATGGCGGACGCGCAGTTTCCGGAAGGTGGGTTCCCCGCCGTCGTGCCGGCGCCGCCGGGTGCGGAGGCGCTCTGCGGTGAGGGCCCTGCCGGAGCGTCCGCGACCTTCGTCGAGACGTTGTGGCACCTGTACCTGCACACCGGCGACCGGCGACTGCTGCGCCGTCACTTCGGGGCGGTGAAGCAGCTCCTCGCCGGCGCCGTCTCCGCCGCGAGGGACCTGGTGCGCGAGGATCTGGATGCACAGCCGGGCTACCCCGCCGACCTGGCCGCCACCGCCTGGCTGTACCGCAGCGCCCGGCTGGCGGCACGGCTGGCCGGCGTGCTCGGCAACCTCGGCGATCTGGAAGACTGCGAGGAGCTGGCGAGCAGCGTTCGCAACGCTTTCCGGCGCCGTTTCGTAACACCGGACGGCCGGGTGGTGGGAGACAGTGCCGCGGTCTACGCGCTGGTGCTCGGTCTGGGTCTGCTCGATCGCACCGAGCAGAGACAGGCCCGCCAGACGCTGATCTCCCGGGTGGAGCGTGCGCTCGCCACCGGTGGCGACGGACGCCGCCAGCTGCTCGGTTTGCCGCGGCTGTTGTCCGTGCTCGTGGAGCAGGGCAGGCCGGACCTGGCCTACCGGCTGGTGCTGGAGACGCCGGTGCGTCCGGAGCCCGCCCAGGGTGGCCGGGATCTGGGCATGCTGGTGGGCGCCGGCGTGCTCGAATGGCTCGTCACCACGCTGAGCGGATTCGGTCCGAGCCGCGATCTCTCGGAACGCCGGGTCGCGTTCCGGCACATGGTGATCCAGCCCCGACCGCCGCTCGGTCTCGGCTACGGTGACGCCTCGGGAGAACCGCCGGTGCGCGCCGTCGAGGGGGAGCTCGGCACCGAAAGCGGGCGCTATCGGAGCGCCTGGCGGATCACCGAGCAGGCGTTCGAGCTGACGGTGCACGTACCGGGTAACTGCACGGCGGAGGTAATCCTGCCGGACGGCTCCGGCGGGCAGGTGGACGCCGGTGAGCATCACTTCCGCATGAGCTTCGGCGAGGCGGGCGATGGTATTCCCGTGCTGAGGGAGGTGTCCTGAGCCATGGACGGTATCCACGACCTCGGCGGCCGGCAGGGATTCGGACCGGTGCTGCCCGAGGCGGACGAGCCGGTGTTTCACGCCCGCTGGGAAGCTTTCGTGTTCACGCTGGCCAACCGCATGCTCGGCAAGGGCGTGTGCGCCAACGTCGACCAGTTCCGGCATGCCGTCGAGCGCATCGACCCGGTGGCCTATCTGACCCACGGCTACTACGGCCGCTGGCTCGGCGGGCTGGAAACCGTGCTGCTGGAAGCCGGCACCCTGGATCCTGCAGAGCTTGCGACACGCGTGCGTGCCCGCGGCGGCAGCGATTCGGATCGGGTGGCAGCCAGGCCTGCGTCGAATCCGGATCGGGTCACGCCGGCAGACGTGCGTGGCGCCCGGCGGGAGCTCACGGTGAAGCCGCGGTATGCCGTTGGCGAGCTTGTCGTCACGAGCGACGAGCCGGTATCCGGACACACCCGGCTGCCTGCTTATGCGCGCGGCCGGACGGGCACGGTAGCGGCTCTCCAGGGCGGCTGGGTGCTGCCGGACAGCAACGCCCACGGTCGCGGTGAGCACCCGCAGCATCTGTACTGTGTGCGCTTCGAAGGCGCCGAGCTCTGGGGCGGCGAGGCGGAGCCAGGGCAGGCGGTGTATCTGGACCTGTTCGAATCCTATCTGTTTCCGGCGAGCGATCGGGAGGCTTGAGCCGAGATGAGTGAGCGTTCCCCGCAGGCCATTCGGGCCGAAGCCCTGGAGTCACTGCTCGTAGAGCAGGGCTTCCTCAGCGAGCAGGACGTGGACGAGAGCATCGCGCTCTACAGCGAACGGGTCGGGCCCATGAACGGTGCGCGCGTGGTGGCGAAGGCCTGGGTCGATCCGGACTTCCGCGCCCGGCTGCTCACCGATGCCACCCGCGCCATCGAGCCGTTCGAGTTCACCGGCGGGGAGGTCCAGAAGCTGGTGGTGGTTGAGAACACGCCGACCGTGCACAACGTGGTGGTGTGCACGCTCTGCTCCTGTTATCCCTGGGCCCTGCTCGGCCTGCCGCCCACCTGGTACAAGGATCCCGCCTACCGTTCGCGCATCGTCCGCGAGCCCAGGCGGGTGCTGGCGGAGTTCGGGCTGTCGGTCTCACCGGAGCAGGAAGTGCGGGTGTGGGACTCGAGCGCGGAGGTCCGCTATCTGGTGCTGCCACAGCGGCCTGCCGGCACAGGAGATCTGGACGAGGCGGCGCTTGCCGAACGGGTCACCCGGGAAGCGATGATCGGCGTGGCGGTGCTCTGATGGCCGAAGAACCGGCCGGTGCCGACAGCCTGCTGCTGGACGGGCAGCTCGCGCCGCCCATGGCCAACGGCGAGGTGCTGTTCGACGCACCGTGGCAGGGTCGGGTGTTCGGAATGGCCCGGGTGCTGGCCGAGGCCGGTCACTACACCTGGGACGAGTTCCGTGCTCACCTCATCGAGCGGATCGGGGCGTGGGACAGGTCGGCGGCGGCCGCCGAACCCGGCGCCGAGTACCATTACTATGACCACTTACTGGCGGCGCTGCAGGCGTTGCTCGCCGAGAAGGGGATGCTGGATACGACCGCGGTGGAAGGTCGGGTCAGGGCGTTTGCGCAACGGCCACACGGCCACGATCACGATCATTGAGACCGCTGATAGCGGCTTCCTCGAGAAAACGACTGACCGCCTCGCCGGTGCCCCGGAACACCACGCGCTCGAGCTTCGCCTCGAGCTGGTAGTCGTACATCGGGTCGTAGTACCAGCCGAGCAGCCGTTCGATCCAGGGACCGTGCTCACCGTTCTCGAAGCCGCGATGCAGCAGCCCGGAAATCTCCGCATGCCGCAGACCGCCCAGCCGCCGCCGTATCCGGTCGAGCGCGTCCGCGAGCCGGTGTTCCAGGGTCACGGCCGCCATGCCGCCCGCCAGTGGCTCCCAGACGTATTCCCGGGCGATGTGCCGGACCCTGGCGTCCACGTCCGCCTCCAGGATCACGAGCGGCGCCTGCTGCATGGCCGCGTGCCAGGTGGGCGGGATGGCGAGGCGGCCGATGGTGCGGCTCTCGTCCTCCAGAATGAGCGTTGGGGCGTCGTGATTGAGCCACGCCACGGCCAGGGCGTTCTCGAACGCCACCGGTGGGGGCTGTCCTTCCGGGCGGCCGCCGAACGCGGACCCGCGGTGATTGGCGAGCCCCTCCAGGTCGATGTGGCCGGGCACCGCGTTCAGCACCACCGTCTTGCCCGTGCCGGTGCGGCCGCCGAGCACGAGCCAGGGCACCTGACCCGGGGCGGCTTCGAGCGCCTCCAGGCAGCGGTGGCGGAGCGCTTTGAAGCCGCCGGGTACGCGGGGCACGGTAAGCCCGCGTTCGGCCAGCCAGCCCTGGACGATCCCGCTGCGCAGACCGCCACGCCAGCAGTACAGCCAGGTGTCCGGGTGCTGGCGGACGAAGTCCGCCCAGCCGTCGATGCGCGCCTCCCGGACCGGGCCCGCCACCAGCGCCTCACCGAGGGCAACTGCCGCCGCCTGGCCATCCGTCTTGTAGGTCAGCCCGATCCGGTGGCGCTCCTCGTCCGTGAGCAGAGGCAGGTTCACGGCGCCGGGTACGGCACCGGCGGCGAATTCACTCGGCGCCCGGAGGTCGATGAACGGGCCGCGCCGGGTGAGCAGCTCGGTCAGCCCGGGTGGTGCGCTCATGGCGCGGTTTCGGTGATGGTCTTGCCGCCGTGGAAGGCGTCGAGATGCTCGCGGAGGATGTCGAGGACGCTGTCGAACTGCATTTTCTCGGCGACGGCCAGCGCCTGCTGCTGCAGCTCGATGGCCCGATCGAAGTCGCCGTTGGCCGCGTAGGCGGCTGCCCAGGTGTCCAGGTACTCCGGTCGGGCGCGGGCATCCACATTCGACTCCATCAGGGTGTCCATGATGGTCCGGGCATATTTGGTGCGCTTCAGCTCCTCGAAGTTGCTGACCGTCAGCGTCCAGGCGATCTCGTTGACGATGCTGGCGTCCGCAGGGGCGGTCTTCACGGCCTGCCTGTACCAGCGGACGGCCCTCGAGAAGCTCTGGGTCGTGCCGAGCCCCCGGGCGTGGAAGTTGCCGAGCAGCAGCATGGCTTCCGCGTCGTCGCTCTTCGCCAGCGTTTCCAGCCACTTCAGGATCCGCGGATCCGCCGGCTGGGCAGCGGTACGGTCGAGCAGAAACCGTGCGTAGCTGCGGATGGCGAAGTCGTTGTCGAGCTGGCAGGCCTGCACGTAGTAGTCGCGCGCCCTGGCGAGGTCCTGCGTGACGACGTCACCCGTGTAGTAGAGATGTGCGAGGAACAGCGCCGCCTCGGGGTGGTTGGCCTCGGTGGCCTGGGTGAGCAGCGTGACGCCGGAGGAGCGGTTCTCCTCCCCGTACTGGCCGTTCAGATAGAGCACGGCCAGTGCATACATCGCGTCGGTGGAGCCGAGAGCGATGGCGTGCAGGTAATTTTCCAGCACTTCGTCCAGCGCTTCCTCCCGCTCGGCGTCGTCCTCCGCGTTGCTCGCCTGCTCCCAGTAGAGCCGGGCGAGGACGCTGCTGGCCACCAGGTTGCCCGTCCGCGAGGCGGCGCGTAGCCAGTCGATGGCGTCCTTGTGTCGGTTCTGCGAGGCGAGAAACGCGCCGATCGCCGCCTGTGCAGCGGTATCGCCGCGCTTGGCCAGGTAGCCGATCACCGAGAACGGGGAGAAGTCGTCGTCCGTGTGGGCGCTGCCGTCCGCGGTCACGGACGTGGCGAAGTCCATGCGCATGGCCTGATAGACGCTGGTGAGGTCGAAGTTGAAGTTCTCGATGGGCCCGCCTTCCGGCCTCGCCTGAATCAGCAGCGTGAAGGGATGTTCGTCGCTGGTCTGGTAGATGGCGCCCACCGGGCTCATGCCCTGGTAGATCACGTACATCTGGGCGTCCACGGACGTCATCACCGGCAGCGGACGCTCGCGGGAGCCGTCGGCCGAGCGTTCCATGTCGGCCTTGATGCGCGCCAGCCAGTCCAGGTGCCCGGCCGCCGCTTCCGGCGCCTCGACGTGATCGTAGAACCGGGTCATCACGTAGTGACCGGTGACGCTCGCCTGGTAGATGTCGAGGATGGCGCTGCCGATGGAGCCGAGCTTGAGGGGCTCGTCTTCCACCAGCTGCAGCGCCTGCTGCTCGAGCTCGGAGAGACGCTCCATGTTCTCCGGCAGCGCCACGTCGTGCCCGAATGCCTCCCTGAGCTCGCGAACGTCGACGGCCTCTCCGTTGGCAACTTTGTCATGAAGCTCGCCGTAGGTGGCGTGGTGGGCTGTCTGGCAGCCGCCAGCGAGCATCACCGCGCAGATCGCGGCGACGAATAACGAGAGACGCGAAAGCATGCGCGCACTTATAGCACTTGTCTGGGGGAGGATGAAGGGTATGATTTCGAGCCTCCTTTCGGACAGGAATCCGGCCATGGCATTGGACCAGGTGTTGGGCAAAAAGCTCCGTACCCCCACGGCAAGCGAGGCGCTCCCGGGCCGCAGCACCAGGATGCCGGTGCCCTCGGCCCATTTCGTCAATGGCAATCCGCTGCAGCCGCCGTTTCCGGCCGGTATGGAGTCGGCCGTCTTCGGGCTCGGCTGCTTCTGGGGCGCGGAACGGCGATTCTGGCAGACCCCGGGTGTGTTCAGCACGGCGGCGGGCTATGCGGGCGGCTACACCGCGAACCCGACCTACGAGGAGGTGTGCTCCGGGCTCACCGGCCACACCGAGGTGGTGCTGGTGGTGTTCGACCCGGCAATCGTCGATTACGCCGAGCTCCTGAAGGTGTTCTGGGAGTCGCACAATCCGACACAGGGCATGCGTCAGGGCAACGACGTGGGCACCCAGTACCGGTCCGCGATCTATACCGCCGACGACGCGCAGGCGGAGCTGGCCGCGGCCTCGCGTGATGCCTACCAGGCGGCGCTGAGCGCTGCGGGCTACGGGCAGATCACCACGGAAATTCTGGCCGCAGGCCCCTTCTACTACGCGGAGCACTACCACCAGCAGTACCTGGCCAAGGTGCCGAACGGCTACTGCGGCCTCGGCGGCACCGGTGTGGGCTGCAACGTTTCCGGCCTGGTTTCCGCTGGATGACCGACACGGCCGGCACCGACCGGACGCGCATCCGCCGGAACGCCAAGCGGGCCGTCTATTCGGCAGACGAGATCCGCGCGGTGCTCGATGCCAACCAGGTCTGTCACGTGGCCTACGTGGAGGACGGCGAACCGCGGGTGATTCCGACGCTGTATGTGCGCCGGGGCGATCATCTCTATCTGCACGGCAACCGGCAGGCGGCGGTGCTCCGGCATCTGGCGGCCGGCGGCCTGGCGGCGGTCTCCGTCATGTCCGTGGACGGCGTCGTGGTGGCCCGGTCCGGATTCCACTGCTCCATGAACTACCGGTCCGTGGTGGTGTTCGGCCGTGGTGAGGCGGTGCCGGAGTCCGAGCACCGGATGATTCTCGATGCCTTCGTCGGCGCGCTGATCCCCGGTCACGAGAAGGTGGTGCGCGACCCGACACCGCAGGAGCTGGCCGCAACCGCCGCGGTGCGCCTGCCGATCACCGAGGCTTCCGCCAAGATCCGCACCGGCGACGCCATCGACGACCCGGACGACCTGGACGCGGATGTCTGGGCCGGGGTCATTCCCCTGTTCACGGCCGTGGGGGAGCTCATCCCCAATCAGGATCTGAAGGCGGGCATCGCGCCGCCGGGCTACGTGGCGGGGTACCGGCCGCCGGCATGAGCGGGCCCCTGGCAGGATTGAAGGTGCTGGATCTGTCCCGGGTCCTGGCCGGCCCGTTTGCCGGGCGGATGCTGGCAGACCTGGGCGCCGACGTGGTCAAGGTGGAACCGCCGGAAGGTGACGTGACGCGGCTCTGGGGGCGCAGAATCGCCGGGCTCGCGGGCTACTACTTCCAGCAGAATGCCGGTAAGCGCGGGATGTGCATCAACCTGAAGGATCCTGCCGGCCGGGAGCTCGTGCAGCGGCTCGCCAGGCGTGCGGACATCCTGATCGAGAACTTCCGACCGGGTGTGATGTCCCGGCTCGATCTCGGCTACGACGCGCTGGCGGCGACCAACCCGCGGCTCGTGATGCTGTCCATCTCCGGGTTCGGTGCTGACGGTCCGGAGTCCGGCCGTGCCGCTTACGCGCCGATCATTCACGCGGAGACGGGCCTGATCGACGGTCAGAGCCGGCGCGCGGAGCTGGCCGGCGGCAAACGTTCCGAGCCGGTGGAGCTGGTCACGTCGCTGGCCGACACCAACGCCGGCCTGCACGGCCTGGTGGCCGTGCTCTCGGCGCTGCATCAGCGTCACGGCACGGGTCGGGGACAGCACATCGACCTGGCGATGGTGGACGCCACCCTGGTGACCGACGACCGGGTCCACTACGCCCTGGATGACGCGGCCGATCTGGAGCCGCTGAACTCCGAGGTCTGGGAGACCGCCGCCGGGACGCTCATGATCTCGGCGGATTTCCGCTTCGTGTGGAAGCGGCTCGTGGCCACCAGCGGCCTGACCGATCCGACGCCGGCCGGCGCCAGCCTCGAGCAGAAGATCGCCGCCAGACGGGGCGCGGTGTGGAAGCTCTTCAACGAGACGCTCACCACCCGGGAGGCCGTGCTCGGGGCCCTGGATCGCGCCAATCTGGCCTGGGGTGATGTGCGCACCCGTCAGGCCGCCCAGGCGCTGCCCACCGTGGCACACCGGGGGTCCATTGCCCGGGTGGACGACCGGGCCGGCAGCACGCGACCGGTGCCGCAGTCGCCCTACCGGATGAGCGGCGCCACCACCGGCGTCCGTGGCGGCGCACCGTTTCTTGGCGAGCACAACGCCGCGGTGCTCGCCGACTGGCTGTCGCTCGGCGCGGACGAGCTGGCGCCCTACGCGGCAGCGCTGATCGAGGAAGCGCCGGCCTCATGACCAGCAGACGTCAGGGTGTGGGTATCGATTTCGGTACCACGAACAGTGCGGCCGCGGTCTACGACGGTGAGCGGCTGACCCTCATCGAGCTCGAGCGGCACGATCCCATCATGCCCTCCGCCACGTATATCGACCGCGACCTGCAGACGCTCACCGGGCAGGACGCCATCGACCAGTACATCCGCGACAACACCGGCCGCACGGTGGAGCTGATTCCGGAGGTCGTCGGCGAAACCAGCCAGTTCGTCGAGCACGGCGACTCGGAGCACCCCGCGCCGGTGGAGACGGTGACCCAGAAGATCTACGGCGCGGCGCTGATCGACAGCGGCCTGCAGGGTCGGCTGTTCCGCGGCACCAAACGGCTGCTCGGCGACAGCCATGTCCGCCGGCTGATGGTGTTCGATCATCCGTTCCGGCTGGTGGCGCTGATTACGCCGATCCTGCTCAGGATCAGGAAGTCGCTCTCCGCGGCCGTCGGCGCCTTCGACGGCGCGCATCTCGGTCATCCGGTGAACTTCGAGGGGCGGGAAGCGTTCCGTAACAAGACGGCGCTCACCCGGCTCGGCGAGGCCTACAAATACGCCGGCGTGACGCAGCAGCACTTCTATCCTGAGCCCATCGCGGCGGCGGTGAGCTTTCTCACGGCCAATCCGGACGTTTCCGGCGAGACCCTCTTCACCCTGGACTTCGGCGGCGGCACGCTGGATTTCTGTGTGCTGAAGCGGATCGGCGCGCACTTCGACGTGATCGCCACCCACGGCATCGCGCTCGGTGGCGATCACATCGACCAGCGGCTGTTCCGTGAGCTGCTGTTCCCGATGCTCGGCAAGGGCGAGCGCTGGAAACGGCGCGGCATGGATCGGGAGATCGAGACCCACTTTCCCTTCGAGGAGTATGAGGACCTGCTGCTCAACTGGGCGGTGACCTACACGCTGAATCAGAACCGCTACACCACACCGGTATTCGACCGCATCGACCAGGGTGGTCCCGCGGCGGTCAAGTTCAGCCGCCTGAAGGAACTGATCACGCAGAACCTGAGCTATCTGGTCTTCCAGTCCATCAAGGACTTCAAGGCCGAGCTGTCCACGTCCCCGGAAGCGGTGCTCGACATACCCGAGCTCGATGTGGAGATCCGCCTCAGCCGCTCGGATTTCGAATCACTCATCGGCGATCAGCTCGCGCTGGTGGAGCAGGCACTTTCCGACACGCTCACGCACGCGAGACTGCGTGAACAGGACATCGACATCGTGCTCTGCACCGGCGGATCGAGCCTGATCCCGGCCGTGCAGCGCATACTCGGCGATCACTTCCCGGGCCGGGTAGTGGAGCACGATCCGTTCACGAGCGTGGCAGCGGGGCTCGCCATCGCGTCCTTCCGCGGCTGGTGAGCCGCCGATCGGGGGTGTCAGCGTTCGGGCGGTTCCACCCAGTGCGGATCCAGAATCGCGAAGAAGGATTTCAGCATCCGGTAGGTGAGCCCCCAGACGAAGTGACCACCCTCGAGGCGGTAGCCGTTGAACACCGTCGGCTGGCCGGCCAGGGGCCGGGTCTCCCAGTCGTGGCGCGCGCCGCTGACCAGCGGCGCCAGTCGGGTCCACACCACCTCGTCCACCTCGTGGTTGGTGACGAACTCGGGATCGCCGGTGAGACCGAACACGTGCGGCGCGATGAGCATGTTGAGCGGCCGGCCGCGCGGCATGGCGCGCTGCTGGTCGAGACAACCCAGATAGTCCGCGGCCGACAGATCGAGGCCGATCTCCTCGAGCGTCTCGCGCATGGCGGCGGCGCGCAGATCCGCATCGGTCTTCTCCCGATGGCCGCCGGGAAACGCCATGTGTCCCGACCAGGGATCGCCCGGTTTCTCCGCGCGCTTGATGAAGAGAATGTCCGTGCCGTTGCCGTCGCTGTCCGCAGTCTGGCGGAGGACGACGGCCACCGCGGCCTGACGCGTATCGGCGCCCACGGCAAACGTTTCCGGATCGTGCCGGCGCAGGCGGTCGCGGATGGTCTCGATGGGATACACATGAATTATGATACCCGCTCGAGCGTCGCGGAGGACTGCGTGAGCAACAGAATCGAATCGGACGGCTGCTTCGTCTGTGGTACCGGCAACCCCATCGGTCTGAAGCTCACCTTCCGCATGGAGGGCGACGTCTGCCGCTCGGAGTTCACGTCGCGCGACGAGCATGCCGGCTATCCCGGTGTGACCCATGGCGGCATCGTCTTCAGCCTGCTCGACGACGTGATGGCGAACTGGCTCTGGTTGCAGGACATTCAGGGCATGACGGCCAAGGCGGAAGTCCGCTACCGGGGCGAGCTGCCGATCGGTGTGCCCGTGCGCCTCGAAGGCCGCTGCGTGAGCCGTCGTGGGCGACTGGCGCAGATGCACGGGCAGATCATTCGCGAGGACGACGGGCTCGTCGTCGCGGAGGCGACCGCGAGCTTCATGACCCGCGGCTGACAGAGGAGAGAGCAACCATGGCCTACGTCACCATCATCGCCATGCTGGCGCTGATCGAGTACTTCTACTTCGGCATCGAGGTCGGGCGGGCACGGGTCCGCACCGGTCTCGAAGCACCGGCGGTCACGGGGGACCCGGCTTTCGAGCGGACGTTCCGTGCGCACCAGAACACGCTGGAGCAGCTCATCGTCTTCCTGCCGGCGCTGTATGCTGCCGGTTACTACGCCAATGAGATCCTGGCGGTGGCCGCCGGGGTGGCGTTTCTCATCGGGCGCGCCGTCTACTTCAGGAGCTACACGGCAGCCGCCGAGAAGCGCGGCACCGGTTTCGGGATCACGGCGCTGGCCAATCTGGTGCTGGTCCTGTCCGGACTGATCGGCGCCGTCCTCGCGGTGTTCTGACGTCCCGGAAGGGTCAGGCCGGATAGTGCCTGGCCAGCCAGCCGAGCATCAGCGCGTTGGTTTCCTCAGGGCGCTCCTGCTGGATCCAGTGTCCGCACTCGAGGGTGGCCGTTTCCACGTCCGGGACGAACTGGTCGAGCTTCGGTGACGGCGGCACCATGTCGTGGGAGCCGTAGATCATGAGCGCCGGCTGGCGGACGATCTGCTCCACGTCGGCGGTGAGGTGCCAGTTGCGGTTGAAGTTCCGGTACCAGTTGATGGGGCCTGTGAAGCCCGAGTGCCGGAAGCTGTCGACGAACACCTGAAGATCCGCTTCGCTCATCATGAGCTCGCCGGGCAGTCCCTGCGCACTCGCCATGTTGATCATGGCCATGCCCGGGCCGAGGTCCACCGGCTCCGAGAGCCACTGCCGGGTCCGGTACAGATTGCGCAGCAGGTTCTCCGGGTTGGCCGCGAAGGCGGCATCCGCCACGCCCGGCTGCTGATTGAAGTGGACGATGTAGAAGTCGCCGCCGAGCATCTCCGCCCAGAAGTCCACCCACGGCCGCTCGCCGCGCTCCATGAACGGCACGCTCAGGTTGATCACGCCGGCCACGCGCTTACGGTGCAGCATGGCCAGATTCCAGACCACGATGGCGCCCCAGTCGTGCCCGACGAACAGGGCGTCCTCGTGGCCGAGCTGGTCGAGCAGGCCGACGAGGTCGCCGGTCAGGTGCTCGATGTCGTAGTCCTCCACCGCCTCGGGGCGTGAGGAGCGGCCGTAGCCCCGCTGGTTGGGAACGATCACCCGGTAGCCGGCTCGGGAAAGCGCAGGCACCTGATGCCGCCAGGAGAAGGCGTGCTCGGGGAAGCCGTGGCAGAGGACGATGGGCCGGCCGTCCGACGGGCCCGCGCAGAACGTTTCGAGCGTCACGCCGTTGCTGGCGATCATCTCCGGTGCGGGGAATGGTGTTTTCATGCCGGAGAAGTTAGCGGCGTTCTTCAAGGCAGACAAGTTGAAGGCGCACAAGCGGATCGGGAGAATCGGCGTTTCCGAACTGCAGGACGTTCTCATGGCCCGGATTCCCGCCAACGGCATCAGTCTCGAATACGACACCTTCGGCTCACAGCGGGAGAGGCCGCTGCTGCTGGTGATGGGGCTCGGCGCCCAGATGATTCACTGGCGCGACGAGTTCTGCGAGCTGCTGGCCGAGGCCGACCACTTCGTGATCCGCTTCGACAACCGCGATTCGGGCCTGTCGGAGAAGTTCGGTCACCTGGGTGTGCCGGACATCGGCGAGCTCGCCATGCGGCTCATGGCCGGAGAGCCGGCCGAGGCGCCTTACACCCTGGACGACATGGCGGCGGACGCCTTCGGCCTGCTCGACGCGCTGGACGTGGAAACGGCCCACCTCTGCGGGGCGTCCATGGGCGGCATGATCGTGCAGGCCATGGCGCTCAACGCGCCGCACCGCGTGCGCTCGCTCACCTCCATCATGTCGTCCACCGGCAACCCGACGTTGCCGCCGGCGACGGAGGCAGCCATGGCCGCGATGCTGAGCCCGGCGGCCACGGGCAGGGACGAGGCCATCGAGCGCACGCTCCGGGTGTCCCGCGTCATCGGCTCGCCGGGCTACCCGGTGGCGGAAGACCTCGCCCGGGCCAGAGCGGCGGAGAGCTACGACCGCGCGTTCTATCCGGAAGGGGTCTCCCGGCAGATGGCGGCGATCACCGCGCACGGCAATCGCCGCCCGCGTCTCGAGGTGCTGGACCTGCCGGCGCTGGTGATTCACGGCGCCGCCGACCCGCTGGTGCGGGTGGAGGGCGCGCACGATACCCATCAGGCGCTGAAGGGCTCGACGATCCGGGTGCTGGAGGGTATGGGCCACGACCTGCCCGAGCCGCTGTGGCCGGAGATCGTCGAGGCCATAGTCGACCTCACGGGCAGGGCCGACCGGGCGGTGTAAGGTTCAGAAACCCCGGTCGGCGTGATCAGGGCTTCATCGCCTTCATGAAGGTGGCGAGATCGAAGTAGTCGCGCCAGACCCGGATCTTGCCGTCCGCCATCTCGAAGACGCCGACACAGGGGAGATCCACGTTGCCCTGGGTGGTCCTGGTCCGATCCAGGCGCTCGGCGAACACCACATCGCCTTCGCCCATGATCTGAATGATGTCCCAGCGTGTCTCGGTCCACGTGGACAGGAATCCGCGGATGAAGTTCCTGACGTTTTCCCGGCCCGTCACGGGCTGCGTGGGGATGTTGTGGTAGGAGCCGTCCTCGGTGAAGTACTCGGCGAGCCGGTCCGCGTCGAGTGACGACCAGGCCTCGATGAATTCTCGGATCACGGCGACGTTGTCTGTCATGGTGGGATTCCCGCGGAGAAAAGCCGGTATTATGGCCGAAGGCTTCGGGAGGAAACATGTCTGGCCAGCTCGAGAGATGGCTCGTTAGACGACTGCTCGATTCCGTCGGCAGCCCGCCGGTGGCCATCGAGCTGTGGACCGGTGAGCGTGTTCACGTGCTCCCGGACGGCAGCCAGCCCGTTGCGGTGGTGCGGCTCAAGGACCGTCGGGCGCTGTTCGAGCTGATGCAGAAGCCGGAGAAGTCCTTCGGCGAGCTGTTCACCGAGGGCCGCCTGAGTGTGGAAGGGGACCTGGTCGCCACCCTCGAAGCCATCGACATGGCCATCCAGAAGGCGATCCGGGAATCGGGTCCCATGGGCAGGCTGCTGCGCAAGGCCATCGAGAAACGTCCGCGCGCCAACAACCTGGCGGGCTCGAAGGAAAACATCCACAGCCACTACGACCTCGGCAACGACTTCTACCGCCTCTGGCTCGACCGTGACTACATGCAGTACACGTGCGCCTACTACCCCCACGAGTCGACCACCCTGGAAGAAGCTCAGGTCGCCAAGCTGGAGCTGGTCTGCAGAAAGCTCGATCTGAAGCCCGGAGACCAGGTGGTGGAAGCGGGGAGCGGCTGGGGCGGGCTTGCCCGCTACATGGCGAAGCACTACGGCGCTTCAGTGCATTCCTACAACATCTCCGCCGAGCAGGTGGCGTACGCCAGAGAGCGCGCGGAGCAGGAAGGTCTCGGCAATCTGGTCGAGTACGTGGAGGACGACTACCGGAACATCTCCGGCACCTACGATGTCTTCGTCTCCGTGGGCATGCTGGAGCACGTGGGGCTCGCCAACTATCCGACCCTCGGCGGTGTGATCGATCGCTGCCTGAAGGAGCAGGGCAGGGGCTTCGTGCACTCCATCGGCCGCAACGTGTCGAGACCGATGAACGAGTGGATCGAGTCCTACATCTTTCCCGGCGCCTACCCACCCACGCTCAAGGAGATGATGGACATCTTCGAGCCGTTCGAGTTTCTGATCATGGACGTGGAGAACCTGCGCACCCACTACGCGCGCACACTCACCCACTGGCTGGAGCGCTTCGAGCGCAACGTGGACAAGGTGCGCGACATGTTCGACGAGAGCTTCGTGCAGGCCTGGCGGCTGTATCTGTCGGGATCCGTTTCGGCGTTCACCCAGGGACAGCTGCAGCTCTTTCAGGTGCTCTTCCAGCGCCAGGGCGCGAATGCCCTGCCGGTGACCCGCGACCGGATGTTCCTGGGCGCGGCCGGCGCCTGATGGTCGAGCACGAGGTCATTGTCGTCGGCGGCGGCCCAGCCGGTTCGTCGGCGGCCTGGGAGCTGGTGCGCAATGGCGTGGACTGTCTTGTCATCGACCGGGAGGCGTTTCCGCGGGAGAAGCTCTGCGCTGGATGGATCACGCCGGAAGTACTCGCTGCGCTCGAGTTCTCGCCGGCCGACTATCCGCACCGGTTCCTCACCTTCGAGACGCTCCGGATCTCCGTCCGCGGGCTGAAGCTGCCCTATCGGTCCCCGCAGCACTCGATCCGCCGCTTCGAGTTCGACCGCTGGCTGCTGGACCGCTCCGGCGCGCCGGTGGTCACCCACAACGTGCGTCGCATCGAGCGCGATGGGGACGGCTTCGTGCTCGACGGCACTTACCGCTGCCGCCACCTCGTCGGCGCCGGCGGCACCCGCTGCCCCGTGTACCGGGAGCTGTTCCGTGCGCATCACCCGCGGGTGAAGGGTCTGCAGGTGGTGACCCAGGAGCTCGAGTTTCCGTATCAGACGCCGGATGCGGACTGCTACCTCTGGTTCTTCCATCGCTCCCTGCCCGGCTACGGCTGGTACGTGCCGAAGGCGGACGGCTACGTGAACGTGGGCATCGGCGGCATCGCGGACCGGCTGAAGGCGAAAGGGGACGACATCAAACGCCACTGGCGCGGACTCATCGATGATCTCGTGGAAAAAGGACTCCTGGCCGGCGATCCGGGCGAGCCCGGCGGCTACAGCTACTTTCTGAACGCCTGCCACCCGGCGCCGAAGCTCGGCAACGCCTTTCTGGTGGGTGACGCGGCGGGGCTCGCGACCCGGGACATGTGCGAGGGCATCGGCCCGGCGGTGGAGAGCGGTCTCATGGCGGCCCGCGCCGTGCTCGGTCACGGCACCTTCGATCTCGGGCGCATCGCTGCCCACACCCTCGGCCAGCCGATCGCGCGCCGGGCCATGGATCTGCTGCTCACGGGCCGGGCCGGTGTCCGCACGGAGGCAAACGCTGCAGAAGTAGGGTAGCGTGGCGCGGCCAGGCGGCTTCGAGGACATCCCATGAGCGACACCACACACCGGGCACCCCGGGGCCCGGGGTTCGACACGCTGGCCCTGCATGCGGGTGCGCGCCCGGACCCGGTCACCGGCGCGCGGGCCACGCCCATCTATCAGTCCGCGGCGTTCGTGTTTCCGAGCTCGGAATTCGCGGCGGGTCTGTTCAACATGGAGCGGGCGGGGCACGTCTACTCCCGCCTCTCGAACCCGACGAACGCCGTGCTCGAGGAGCGGATCGCGGCGCTCGACGGCGGTGTGGGCGCCATTGCCACGGCCAGCGGCCAGGCAGCCATGCATCTGGCGGTGGTCACCCTCTGCTCGGCCGGTGATCACATCGTCGCGTCCCGGTCGCTCTACGGCGGCACGCACAACCTGCTCGCCTACACGCTGCCGCGCTTCGGCATCGAGACCACGTTCGTGGACGCCAGGGACCCGGCGGCCTTCGAGGCCGCCATCCGGCCGGAGACACGCCTGATCTTCGGCGAGATCCTGGGCAATCCGGGGCTGGAGGTGCTCAACGTGCCGGCCCTGGCCGCGATCGCGCATGCGCAGGGGTTGCCGCTCATGGTGGACGCCACCTTCGCCACGCCTTATCTCTGCCGGCCTATCGAGCTGGGCGCGGATCTGGTCATGCACTCGGCCACCAAGTTCCTGTCCGGGCACGGCGTGGTCATCGGCGGTCTGCTGGTGGATGGCGGCACGTTCGACTGGTCGGCGTCCGACCGCTTTCCCACGCTCACCGAGCCCTATGCAGGCTTTCACGATCTGGTCTTCGCCGAGGAGTACGGACCGGCAGCCTTCATCACCCGCGCCCGGCGTGAAGGCATCCGCGACTTCGGTGCCTGCATGGCACCCATGACCGCGTTCCAGGTGCTGCAGGGCCTGGAAACCCTGCCGCTGCGGATGGCGCGGCACGTGGCCAACACCCGCGAAGTGGTAGCTTTCCTGGCTGCTGAGCCGCTCGTCACCTCGGTGAGCTACCCCGAACTGCCGGATCATCCGGATCACGCGCTGGCGAAGGTCCTGTTGCCGAACGGGGCAGGCGCGGTGTTCAGCTTCGAGCTGGATGGCGGCCGGGAGGCGGGCAGGGCGTTCATCGAGGCGCTGGAGCTCTTCTCGCATCTGGCCAACGTCGGCGATGCCCGCTCGCTGGTGATCCATCCCGCCAGCACCACCCACCACCGCATGGACGCGGCGGCCCTCGCCGCCGCCGGCATCGGTGAGGGTCTGATCCGGCTGTCGGTCGGGCTCGAAGATCCTGCGGATCTGATCGGCGACCTGAAGAAAGGGCTCCGGGCCGTGGCCGCCGGGAGCCGGCGGTGAGGGTGGACGTCGCGGGACAGGCTGTCTTCGTCGGCACGGGCAGCCGCCCCTTTGCAGCGGATGGACGTCCAGCCGTCGTCTTCCTGCACGGCGCCGGTATGGATCACACCATCTGGGTCATGCCCGCACGCTACTTCGCCCGCCGCGGTTTCGACGTGCTGGCGCCGGACCTGCCCGGCCACGGCCTGAGCGGCGGCCCGCCGCTCGAGTCCGTCGACGCCATGGCCGCCTGGCTCGAGACGCTGCTCGAGGCGCTTGGTGTGCCGAAGGCGGCGGTGGTGGGCCACAGCATGGGGTCGCTCGTGGCCTGTGCGTTTGCCGAGCGCTGCCCGCAATCGGTCACCTCGCTGGTGCTGCTCGGCACGTCGTTGCCGATGCCGGTTACCGATGCGCTGCTGGCGGCCGCGGCGGACGACGATCACGCGGCGTTCGAGATGGCCAACGTCTGGAGTCACAGCGCCCGGGGCAGCCTGGGCGGCAATCCGGTGCCCGGCATGTATGTGCTGGAAGGTGGGCTCAGACTCATGGAGCGCTGCCATCCTGGCGTGTTCCACGCGGACCTGGCCGCCTGCAACGCCTACAGGCCTTCCGCCATGGACAGCCTCGAGGCACCGGTGACCGTGGTGGTGGGCAGCGCCGACCGGATGACGCCCGAGAAGGCCGGGCGGGCCGCCGCCGCAGCGCTGGGGCCGAGGGCCGTAGTGAGGACCCTCCCGGGATCCGGCCACTCCATGCTCTCGGAGGCGCCCAACGGGGTGCTCGACATCCTCATCGAGGCGCTCGAGCCCCCGGGCTGAAGGCGCGGCGCTACTGGCTCATGTACCAGCCGCCGTTCGGCGACAGGGTCTGGCCGGTGACGAAGCGGGCCTCGTCGCTGGCGAGGTAGACGGCACACCAGGCGATATCGTCCGGCTCGCCCATGCGCCCCATGGGCGTCTGCATCTCCAGGAACGGATGCAGGGGTGCGAGCGGGTCGGTCATGTCAGTGTGGATCCAGCCCGGCGCGATGGCGTTGACGCGGATGTTACGCACCGCAACCTCGTGTGCGAACGCCCGGGTGAAACCGAGGATGGCGGCCTTCGCGGTGCAGTAGGCGACGCCGCCACCCCGCCCGAAGGTGCCCATGATGCTGCCCATGTTGATGATCGCGCCGCCGTCCGGCAGCAGCGGCATCACCGCCCGGCAGCAGTGGAACGTTCCATCCACGTGCACGGCCTGCATGCGCCGCCACTGCTCGTCGGTCACCGAGACGATGCCGCCATCCAGCTCTTCGGCCGGCTCACCCCGCGCCATGGCTTCCGCACGCTGTCGGATCCGTTCCCTGGCGTCGTTGTCACCCTCGATACCACTGATGCCCGCGTTGTTGACAAGAATATCGACGCGATCCGTCATGGCAGACACGGCCTCGAACATGGCAGCCACCGAAGCCGGATCGCCGACGTCGGCGGCCACCGCGCGCCCGCCGAGCCGCTCCGCGGTTGCCGATGCGGCACCCAGCGAGACGTCGTTGATGATCACGTCCGCGCCTTCCTCGACGAATCGCTCGGCGATGCGGGCGCCCAGACCCCTGGCCGCACCGGTCACCAGCGCGGTCTTTCCTTTCAGTCGGTTCATGGCTTCAGTCCTGATGGTGGGGCGCATACCATAGCCGATCTCGCCTGCTGGATCCCCACGGAGGATGCGTGATCGACCTGCTTCCGGCCGCGCTGCTGTTCGTGGCCACGCACCTCGGCATCAGCAGCACCCGGGTGCGACCCCTGCTGGTCGGCGTGCTCGGCGAACGCGGATACCTCGCGTTCTATTCCCTCGTGTCCGTGCTGACGCTCGGCTACCTCATCTGGCTCTACAACAACCTGCCGCGTTACGAGTACCTGTGGCTTCCCTCGCCGGAACTGCATGGCGCTGCCCGCCTGGTGATGCCGCTGTCGCTGTTTCTGGTCGCTGGCGCGTTCATGGTCAGAAACCCGACGGCGGTGGGCGGCAGCGCGCTGCTTCGCGAGCCGCATGCCGCCGCGCTCGCTCGCGGGGTGACGCGGATCACGCGGCATCCCTTTCAGTGGGGCGTGCTGATCTGGGCGGGTGTGCACATGGCCGCCAACGGCGATGCGCAGTCCGTCGTGTTCTTCGCCACCTTCGCCGTGGTCGCGGGACTCGGCACCGTGCTTCTGGACCGCAAGGCGGCGGCAGCCGGCGGTGATGGCTGGCGGGATTACGCCGCTGTCACGTCGAACGTGCCCTTCGCTGCCGTTCTCGGCGGGCGCAACCGTCTCGTGCTCCGCGAGCTCTGGCTGCCGGCGGTGGTGGCCATGGCCCTCTATGCAGCGTTCACCTTGGGCCACCCGTGGGTGAGCGGGGTGCGCATCGTCTGAAACGGGTCAGGCGGTATCGAGCGCCGCGCGGATCTCGTCTTCGAGCGTGGACCAGGCGCCGCTGAAGAAGTGGTCCGCCCCGGGGATGAGGTGGATGCGGGCATGGCGCCAGCCTGCCAGCACGGTCGTGTCGACGAAGTCGTCCGCGTCCCCGGCAAAGACGTCCACCGGAATCCGGCCATCCGGCTCGGCGACTGCGAGCCTACCCACCGGCGGCGCCACCAGCAGCGCCCGCTCGATGTCCCCGGCCGCGGAGTCGGAGAGCAGGCGGGACACCACGCCGGCGCCGAAGGAGTAGCCGCCGAGCAGCCGCAGGCGGTGCGGATGGTTCGCCGCCAGCCAGCCGAGCACCGCGCGCAGGTCGTCCACCTCGCCGTCGCCGCCGTCGTGGGTGCCGGCACTGCGGCCCACACCCCGGAAGTTGAACCGCAGAGTCGCGATGCCCCGGTCCGCGAGGACCCGTGCCAGGGTGTCCAGCACGGCGTCGTGCATGGAACCCCCGTAGAGTGGGTGCGGGTGGCAGAGCACGGCCACGGGACCGGTCCCGGGCCCGGTCAGCTCCGCCTCGATGGCGCCGGCGGGACCGGCGAGCGAGAGTCGTTGGTGCAGCGGTTTTTCCGGCATGGCGTAACATTACCAATCGGTCATGATTGGTGCATGCCTCTTGAATTTTGGCGGCGATTGAATATTTTTCCGCCCTTTCCAGGCCTCACGTGGAGGTACACATGCTCGAAGCGGTAGGGCTGACGCGCCGCTATGGCGATTTTCTGGCGGTGAGCAACGTCAGCTTCTCCATCGGTCAGGGGGAAATCGTGGGCCTTCTCGGCCACAACGGCGCCGGCAAGACGACCATCATGAAGATGCTCACGGGGTATCTGGAGCCGAGCAGCGGCAGCGTGACGGTGGACGGGGTGAATCTGGCACAGGACCCGAAGGCCGTGCAGTCCCGGCTCGGCTACCTGCCGGAGAATCTGCCCCTCTATCCGGAGATGTCGGTGGCCGACTATCTGGACTATGCCGCCGAGCTGCGCGGCATCGATGCGCCGGCCGCCGTGCGCCGGGCCATCGAGGCCACGGAGCTCGAGTCCAAGGCACTGGACCCCATCGCCACCCTGTCGCGCGGGTTCAAGCAGCGCGTCGGCGTCGCTCAGGCCATCCTGCACGAACCGCGGCTGCTGATCCTCGATGAGCCCACCAATGGGCTCGATCCGTCGCAGACCGAGCACATGCGCTCGCTCATCCAGCGGCTCGCCGCGTCGGCAACGGTCATTCTCTCCACCCACATCATGCAGGAAGTGGACGCCATCTGTGATCGGGCCATCATTCTGCGCGGCGGCGAGCTGGTGCTCGACGAACGGCTTTCCGACCTCAAGGAGAGCAGGACCTACCGGCTGCGCAGCCACGAGGACGCGGGCCTGCCGGACCAGCTCCGGCGTCTGCCCTGCGTCGCGGAGGTGCAGGTGGCGTCCCCGGGTTGCTATGCGGTCACGGTGAGCGGTGATCTGGATACGGCGGCGAAAGCCGTCGCGGAAGCGGTGGTCGGCGGCGCCCACCCGCTCTACGAGCTGTCTCTGCAGCGCCGCGATCTGGAAACGGTGTTCCGCGAGGTGACGGCGGCCGGTGCCCGGACGGCGGAGGTATCCCATGCGGCCTGATTCCATCCTGCGGGTCTCGAGGAAAGAGCTGACGCTGTTCTTCGCCTCCCCCATCGGCTACCTGTTCCTGCTGACGTTCCTCGCGGTGACCCTGTTCGTCTTCTTCTGGGGGGAGGCGTTCTTCGCCCGCAACGTCGCCGACGTGCGCCCCATGTTCGAGTGGCTGCCCGTGCTGCTCATCTTCCTCTCCGCCGCGCTCACCATGCGCATGTGGAGCGAGGAGCGCCGCACCGGCACGCTGGAGTTCGTGGTGACGCTGCCGGCTACCGGCTGGGAGTTCGTCGTCGGCAAGTTCCTGGCCTGCTGGCTGCTGCTCGGCCTGGCGCTGCTGCTCACCCTGCCGCTGCCCGTCAGCGTCTCCCTGATCGCCGATCTGGACTGGGGCCCGGTGGTTGCCGGTTACGTGGCGGCCATGATGCTCGGTGGCGCCTACCTGGCCATTGGCCTCTTCATCAGCGCGCGCACGGACAGCCAGATCGTCAGCCTCATCGTCGCCTCCTTCGCCTGCGGGGTCTTCTATCTGATCGGCAGCCCGGTGCTCACGGATCTGGTGGGCGGTGCCGGTGCGGACCTGATGCGGGCGATCGGCAGCGGTTCCCGCTTCGATGCCATCACCCGTGGGGTGCTCGACTTCCGCGATCTCTACTTCTACGCCTCCCTGCTGGTGTTGTTCCTGGCGCTGAACGTCTACGCCCTGGAAACCCAGCGCTGGGCACGGGACGGGGAGCGCGCCGGGCACCGACGCTGGATGCTCGGTACGGGGCTGCTGGTGGCCAACCTGCTGCTGGCCAACGTCTGGCTGTCGCCGCTCAACCGGCTGCGCGTGGACATGACCGAAGGCCAGATCTACACGATCTCCGACGCCACCCGCGGTTATCTCTCCCAGCTCCGGGAGCCGTTGCAGATCCGTGGCTTCTTCAGCGCCAAGACCCACCCGCTGCTGGCGCCCCTGGTACCGCAGATGCGGGACCTGCTGCGCGAGTTCGCTGTCGCCGGCGGCGACAACGTCCGGGTGGACGTGGTGGACCCGGTCACCGACCCGGCGGTGGAGGACGAGATCAACACCAAGTACGGGATCCGCCCCGTGCCCTTCCAGGTGGCGGATCGTTATCAGGCGAGCCTGGTGAACTCCTACTTCGATGTGCTCATCACCTACGGCGATCAGTTCGAGGTGCTCGGTTTCCGGGATCTGATCGAGGTGAAGGTGGCCGGCGAGTCGGAGCTCGACGTGCAGCTCCGCAATCCGGAATTCGACCTCACCCGCGCCGTGAAGAAAGTGATCTACGGCTTCCAGGAAGGCGGCAACCTGTTCGCGAGCCTGAAGGAGCCGGTGCGCTTCGTCGGCTACCTGTCGGCGGACGACCGGCTGCCGGAACCGCTCGTGGACTACAAGAGCGTGCTCAGCGAGGCCGTTGAAGCGCTTGTCGCGGAGTCCGGTGGCCGGCTGTCCGCGGAGTTCCTCGATCCGGAAGCGGGAGACGGCAGCCTGGCCGCTGAGATTGCCGCCGACTACGGATTTCAACCCATGGCGGCCGGGCTCTTCGATACGAACACCTTTTACTTCTACCTGACGCTCACCGACGGCGACACCGTGGTGCAGATCCCGCTGCCGGAAGGTCTCTCCCTGGAGTCGACCAAGCGCGGCGTGCAGGAGGGGCTCAAGCGGTTCGCGTCCGGCCTGCTGAAGACCGTCGCGCTGGTGGCGCCGGAAGCACCGCCTTACATGAGCATGGGTGCCCCGGACCTGTCCAATCAGTTCGAGCAGCTTACGGAGTTCCTGCGCGGGGATTTCAATCTGGAGGAAACCCGATTGGAGAACGGACGGGTGCCGGAAGCGGCCGATCTGCTGCTGGTGGTGGACCCGGACGGGCTCGACGAGAAGCAGGTGTTTGCCATCGATCAGTACCTCATGCAGGGCGGCACCGTGGTGCTGGCCACGTCGCCGTTCAATGCCTCACTGCAGCAGCAGAGCCTGTTCGCGACCCCGCGGGAGAGCGGGCTCAGCGACTGGCTCGCACACCACGGCCTGAGCATGGCAGAGAGTCTGGTGATGGATCCCCGGAATGCGGCGTTCCCCGCGCCGGTGACCCGTCAGGTGGGCGGTTTCAGCTTCCAGGAGCTGGTGATGCTCGACTACCCGTACTTTGTCGACCTGCGCGACGACGGCATCAACGAAAAGGTGGGCTTCTTCAGCGGTCTGCCCCAGCTCACCCTCACCTGGGCCTCCCCCATCGATGCGGGGGCTGCGGCGGAAAAGGGTCTTACCGTCACCACGCTGCTCGAGAGCTCGCCAGGCAGCTGGCTCTCCGAGAGCCTGGACATCATGCCGAGGATCACCGAGCAGGGGCTGTCCGGCTTCCGGCCGGAGGGCGAGCAGGGCAGCCAGGCGCTCGCCGTCATGCTGGAAGGCCGTTTCGAGTCGGCCTTCGCCGGCAGGCGCTCGCCGCTGCTGGAGGCACCGGACTCGGAAGGCGACATCGACGAGGGGTCGGAGGCTGCGGCGGACGAGGCGGACCCGGACGGCGACGCGCTCGGCGTGGTCTCCAGCGTCATCGAGCGCTCGCCGGAGAGCGCGCGGCTGATCCTGTTCGCCTCCAACACCTTCCTGGCAGACCAGATGCTGAGGCTCATCGGCTCGGCGGAAGGGGTGATCTACTCCAACACCACCCAGCTCATGGCAAACATCGCGGACTGGGCCCTGGAAGACCAGAGCCTGCTGTCCATCCGCGCCCGGGGCCATTTCAATCGGACCCTGCCGCCGCTGGCGGAATCCACCGAGATCACGGTGGAGATCGCGAACTACGTGCTGGCCGTGCTCGGCATCGGGCTCGTCTTCCTCGTTCACCGGCGCCGGCTGTCGGGACAGAGAGCCAGGTATCGGAGCTGGCTGGCGGGAGGTGCGCCATGAACACCAGAATCGGACTGCTCGCCGCCCTGCTGGCACTCCAGCTCGTGCTGGTCGGCGTGGCCTTCTTCACGGCCGGCGGCGGCGACGCTGAAACGCAGTTCCTGGAGCTGGACCCGAAGGCGGTGACTGCCGTCACGATCAGCGGCTCCGACGCGGACAGCGTCAACCTGGCCCGCACGTCGGACGGCTGGCGTGTCGGCGATCTGCCGGCGGATGGGGAGAAGATCGAGGGCGTGATCGACAGGCTCACCGGCGGCAGCGCGAGCTGGCCGGTGGCCACCAGCGAAGACAGCCGGGAACGTTTCGAGGTCACCACAGACAAGCATCAGCGGCGTATCGACTTCCTGGCGGGCGACGATCTTCTGGATTCGGTCTACCTCGGTACCTCGCCGGGTTACCGACGTGTGCATGCCCGTCGTGACGGCGAGGATGCCATCTACAGCATCGACTTCGCCGTGCACGAGCTGCCGATGACCACTGACGACTGGCTCGACAAACAGCTCTTCGCGAGCGAAGGCATCCGCCGCATCGAGCTGCCGGAGGGTCGGGTGCTGGCGCAGGCCGGCGACGCGGGCTGGACCCTGGATGGTGCGGCGACGGACCCGGAAGCGGTGCGACGATATCTGGAACGCTTCGAGCGCCTGTCGGTGCTGGGGCTTCACCGGAGCGGCGAGCGCACGGACGCCGAGGGCGCCGCGCAGGACGAGAGTGCCCCGCAGGACGAGGGCGCCGCGCAGGAGCAGACCATGACCCTCGGCGACGCGTCGACGGTGCGCCTGGAGACCGCCGACGGCGGGCAGCAGCTGACCTTCCGCTTCAACGAGCCCGAGGACGAGTACGTGCTCACCAGCGACCGTTATGCCGGTGAGTTCCGGGTGGCGAGCTACGTCGCGGAGCAGATCCTGGGCGATCTGTCCGATCTGCTGGCGAAGCCGGATGCGGCCGATGCCGCTGTCGATGCCGAACCTCAAGCCGAAGCGGGATTGGAGGACGCCCCGTAACAGGCGGACGGTCTGCCGCCGGCGGGCACGTGCACTGAACGGTCTCAGGCGCCGGCAGAGATGTCGGCGCAGCAGACCGCGTTGCGCCCGGAGTGCTTGGCCTTGTAGAGCGCCTCGTCGGCGTGATTGAGCACGTTCTCGAGCTCGTGCGTCCGCGCGCCGACAGTGGCGACGCCGATGCTGGCCGTGACCCGGATCCGCCTGGATTCAGTGGCCGGATGGCTGATCCGGGCGATGGCCTGGCGCAGCCGCTGCGCGATGCGCACGGCACCGGTCTGATCCGTCTCCGGCAGCAGCAGCGCAAACTCCTCGCCGCCGATCCGCGCGGCCACGTCGGTGATGCGCTTCACCGCCACCGTCGCGTCCGCCACCGATTTGAGAATCTCGTCGCCGGCGGTGTGACCGCACTGGTCGTTCACCTTCTTGAAGTAGTCCAGGTCGAACAGCAGCACCGACAGGCGGCCGCCGTGGCGGCGAACCCGTTCGATTTCCTCGGCCAGGCGCTGCATGAAGAAACGCCGGTTGTGGATACCGGTGAGGTAGTCGGTGTGGGCGAGCCGGACCAGCTCCTCCTGCGCCTGGCGGAGATCGTGCTCGGTCTTGCGCCGATCGGTGACGTCCCGGAGCACGAGCACGGCGTCCGCATCCGGATTGGTGTCGTCCAGGGAGGACGTGCTGATGTCGTAAGCCCGGCCGCGGAGGATGGTCTCCAGAACCTGGCCGTCCGGACGGTCGTGACGCGCGAGCTCGTCCATGGTCAGCGCGGTGAGGAAACTGGCGATGGTGCGGTCGCCGAGCTCCGCCCGGCTGCAGCGGAGGATCTGCAGGGCGGATTCGTTGATGTCGACGATCGAGCCATCGGGACTGATGACGATGACCCCATCGCGGAGCTGTTCCACCACCCGGTCGCGCACCACCGGCATGGTGTTCAGGACGCCGAAGCGGAGCACGCCACCGTCCAGAATCATGGCGGCGGCGGCGAAACCGAGCGTGGTCATATCGAACCACGGTGCAGGGTTGAAGGGAGACAGATAGAAGAGATTGGCAGCCGCCACCACGACGGGCGCCGCAATGACGGCGACCACCGGCTTCCAGGCACCGGTGGTGTGGCCGATGGACCAGGCCAGGATGGTGGTGGCGACCACCAGCAGCCCGTAGGAATAGAACGCGTGCACGTAGAACCACGGACCGTGACGGTTGAGCATGGCGGACACGCCCTCTGCCTGCACGAAGGTGACCTCCTGCCAGATCAGACCGTGCCAGTTGTCGGTCATCACCAGGGTGATGGTGATCGCGGGCACGATGCAGATCAGATTCAGCGCCGTGCGCGGCAGGCGCATCTGGCGCCGGGTATAGCTCACCGCGAAGACCAGCCACGCGACGGGGGTGATCACGATGCCGAAGTAGGCGAGCTTCGCCGCCAGCAGCTGGATGGTGGGGACGGCAAACAGGGAGCCGACGAACTGGGCGCCGGACCAGAACATCACCGCGGCCAGCAGCGCCAGCAGCGCCTGCATCCCCGGTACCCGCTTCATCTGGCGGGCGCGCAGATAGGCGCCGACACTGACCAGGGCGGCCAGCAGTGGCGGGACGGACCAGAGGGTTATCTGGAACATGGCAGGACATCCGCTGTCTGCATGAGGGCGTGGCGGGATTGCTGTGCGGCCAGAGTGGCGGATGGGTCCGATTGCCACAACGAGCAGGCGCCCGATCTGTGAGCGGGGTCACAGGCGGCCCGGACCGCGCCCGGCCTGGCGCTGGCGGGCGTCAGACGGTTAAATATCCGGCCCGACGCGGCGACAGACATGGGAAGAACGGCCAGAAACACCACGGATTTCAGCGGGTACCTTGACGAGCTGACCGCCCGCGGCCCGGCGGAGCCCGGCCGCCCGGTGGTGGCCTATTTCGACCTGGACAGAACCCTGATCGCCGGCTACTCGATCACGGCGCTGGCGCTGACCAAGATGTGGTCGGGTTCCCTGTCGCCGAAGCGGATCATTGCCCATGCCGGCATCTTCCTGCACTGGGGACTGGGACGGTCCGACTATCACCAGCTGCTCGAGTCCACCGTCCGCGGCCTGGTGGGCATGTCCGAAGCGGAGATGAAGGAACTCGGTGAGCGGGCCTTCTCGCGCCGCATCCGGCCCATCATCTACCAGGAGGGCCGACGGCTCATCGACACCCACAAGACCCTCGGCCACGACGTCGTGATCGTCACCTCCGCGAGCCGCTACCAGGTGGAGCCCATCGCCCGGGAGCTCTCGGTGGATCAGATCTACTGTACGGAGCTGGAAGTCAGAAACGGCCTGATCACGGGTAACGTCACACCCTGCTACGGGCCCGGCAAGAAGAAGGCGGCGGAAGTCCACACCGCATTCCGTCAGGCGGATCTGGCGGATGCCTATTTCTACACCGACAGCTGCGAGGACCTGCCGCTGCTCGACGAGGTGGGGCGGCCCGTGGCGGTCAACGCCAAGACGTCTCTCGCCCGTATCGCCAGCACCCGCCGCTGGCCGCAGCTGGTCTTCGAGACCCAGGGCCGATCCCTGCCCGCGACGCGGGCGGCCTGACGTTGATCGACCTCTACACCTGGCCGACCCCCAACGGCCGCAAGATCTCCATCGCGCTGGAGGAGTTCGGCCTCGAGTACACGGTGCACCCGGTCGACATCGGCGCCGGCGAGCAGCACACCCCGGCCTTTCTCGCGATCAGCCCCAACGGCAAGATTCCCGCCATCGTCGACCGGTCGGCGGGCAGAGCCCTCATGGAATCCGGGGCCATCCTGCTCTACCTGGCGGACACCCACGACGCTTTCCGGGGCGACGACCACTGGGAAACGGTGCAGTGGCTGATGCTGCAGATGGGCGGCGTGGGCCCCATGCTCGGCCAGGCGCACCACTTTCTGAAGTTCAATCCGGGCAAGGCGCCCTACGCGGAGGCCCGTTACGCGGCCGAGGCGGCACGGCTGTACGGGGTGCTGGACCGGCGGCTCGAAGAGCGGGCCTATCTCTCCGGCAGCTACTCCATCGCCGACATGGCCACCTGGCCGTGGATCTCGCGCTTCGAGTGGCAGGGCATCGACTGGGCGGGCTATCCGAACCTCAAGCGCTGGTATGTGGAGATCGCCCGCCGTCCGGCGGTGCAGCGCGGCTATGACGTGCCCGTGCACGTGAACGACATCCCGATGCCGCCGGAGTAGAATCGGCGGCTCATCGAGTTTTTCATCAGACCATCACAAAAGGAACAAGGGGGACATCATGCGAGAAGCCTGGATCATCGACGCCGTCCGCTCACCGCGAGGCCGCGGCAAGGCGGGCGTCGGCAGCTTGAGCGAGATCCATCCGCAGCGCTGCATGGCGCAGGTGCTGAACGGGTTGAAGGACAAGGTCGGGTTCGACCCGGCGGACATCGAAGACGTGGTCGCGGGCTGCGGCGCCGGCAGCGGGGATCATGCCCACGATATCGCCCGCATGTCCGTGCTCGACGCAGGCTGGCCGCTGACCACCACCGGGGTCACCCTGCACCGGTTCTGCGGCAGCGGCCAGCAGGCGGTCACCTTCGCCGCCATGGGCGTGATGTCCGGCCATCAGGAGGCGGTGATCGGCGGCGGCGTGGAGTTCATGTCCCGCTACTCGCCGACCCACGCGGACGGTTTCCACGCCAACAACGAGCACCTGCTCGGCCTGCATCCACAGGTGCCGCAGGGCATCTCCGCCGACCTCATCGCCACCATCGAGGGCTTCAGCCGTGAGGACGTGGATGCCTATGCGGTGGAGAGCCAGAAACGCGCCGAGCGGTCCATCGCCGAAGGCCGGTTCAGGAAGGCCCTGGTGCCGATCTATCACAACGACGGCCAGCTGGCGCTCGATCACGACGAGCACCCACGCCCCGGCACCACGCTGGAGAGCCTGGCCGGACTGAAGGCGTCCTTCGAGGCCATGGGGGCCTACCACGCGCCCGGGTTCCCGGCGGCGTTCGACGAGATAGCGAAGGCGAAGTATCCCGGCGTCTCCACCATCAACCACGTGCACCATGCAGGCAATTCCTCCGGCGTGGTGGACGGTGCCAGCGCGGTGCTGATCACCAGCCCCGACTACGCCAAGGCTCATGGCCTCAAGCCCCGGGCGCGTATCCGGATGACGGCCACCGCCGGCACGGAACCGCTGATCATGCTCACGGCGCCGGCGCCGGCTGCCGAGCGCTGCCTGAAGAAGGCGGGTATGACCAAGCAGGACATCGATCTCTGGGAGATCAACGAGGCGTTCGCTTCCGTGGTGCTCAAGTTCATGAAGGACATGGGTGTTTCCCACGACGTGGTGAACATCGACGGCGGTGCCATCGCCCTCGGTCACCCCATCGGCGCTACCGGCGGCATGCTGATCGGCACGGCGCTGGATCAGCTGGAGCGTGAGAACAAGGAAACCGCACTCATCGCCATGTGCACCGGCGGCGGCATGGGCACCGCCACCATCATCGAGCGCATCTAGCCGGGAGCGGCCGCCGCTTCCGATCTCAGGCGCTCGAGCAGGGCGCGCGCCGAGGCCTGATCGTAGGCCTCGGCGGTTCCTGCTCCCCACACCGGCCCCGGCCAGGCCGCATCCGCCGGGTGCCGTCCCACGACGTGGACGTGCAGCTGTGCTACCCGGTTGCCCAGGGCACCCACGTTGATCTTGGTGATACCCGGCTGCGCCAGCAGGCACCTGGAAACTCGCGTGAGCTCGTCGAAGAACGTTGGCCACACGGCTGCCGGCAGCTGGTGCAGCTCCGTGAGCTCGGGAAACCGGGGCACCAGAATGCACCAGGGAAACCGCGCGTCGTTCATGAGCAGCAGCTCCGACACGTCGAGACTCGCGACGGGCAGCGTGTCGGTGGCGAGCACCGGGTGCAGGGCGAAGGTGTCGCTCATCGCGGCGGAAACCCGCCGACCCAGACCGGGCTCGACCAGGCCATGGCGTCGTTGGCCTGACGTACCCGCACGAAGTAGTAGTCACCCTGACGCGACGAGGTATCCGTAAGCTCGAAGCGGACATCCCGCGCCCCGTCGCTGATGCGGCGTCTGAGCACGACCCGGTCCACGTAGTCGGTGGCCGGCACGTCCTGCTCGAGGCGACCCGCAGTTATATCGGCGAGCTCGAGGGTCACCCGGCCGCCGGCCACCTGCTGGGGTTGCCGGTAGACGGGCGGCCCGCCGCCGGTTTCCTCCGTGTCCTCGAGCTCGAGGAGCACGCTGGCGCTACGCCGTGCGCCGGTCAGGGTGATCGCCAGCGAGCTGGTGTCGCCACGGGTGAGGGTGCTGAACCTGACCCGGTTTGCGTTCTTCGGATCCGGGGTCAGGTGCTGGAACAGGCTGTTGTGGAAGTCCATGCCGCGGATCGCGGCCAGCGTGGCGCCCTGCACGGTGAGGGTGCCGCGCCAGTGCCGCCAGCCCCGCGGGTTGTCGCCGGGATGCCAGGGCCGCGAGTCGGAGGAGAAGCTCAGCAGCAGCTCCTCCGTGTCGCCAGTGCCTCCCGTGGTGTCGGTGAGGTAATCCTGTGTCCAGATCGGCTCGTCGTTGCGGAACACGGTGATGCTTTCGATGGGCGCGGTGCCGATGACGCGGCCGCTCAGGCGCCGGTCGGCTGCGAAAGCGGCCCGCCCGCCCATCCCGGTGCCGTTCACCGAAACGTCCAGGATGATCCGGTCGCCGGTGGTCGCGTAGGCCTTCAGCGCACGCATGGCGTCGAAGATCGCATCCGTGGTCTTCTCCGCGGCGAGCACGGCGCCGAGCCCGCCGGGCTGGGCCAGGTTGCCGTTACCCGGCGCGGAATAGCCGGGCTGGCTCAGGTGGTTGTCGGAGGCTGCGACGAAGCCCACCCGATGGCCGTGGTTCAGGTACAGGCGGCCGAACCACTCGAAGTTGCCGTGCATGGAGGCGATCTCCACCAGGGGCTCGAGCTCCGGGTCGCTCTGGCGGTAGTCGCCGGCCTGGTGGGCGTGGGGAATCACCACCACGTCGTCCGTTGCCGCCGCCTCGCGCAGGCCCTGATACAGGCGCGACAGGGTGGGATAGAACTGCACCGGAATCCGCTGCCTGCCCTCCGGCGTGCGGTAGAGGACGTTGTGATGACCACCCTGGAGGTTGCGCACCGTCCACTCGTAGCCGAGGTAGGCGATGAAGGCCCCCTCTTCGCTGTAGGTCGTGACGTTGTCGCGCAGTACCTCCCACTCCGCGTCGTCCATCCAGATGTCGTGCTCGGAGTGGGTCACGAAATCGAGGCGCGCATCGTCCCGTGCCCAGGTCATGAACCGTTCCGGCGTGCCGATGCCTTCCGCGAAGCCGGAGTGACCGTGGGTATCGCCCCAGAAGATCCGATCCGGCGCCTCGGCGCTCACCAGGATCGGGTTGACCTCGCCGGTGACCGCACCGTCGGCGGTGGCCAGGCTGAGGTGGTAGGCGCCGGGCTCGGACAGGCTGAGCTCCACCAGGCTGATGGCGTTGTCGTTCGCCGGCAATCGGGCCAGCACGGTGTCGCCGCGCCGAACCTCCACCGGCGGGTGGCCGTCCTTCGCGCGGTTCCGGTAGGGGTCCTCACCGCGCACGGAGAGCGTGAACGGCTCCCCCGGCCGCACCACCGACGGTGCGAAGCCGTTCAGGCCGGCAAACGTGGTGCCGGTCACCGCGATGGGTTGAATGGGCAGGGTCAAGAAGGGTTCGTCGGCGTTGAAGGCGAGGTACAGGGGCAGCGGCATCCGGTCGCTGGAAAAATCGGCCATGAGCATTCCCCGACCGCCGCGGCTGGTGTCGCCATAGGTGATCGTCACCGTGTCGCCGGGAACCAGCGTGCCGGTGGCCAGCCGGAAAACCAGGGCGGGCGCTGCGCCCCGGAAACCGCCATGCATGCCGGCGACGGGTGCGGAGTCCACCGTGAATCCCACGGCGGCGTTGGAGCTCGCGATGGAGAGGTAGTTGTCTGCGGATGGGTCCCGGGTCTGCCAGACGCCGTAGTTGGGCATGAAGTGCCGGGCCACCAGGAAGCCGCCGCCGGTCTGGATCGGCCGGCTGCCCACCGTGTAGGTCTGGCGGATGGTCACGAAGCTTCGGGCCTCAAACGGCCCCAGGTCGGCACTGAGAGGACCGATGGCGTCGGGGGTCTCGTCGAGCAGCGTCATCTCGAAGACGAAGTCGTCCAGCACCGCGGCGAGCCGGGGTGTGTCCGCGTAGGCGAAGACGGCACCCACCGCCTGGGTGAGGTTCACCGGCAGGGTCCCACCGCCCATGGCGTAGGCATTCGCCCACTCCCAGAGGATGCGGGCCCGTTCCTCGATGTTCATCGCGCCGGTGGGGAGATACGCCAGATCCACCTTCAGCTTTTCCACGCGCGCCCGGAGATCCGGGCTCAGGTAATCGGCATCGGCGGCACGCACCGCGGGTGCTGCCAGACAGAACCAGAGCAGGAGGATGCAGACTCGTGCTGACAAGCGTTCGAACGGATTCGTGGCGGGTGATTCGTGCATGAGGTTTCCTCCCGGGCGCCTAGTGTAGTCAGGCTGGTTTCGGCCCAGCAAATGGGCTAAGTTGAGCCGCTCAAGACTTCGGGAGGGTCGACGGGAGATCACCATGGACGTCAGTAAGGAAAAGGTGGAAACCACCCGCGAGGAGCCGCTCAAGCTCGACTGGATGGACCGGCAGGGCGAGTGGGGCATGCATGCCACCACGAGCAAGCAGGGACTCACCCTGGCAGACATCCAGATCGGCAGCTACGGCGATGCGCCGGACTTCTCGGACAACATGACGGGCCGGCCGCGCGGCGCCGGCGCCCGCAACAATTCCTACCGCATCGGCGGCTACTCGGTCCGCTCGAAGAGCGAGATCTGGCTGGACAACGCCTCGTTCCTCTACGAGGAGGCGCTGCAGCGGCAGTGGAGCTCGGCCACCGACGTGCCCTGGCACACCATCGAACCGCTTCCGGACGATATCGAGGAGGCGGAGTGCGAGCTGGCCACCTTCCTCACCGAGGTGGAGTTCGTCGCCGGCGACGTGCCCGCGCGCTGGATCGCCCAGACCACCCCCGACTACTTCGAGCCGCGCAACGTCCTGCTCGCCCAGGTGATGGACGAGTCCCGGCACATGGACGTCTTCCGCAAGCGGGCGCTGGCCAATGGCGGCGGGCTGATGCAGGCCACCGGCGGCACGGCGGGCGTCGTCGGCAGCATCGATCTGGCGCGGGACTTCACGGAGATGTCCTCGAGGCTGCACATCTCCGGGGAAGGCGCGGTGCTCACGATCTTCCGCATGGGTGAGCTCATGGCCTACAACGACGCGGAGAAGGCCATATACCGTCTGTGTGCCCAGGACGAGGCGCGGCACGTGGCGTTCGGCGTCATGCACATGCGCTACATGGCGGAGACGGCGCCGGAGCGCCGGGAAGAGATCGAGTGCTATCTGGACGAGGCGGAGCGGCAGATTCTCGCCGGATCCCAGAACCCGGCCGGCGCTCAGACCGCGAGCTCGGAGGCCCTGGCGATTCTGCTCGGCGGCGGCAAGGACCAGTACGACGAGGGCTTCAGGAAGCTCATGGCCATCCGCAAGCGGCAGGTGCAGGAATACGTGAAGCGGGTGAAGTCGGCCGGATTCGGTGAGCGATTCGAGAACGGCCGCTCCAACCTGATGGGCATGGTCCAGGCCAGCGCAGCCTGAGGGGAGAGGACGCCATGGCGAGAGCCAAAGCAAGTCAGGCGGCGAAAGAGAGTGAGACCGGACACCCCGGCGCCATCGAAGGCATCCCGCAGCCGAAGCTGGACTGGCGGGGCCGCAGCAACCAGTGGGGCACGCGGGTCAAGCCGGGCAAGCACGGGCTCAGGCTCGGTGACATCAACGTCGGGATCTACGGCGAGATCCCCGATCAGTGGCAGGACCAGACCCGCAACCCGCGCGGTGCCATTCCCAAGAAAGGCGTGCCGCCGCTGGGTTACGCGATCCGCGACAAGGCGGACCTGTGGGCCGAAAGCGCTGCCGATCTGTACGAGGAAGCCATCCAGCGACGCTGGGCCCCGGCAACGGACATTCCCTGGTCCACGGTCACGCCGCTCAACGAAGGGCTCGAGCGGGCCATCTGCCAGGTGTGCACGGAGCTCTGCCAGTACGCCAACTGCGACATCGAGACCATCTCCAGCTGGCAGCACCAGATGGCCTACGGCTATCACGAAGTGAAGCAGTACCTGGCCACGGCGTCGTTCGACGGCGCGCGTCAGTTCGAGGCGTTCCGTAAGCGGGCCCTGGTGGGTGGTGGCGGCCTCGGCCTGGAAGGTCCGGGGGAGGTCAACCGGATGATCCTGGAGAGCCGGGGTGGCTGGACGGAGGCCGTGACCTACCTGTTCCTGCTGCGCGGCACGTTCACCACCACGATGCTGCGCTATCTGGAGAAGCACGCCTACAACGAGGCGGAATCGCGCCTGTACCGGTATGCGCTGCAGGACAAGGCCCGGCACATGACCTACGGGCTCGAGCACCTGCAGTACGCCTGCGCGCACCAGGAGGACATGAGCCTGATCATGCAGCAGCTGCTGTTCATCGGTGACCGGATCTTCGCCAGGGAACTCAAGGACCACGTGCTCCGTGAAGCGCTGGCCGTGGTGTTCGCCGGCGGCATCGAGCATGCGGGCACGGCGGGCATGGCCGAGTACCGGCGCATGATGGGCGACTTCATGGGTAGCTACGTCGACGCCTGCGAGTGGCTGGGCGTGCACCGCAATGCGGAGATGATGCCCCGGGAGATGACTCAGTATCTGGCGCGGGAGGTGGGCTGATGGCGCGGGCGAAACCGAAGCTCGACTGGCTCGAGGCGGCGAGGGAGGCGATCAACCAGGATCCGGACTACCGCAAGCTCGGCTCCACGGACCTGGTCCTCGGTCTGGCGCTGGGAGACGAGACCCGCCTGGTGCGCTTCGAAGCCTTCGAGGTGGCCGGCATCGAGTCGGACGTGGACCTCCGGGACGCATCGCTCGTTCTGCGCATGAACCCGAAGGACTGGAATGCCTACCTCAAGCAGCGGGCACGGGGCCGCGGCGAGAGCCTGCTGACGCTGGATCTGGACCAGGGTGTTTTCGAAGCACCCAGCCCCCTGGCGCGCCAGCTGCTGCCGCGCTACAACCTGAGCCTGCAGGCCTTCATCGACACGGGCGCGCGGCTCGCGGGCTGAACAGTGCCCGTCTACGAGTACCGCTGTTCCGCCTGCGGTGAGATCACCGCCGTCGTGGCACGGATATCGGAGGCTACCGACACCGTGCGCTGCGCGCACTGCGCTGGCAGCGCGGAGCGGATCGTCTCCAGGCCCTCCGTGCACCTCTCCAAGGCGAGCAAGCTCGACCGGCTCGATCCCAAGTACGACCGGATGGTGGATCGCGCCATGGCCGGCACCAGCAATGCGGAGCCCGACCGGCTGCTCGAGAAGATGAAGCCGTTTCCCAAAGACGACTGAAAAGCAGGACGGCTGAAAAAAAGCCCCGGCAGGAGTGCCGGGGCCAGGGGGCGGTGCCGAAGCGAATACGGAGCGCCCGGGATCAGGAACCGACGATGCCGCCGTTCTTTCTGCGGACCACGAAGGTGCAGTCCCTGGGGATCGTCACCCCGTCGGTCGGCGCCGGGAAGTTGGACGCGGTGGGGTCGCCGTCACCGGGATGCTGGGTATTGCAGAACAGTGTCCGCCGGTCCGGGGTCACCGTGATGCCGGTGATCTCGTCACCGGTGACACCCGTGAGCAGGCGGCTGACGGCGCCTGTCCTGGAGTCCGCGACCAGCATCTGGTTGTTCAGTCCGTCCTTCTGACCACCATCTGTCTGGATGAAGATGCGGCCGTCCGGATCGGCCCAGATGCCGTCCGGGCTGGCGAAGGACTCGTCCGTGCCGTGGGTGTCAGCGGCGATGAGGAAGATGTCCAACTCGAAGGTGGTACCCGTGTGCTTGTGGCTGTCGCGCCAGCGCAGGATGTGACCGTCCGGGTTCGGGGCCAGCGGGTTGGGTCCGTTCGGCACCGTCCGGCGGCTGTTGTTGGTCAGTGTGCAGTACACGTCCTCGTTCGGGGCGACGGCGATCCACTCCGGCCGGTCCATGGGCGTGGCGCCGACGATGTCGGCGGCGATCCGCGTGTTCACCAGGAGCTCGGCCTGGTCCGCGAAACGGCCTGCCAGGGCCGGGTTGTCGATGGTCAGCGGCAGCCACTCGCCCGTGTTGTCGTCGTTGAACTTGGCTACATACAGGGTGCCATCGTCGAGGGGGCTCTGCCCCTTGGCGGCCATGGATTTCCAGTTCTTCGCGGAGACGAACCGGTAGATGTAATCGAAACGCTCGTCGTCGCCCATGTAGACGACTGCGCGACCGCCCTGGCCTTCGACCACGGTGGCACCCTCGTGCTTGACGCGGCCCAGCGCCGTCCGCTTCACGGGCTTCTGCCACGGACGCTTCGGATCGATCTCCACGACCCAGCCGAACCGGTTCTGCTCGTTCCGGTATTCCGGGTTCGACAGGTCGAACCGCGGGTCATAGTCCTCCCAGCCGTAGCCGAAGCCGCCGGACGAGAAACCGTAGCGGGATTCGCCCTCGCTGGCCGTCCATTCGCCGGTGGCGCCGAAGTAACCGTTGAAGTTCTCCTCGCAGGTCAGGTACGTCCCCCAGGGGGTGTAGCCGCTGGCGCAGTTGTTGACCGTCCCCAGGTAGGGGTTGGCAGCGCCGTTCTCGAGGTACGACGAGCCCGCTACGGGACCGCTGAAGGCGACCTCCGTGTTCACGTGAATGCGGCGGTTGAGTCGGCTGTAGAGGAGCTTCCAGTGACCGTGCCACTCGCCGATGACGACCACCGCCACTCCGTGCGCATGCTGGGAGAGACGGACGTCCTCCAGGCTCTCCGGCGCCGGCTTGCCGAGCAGATGATTGTTGTCACCGAATTCGTGATTGATACAGAGAATGCCCAGCTTGTTCGCGAGCCGGCCACGGCCGATCGGGAAGAACCACATGCCGTCGTGACCGATGCCGATCATCTCCGCCTGCTCCGCCGCCGTGGGACGGGAGGCGGGATCGCCCTCGTAAGGCTTGATGCCTCGCCTGATCGGCGTGCCCCAGGGAATCAGCACGTCGTATTCATAGTCGTCCGAGATGGAGGGTTCCGGGCCGAATCCCGCCACCGGCGGCAGGGGCACGGGCCGGAAGCCGATGAGCGGTTGCCATGGCTTGCTGCCGTCTTTGCCGTATCCCTCATCTCTGCCGTGCCTGGCAAGACCGGTGGCGGGCGCCAGGAACCCCGTCGCAGCAGCCGCCAGGCCGCCGGTGAGTATCCGGCGCCGGGAGGCACGGAGCACGTCGGCGAACGGCCGGTTGCCGGATGTGTTGCTGATACCGCTGTCGTCGATATCGATGATCTCTTTGTGATTCATTGAGTAGAAGCGCTCCCTCGGGTTAGGTTAAAAGCGCTTCGAAGATAGACGGCGCTGGTTGCACTGAAATGATCAGGACATGACGGAATCGTGATCGTGCGATGACGGTGTGGTGACAGCGACGTCGGTCGAGGGAAGGTCTCCGATCCGGCGCGGATGAGGTAGTATTCCGCCCCCGGGCGTGAGGAAGGATCCATGAGCACGCAAGTTCTCGCCGGCACCAGTGGCTACAGCTACAAGGAGTGGCGCGGACGGTTCTATCCGCCGGACGTGCATCAGGACCAGTGGCTCACGTACTACGCCAGCCGGCTGCCGACGGTGGAGATCAACAACACCTTCTACCGGATGCCCCGCAGCCACGTGGTGGAGACCTGGCGGGACAGCGTCCCCGCATCCTTCCGCTTCGTGATCAAGGCCTCGCGGCGCATCACCCACCAGAAGCAGCTGAAGGACGCGAAGGAGCCGCTCGGCTACCTGCTCGCCAGCGCGGCCATTCTCGGTGAGCGGCTCGGCGCGCTGCTGTTTCAATTGCCACCGTACATGCGCGCGAACCTGGAGAGGCTCCAGAGCTTTCAGGACCTGCTGCCCGAAGCCGTGCCCGTGGCCTTCGAGTTCCGCCACGAGTCGTGGAAGGATCCGGCGGTGGGAGAGGCGCTTGGCGCACGCGGGCACGCCCGGGTGGTGAGTCACGAAGGTGGGGAGCCCGACGCCATCGAGCCGGGCCCGCTCGTGTACCTGCGTCTGCGGGCGGCGAGTTATACGGATGCGGAGCTTGGTGACTGGCACGAGCGAATTGCCGCCGGTGGTGCCCGCGAGGCCTTCGTTTTCTTCAAGCACGAGGATGACGCGGGTGGTCCGGAGCTCGCCGAGCGTTTCCTGTCCATGCCGGGCACGGCCAGGGCGGCGCCGAAGCGCGCTGCCCGCCGAGCCGGCCGGAAAGCGGGAAGTGCAGCCAGGCCGGCGCCGAAGGCAGCCAGCCGCCGCAAGAAGCCCGCCCGCGGTCGCGCCGGCTCGGACGGCTGACAGATCGGTCCACCGGACTAGGCCAGATTCACCTCGCTGCTGGCTACTCCCGGGCCGTTGTTCGCCTGGCCGCGCTTGCGCTTCTTGACGGCGTACATGGCCTTGTCAGCCTCATGGATCAGGTCCTTGACGGTGCGCTGGTTCGGATAGCTGGCGATGCCGATGCTCACCCCCGGGCGGACCGTGTGACCGTCGAGATCGAGCGGCGCCATCGTGGCCTGGCGGATGCGCTGGACCGTTTCCAGGGCTTCGTCCCAGTCCGCGTTCTCGAGCAGGATCACGAACTCGTCACCCCCGAGGCGGCCGATGGTGTCGCTCTTGCGCAGTGTGGATCTGAGCCGACGGCAGAACGTTCTGAGGTACTCGTCGCCGGCGTTGTGCCCCAGGGTGTCGTTGATCTCCTTGAACCGGTCCAGATCGCAGTACAGCAGCACGAGCCTCGTGCCGTTGCGCTCGGCACGGGCGATGGCCTGATCGGCGAATGACAGGAAGGCACGGCGGTTGAGCACCCCCGTGAGCGAGTCCCGTAGCGTCAGGCGCTTCAGGCGGGCGTTGGCCTCGGCGAGCTCGCCGAGTGCGGACTTGAGCCGGGTTTCCAGGCGCTTGCGCTCGATGGAATGCACGACGCTGCTGATGAGCTGATTCGCGTAGGTACGCTTCTTGACCAGATAGTCCTGCACGCCCACCCGCAGCAGCTGCTCCTGGATGGCGAAATCGTCCACGTGGGAAATGGCGATAACGGGCGTTACGCCGAAGGCGCGGACGTGCTCGCCCACTTCTTCCGGTCCGTGCCGGAGCGGGTCGCAGTCGAGCAGGACCACGTCGTAGTGATCGTGCTGCGCGGCCTCGCGGGCGGTTTCGAGATCCTCCGCGACATCCAGTCGGGCGAATACGCTCGGAGCCACGCGCCGTATGCGTTGGACCAGGAGGTTCGGATCCGTGCCCAGACCCAGAACCAGCAACGACAGCTCGGCGGGCAGTCGTTTGGCCCCCGAGGTGGTTTGTTTCATGTAAGCGAGACTACTCCTTTGCCGCGCGGAGAACGTGATCCACGTCACATCGGAGTCGTGAAGCCGTTGCGGGGAAAGGCTCTATTCGGTCAGCAGCGCCTGCATAAGGAAGAAGGAAAGCACGGCGACGGTGGCGCCCACCACCAGGATCAGCACGAAGGTGCCGCTGTCGGAGCCGTTGCCGCCGTCACGGCTCTCGTCCTGACCGCGCTTGGTGTTGGCGAGCAGGTACACTACGGCAACGACGATCAGGGCGGGGACGAGAAGCTGGGCCAGGTAGCGCATGGGCGGAGGATAGCACGTGGCCTGGTTCGTTGAGCACTGGTTCGCCGGCGTCCTGCTGATCGCCTACACGGCCGTGCTGCTCCACCACGCCCGGATCGGAGCCAGGCGCAGCAGCAGCGTGGTCGACTTCTACGTGGGCGGCCGCAGCCTCGGTGGTTTCGTGGTCGGGGTGTCGTTCTTCGCCACGTTCGCCAGCACCAACAGCTACATCGGTCACGCGGGCAAGGGCTACGACTACGGTCTGCCGTGGATGCTGATGGCCGTGTTCATCGTGCTCTTCACCTGGCTTTCCTGGCTGCTGGTTGCGCCGAAGCTGCGGCGGTTCACGACCCACTGGGACGCGCTGACGCTGCCCGACTATCTGGAATCCCGTTTCGGCGCCGGCAATCGGGCGCTGCGCGTCACGGCAGCGGTGGTCATCCTGCTCTCGAGCCTGCTCTATCTGGTGGCCATCTTCAAAGGCGCGGGCAATCTGTTCGAGCGCTTCCTGACCATTCCCTACGAAAGCGCTGTCGGGCTGACGCTGCTCATCGTCATGCTCTACACCTCCATCGGCGGCTTCGTCTCGGTCGTGCGCACCGATGTGGTGCAGGGCATCCTCATGGTGCTGGGATCCACCACGATCTTCTTCTTCGTGCTCAAGGCCGCGGGTGGCCCGAGCGCCTTTCCGGCGCTGGCCGCAGCGCCGGACACGGAACACCTGTTCACGCTGTCCGCCGGTATCCCGTTCGTCGTGCTGCTCGGCATCGCGCTGTCGGGGTCGCTGAAGCTGCTGGTGGACCCGCGGCAGGTTTCGCGTTTCTATGCCCTCAAGGACGAGGGCAGCGTCCGGGTCGGTATCTGGGTGGCGGTGGTCGGCATCGCTCTGATCCAGCTCTGTCTGTTTCCGGTCGGGCTGCTGGCACGGACGCTGCTGGACGGCGTCACCGACACGGACATGGTGATACCGACGCTGATCAACGATCCGGGCGTGTTTCCGCTGTGGGTCGCGGATTTTCTCGTGGTGGCCATGGTGGCCGCCGCCATGTCTTCCATGGACAGCGTGCTGCTGGTGGCGGCGTCCGTGCTGCATCGGGACGTGGTGGAAACCGTGCGTCCCACGGCGCAGCCGCTGACCTGGACCCGGATCGGCGTGGTCGGGTTCTCCGTGCTGGCGGCGATCATCGCGCTCGAGCCGCCGGGCGGCATCGTCGAGATCACGATCTTCTCGGGCAGCCTCTACGCCGTGTGCTTCCTGCCGGCGATCCTGTTCGGCCTGCACTGGCACCGCGGCACGGCGAGCGGCACCCTGGCCTCCATGGTCGTCGGGGTCGCGGTGCTGCTGGCCTGGATGGTCTACGGACCCAGCGAAACGGTGCACGAGGTGTTTCCGGCACTGCTCGTGTCCTGCGCCGTCTATGCCGGGACAGCGATGGCCAGCCCGCCGGCCGTGCCGGCGCTGCCGCGCTGAGTCAGCCGGCCGCCCGGCGTCGTCTCGGCCGGTAGTGGAAATAGGTTCTGCTGATGAGGCTGTCCAGCTCCACCAGATCGCGCTGGAAGTCGTCCAGGAATTTCCGGATCGCCTCGATGCTCATCCTGCCCACCTCCGTGCTGGCGGTCTGCCGACGCAGACGGTTGATGAGGCGCATCGGGCGCTCGTTGCGCGGCAGGTCCCGGATGCTGTGCCGCAGAGAATCCAGCGGATAGGCCATGGACCGGGGCAGCCTGGTCTCGTGAACGAGAAAGTTCAGGACGGCCTCCTGGCTCACCGGGCCCTGCACCACCTGATTGTAGGCCTGGGTGGCATCCAGCGAGAGCAGGACGCTGCGCCACTGGATGTCGGTGAACGGGTCCAGCTCCGAGGCGTCGTCGAAGATGTCGTCGCAGCCCGCCTCCAGGATGCGGCTGGTCATGTCCGCGCGCTCGATATAGTTGCCGAGCCTGAGGAAGGTCCAGTGTGCGTCGTGCAGCATGTTGGCGGAGAGAAAGCCGTCGATGCGCTGGATGTAGGTCTGCACTTCCTGCAGGCCTTCCACCCGCCGGGTGCGCGACAGCGGCTCCGAGAGGCGATCCCGGGTGAAGAGGTGCAGGTCGTTGATGTACTCAACGCTCTTCCGGGGAATGATGCCGCGCAGCGTGCGGACGTTTTCCCGGGCGAAATCCAGCGACCGGATCAGGGAGCCCGAATTGCGGGCGTCGTTGATCAGGTGGCGGCAGACGTGCTTCTCGTCGGCCTCGCTGAAGTGCTCGTCGAACAGCGTCCGGGACCCGGAGATGTTCACCAGGCCCTGCCAGGCGAGCGGCAGGCGCTTGGGCAGGTCGAAGAGGAGGCGGGAGTACACGGTGACGAGCCGCGCGGTGCTGTCTGCGCGCTCCAGATAGCGGCCGAGCCAGTAAGCCCTTTCCGCCGTGCTGGAAAGTATGCGGTGCGAGAGGTTCATGAGTCGAGATCCACTACCCAGGTATCCTTGCTGCCGCCGCCCTGCGAGGAGTTCACGACGGTGGACCCCTTGCGCAGAGCAACACGTGTCAGACCACCGGTGGTGACGTAGGTCTTCTTGCCGGACAGGATGAACGGCCGGAGATCAAGATGCCGGCCTTCCACCACGCCGCCCGCCTTGCCGGGCGCGTCCACCAGCGTCGGCGCCGTGGACAGCTTGAGCATGGGCTGGGCCATGTAGTTGCGCGGATTGGCCAGGATCTGCCTCGCGAACTTGTCGCGCTCCGCCTTGCTGGCCTTGGGGCCGATGAGCATGCCGTAGCCGCCGGACTCGTTGGCCGGCTTCACCACCAGCTTGTCCAGATTGTCGAGCACGTAGTCGCGCTCGGCCTTGTTCACGCAGCGGTAGGACGGCACGTTCGGCAGCTTCGGCTCCTCGTCGAGGTAGTAGCGGATGATGTCCGGCACATAGGTGTAGATCACCTTGTCGTCCGCCACGCCGCATCCCGGCGCGTTGGCGAGCGCCACGTTACCGGCCCGCCAGGCCCGCATCAGACCGGGCACGCCCAGGGAGGAGTCCTTCCTGAATACCTCGGGGTCCATGAACAGATCGTCGATGCGCCGGTAGATCACGTCCACCTGCACGAAGCCCTCGATGGTGCGCATGTAGACCTTGTCGTCCTTGTCCACCACCAGGTCGGATCCCTCCACGAGCTGTGCCCCCATGGCATTGGCGAGGTAGGCGTGCTCGAAGTAGGCCGAGTTGAAGATGCCGGGGGTCAGCACGGCGATCTGTGGCGCCCGCTTCGTCGATAGCGAGCGCAGGCACTCGGCGAGCTGGTTCGGATAGTCGTCGACGGGATGGATGCGGTAGTCCTCGAACAGCTCCGGGAACACCCGCTTCATCACCTCGCGGTTCTCCAGCATGTAGGACACACCGGACGGCACCCTGAGGTTGTCTTCCAGCACGTACATCTGGCCGTCCGCATCGCGCACCAGATCGGACCCGCAGACGTGCGACCAGACCCGCTCCGGCGGGCTGATGCCGCGGCATTCCTCGCGGAACTCGCGGGACTTCTCGATGTACTCCCGCGGCAGCACGCCATCCTCGAGGATCTTCTGCTTGTGGTAGATATCGTCGATGAAGCGGTTGAGTGCACGGACGCGCTGCACGAGCCCCTCGGCCACCCGGTCCCATTCCTTCTTCAGGATCAATCGCGGAATGATGTCGAACGGCCACTCCCGGTCGATGCTGCCGCTGCCCTCACCGGTGTAGACGGTGAAGGTGATACCCATGGAGCGGATGGCGAGCTCGGCGGCTGCCCGGCGGGCGGCGAGCTCCTCGTCAGACAGGGTTGAGAGCATGCGGCACAGATTGCCTGCTCCCTGTCGGGCGCGTCCTCCTGCCGTGATCAGCTCGTCCCAGAAGTCGTTGGTGTCGTAGGCGCGCCAGTCGATGCTCATGTTTGGTGACGTCCTTACCCCTCGCGATGAACTATGGAGCTCGAGTCATTCTATGGGAAAATCCCGCCATGCTCGATGGACACGTACATCCGGATTATGCGGACGTCGCCGCATCGCTGATCCGGCAGATCCCGAAACACCAGCACGCGGGTTCCGCGGTCTGCATGTATCACAAAGGCCGTGAGGTGGTGGACATCTGGGGGGGCATCAAGGATTCGGCGGGAAATCCCTGGCAGGCGGACACCACGGCGCCCAGCTTCTCCACCACCAAGGGGGTGCTCTCCACCCTCGTTCACATCCTGGTGGACCAGGGTAAGGCGCAGTACGACGACACCATCGCCAAACACTGGCCGGAGTTCGGCTGCCGGGGCAAGGAGAACATCACCATCCGCCAGGCGCTCTGCCATCAGGCGGGTCTCTACCGGATCACGGAGCTGATCAGCCACCCCGGGGAAATGCTCGACTGGGAGCACATGAAGTTCCGCGTCGCGGACGCACAGCCGGCACACGGGCCGGAGGACGGTCATGGCTATCACGCGCTCACTTACGGCTGGCTCATCGGCGGGCTGATCGAAGCCATCACCGGCTCCTCGCTGCAGGCGGTGCTCGACGAGGAGCTGGTCGACCCGCTCAAGCTCGACGGCATGTTCATCGGCATGCCGCACAACCAGCTCTACCGGCGCGCGGAGCTCACCCGGGGGGTGTCGAAGCCGGCGAAGCCGAGGGAGGAGTGGCAGGACACCGTCATGCTCTGGCTGGAGCGGGGGCTGGGCCAGCTCGGGGTGGAGCTGTCCGAGTTCAACGCCGCGCTGAATCCGTTCACCGAAACGTTCGACTGGAACGCGGAGGAGGTGGTGCGCGCGGTCATTCCGGCCGCCAACGGCCAGTTCACCGCCCGCTCGCTCGCGCGCATGTACGCCATGATCGCCGAAGGCGGGGAGCTGGACGGGGTCCGCGTGCTCTCCGAGGAACGGGTGCGGGAAATCAGTCAGGTGCAGAGCACGGCCCGGGACCGGGTGCTGTTCATCCCCATGCACTGGCGCATGGGCTATCACAAGGCGTTCACCGTCGGCGTCCGGGCACCGGAGGCGTTCGGCCACTATGGCTATGGCGGCAGCGGCGCGTTCTGCGATCCGAGCCGCCGCCTCGCCGTGGCGTTGACCTTGAACAGCGGTGCGGGCACACCCATGGGAAACTCCAACATGCCACGGATCGCCCGGGCCGCCATCCGCTCGGTGGACCGCCTCCGCTGACGTGTCGCTGAAGGAACTCAGCGCCTTTCTCCGTCGCTCCCGGCGACTGTTCGTCATCACCGGCGCCGGGGTGAGTGCACCTTCCGGGATCGAGACCTACCGGGATCACGCCGGGACGTGGCGGCGCACGACACCGATACAGCACCAGGACTTCGTGCGCCGCCCCGAAGCGCGGCAGCGGTACTGGGCGCGGAGCATGCGCGGCTGGCCGTCGTTCCGGGACGCCCGGCCGAACGCCGCCCACCGGGCACTGGCCGCACTGGAAGCCCGCGGTCGCCTGCAGGTGGTGGTCACGCAGAACGTCGACGGGCTGCACCAGAAGGCCGGTCAGGCGAACGTCGTGGAGCTGCACGGCAACCTGGCGCGGGTGGTGTGCCTGAGCTGCGGAATGGCGGGAGACCGTGAGGAAACCCAGGCCTGGCTCGAAGCGCACAATCCCGCCTGGCGCCAGGCCCCGGTGATGGTCGGTCCCGATGGCGATGCGGAGTTTCTGGCTGTCCGACAGTTTGCTGACTTCAGGGTGCCGGCGTGTCAGTGTGGGGGGGTTCTGAAACCGGACGTGGTGTTCTACGGCGACTCGGTTCCCCGTGCGCGGGTCGACTCGATCGCCGCCGCACTGGACCGTTCGGACGCCGTTCTGGTGGTGGGCAGCTCGCTCATGGTTTACTCGAGCTACCGTTTCATCAAGGCGGCAAAGAGCCGGTCGCTGCCCCTGGCGGCGGTCAATCTGGGTCTGACCCGGGCGGATGACTGGCTCGATTGCAAGTGGGAAGCGGACAGCGCCGAAGCGCTGCCATCGCTGCTCGCGATGGTCTGAACCTGCTCAACTTCACAAGGGGAAGAAGATGAAGCAGAAGCTGATGCGGAAGATGCAGAAGGTGACGAGATCGCGTGTGTGGTCTGCACGCGCGCTCATGGCGCCGGCTCTGGCCATGATGCTGCTGCTCGGCACGCCGGGCGCCGTCAGCGCGACAGAAGACGGCGTGGAAGAACAACCCGCGCGCACGGCGTCGGATACCGCGGCCGACGAGGTCGCCAGCGCCGGCGGCGTGGCGGCGGGCGCGAGCGCCGCGGCGAGCCCGAAGAAGAAGCGGCGGGCGAGCCGCAAGGAGCTGGATGCCCGGCTCGATACCTTGCTGGCCCAGACACTCTCGGCGGACGAGTACCGGGAGACACGCGACTGTCTGTCCCGGAATGCCTACCGCAAGATCGAGGTCCTGAACGAGGAGTACGTGCTGTTCTCGAAGGGCGAGGAGCACTGGATCAACAAGCTGCGCCGGCGGTGCCCGAGCCTGAAGTTCAACGACCTGCCGGTGTTCGTGCAACGCGGCACCAGCAGCCTGTGTGAGAACGATCCCTTCTACCCCACCAACAGCATGGATCTGAACGTGACCCTGAGTGGCGGCCCTGTCATGGGCTACCAGGGCATCTGCTATCTGGGTGATTTCGAGCAGATCAGCGCGGAACAGGCAGCGCTGATCCGGGGCACCTGAATGGGACGGTACCTGCGCATCGCGGCGCTGCTGGTTGCCGGCCTGCTCGCGGTCGGAGCCGGAGGCGAGGAAGGCGCGGACACCGCCGGGCCGGTCGCGGATGCGCCGGCGGGCGATACCGGCCAGACGGACAGCCAGGCGGGTGAAGAAGGCGGATACGCCTTTCCGCCGGAAGTTGAGGAGCTGCTGAACAACGCCTCCGACCCCGAAGGCTATGCCCAGACGGAGCGCTGCATCTTCACCCGCGAGATCCGTGACACGGACATCCTCGATCAGCGGCATCTGGTGTTCGAGCTCACGGGCAAACGGCTGTACCTGGTGCAGTTCCAGTTCACCTGCCCGGGGTTGCGACGCGGCGCCTCGATCGTCTATGAAACCCGCAACAGCCAGCTCTGCCGGCTGGATCAGATCCGGGCGTTCGAGCCCGGTCCGGCCATCCCGAATCCGCCCTGCACCATCCCCGGCTTCATGCCGGTGGAAAAAGAGCAGGTGGCCCTGCTCAAGGAATCGCTGAAGTCCAAGCGCAAGGCGGAGCTGGACGCCTACAAAGCGGAGAAAGCGGAGAAGAAGGCCAGGAAGCAGGCGGAAACGGAGTCCGAGCCGGTCAGCGGCTGATGTCGGCCAGCAGGGCCAGAGCCCGATGCAGATCCGGCTCGTCGCTGAGCACGCCGCTCATGGGATCCGTGCGGAGCTGACCGAGGCGCCGGGTGGCGTTGGTGAGGTGGTAGCGCTCCGGGTTCAGGCGGCCGTTGACCTCCGACCACTTCAACGGCATGGACACGGAGGCGGCCGGTTCCGCGCGGGCGCTGAATGGCGCCACCAGCACACGACCCTGGCCGTTCTGCCCGAAATCCACATAGACCTTGCCGGCGCGCGAGCGTATGGCGCGTGCCACCGTCGCGATCCCGGGGTGGCGGCCAACGATCACCCGGGCCATCAGCTCGGCCAGCGTCCTCGCGTGGTCGTGGGTGAGCTGACGCGCCAGCGGGATCAAGAGATGCAATCCGGATTTGCCGGACGTCTTCGGGTAGCAGGGCAGTCCGAGCTCGTCCGCCAGTGCGCCCACCGCGTTCGCCAGCTTCACCACGTCGGAAAACGGTGCGGACTTCGGGTCCAGGTCCAGCGCGCACCAGTCTGGATGCTCGAGGTCCGAGATCCGGGCGTGCAGCATGTGGATGGGAATCGTGCCCAGGTTGGCCAGATAGCGGAGCGCCGCGGCGGACTCGATGATGAAGTAGTGGACCTCCCGTTCGGCCGATTCGGACCAGAGCACTTCCCGGCGGATCCAGTCCGGCACGAAGTCGGGCGCGTCGCGCTGATAGAACGACTTGCCGTGGATGCCGTCGGGAAACCGGGTGAGGACGATGGGGCGGTCGGCCAGGTACGGCAGCATCCACGGTGCGATGTGTCCGTAGTAGTCCACCAGGTTCTGCTTGGTCAGCCCGCGCTCCGGATAGAACACCTTGTCCGGATGGGTGACCGTGACGGTGGGTTCGGGCGCGGGATCGACAGACCGCTCGCCGGGGTCGTCGAATCCGCCCGTGCACTCCGTCGCCGGCTTGTCCGGGCGCAGGCGCTGGATGACCGGGTGGCGCAGATGCTCGTCGCGCGTGTACTCCCGGTAGGCCACCTCAACGGCCAGCTCCGGTGCAACCCAGCGCACGCCCCGGGCCTCCGCCGGCGGGACGTCCGCTGCCGGCTGCGCCGTTCGCAGGTCGGCGAGGGTTTCCTGCAGTGAGCGTCGGAGCGCGTCGTTCAGCCCGGAACCGGCCCGGCCCACGTAGGTGGGCCGGTTCCCCCGGTACTCGCCGAGCGCCAGGGCGCCGATGTCCGAGGCGTTGCTGCGGTTCGGCACCCAGCCGAGGATGACGAAGTCGCCGGTCCGCTGCCGCCGGGCCTTCACCCAGTCCCGGGAACGGCCGGCGCGGTAGGTGCTGTCGCGGCGCTTCGCCACCACGCCCTCGAGACCCAGCTGGGTGGCGGCTTCGTACGTCGCCCTGCCGTCGCCGAGCACGTGTGCGGAGTAACGCAGCGTGCCGAAAGGCGGCACCACCTTTTCGAGCAGGGTCTTGCGCTTCTCGAGCGGCACCGCGCGCAGATCGGAATCGCCCAGGGTGAGCAGGTCGAAGGCGAAGAACGTGCAGGGCAGCTCGATGGCCATGCGGGCGATTTCGAGCTCACCGGAGAGCCGGGCACGCTGCTGCAGCAGCGAGAAGTCGGGAACGCCGCGAGCATCGAGCACGACCAGCTCGCCGTCCATCAGGAAGTCCGCGGGCGGCACCCGAGCGGCGGTGCGGGCGATCTCGGGAAAGATGGCGGTCAGGTCGTGGCCGTTGCGCGACCGCAGCGTGAGCCCGTTGGCAGACTTGTCGATCAGCATCCGGTAGCCGTCGTACTTGAGCTCGAACAGCCAGTCCCGATTGTCGAACGGATCCCCCGAGACGGCCAGCATGGGCTCCGGCTTCAGCGCTTCGTGCAGCGGCTTTGCACCGGGCAGACGTCCTGCAGCGGTCTGCAGGCGCCGGCCGACCTTGCCGGGGTCGACGAGCTCGGCTGCCGTGAGTCCGGACAGTACCGAGCGGTCGGAGTAGACCAGGTCGTCGTCGGCGTACGCGTCACGCTCCTTGATGAGCAGCCAGGCCCTGCCGTCCACCTCCGTCCGCGATGCACCCCGCCCCGGCTTGATACGTACCAGGGTCCAGCGGCCGTGCAGCTTGAAGCCGTTGAGCTCGAAGAGCAGCTTGCCCTTATCGAACCCGGCGTGCGGATTCTCCAGTGGTGTCCACGTGCCGCGGTCCCAGACGATCACTTCGCCCGCGCCGTAGTTGCCCGCCGGAATGGTGCCCTCGAAGCTGCCGTAGTCCAGCGGGTGGTCTTCTACCAGGGCGGCGAAGCGCTTCTCCTTCGTGCTCGCCGAAGGACCTTTCGGTACGGCCCAGGACTTCAGCACCCCGTCCAGCTCCAGACGCAGATCCCAGTGCAGGTGCGAGGCGTGGTGCTGCTGCACCACGAAGAGCCTGCCCGTTGCCGGTGTGAGCACCCGCCCGAAGGGTTCCGGCGTCGCCCCGGCGAGACGCTTGTCACGGTAGGATTTGAGGCTTCTTGTGGGCATCCTGCGGCCTACGTTATAGTCTCGAGCCGCCCAAGTCGAAGGCACCGGGCTCACAGCAAGGGCGACGGGAGCCAGGGAGCCCTGGAAGACAGGGCCAAGGGAGACAGGGCCAGGGAGACAGGGCCAGGGAGACAAGGAGAGGAGATCATGGCAGCGCGCGCCATCGGCTCAGGCACCATATCGTTCGGTCTGGTCGCCATTCCCATCAAGCTCTATTCCACGGTGGACACCACCAAGGCCGTTCACTTCAACTATCTGTCCAAGGACGGCTCGCGGCTCAAGCAGCAGTACGTCAGCGCCGCCACCGGTGAGGTGGTCGGACGCGAGGACCGGGTGCAGGGTTACGAGTTCGCCAAGGGCCAGTACGTGCTCTTCACGGAAGAAGAGATCAAGGCCATGCACGTGGAGTCCACGAACGCCATCGACATCGCGGAGTTCATTCCGCTGGCCGAGGTGGAGCGGATCTACATCGAGAAGGTCTACTACCTGGGGCCGGACAAGGGCGCTGCCCGCTCCTATCATCTGCTGCGCGCCGCGCTGGCGGAGTCCGGGCGCGCGGCGCTCGCCAACTACGCGGCCCGCGGCAAGAGCTACCTGGTGCTGATCCGACCCTACCGGGAAGGTGACGATGAGGGGCTGATCATGGAGCAGCTCAAGCATCACGATGAGCTTCGGCCCTTCTCCGAGGTACCACTGGAGCCCTGCCAGGTGAACGCTCAGGAGCTCGAGCTGGCACAGACCATCATCGAGCAGCGGCTGAATCAGCACTTCGAGCCGGAGCGCTACGAGGATCGGGTGCGCTCGCTGATGATGGAGCGCATCCAGCAGAAGATCGACGGCCAGGAGATCACGCTACCGCCCGAGGAAGCGCCGGAAGCCAGGATCGTGGATCTCATGGAGGCGCTCAAGGCGTCCGTCATGGGCGCGCCCAAGGCAGCCGGTAAGAAGGCCGAGGGTAAAAAGGCCGCCGGCAGGAAAGCCACGGGATCGCCGGCGAAGCCCGCCGCGAAGTCGAAGAAGCCCGCTGCGCGGGCACCCGCGAAGAAGAAACCGGCGGGCCGCTCACGCAGCAGCGGATAGCGGGTAGAATACGCCGGGCGTTCAGCAACGGTTCCAGACCCGGATGGGTGGCTACAGCACGCGAGAAGTTTCCGAGCTCGTCGGCCTGAAGCCGGCACAGGTACGTCACTACGTGCGCCGGTCGCTCCTGGACCCGGAGCGCACGGATGAAGGGGAGTACCGGTTCGGCTTTCAGGACGTGGTGCTGCTGCGGACCGCCAAGGGCCTGCTCGACGCCAACGTTTCCGCCCGCAAAGCCTACAAGATCCTGCTCAAGCTGCAGTCCGAGCTCACCCACGTCGACTCCCTGGCCGCCGTGCGGATCTTCGCGGACGGCAGCAACGTGGTGGTTCGCGAGGACAACCAGGTCTGGGACGCTGAGACGGGGCAGGGCCAGCTCGACTTCTCCGTGGCGGAGCTGGCCGGCAGCGTCGCCAACCTCGCCAACCGCAACCTGATCATCGCCCGCGAGGGCAACGCCCTGGACAGCGACGAGTGGTACAACCTGGGTCTCGACCTGGAGGAGGTGGACCCGGAGCGCGCGCCCGAAGCCTATCAGCGTGCCATCGAGCTCAACCCGAACAACGCCGATGCCCACGTGAACCTGGGGCGGCTGCTGCAGCTCAAGGGCAATCTCAAGCAGGCCAAGCGTCACTACGAGAAGGCGCTGAAGGCGGTGGCCAATCACCAGCTCGCGTTCTACAACCTGGGCACGGTGTTCGACGAGCTCGACCAGGTGGATCAGGCCGCCGAGTACTACCGACGGGCACCGTCCGTACCGGACGCCCACTACAACCTGGCGCGGATCTTCGAGCTGAAGGGTGACGAGCTGGCCGCTCAGCGGCACATGAAGAGCTACCGGCGGCTGCTCGATGCCGATCGCTGAGCGACAGGGCCCCCGCTGACCGACGTCAGCCGTCCAGGTTCACCAGGGGTATGAGGGGCGGCGCGCGGCGACGGCCGAAGCGGATCAGCGCGAAGAAGAGTCCGGCAGCGCCCACGGCTACCACGGCCATGGTGCCGAGCGCCGCCATCGTGTCCGTACCCAGGTTGCCGAGCTGGTAGCAGATCACGGCGGCCGAGTAGGCCATCACCACCGACCACGCGGTGCTGAATCCGGCCCAGAACGCCCCGATCTCCTTGAAGATGACACCGATGGTCGCCACGCACGGCATGTACAGCAGTACGAACAGCAGGTACGAGAATGCCGCCAGCCGGCTGCTGAAGCTCTCCCGCAGCCGGTCGATGGTGCTGCCGGCCACCGCCTGATCCTCCGCGGCGCTCTCCAGGCTGTCGTAGTCCTCGAGGCCGATGCCGAGCGGGTCGAGCACGGCATCGCCCAGATCGCGCAGATTGGCAGGGACGCTCGCCACCGCGTCGGCGAGCTGTCGGGTCAGGCTGATCGGGGCCGGGTCATCGACCGGCGAGTAGAGCGCGTCGAGGGTGCCCACCACCACTTCCTTGGCGAAGATGCCGGTGAAGATGCCGACGGTGGCCTGCCAGTTGTCCTCGTCGATGCCCATGGGCGCAAACAGCGGTGTGATGGTGCGGCCGATGGCGGAGAGCACCGACCGGTCGCTGTCCTGGTTACCGAAGGAGCCGTCCGTGCCGATGCTGCTGACCATGTTCAGCACGATCACCACGGTGACGATGGCCTTGCCGGCGCGCACCACGAATCCCTTCAGCCGCTGCCAGGTCTGCAGCACCAGGCCCTTGAGCGTCGGCAGGTGGTAGGCGGGCAGCTCGAGGACGAATGTGCTGCGCGGCGATTTGAGCAGGTGACGGCGGACCACCAGCGCCGAGAGCACGGCGGCCACGATGCCGATGAGATAGAGCGCGAACACGATGTTCTGCCCGCCGCTGGGAAAGAAGGCCGCCGCGAACAGCGCGTAGACGGTGAGCCGGGCACCACAGGACATGTAGGGTGCCATGATCGTGGTGAGTATCCGGTCCGGCTCGTTGTCGAGGGTGCGGGTCGCCATCACCGCCGGCACGTTGCAGCCGAAGCCGACGATGAGCGGCACGAAGGACTTGCCGGGCAGCCCGAGGCTGCGCAGCAGCCGGTCGACGATGAACGCTACGCGCCCCATGTAGCCCGAATCCTCGAGAAACGAGAGCGCGAGGAAGAGCGCCCCGATCACGGGTATGAACGTGCCGACCAGCTGCACGCCGCCGCCGACACCGTCTGCCAGGAAGGCAACGAGCCACTCGGGCAGGCCGAGCGAGCCGAGCAGCTGGCGGGGGCCCTCGACGAACAGCACCGAGCCCACCCCGTCGAAGAAGTCGATGAACGCCGAGCCCACGTTGATGGAGAACATGAACATCAGGTACATGACAAGCAGAAAGACGGGAAACGCCAGAAAGCGGTTCAGCACCACGGCGTCGATCCGGTCGGTGACCGTTCTGCGTATGGCGGTGGTCTGCAGCGTGGCACCCAGCAGCTCATCGATGAACCGGTACCTGTCTTCCGGTGTGGTGAAGGCCGGCAGCTCGACCGCGGGCACGGTGGCCGCCATCACCGCATCCTTCAACGCCCCGATGCCTTCTTCCCGGCTGGCGATGATCGGCACGACGGGGCAGCCGAGCCGGCTGGACAGCCCGAAGGCATCGATGTGCAGGCCGTGACGGTCGGCCACGTCCATCATGTTGAGCGCCACCACCACCGGATTGCCGGTGGCCAGCAGCTCCGTGGTGAGGTAGAGGCCTCTGGCCAGGCTCGACGCGTCCACCACGTTGATGATCACGTCGATCGCGCTGCCCTGATCGGCGATGAACTGGCGGGCGATGTGCTCGTCGATCGCATCCCCCACCGGCTCCAGGGAATAGGTGCCGGGCAGATCCACCACCTCCACGAGGGAGGTGCCGTGCCGGAACGTCCCCGTCTTCTTCTCGACGGTCACCCCGGGCCAGTTGCCCACCCGCTGACGCGTGCCCGTCAGGTCGTTGAAGAGCGTGGTCTTGCCGGAGTTCGGGTTGCCGACCAGGGCGATCCGGGTCATACCGTCTCCAGGAGCAGGCAGTCGGCCTCGCTCGGACGCAGCACCAGCGCGTAGCCCCGGAAGCGGATCTCCACGGGGTCGCCCAGCGGCGCGCGGCGCTCCACGCGGACCAGGGTGCCGGGGATGAGCCCCAGGCGCATCAGGCGCTCGCAGTACTCACCCGCGTCCCGATAACCGGCCACGCGGGCGGTTTCGCCCACGGGCAGATCTGCAAGATGCTTCAAGGTGGTGCCGGGCCGGCCGGGCTCGAGCATACGGGTGTCCGGGACTACTGGACCCGCCATTTAAATCTAAGTAATTCTCATTTGCAATGATCGCAGCGGAGGGTCGGTCCGCCGGGACGACGTCTGCAGCGCGCTATGGTGCCGCTATTCCTTCCGGCGTTTCTTCACGAACAGCACCAGCTCGTGGTCCACCAGCTCGTAGCCGTGCTCGGCGGCGATCTCCTTCTGCAGGGACTCGATCCGCTCGTTGACGAATTCGGTCACCTTGCCGTTGTCCACGTCCACCATGTGATCGTGATGCTCGCCGCTGGCCAGCTCGTAGACGGAATGACCGTCGTCGAAGTTGTGCTTGGCCACGATGCCGGCCGCCTCGAACTGGGTGAGCACCCGGTAGACGGTGGCGAGCCCCACCGAGTCCTCGGAATCCATGAGGTTCTTGTAGACGTCCTCGGCACTCAGGTGGTGAGGCTCCGCATTCTCCAGCACCTCCAGCACCTTGAGCCGAGGCAGCGTGACCTTCAGCCCCGCACGCTTGATATCGGATCCCGGCATGTCTCGTCCTCTCGTCAGGGGGCAACTTATCCGATGCGACAGAACGGGTCCAGCGCGGGCGGGTACAATGAGGTCCGAACAGTGGCAGCGCTCGATGCGCGTTGGCGGGGCATGGCTGATCTGAAAGGCAGGATAGCGCTGGTGACCGGAGCGAGCCGCGGCGTGGGGCGGGGCATTGCGGAAGGGCTGGCGGAAGCGGGTGCCACGATCTACCTCACCGCGCGATCCTCGAGCTCGTCCGAGCCGCCGGAGCCCGGCACGCTGGAGGCCACCGCGGCGTCGGTCGCCGCCCTGGGCGGTCGACCCGTCGCCGTGGAGCTCGATCACGCCGACGACGATGCGGTGGCCGCGCTGTTCCGCCGCATCGAGGCGGAGTCCGGGCGCCTCGATCTGCTGGTGAACAACGCCTACCCGTGGCCGCGTCCCGGCAGGCGCCCGCTGCGCTTCTGGGAAGCGCCGCTGTCGGCCTGGGACGACCAGGCAGCGGTGGGGCTCCGCGGCTACTACGTCGCGGCCGCGCTCGGCGCCAGGCTGATGGTCGCCCAGGGCAACGGGCTGATCGTCAACGTCTCGTCCGCGGGCACAGACGCCTACGCCGCCGACCACGCGCTGAACACGATCTACGGTGTCGCCAAGGCAGGCACGGACCGGATGGCGCGGGACATGGCCTCGGAGCTCGAGGCGCACGGCGTCGCTGCCCTGGCGCTGGTGCCCGGGGCCGTGCGCACGGAAGCCACGCCCGATGCGGTCGGCAACGACGGCGTCGCGCGCCGACACCAGTCGCCGCGCTTCGTCGGACGCTCCGTGGCGGCACTGGCCATGGATCCCGACATCATGGAAAAAACCGGCGGCCGCTACCGTGTCGACGAGCTCGTGCGCGAGTACCGGTTCTCCGAGCCGGGTTGGGAGACCGCGTGATCGAACGCGAGCTGGACGTGCCCACGCCCGACGGGGCGATGAACACCTTCGTCACGCATCCGGAAGAAGGTGGGCCGCACCCGGTGGTTCTGTTGCTGATGGACGCGCCGGGCCGCCGCGAGGAGCTCTCGGACATGGCCCGCCGACTCGGCACCACCGGCTACTACGTCATGCTGCCCAACCTCTACTACCGGCGCACGCGCGAAGTCGAATCCGCCGACCGCGCCGCCATGGTGGCGCACATGAACAGCCTCACCAACGCCATGGTCTGCGCGGACGCCCGGGCCTGTCTGGAGGCGGCCGCTCGGGATGCGGCGGCAGCCTCGGGTCCGGTGGGCGTGGTCGGCTACTGCATGAGCGGACCCTTCGCCTTCGCGCTGGCCGCGGAGCTGCCGGATCGGGTGGCTGCGGCGGCGTCGTTCCACGGGGTGCGGCTCTGCACCGAGGCGCTCGACTCGCCGCACCTCGGTGCGGACCGGATCCGCGGCGAGCTCTACTTCGGCTGCGCGGAAACGGACGAGTGGGCGCCGCCGGAGATGATCGAACGACTCGATGCCCACCTGGCCGATCTGGGCGCCCGCTACCGGATCGAGTGGTATCCGGGCACGGCGCACGGCTTCGTCTTTCCGAACCGCCCGGCCTACCAGAAGGCCGGTGCCGAGCGGCACTGGGAACGGCTGCTGGCGCTGCTCGAGCGGAATCTCAGGCGTCCGGGCTGACCCAGCCGGTCAGCCGTTCGATCTCCTCCGTCTCCATGCCGGCGACGCCGGCAGCCTTGACGATGCCGCTCCAGCTGTTGTCGTCGATGGGGATGCCGTTCGCCGTGCGCTCGGCGAGGAACTCCCGCTCCGGCTCACCGGGCACACGAACCCGGTCCACGCCTTCGGCCGGGGTGGCGGCGTGCAGGTAGTCGATCATGGCGGTGACCTCGGCCTGAAAACCGTCCACACCGCCGAAGGCTTCCGGATCCAGCACCACCATGAGCATGTGATTGACAATGGTGTTCTCCCGCGGCCGGCCCGGCTGCGCCGTCCACTGCCCGGCCAGGCCCCCACCGAGCAGCTCGCACATCACGGCGAGGCCATAGCCCTTGTGGGCGCCGAACGGTCCGAGGGAGCCGAACGGTTCCTGGAACATCACCGCCGGATCGCTGGTGGGCCTGCCCTCGTGATCGATGAGCGACCCCTCGGGCACGGGCTCGCCCTTGAGATACGCCACCCGCACCTTGCCCTGGGCGATGGCGCTGGTGGCCATGTCCAGGACGATGGGTGGTGCGTCTGCCCGCGGCACCACGCAGCAGAACGGGTTGGTGGACATGCGCCGGTCGCGCCCGGCGAAGGGAGAGACCAGCGGTCCGTGCCCCACCACGTTGACGAAGTGCATGGACACCATGCCGGCGGCGCCGCACTGCTCGCCGTAGCTGCCGATGCGGCCGAGATGGTGGCAGTTCTTCACGCCCATGCAGACCACGCCCGTCTCCCGGGCACGCTCGATGGCCATGGCAGTCGCCTGGGCGCCCACCACCTGCCCGAATCCGAACTGGCCGTCCACCAGCAGCACCGCGCCGCGGTCCTGAACCACCCTGGCTTGTGCGTCCATCTTCAGGTGGCCGGCGCGGATGTTGCCCACGTAGGCCGGGATCATCCCCACGCCGTGGGAGTCGTGGCCCTTCAGGTTGGCGGCGACCAGGTGCCCGGCCACGCGGGCCGCGAAGTCCGGGCGGCTGCCGGTGGTGACGAAGATCCGGGTGGCGAAATCCGTGAGACGCGTCTGATCGATGAGCATGCTGTCCTCCCCTGAGGAACCTCTGCGCGGGTTCGTGTAGAGGTTACCGAGGTAGTGTTGCCTCGCCGCGAACGCTGTGACAAGGTCTTTCGCCCGGGGAGGAGGCGTTTGTTATGGAAGCACTGGCACGCGGCTACGGGCTCATCGAGGGTCCGGTATGGGATCCGGCGCGCGGACTGCTGTTCAGCGACGTGCTGGGCGGTGGTGTGTTCTGCCTCGATGCGCAGGCGAGGGTCAGCACCGTCTTCGAGCATCGTCGCGGCATCGGCGGCATGGCGCTGCACGCGGCAGGCGGGCTCGTAGTCAGCGGCCGCAACATCTCCTTCAAGCCCTTCGACGGCGGCGAGACGGTGCTCGTCCTCGACCGGGACGTGGAGGCAGGGAACGTCGGCTACAACGACCTCACCACGGATGCCGTGGGTCGCATCTACGCCGGCTCGCTCGGCTCGAGCCCGGTCTTCGAGGACGGTCGTGCACCGGCAGCGGGTGATCTCTACCTCATCGATCTGGACCGCAGCGCCCGGGTCGTGGCCCGGGATGTCCGGCTCACCAACGGGCTGGTTTTTTCGCCGGATGGCGGCACCCTCTATCACTCGGACTCCCGGCGCCAGACCGTCTTCTGCTATGCCGTGGCCGCGGACGGCGGCCTGGGAGAGAAAACCCCGTTCGCCAGCTTCGATCGAGGCGTGCCCGACGGTCTGGTGGTGGCCGAGGATGGCAGCGTCTGGGTGGCGCTGGCCGGGGGCCAGGGTGTGGCCGTGCTGAATGCCGACGGCAGCCGGCGCCGCCACATCGAGATCCCCGATCCCATGTGCACGAGCGTGTGCTTCGGCGGCGCGGACCTGAAGGATCTCTACATCGTTTCCGGATCGGAGGGCTCGGGCGGTGAGCGCAATGGCGCCGTCTACCGCTACGAGAGCGACGTGGCCGGCGTGCCGGTCGCCGTTGCACGGGTTTCACTTCTGCAGGCGAGGAAGACGTGATGGGCAAGGACACGATCGACACGGGCACGGACGACATCCTGGCCCGCCAGGAGGACGGGGTGGTGGTGATCACCCTGAACCGGCCGCAGGCGCGCAACGCCATGTCCGCAGCGATGAATGCCGGACTCGAGCGCACGCTCGACTACGCGGAGCGAACGCCCGAAGTGCGGGTGGTGGTGCTCACCGGTGCGGGCGGTGCCTTCTGCGCCGGCGGCGACGTGAAGGGCATGGCCGCGGGCACCGGTGGGGGTGGCGGCGGCGGAGCGACGCTCGACGAGCGTATCCACAACCAGCGGCTCAATCAGCGCAACACGTCGGGACGCATGTACCTGATGCCGAAGCCCGTGATCGCGAGCCTGCCGGGCGCGGCTGCCGGTGCGGGACTGGGGCTGGCGCTGGCCGCGGATCTCAGGATCATGGCGGACAACGCCTTCATCACCACGGCCTTCGCGCGGGTAGGTTTCAGCGGCGACTACGGCGGTAGCTTCTTTCTCACCCAGCTCGTCGGGCCGGGCAAGGCGAAGGAGCTCTACTACCTCTCGGATCGGGTCAGCGCGGCAGAGTGCCTGCGCCTCGGCATCGCCAACCAGGTGGTACCGGCTGCCGAGCTCGAGTCGGCGACGCTCGCTCTGGCACGGCGGCTGGCGGCAGGGCCACCGGCGGCCTACCGCTACATGAAGGAGAACATCAACCGGGCGGCCATGGGTGCGGACGTGCTGGCGTGTCTGGATCTGGAGGCCACGCACCACGTGCACACCGGCCTCACCGAGGATCACCGCGAAGCAGCGAAAGCCTTCGTCGAGAAGCGCGAGCCCGTCTTCCGCGGCCGCTGAGGCTGCCCCGGCACGAGCCCCTTCTCCTTCAGGTAGTCGGGGTTGAAGAGTCTCGACTGGTACTTGTGGCCCGTGTCGCAGAGCACCGTGACGATGCGGTGACCGGGCCCCATCTTCCTGGCCGTTGCCACCGCCGCGCAGAGATTGATGCCCGTGCTCGAGCCGAAGAACCAGCCCTCGCTGTAGAGCTCCTGATAGACCATGTCGACCATGTCCTGGTCGGCCACCTGAACCGCATCGTCGATCTCGGTGCCGGCCAGGTTGTCCGTCACCCGGCTGTTGCCGATGCCTTCGGTGATGGAGGGCCCCCTGCTCATCTCCACCGAGCCGGTGGTAACCCAGCTGTACAGGGCACTGCCCATGGGGTCGGCGAGCACGATCTGCACCTGCGCCTTCTTCTCCTTGAGAAAACGGCTGACGCCGGCCAGGGTGCCGCCGGTGCCCGTGGCCGCGACGAAGGCGTCCACGCTACCGTCCGTCTGTGCCCAGATCTCCGGCCCTGTGGACTCGTAGTGGGCGAGCCGGTTGGCCGTGTTGTCGAACTGGTTGGCCCACACCGCACCCGCCACGGTGTCGGCGTAGCGGCCGGCCTGCTTCTGGTAGTTCGCCTCGTCGCGATAGGGAACGGTCGGTACCACCCGCACCTCGGCGCCGAGGGTGCGCAGCAGCTGCACCTTCTCCGGCGACTGGTTGTCGGGCATGTAGATCACGCAGTGGTAGCCGCGGGCGTTGCAGACGTGGGCGATGCCGATGCCCGTGTTGCCGGCGGTGCCTTCCACCACCGTACCACCGGGCCCTAGGCGTCCCGCGCGCTCATGCTCACGGATCATCCACAGCGCGGCGCGATCCTTCACGGAGCCGCCGGGGTTGAGGAACTCGGCCTTGCCCAGGATCTCGCAGCCGGTCAGCTCGGACAGCCGTGACATGCGGATCAACGGGGTGTTGCCGATGGCCTCCTCGAAGCTGGCAAGCGGCTGGTTCGAGCGTTCCTTCATCTGCCGGATTCTAGCCGCGATTCGCTGCGGACGCAGTCCGTGATGGGAAATCATCTGGAATATTCATAGACTTGGCGGGCATGAGCATGACGCGTACGGACTGAAGACGCAGGAAGAGGGCAGATCGAATGGCAGCGTACGAAATCCGGGGTCCGGAAGCCCTGGGACTGAACCCGGAACGGGTCGAGGCGTTCCTGACCCGGGTGCGGCGGGAAGTGGACGAAGGGCTGCTGCCGGCCGTTCAGGTGGCCGTGGCGCGAAACGGTGCCCTGGCCGTCTTCGAGTCGTTCGGCACAGCCGGACCGGACAGCCTGTTCTGCATCTTCTCCGCGACCAAGGCGATCACCTCTTCCGCCGTCTGGCTGCTTCTGCAGGATGGCCGTCTCGAGCTGTCGGAACGGGTGGCGGACATCATTCCCCAGTTCGGCACCAACGGTAAGGAAGTGGTGACCGTCGAGCAGCTGCTCACTCACACCGCCGGCTTTCCTGCCGCCCCGTTCAGGTCTCTGGACTGGCTCAATCCGGGGCGCCGCTACGAGCGTTTCGGCCAGTGGCGGCTCGCCTGGGAGCCCGGCAGCCGTTTCGAGTACCACCCCACGTCCTCGATGTGGGCGCTGGCCGAGATCCTGGAGCGTCGCGGCGGAATCGCGTTCCAGCAGTTCATCCGCGAGCGCATCGTCGACCCGCTCGGGCTTCCGGATCTGTTCGTGGGTCTGCCGGAGGATCAGAATCACCGCGTGATTCCCTGCAGCCACGCCGGCAGCGGTCTGACGGACACGGAGTACGCGACGCTCGGCATACCCAGACCGCCGGAAACGGAAGTGACGGAGGAAGCAATCCTGAGCTTCAACGACCCCGACATCCGGGCCGTGGGCGTCCCGGGCGGTGGCGGCATCACGTCTGCCGCGGCGCTTGCCCTCTATTACCAGGGACTGCTGAGCGGCGGCTCGGCGGGGGCGCGGATCTGGTCCGAGAAGACGCTGGCGGATGCCCGCCTGGTGCGCACCGGTGATCTGGTCGATCCGCTGTTCGGCAAGCCGGTCAGCCGTGGTCTCGGTATCGTGATTGCCGGTGACGAGACCCGGAACTTCCGTGGGTTCGGCCACACCAACTCGCCGCTCGCGTTCGGACACAACGGCGCCGGCGGGCAGCTGGCCTGGGTGGATCCGGTCACCGGAATCTCGCTCGCCTACCTCACCTCCGCCCACGATCGCAACGAGATCCGCCAGGGTCGGCGCGGCGTGGCGATCTCCAGCCTGGCGGCCAGCCTGGTCGGCTGATCCCCGTGCGCGCGCTCCGCTCCGCTGTGCTGCTGCTCGGCGTTCTGCTGGCGACGGCCAGCCACGCCGAGTGGTTCGAGACCACCGACGCCATCATGGGCACGCGGATTCACGCCGAGGTCTGGCACGACGACGCGGCCACCGCGGCGGAGCTGCTGGACGCCGTGCTGGCGGAGATGCGCCGTATAGACGCCACCTACAGTCCCTACATCGACGACAGCGAGCTGTCGCGTCTGAACCGGGATGCGCCGAAGGGATGGGTGGCGACGACGCCCGAGATGATCGACCTGCTGCAGAAGAGTGCGGAGGTATCACGACTCACCCAGGGTGCCTTCGACATCACCTATGCCTCCGTCGGCCGTTATTACGACTACCGCAAGGGCGAACGGCCGGACGCATCGGAGCTCACAGCGGGTCTCGAGGCCATCAACTGGGAGTTCGTGGAGATCGACGAGCCGCATGGCCGGGTCCGCTTCAGCCACCCGCTCGTGTACGTGGATCTGGGAGGCATCGCCAAGGGCTACGCCGTGGACCGCTGCATCGAGCTGCTGCAGAAGGCGGGGGTGACGCAGGCGTCGGTTTCTGCTGGCGGCGACAGCCGGATCATCGGCGACCGCAACGGTGAACCCTGGACGGTGGGGGTGCGCGATCCGCGGAACGAGGCGGCGATGGCGGTGCTGCTGCCGCTGGTGGACACGGCCGTGTCCACCTCGGGCGACTACGAGCGGTTCTTCGAGGAGGACGGCATACGCTACCACCACATCCTCGATCCCCGCACCGGTGACTCGGCGCGGCAGAGCTGGAGCGTCACCATCCTGGGTCCCGACGCCACGTTCACCGATGCCCTGTCCACCAGCGTTTTCGTGCTCGGACCGGATGCCGGGCTCGCGCTCATCGACCGGCTACCCGGGATCGATGCCATCATCATCGACGCCACCGGAAAGCTGCGCTACTCCGCGGACCTGGCGGAAGCCGCCGGTCTCGGCAAACCCTGACCCGGGCCCAGGCCCGGGTCTCTCCCTCCCCGGACGGCCATTGATGCCGTTCTCATTGTGTTCGCTCCCGGAACCCTGCCGGAAGGGAACTGTGATCTGCAGCACGTTCTCAGTTGCCGCCCTCAACTAACGTGCCTTCTACAGATCTGGAACGAGCCTCGAGACAGGACAGCTCAGGTGACGGTCAAACCGGAATCCGCTGTCGATGTCGGGGCAGATGCGGCTTCGCTCGAGCAGTCGGCGGGTTCCGGTTGTCTGGATGCGGTCCTTGCGCGGGATCGCGCGGCATCAACAGGAAGATGCCGAGGGTTCAGGGATGTGCCCTTGCCGCTTGGAAGCGAACGGTGCATGCCGGTGGTACGGAAGATCTTGCCCAGCAGGTCCGAGATGGAAGTCGGATCGGCGGAAGACCGCGCGTTGGAAAAGGTCCGCGGGCGGAAGTTGGTAGCTGCCAGATCTTTCGACGGCTCACTTGGTTCACGAGACAAAGGGAAGAAGATCATGACTGCGAGCAAAGTGCTGGGAATCGCCCTGCTGACGCTGACGGTTTCGATGGACGGCCACGCGGTCGCCATCTCCGACAGCGCCCCCGACTTCACGCTGAAGAGCCTGGAAGGCAGCAACCTGCGCCTGGAAGAGTACCGCGGGCAGGTGGTGCTGCTGAATTTCTGGGCGAGCTGGTGTGGCCCCTGCCGGCAGGAAATGCCGCTGCTCGACCGTCTTCACCACCGTTACGAGGACACCGGCTTCGCCGTGCTGGGCGTGAACGTGGAAGGCGAGATCGCACCCGCCCAGGAGATCGTCGACAAGACCAACGTCACCTTTCCCATTCTCATCGACGACGGGCAGAAGGTGAGCCAGATGTACAACCTGCAGGCCATGCCCAGCACCGTGGTCATCGACCGGGACGGCGTGGTCCGCTACATCCACCTCGGCTACAAGCCGGGTGACGAAGCCAAGTACGTCGAGGTGGTGAAAGAGCTGATTCGCGAGTAACGGATAAGTAGCAATGCAAAGGACAGCACCGCATCACATACCGACCCTGTTCCGCTCCCCGACGCTGACGGGCCTGCTGCTGGCAGGCCTGCTGCTTGTCGGTACCGGCTCCGCCACCGCGCAGGCCCCGGAAGGGGATGCTGCCGCCGAGCCAGGCGCCGCGACTGCGGTCCCGGCAGAGCGGAAGGGCGCACCGCTCGCCGACGACATGGAGAAGATCAAGAAGGATCTGCTCGCCCTCAAGCGCGATCTGGTGATCCTGGAAGAGGACCTGCTCTTTCCCGCCAGCAGTCAGGTGGCCGTGTTTCTGTCCATGGACATCGGTGAGCTCTTTCAGCTCGATGCCGTGACGGTGGAGCTGAACGGCAAGGAGGTGGCACACCACCTCTATACAGACAAACAGGTGGACGCGCTCTATCGCGGCGGCATTCAGAAGCTGTACGTCGGCAACGTGAAGCAGGGCGCCAACCGGCTGACGGCGTTCTTTACCGGTCGCGGTCCCAGCGGTCGGGACTACCGGCGGGCGACCACCGTCGAGTTCGAGAAGACCTTCGAGCCCGCCTTCGTGGAGCTCGCCATCTCGGACTCCGGCGCCAAGTATCAGCCGGAGTTCAACGCCTCGGTTTCCAACTAGGATCGAGCGGACGGTCAGCCGCCCATGTTGCACTTCATCTGCGAGCTCATCCTGAGCTGTGTGGTCGCCGGTCCCGGCGTGAAAACCGTGGATGAGCTGACCTACGGCAACGTGCTCTACGGCTACTACCAGCAGGACTATCAGCAGGCGCTGCTGGACACGATGGTTGCCGAGGCCCAGGACCGGCGCGGCGGGAACCCGGCGCGCTTCGATCTGGCCAAAGGCAGCTTCGCGTTCCAGGACGGCATGTACGAGCTCGCCCGGGATACGTTCGCCGCAGTGGATCCGGTGGAGCTCACGGAGCTGGATCAGATGCGCCTGGCGTTCCATCTCGCCCGCGAGTACCACCGGCGCGGCGAGTACGCCGCCATGACGTCGGAGCTCGACAAGGTGGCGCTGAAGGGCAACTGGCTCGGTCGGGAACGTTTTCACCCGGAAGTGGAGTACATGCGCGCGGAAGGCGCGATGGCGGCGGGCGATCTTGCGGCGGCGGAAGCGACGCTTTCCAACCTGGATGATGACGAGCCGCTGCTGGCCTATGGGCTCTTCAACCTGGGCGTCGCGTACCGTGACGCCGAGGACCTCACCGGCAGCAGGCGGGTGCTCGAACGGCTTGCGGGTACCCCGATCCGCACCCGTGGAAAACGGGTCACATCGCCGGAGACCCGGGACCTGGTGCAGCGGGCCAAGCTCGCCCTTTCCTTCGTGGCCCGGGAGCAGCGCGACACGACAGACGCCGCCACCGTGCTCGGCGGTCTGCCCGGGGAAGGCCGCTACCGCGACGTGGCGCTGGCGTCCTACGGCGGGCTCGCCATGGATCAGGAGGACTACGAGCTGGCGGCGCGAATCTGGCTGACGCTGCAGAATCAGGACTACTGGACGTCCAGCACCGCACAGGCACGCATCGCCTTCCCCATGAGCCTGGAAAAGCTCGCCTCCCGGGAGATGGCGCTGACGCAGTACCGCGCTGCCGAGCAGAGCTTCGAAAACCGGCTGGCGCTGCTCACGGATCTGTCGGCGCGCGCCGAGGATCCGGCGTGGGTGGAAGGACTGCTGATGGTGTTCTCGGCACCCGACAGCGGGGACGAACGCCAGGCGGCGCAGATGCGGCGCTGGGAAGAGCAGCTCGGCCACACGGACTGGCTCGAGTGGCTGGCCACCGAAGAAACCCACCAGGTGCTGCTGGAGTGGCGGGAGCTGCTCGGCATGCGCAACTGGCTCGACGCGCTGCCTGCGGACCTGGCCGCCTTTCAGGAGGTGGCCAACGAGCAGCGACGTCGGGGAGCCGAAGCCCGGAGGCTGCTCCAGGACGAAGCGCTGCTCGCGCATCGGGAAGCGCTGACCGCAGAGATCGACGCCCAGGAACAGGCACTTGAGGCCCTGGAGGCGTCCCCTGCCGAACGGAGTGCCCACTGGATGGGCAAGCTCGCCACGCCGGAGGAGCAGGCACTGCTCGATGAGCTCGCCGGAATGCGCACCCTGGTGAGCGCGCACATGTCCGGCCGCGAACGCGCCGTGTGGCAGCGGCGCATCGACCGGCTGGAAGGTGCGGTGTTCTGGCAGATGGCGGACAGCAGTGCAGCACGGATCCGCGAGCTCAGGAAATCGCACCGGGAGAGCCAGGCCGTCCTCGCGGACGTGGATGCCCGGATCGTCCGGGTGGCGAACGCGGAAGCGGAATTCGCAGCCGGGGTGGAGACGGATTTCCTGGTGTTTGCGGACCGGGCAGACGTGATCACCAGGAACGTTAGCCGGGCGCTGAACGACCGCGAGATGGCGCTGGCGGGTGAGATCCGGCGGGGCATGGCCCGGGAGATGCGCGAGGTGCAGCAGTATCTGCTCGTCACCCGGATCGGTATCGCCCGGGCGACGGACGCCCTGGCCATGGGTCCCGACACGGTGGAGGGCGAGTGATGCGCGCTTCCCGTCTGGTAGTCGTCGCCGCGCTGGGCACCGCGCTCGTGCTGATCGGCGGCTGCGCCTCCAAGAAACAGCGCGGCAGCAGCGGCGAGAGCATCGCGGACCTGGTGCGCGACCTGCCGACGCTCAGCGTGCCTGAAGGTGAACCGGTGCGACCCTCACGGGAAGAAGTGCTGGCGGCGTACGAGCAGGTCTACGGTCTCATTCCGAACAGCACCGACAACCACGCCGTGGGTAAGCGGCTGGCAGACCTGAAAATGAGCGTGGGTGAGGAGCGTGACATCGCCGGTGTGGAAGATCCCTACCGGGACGCGGTGACGCTCTACGAAAGCCTGCTGGACTCCGCCGAGGAGGAAGGCCGCGACCAGATCCTCTACCAGCTCGCCCGTGCCCACGATCTCGTCGGCGAGACGGATGCGGCCGTCGGCTATCTCAACCGGCTCATCGAGGGTTATCCGGACAGCAGCTATGCCCTGGAAGCCCGGTTCCGTCGTGCCGAGATCCACTTCTCCCGGGGTGAATTCCGCGGGGCGGAACGGGACTACGGGGTCGTGGTCGCCTCTGGCAGGAGCTCGCCTTACTGGCAGAACGCCACCTACATGCAGGGCTGGGCGCAGTTCAAGCTCGGCGATCTGGACGAGGGTCTCTCCAGCTTCTTCAACGTGGTGGACAGCATCCTCGCCGGCAAGGTTTTCGAAGACCTGCCGCCCACTGAGCAGGAACTGCTCGCCGACAGCCTGCGGGTGGTGACGCTCGCGCTCGAGTATCTCGATGGTCCGCAGACGCTGGCGGCACACATGCAGACCCTCGATCGACCGGCCTGGCAGTATGCGGTGTACAAGGCGCTGGCGGACGACTATCTCGTCGACGAGCGCTATCTCGACAGCGTTGCGACCTGGCAGACCTTCATCGAGCAGAATGCGCTGGATGCCCGTGCTCCGAGTGCGCACATCGGCATGATCGAGACGCTGATGGCAGCGGACTTTCCCAGCGAGGTACAGCCCAAGAAGGAGGAGTTCGTCAGCCGCTACGGCGTCTACAGCGAGTTCTGGTCGATTCACGACGAGAGCGTGCGCGCCGGGTACCTGACGGAGCTGCACACCTATCTGAAGGAGCTCGCCAATGTCGCCCACGGCAAGGCGCAGGAATCGGGTCGTGGCTCGGACTACCTGGCTGCGGCCGAATGGTACGACGAGATCGTGGTCACCTTCCCGGACGATCCTTCCACCGCCGAATACCTGTTTCTGCTCGGCGAGGTGTACACGGAGGCCGGCGAGCATGGTCGGGCAGTGGCGTCCTACCAGCGGGTGGTGCACGAGTTCATCGACTATCCGCGCGCAGACGAGGCCGGTTATGCCGCCATTCTCGGCCTGACGGAGCTGGTGGATACCGCGCCGGTGGAGGAGCTCGAGCTCTGGCAGCGGCTGAAGATCGACGCCCAGATCGAGTTCGCCATGCTGTTCTCCGCCGACGAGCGCGCGCCGGCGGTTCAGGGCGCAGCGGCAGACAGCCTGTTCGTCCTCGGCGAGTACGAAGAGGCGGTGAACCTGGCGGACAACCTGCTCGCCACCTGGCCGGACGCGCCGGTGGAGCTCCGGTCCACGTCGCTGAAGATTCTCGGTCATGGTTATTTCGAGCTCGGTAACTACGTTGCTGCCGAATCCGCCTACGAGCGGTTGCTCCTCCTGCCGATGGCGGAGAGCGAGCACGCCGACATCGAGGAGCGCCTGCTCGCCGCGGTGTACAAGCAGGGCGAGGCGGCCGAAGCCCAGGGCGACGCCGATACCGCCGTGGCGCACTACCTCCGCCTCGCCGAGATCGACCCGACGGCGCCGCTGGCGGCCAAGGGTCAGTTCGACGCCGTCGCGGTGGTAGAAGGCACGGGCGACCTCGAGCAGGCCGCCGTGCTGCTGGAAGGCTTCCGTGCGAGCTACCCGGATCACGAGCTCAACCGGGACGTGGAGAAACGCCTCGCCGGCATGTACGAGCAGACGGGTGACTGGCGCAACGCAGCGGAAGAATACGTCACCCTCGCCGACACCGCGGACGATCCCGAGGTCCGGCGGCAGTCCCGGTACCGTGCCGCGGAGCTCTATCTGGATCTCAACGATCAGCCCATGGCCATGGCGCAGTTCGACGCCTACGCCCGAACCTACCAGCAGCCGCTCGACCAGAACCTGGAAGCGGTTCATCACCTCGACCTGCTCAGCCAGGCAGCGGGCGACGAGCAGCAGCGCCGCTACTGGCTCGACCGCAAGATCGACATCCACCGCAGGATGGGCACGGCGGCCACGGAGCGGGCCACCTACTTCGCGGCGGAGGCGCAGTACGTCTTCGCCGAGGACGAGCGCATGGACTACGAGGTCATCCGCCTCACCAACCCGCTGCCGAAGAGCCTGAAGCGGAAGCAGCAGGCGCTGAAGGAAACGGTCAGGGCATACGAGGCGGTGGCCGACTATCAGGTGGCCGCGTTCTCGACGGCGTCCACGTTCCAGATCGCGAATCTCTACGCCTCCCTGTCGCGTTCGATCATGGAGTCCGATCGGCCTCCCGGTCTTTCCGAGCTCGAGCTCGAGCAGTACGAAATCCTGCTCGAAGAGCAGGCCTTCCCCTTCGAGGAGCAGGCCATCGCGCTGCACGAGATCAACATGCGTCGAAGCTGGGAGGGCGTATACGACGACTGGGTGAAGCAGAGCTTCGATGCGCTCAGACGCCTCATGCCGGCCCGGTTCGACAAGCAGGAGATAGACGTTGCGTACGTTGAAACCATTTACTGAGGTGGCTCTGGGCATGCTTCTGCCCGTGCTGCTGACCGCTTGTGTCTCGCTTCCCGGCGGTGATCCGACGGCCAAGTCTTCGGAGTCGGCTTCCCAAAGCCGTGACACGATTGACCAGAAGGCTTCGGTCACCACGGGCAGCGGGATCACACCCCGCCCGCGTGCCGACGTGCCCGTACCGGAAGTCTCGAACCGGGTAGCGACCGAGTTCGAGCAGGCCGTGGCGCTGCTGCAGGAAGACCGGTACCGGGAGGCGGAGGTGCTGCTGCTGACGATCACGAGCGAGCAGCCGGAGCTCGCCGGACCGTGGATCAACCTGGGTCAGGTCTACGTGGCGCTCGACCAGCCCGAAGACGCGCGTCGCGCCTTCGAGGCCGCCGCTGCCGCCAATCCTTACAACTGCACCGCGCACAACGAGCTGGGTCTGCTTGCCCGGGTGAACGGCGACTTCGAGGCCGCCGAGCGCCACTACCTGAACTGCATCGAGCTGGTGCCGGAGGACCGTACCGCCTACCTCAATCTCGGGATCCTCTACGAGCTCTACCTCGGACGCCTCTCGGATGCGCTGGTGAGCTACCGGCACTACCAGTCTCTGGGCGCCGAGCCGGATCGCCGCGTGGAGGGCTGGGTCGTCGATCTGGAACGGAGGCTCGGCTCATGAAGCGACTGCTCGCACTCTCGGCCCTGCTGATGTCGACCGTCGCGTTTGCGGAAGAGGCGGCGGAATCGCCGCGTGGGGTCATCCGGCTTGATGAAACCGTGATCTCCGGCAACCAAGAGCTGCCGAAAGTTCTATATATCTTGCCCTGGCGCGATCCGAGCGGGCTGCCGGAGATCGAGCTCGATGCCCGCTACTCGGAGCTGGATGTTTTCCGTCGGCTCTACCCACCGGCCTACCGGCGGGAGCTGACCTATTTTGAGTCGCTGGATGCAGCGAAATCGTCGCTGGGAACAACAGCGAAATCGTCGCTGGATACAACAGCGAAGTTATCGGAGGAGTAGTAAATGGACATGTACACGACCTTTGTCAGCTTCTTCCAGGATGGTGGTCCCTTCATGTATCCCATCGCCATCGTGCTGGGGATCGGGCTCGCGATCGCGCTGGAAAGATTCCTGTACCTCATGAACCAGACGCGCGTGAACCGACGCGACTTCAACAAGATCCTGCCGCTTCTGAAGCAGCGTCGCGAACGGGAGCTCGCCGAGGTGACCCGCAAGTCCGGCTCTGCCATGGCTCGCATCATCGCAGACGGCATGAACCGGCGGTCCTCTTCCCGGCGTCGATCCGACATCGAGTACGCCATGGAGGAAGGGCTCCTGGAGATCCTGCCCAACATCGAGCGGCGCACGCCCTATCTGGCCACGTTCGCGAACATCGCGACCCTGCTCGGTCTGCTCGGCACCATCATCGGCCTGATCGCGGCCTTCACCGCGGTGGCCAACGCCGATCCTGCCGAGAAGGCGAGCCTGCTCTCGTCCTCCATCTCCATCGCCATGAACACCACGGCGTTCGGCCTGATGGTGGCGATTCCGCTGCTGCTCGTGCACTCCATGCTGCAGTCGAAAACGGCCGCCATCGTCGAGAGCCTGGAGATCGCGGTGGTGAAGTTCCTGAACCTGATGGACGGCGAGCAGGCTGCTGCCACCGCATCGGCTCAGAAGGCCGCCCCGGCGAAGGCCTGACCGGTCGACTCAGTCGACGTGGGCGACCCGCGGGTCGCTCGGATGAAGGCCGCCAAGGAGATACGGCATGGATCGCGTCAAGCACCGCAAGTTCAAGCATCAGGATGCTGCAGATCTGGACGTCACCCCGTTCATGAACCTCATGATCGTGCTGGTGCCCGTTCTGCTGCTGTCCATGGTGTTCACGCACACCACGGTCATCGATCTGAACTTTCCGACCGGCGAAAGTGCGGCGGAGGCGTTCGACCCGGAAACCGTGCATCTGGAGGTGGTGGTCAAGGGGGATACCCTGGTGGTCGCGGACGGTCGTGGCGGCACCATCAAGACCATTCCCCGGGTGGATGGCAGCTACGATTTCAACCAGCTGTCGCTGGTGATGCAGGAGCTCAAGCGGCGCATGCCGGAGAAGCAGGACATCACCGTGCTGCTCGAGCAGGAGACGGACTACCAGACGCTCGTGACCATCATGGATAAGGTCCGCTCCTACCCGACGGTGCAGAACCTGGAGGTAGTCCATGCGGAGCTCTTCCCCGTGATCTCACTGGGTGACGCGCCGGTGAAAGGGGCGACGTCATGAGCAAGATCCGTCACCAGCAGCGTCGCATCTCGCAGAAGAAGCATGGCAAGTCCGGGGCTCTGAACCTGGTCTCGCTGATGGACATCTTCACCATCCTCGTGTTCTTCCTGATGGTGAACTCCTCCGAGGTGGAGGTGCTCCAGACCAGCTCGAAGATCAAGCTGCCGGACTCGACCTCCGAGCAGCGGCCGGAAAACCGGCTGGTGATCTCCATCAGCGAGGAGGATCTCGTGCTGCAGGGCCGCCCCGTGGCGCGGGTTGCCGACCTGCTGGATCCCACGGTGTCGGTGATCGACGGGCTGAAGACGGAGCTCGAGTATCAGGCGTCGCGCAAGGGTGAGATCCCCGAAGGTGGGTTCGAGGTCACCATCATGGGCGACCGGGAGCTGCCCTACTGGCTGCTGAAGAAGGTGATGCTGACCTGCCAGACGACGGACTTCGCGAAGATCTCCCTCGCTGTCAACAAGCTGCAGAACACGGACCAGGAGCTGCTCGAAGGCGCCGGCCAGGAAACCGCCGCGGCAGCGCTGCCGGTGGTGACGGGAGGGGCGTCATGACGACCACCACCCAGATCTACATTCCGGAATTCCGGCTGCCCTGGGACACCCATCGCCAGGACGCGAAGAACATCAAGAGATACCTGACCAACCTGCTGCTGGTGATTCTCACCGCCGGGGTGGTGATCCCCTGGCTGCCGGTGCCGGAAGTGGACCGCAGCGAGCTCGAGGAGCTGCCGCCGCAGCTTGCCCGCATCATGCTCGACAAGCCGGAGCCCGTGGTGGTGCCGCCACCGCCGCCGAAGCCGGAGGTCGTGGAGGAGCAGGTGAAACCGGAGCCGGAACCGGAGAAGAAGCCGGAGCCGGTGCCCGAGAAGGTGCCGGAGCCGCAGCCGACCGTGGCGGATGCCAAGGAGAAGGCGGCCGTCTCCGGGCTGCTCGCCTTCAAGGATGCCTTTGCAGACATGCGCGAGGCGGTGGACGTGAGCAAGCTCCAGGACACCGGCGCCATCCAGCAGGGCGCCGGCGAGGCGGCCAGCATCGACCGGTCGGTGCTCACCTCCAAGCACGGTACCCGCAGCGCCGGTGTCAACGTCGCCGAGCTGTCCAGGGACACGGGCGGGGTTGCGCTGTCCGGCCGGGAGACGACCAAGGTGGAAGTCCCCGAAGGCAGCAAGGGCGAAGGCGGTGTTCAGGCGCCGCGTGAGCTCGATGCCCGCGGCCGCAGCATCGAGGAGATCCGCCGGGTCTTCGACACCAACAAGGGTGCGATCTTCGCGATCTACAACCGCGCGCTCCGCCAGGATCCCACGCTGCAGGGCAAGGTCATTCTGGAGCTGGTGATCAGCCCCACGGGCCAGGTGATGGACGTGCGGGTGGTTGCTTCAGAGCTGGCCGACGAGGCCGTGGTGGCTAAGATCGTCAGCCGGGTGCGGCTGTTCGACTTCGGCGCCCGGGACGTGAGCACCACGACCATCAGCTACCCGGTTCACTTTCTTCCCACCTAGCGGTGGGACGCTGAAGTCTCTTTTTACCGACCTGACGGTCGGCACGCTGAGGGCTCTTCTTGCCGACCTGACGGTCGGAAGCACGCTGAGGGCTACAGGTCCTTCGGGTCGAGTTTCTGGATGCTGTGGATGGGGCAGGCGAGGCCGTCTGCCTGGATCTCGTCGAATCCCGCCCAGATCGTGTTGTTGGACATGGTGACGGTGACGTTCTGCGCCCAGGCCAGGCCGTGGCACTGGTGCTTGAGCGTCAGCAGGTAGGTGTTCGTCTCGTTCAGACTGAGCAGGACGCGCTGGTTGTCGATGTGGGACCAGCCGCTGATGTCGTCCGCGTTCTCGATGCTGCGCACGGGCACGCCTTCGGGCAGGGTGGCCAGCGCCCCGGGTGCCGCCAGCACGCCGGTCAGCAGCATCGCGGCGAGATAGCGCCCGTTGGTTCCCTGAAGCTTCATGTGGTCCCTCGTCTTGTCCCGGAACTGCCTTCTGCACGGCGTCACGCTCGCCCAGTAGCAGGTGCCCTTTATACGCCTTGTACGCCGGGTTGTCTGAACGGTAACTGAACGACGCGCCGGAGGTCCAGCATCCGCCGGCAGGTGTCAACGTACTGTGAAACAGGCTACCTTTGCGGGCCACCCGATGCGAGACCCGGAGGATAAACTGGTGAGTTATTTGACTACCAGAGTCGCGCGCATGGCCGTGCTGCTGCTGACCGCCACGGCGACGGCCGGCGTGCTGGCCGACGAGGAGATCCTCGCCCTGGTGGACAGTCGCCTGGACACGGGCACGGCGCTGGCAGACCGGATCTGGGAATACGCGGAGATGGGCTACCTCGAGACCCGGAGCAGCGAGGCGCTGCAGGCGCCGCTGGCGGCGAGGGGCTTCCGGATGCAGACCGGGGTGGCCGGCATCCCCACCGCCTTCGTCGCCAGCTACGGCCGCGGCAAGCCGGTGATCGGCATCCTGGCGGAGTTCGACGCCCTGCCGGGGCTGTCCCAGGCCGCGGTGCCGCAGCGCCAGCCCCGGGAAGCGGGCGCACCGGGCCACGCCTGTGGCCACCACCTTTTCGGCGCCGCTTCGATCACGGCCGGGCTCGCGGTGGCAGACTGGCTGGATGCCAGCGGTCGCGCAGGCACCGTTCGGGTCTATGGCACGCCGGCGGAGGAAGGGGGCTCCGGCAAGGTCTATCTCACCCGGGCCGGGCTCTTCGACGACGTGGACGTGGTGCTGCACTGGCATCCCGGTGACCGCAACAGTGCGGCGGCCGCAAGCAGCACCGCAAACAAATCCGGCCGTTTCACCTTCCACGGGATTGCCGCGCACGCAGCCTCCGCACCGGAGCGGGGGCGCTCGGCGCTGGATGGCGTGGAGGCCATGAACTTCATGGTGAACCTGATGCGTGAGCACGTGCCGTCGGATGCCCGCATCCACTACGTGATCACCGATGGCGGGGATGCGCCCAACATCGTGCCCGAGACGGCCGCGGTTTATTACTACGTGCGGCATCCCAAGGCCGAGCAGGTGGTCGACCTGTTCGAGCGCGTCGTGCGGGCCGCGGACGCGGCGGCGCTGGGCACAGGCACGACCATGACCTACGAAGTCATGCACGGCAACTATCCGCTGCTGCCCAACGAAACCCTGGCGCGCCTGGTGGACGGCAACCTGCGCGATCTGGGCGGCTTTCTCTACGACGACGGCGAGCGCGCATTCGCCCGGGAGCTCCGCGGCACACTCGACGGCGAGCTGCCTGCCGTCGACTCCACCAATCAGGTACAGCCGTTCGCGATCACCCAGGGTATGGGTTCCACAGACGTCGGCGACGTCAGCTGGAACGTGCCGACGGTGGGATTCACCACCGCCACCTGGGTGCCGGGCACACCCGCGCACAGCTGGCAGGCGGTGGCGGCCGGAGGTACCAGCATCGGTCACAAGGGGATGGGGCTTGCGGCACGGCTGCTCGCCAGGACGGCGGCCGATCTGTACGTGAATCCGGAGCTCATCGTCGAGGCGAAGACCGAGCTCAAGGAGAAGCAGGGACCGGACTGGCACTACGAGGCGCTGCTGGGGGATCGCGAACCGCCGCTGGACTACCGTCTGTGAGGATCGCGCTGCTGCATCCCGGTGCCATGGGAGCCTCTCTCGGCGCGGCGCTTGTTGCGGCCGGACAGGAGGTGCGCTGGCTGCCGGAGGGCCGCAGCACGGCGACCCGACAGCGGGCGGAGGCGGCAGGTCTGACCGCGGTGCCGACACTCGGCGATCTGCTGGCCGGAGCCGACGCGGTGCTCAGCGTCTGCCCGCCACATGCGGCGCTGGACGTGGCAACGGCGGTCGCCGGTGCCGGTTTCCGGGGCCCGTATCTCGACGCCAATGCGATCGCGCCCGCCACCGCCCGGATGCTTGCGGACGTCGTCGGGCCGGCCTTCGTCGACGGCGGCATCATCGGCCCGCCGGCGCACCACCGCGGTACCACGCGTCTGTACGTGTCCGGCGACGGTGCCTCGGCGGTCCCGGACTGGTTCGGTGACGGCGTGCTCGGCGTGCACGTGGTGCCCGGAGCGCCGGGTGCCGCCTCCGCGCTGAAGATGTGTTACGCCGCCTACACCAAGGGAACGAGCGCGCTGCTCCTCGCCATCCGCGCGCTGGCCGAGGCGGAAGGGGTCACCCCATCGCTCCTGGACGAGTGGGCACGCTCCCAGCCCGAGCTGGCATCGCGATCCGAGGGCGCCGCCCGCACCACCGCCGGCAAGGCCTGGCGATTCGTCGGCGAGATGGAGGAGATTGCCGCCACATTCGAGGCGCGGTCGCTGCCGGGTGGGTTTCACCGGGGTGCGGCGGATGTCTACGAGCGCATGCGCTCGCTCAAGGATGTGCAGGATCCGGATCTGGCGCAGGTGCTGGCAGCGCTGCTGGTGCCGGGGAAGGTCGAGGGAAAATGAATACCCTGCAGGCCGACGATCAGGCTGTCCCTGCCGGTGAACGTTCGCTGCTCTGCTGGGCGAGAACGGCCGCGTAGCGCTTTTCCCACTCCCGCTGGTTCCGCTGTGCGTCTTTGAAGTAGGCCGTCTTCTTGAGCGCCCACATCATGATCCGGGAAACCCACTGGCCGGCGCGTGTCATGGGCCGCTCGAAGTCGAAGAGCAGCACGGCCCGTTCTTCGTCCGTGTTGTTCCACACCGCATGGGGATAGGTATCGTCGAAGAAGACGAGCTCACCCTCGTGCCAGACGATGCGCGCATCGCCGCAGTCCATCCAGCAGTCTTCGGCACGCGCGGGCACCTTGAGGCCGAGGTGCGCGCGGACCATGCCCTTGGTGATCCCCCGGTGTTTGGGTACGTGCTTGCCGGGCGCCAGGATGGAGAAGAAGGCGGTTTCCAGCTTCGGCACCTGGGCAAGCGCCTTCGCGGTCTCCGGGCAGAGCGAGCAGTTGAGCTCGGACGGCTCCCCGAAACCCACCAGCACGAAGGTCTTCCAGAGACTGTCCGGAGAGATCCGGTACTGATCCGGGGAGATCTCCTGGAAGTTCGGCAGCGCAGCCCGGTTGGCGAGCTGCGCCATGAGCTCGCGCCGGATCGCCGGATAGTTGTCCGCAAATGCCCGGGCCCAGGGAAAGTGCTCGTTATTGATCACCGGATCGTTGGGCACCAGGGAGCTCTTCGCGAGAAAATCCAGAACGGTGCCGCGAAGCAGCTTCTTTCCCGCCTTCTTGACGGTGTTGCGCAGACGTCCTTTGGGTTGCTGGGTCGTGTTCATGGTATGTGCTCAGCTGATCTTTCGTCCCCGTCCGGCCAGCAGCCGGTCGAAGAGGGTGGCGGGCAGCAGGGTCGCGAGCCGGGCGACGGCTGCCAGTGTCCACGGGAAGGCGTATCGGCGGCGCCGGGCGCGGATCGCGCGGACCATGCGCTCGGTTGCGTCCGCGAGCTCCAGCCGGAACGGCTTGCCTCGCTTCGCCTTCTTCGGGCCCGTGCTGGTGCGCACGAAGCCGGGCAGCAGCAGGGTCACGTCGATGCCGTGCGGCTTCAGGTCGATACGCAGGCTTTCCATCAGGTTGCTCAGTGCCGCCTTGGCGGCGGAGTAGGCACCGCCGCAGGGCAGGCCCCGGTACGCGGCCAGGCTGCTCATCGCCACCAGGTGGCCTTGTTTGCGCTGCAGCATGCCTGGCAGCACGGCCTCGATGCAATAGACGGCGCCCATCAGGTTCAGCGCGACGATATCGGCCACGTGGGCCGCGTCGAGGTGCGCGGAGTCCGTGGGTTCGCCGCCGCCGGCGTTGGCGATGAGCCGCTCGACGGGACCGAGCTCGTGTTCCACGGTGCGGATGGCGTCCCGAACGGCCTGGCGGTCGGTGACGTCGCAGGCGACGGACATCGCCCGGCCGCCGGCGATCTCGATCTCGGCCACCAGCGACTGCAGGAGGTCCGCGCGCCGTGCCAGGACGGCCACCGCATCACCGCCCGCCGACAGCGCGAGCGCGAGGCTCCTGCCGATGCCCGACGACGCGCCGGTGATGAGGGTGACGGTCACGGCCGTCAGTCGGTGCCGTTGTCAGCCCCGGTTTCCGCCGAGGTGGACGCGCAGGTCCAGCCCGACGCGGACAGCTTTTCCACCAGCGACATGGCCCGGGCTTCGCAGTAGCCCGCTTCGAAATTCGCGCGCCAGACGGTCTCGATGGAACCCTCGGCGGACTTGTCGTAGATCACCTCGCAGGGAACGGCCTGCCCGGGATTCGCATACACCACCTCGATCTTCCGGGTGAGATCTCCGGACAGACAGGTGACCGGGTTGGCAGATGCCCAGCCGGACAGGGTCAGGCCGGCGATGAGCCAGAAACTGGGGCGCATGGAGGCATTCATGAGGCTCCCTCGCTGAGTGTCGGGGATGCCATTCTAGATCAGGGCCGGGATCGGAATCTCGCGGCGCGGGTTGCGCGTCGGCGGCGGGTAACGTTGCGGGTGCCTGTCGAGGATGTTTTCATGGTTGGGAAACGGGAGAGGAGGATGACATGAAACAGCTTGTTAACACGCTCTGCGCGGTTCTGATCGGGATTTTCGCGGCCACCGCCCACCCGGATGAGCGCGATGCGCTCATCGCTCAGGCGAAATCGGCCGCACCGGATCTGATCAGCGCCGATGCCACCGTCATGTACAGGGGCGAAGTGCTGGCTCACGGTGCCAACGGCTGGACCTGCCTGCCGGAGACGCTGCCGGACGACAATGCCCCCATGTGCAACGATGCGGTCTGGATGCAGATCATGCAGGCGATGGGCGAGGGAAAGGACTACACGGTGGAGAAGGTCGGCTTCTCCTACATGCTGGCCGGTGACGCCGGGGTGAGCAATTCGGATCCTGCGGCCGGTGCGGATGCGCCCGATTTCATCAAGGAAGGCGCTCACCTGATGATCGCGGTACCGAGAGCGCTGCTGGAAGGTATTCCCGACGATCCCTGGGCAGGCGGACCTTACATCATGTGGAAGGACACGCCCTACGCACACATCATGGTGCCGCTGGAGGATGAGAATCGGTCCGGCCGCCCGTCCCCATAGCGGCCCGGCGGCGGTTCGGAAACGCCGGCTTCAGGGCCGGTACCAGAATCGGGCGGGTTCCGTATCGAGCACGCGCCGCGCCAGCTTCACCCAGCGGGTGAGCACCGATCGGGTGGCGCGGGGATCGATGATCTCCTCGATCTCGAAAAATTCGGCGGAACGGAACGGCGACCGCACCCGGTTGAGGCGGGCCTTGATCTTCGCGAGGTGGGCGTCGTAGTCGTCGGCCTCGGCCAGCTCCGCCTTGTAAGCCACCTCGATGCCACCCTCGATGGGCAGCGAGCCCCAGTCGCCGGACGGCCAGGCCACGCGCAGGTGATGACTGCCGGGTTTGTGATTGGCGGCTCCCGCCACGCCGAAGGCCTTCCTGACCACCACGCAGCAGAACGGCACCGGCGCCTGGCCGAGCGCCGCCAGCGCCTGGGAGCCGAAGCGGATGGTGGCCGCTTCCTCGGACTGCTTGCCGATGAGGAATCCGGGACAGTCTTCCAGGTGCACCAGCGGCAGGTGGAACGTGGCCGCCAGGTCGATCAGTCGGATCAGCTTGCGGCTTGCGTCCGCCGTCCAGGCGCCGCCGTAGACCATGGGGTTCTCGGCAAAGAGCGCCACCGGTACGCCGTTCAGCCGCGCAAGGCCGGTGGTGATGGATCTGCCCCACTTACAGCCGATCTCGAAGAACGAGCCCGCATCCACCACCGCATCGATGAGCGTCTGCATCTTGTAGACCTTGCGGGGGTCCCTGGGGATCAGATCGATGAGACGCTCGTCGCGACGGTCAGGGTCGTCGCTGCAGGGTGTGACGGGCGGCAGCTCGTCGACGCTGGAAGGCAGGTAGGACAGGAACCGCTTCGCCCGCTCGAAGGCTTCGGCCTCGGTGGCCACCTCGTCGTCGATGGCGCCGTTACGGGTGTGGATTCTGGAAGCGCCGAGCTCCTCCTTGCTGACATCGCCGAGGCTCGCCCAGTCCACCAGCGCCGGGCCGGCGATCATCATCTGGGCCGAATCGCGGACGATCAGGCTGTAGTGGCTGGTCGCCACCCGCGCCGCGCCGATGCCGGCCACCGAGCCGAGTGCCAGGGAGACGGAGGGTGCCACCGCCAGGTGCCGCACCACGGTCTCCCAGCCGCGAACCTCCGGGATGTAGGTGCGGCCGGCCATCTCGATGGTCTTCACCGAGCCGCCACCCCCCATGCCGTCCACCAGCCGGATGTGCGGCAGACGCAGCTCCAGCGCCAGCCCTTCCGCCTGAAGGCGCTTACCGGCGATGGAGGCATCCGCGGAGCCGCCGCGGACCGTGAAGTCGTCGCCGGAAAGAATCACCGGCCGTCCCTCGATCTCGGCGGTGCCGAACACGAAGTTGGCCGGGGTGAATTCGATCAGGTTGCCGTCGTCGTCATAGCGGCCGACGCCGGCCAGCGCCCCGATCTCGTGAAAGCTCTGCCCGTCGGCGACCGCATCGATGCGCTCGCGGATGGTGAGCTTGTTGAACTCGTGCTGGCGGGCGACCTTGTCAGGGCCGCCCATGGCGTGAGCCAGCTGCTCACGCCGTCTCAGCTCATCGACTTCCTCTTCCCAGCTCACAGCAACGGCGCTGCCGCGCCTGGCCGGGGACGATCAGGCACGCGTGCCGGTGAACGTGGCGTTGCCGAAGGCGCCGAGCTTGACGTTGCCGCTCATGGCGTCGCCGTCCAGCGTGGCGCTGAATTCCAGCGTCATGGCCATGGGCGAGGTGATGCTGGCCTTCCAGGCGAGCTTGTTGCCGTCCACCGTGCCGTCGGCGATCTCGATTTCCCCCTGCGGACCTTTCAGCTTGCCGGACAGGCTGCTGCCGCTGGTGGCCAGGGTCAGGGTACCGTTCTGCGCCCCCATGGGGGTGTTCATGGTGGTGTTCCAGGTGCCGTCTGCGCTCATCAGTGTCTCCCCTTATTGGTGTGACTGGTTTCGTGTCAGGGCCGTCGAGTATGCCTTCGGTTTTGGCGGGCGTCACGTTCTGTCGGGTGTGTTCCCTTTCGTCGTCATAGAGTCCGGAGCGAGGCTGGGGAATGGGCTTCCGAGAGACGCGTGAAGCCGTCCCTGGCGCTCGGGCTGCGCCATCCATGGCGCAGACCGCTCTCGTAAGCCCATTCCCCAGCCTCGCTCCTCAATCCAGGTGTCGATGGCAACGCCAACGAAACGTGCTGCCCGCGTCACGATGATGTCCCACAACGCAGCGGTGTGCCGGCTACCTTGCGCTACTGATGTGGCCGGGGTGTGAATCCGGCCACATCAGGGCGAGGGCATCGGGGGCGATGGGCGCTGTTGCTTGGCGAAACCAGTGCGGGTCGATTGGTGTTGGGGTGTGGTGGGAGGGCGTAGAGGGCGGGAAGGGGATGCGGGAGCGGTCTGCGCCAGGGATGGCGCAGCCCGAGCGCCAGGGATGGCTTCATGCGTCTCCCGCATCCCCTTCCCGTCGTCTGCGACCGGTGCCCAGCAAGCAGAAGGCCAGACAACCTCGCCCCTGGACTCTCCACCGACGAACTGACTAAATCGCCCCGATGGCACCACACATCGGTACTCTAAACGAAGGTCCCCTCCACCAGGCCCTGAAGAACCTCTACCTCACTGCAAATGCAGAGCAGGAAGTCCCCGTGGGCAGCTTTGTCGCGGATGTGCGCGCCGGGGACGATGTGATCTACGAGATCCAGACCGGCAGCTTCGCGCCGCTGAAGCGCAAGCTCGCGACGCTGGTGCAGACGCACCGGGTGGTGCTCGTGCACCCCATCGCCGCGGTGCGTTACATCGTCAAGCTGCCGGAGACGGAGGACGGGCAGGCAACCCGCCGGAAGTCGCCGAAGCGGGGCAGCGCTGCGCATGTCGTGCGTGAGCTTGTCAGCATCCCGCACCTGCTGGACCATCCGAACTTCGAGCTGGAGGTGGTGCTGATCCGCGAGGACGAGGTGCGTGCCTACGATCCGGGCCGGGTGCGCCGCCGGCGCGGCTGGCGGGTGGTGAGCCGGGAGCTGACCGAGGTCCTCGGCCGGCAGCGCATCCGCGGCAGCCGTGACCTTTTCTCCCTGATCGACGGCCCCCTGCCGGAGGCGTTCACCACCGCCGATCTGGCGGCGGCCATGGCCGAGCCGCGCTGGCTCGCGCAGAAGCTGGCGTATTGCCTGCGGGAATCCGGGGCGGTCACGCTTGCCGGCAAGCAGGGAAATGCGTTCGTCTACCGGCGGCACGGCTGAGCCGGATTCGCCGGAACGGAGCGGTCAGTCGGCGCCGGGGAACGCCACCGCCAGCACCTCCTCGATGCTGCGCACCACGATGACGTCCAGATCGCGACGTACGGTCTCGGGCAGCTTGGCCAGGTCGGACTCGTTGTCGGCAGGCACGATCACGCGGCGCTTGCCGGCGCGGTGCGCCGCCAGCAGCTTCTCCTTGATGCCACCCACCGGCAGCACCAGCCCGGAGAGGGTGAGCTCGCCGGTCATGGCCAGATCGTCCGGCACCGGACGTCCGGTGTAGGCGGAGTAGAGGGCCGTGGCCATGGTCACCCCCGCGGAGGGGCCGTCCTTGGGCACCGCCCCGGCGGGCACGTGGATGTGCACGCCGTTCTCCTCGATCTTCTGGCGGTCGAGACCCAGATGCTCCGCCACGGACCACAGGTGGCTTCGCGCTGCGCGGGCGGACTCCTGCATCACCTGGCCGAGGTGGCCGGTGAGGGTGACCTTCTCGTCCTTCGGGGTCAGCGTCGCTTCCACGTAGAGCACATCCCCGCCGGCTTCCGTCCAGGCGAGACCCGCGGCCACGCCGGGCTTGGCGGTGGGACGTTCCTGATCCGGCTTGAACCTCTCCGGCCCGAGCAGCACCGCCAGATCGGCCGGCTCGATGGCCGCGGTGACGGGCGTTGTCGTGTCCACCACCTGCCGGGCGCGCTTGCGGGCCACCCGGCCGATGACGCGCTCCAGCTCGCGCACCCCGGCTTCCCGGGTGTAGGCGCGGATCATACGGTTGAGCGCGTCGTCCGAGATGACGAGCTGGTCCGGGGTCAGACCGGTCTGGGTCTGCTGGCGGGGGATCAGGTACTGGCGGGCGATGGCCTGCTTTTCGAGGTCGCTGTAGCCCGAGAGCTCCAGCACCTCCATGCGGTCGAGCAGCGGCCTCGGGATGCCCTCGAGCGTGTTGGCCGTGGTGATGAACAGCACCCGTGACAGATCGAAAGGCAGGTTCAGGTAGTTGTCGCGGAATTCCTGGTTCTGGGCCGGGTCCAGGATCTCCATGAGGGCGGCGGCCGGGTCGCCACGGAAGTCGCGGCCGAGCTTGTCGATCTCGTCGAGCATGAGGATCGGGTTGGTCACGCCGGCACGACGGATGGCCTGCAGGATGCGGCCGGGCATGGCGCCGATGTAGGTGCGCCGGTGGCCCCTGAGCTCCGCCTCGTCGTGCAGGCCGCCGAGGGAGAGGCGCTCGAATTTGCGGCCCATGGCCCGGGCGATGGACTGACCGAGGGAGGTCTTGCCGACGCCGGGTGGACCCACGAAGCAGAGAATGGGCGCCTTCGCTTCCGGATTGAGCTGCATCACGGCCAGCGCGTCGAGGATGCGTTCCTTCACGTCCTCGAGGCCGTAGTGGTCCTCGTCCAGCACCTGGGCGGCGTGGGGGATGTCCAGGCGGTCTTCGGTGCGCGCGTGCCAGGGGAGCTCGGCGATGAGCTCGAGGTAGGCCCGCGCTACCTGGTAGTCGGCGGCGCTGGACGACATCCGTCCGAGCCGGTTCAGCTCCCGGTCGACCTCCTTCTGCACGGCCTCCGGGAGCCCGGCTTCCTTGAGGTCCGCCTTCAGCTCGGCGATGTCCTCGTCCTCGTCGGATTCGCCGAGGGCGTGCTCGATGGCCCGCTTCTGCTGGCGCAGCACGTGCTCGCGCTGCTGGGCTTCCATGTCCTCGCGGGCCTGCTCGGCGATCTGCCGGCGTACCTCCGCCACCTGCTGCTCGTGGGTGAGGATGTCGAGCACCACCTGCATCAGGGTCGCCACGTCGGGCGCGGCGAGCACCTCCTGCTGTCTGGCGACGGTGAGGTCCGCCAGGTTGGCGATGCGGTACATCTGCACCACGGGATCGCTGATGGCGCCGATGAGCTGCTGGTAGATCTGGGCGCCGTTCTCGGTGTCCATGAGTCTGGCGATCTGCTGGGCCCGTCGCAGATTTTCGCGGAGCAGGGCGTGCACCGCGGCGGTCTCGCCGCTCTCGTCCGGGCCGGCGGCGGGCATCAGCAGATCCGGCAAAGGCTCCGCGGCGAGCAGCAGGTACTCGCTCGCCGAGGGGTCCTGCTCGAGCAGGCGTACCCGGCGCGTGCCCTGCACGATCACCTGAGCGCCCTTGTCGTGCTGCTCGATCCGTTTGATCTCCACCACGGTGCCGATCGGATGCAGATCGCCGAATGCCGGATCTTCCTGACCGGCATCGAGCTGCGCCACGGCGATGAGCTCACGCCTGCCTTCCGCCGCCGCCGCCAGCGCCGCCAGCGACCGGCGGCGACCTACCGCCAGGTGCTGCACGATCTGCGGAAACACCACCACGTTCTTCAGCGGCAGCGTGGGCAGGATGAGACGCGATTCCGCCATGGCTACTCCAGGGTCAGGCGACCAGCGCCTGAGCCCGGGCGGCGTCTTCGCGCAGCTGCTCAGGGGTGCCGAGCAGCTGCCGGTTGAAGCCGATGCGCTTGAACCAGTAGTGCAGGCCGACCAGGTCGGTGAAACCCATGCCGCCGTGCACCTCGGTGGCGGTCTTGGCGACGAACTTCCCCACCTCCGCGAGGTGCGCCTTGGTGTGGCAGGCATACAGCGTAGCTTCCTCCGGCAGCTCATCGAGCGCGTGGGCCGCATACCAGACCAGCGCCCGGCAGGGCTCGAGGTGCGCGGCCATCTCCGCGCACATGTGCTTCACGGCCTGAAAGGAGCCGATGGGGCGATTGAACTGCTCCCGCTCGTTGGCGTAGGCGACAGCCTGGTCGAGCATGTTCTGGGCTGCCCCCAGGGTATCGGCGGCGAGCATCACCCGGGCGAAGTTCAGCGCTTTCTGCAGCACGGCGGGATCGTCGCTGATCCGCTCGGCCGCAACACCGTTCAGCACCAGCTCACCGGTGCGCCGGGTCCGGTCGATGGTGGTGAGCCCGCGACTTTCCAATCCCTTTGCATCCGCCGCCACCAGAAACAGGGCACCTTCGCGGTCGGCCAGCAGATAGCTGTCCGCGCCGTAGTCGAGCACGAACAGGGCCTTGCCGGTGAGACGGCTGCCGCTCGAGGTGATTCCGGCATCCGCGCGGGCGGCGAATGCCTCGCCCACCGCGATCCCGAGGCGTCGTTCGCCGGCCACCAGGGCGGCGAGCACCTCACCGGGATTGACCCCCGCCGCCTGCAGGGCCACCGGCGCGAAGACGGCGCTGCCGAGAAAGGGTGCGGGTGCCGTATGCGAGCCGAGCGCCTCGGCGACGATGGCCGCATCGAGCGCGGTCATGCTTAAGCCTCCGTTCGCTTCGCTGACGAGGATGCCGGGGATGCCGAGCTCCACCAGGCCCGGCCAGACGTCCTCGCCCGGTGTGTCGACGAATTTCCGCACCCTGTCCAGTGGGCTCGCTTCGTCGAGGAAGCGGTTGACGCTGTCGGCGAGCAGGGTCTGTTCTTCCGAGAGACCGAATTCCATGGGCTGGCTCCTCTACGACCTGGCCGCTTTCGCGAACTGGCCTTTTTCGTATTTGGGCTCTTTCGGCATGCCGAGACCCCGCTCGCTGATGATGTTCTTCTGAATCTGGGACGTGCCGCCGCCGATGATGAGCCCCAGGAAGAACATGTACTGGTGCTGCCAGGAGCCCTGGTCGCGCAGGTACGGGTTGTCCTGGTAGGCGAGGCCGATCTCGCCCATCACGTCGATGGCGAGACCCTCCAGATCATGACGCAGCTCCGTGCCCTGCAGCTTCACCACCATGCGGGCGAGCCGCGCATCCGCCTGGTTGAGCCGGGCCGAGAGCACCCTGAGGTCGTTGCAGCGCAGCGCCATGACCCGGGCCTGGATCTGCATCAGCCGGTCGCGCAGCACCGGGTTGTCGATGGCACGCTCACCGTTCACCGTCTCCTTTTTCATGAGCTCGATCAGCGCATTGAGTCGGCCCAGGGTGGCGTCCGGGTTGCCCAGGGAGTCGCGCTCGTTGCCGAGAATGGAGTTGGCCACCATCCAGCCCTGACCCCGGGCGCCGACGATCTGGTCCTTGGGCACGCGCACGTCGGTGAAGAAGGTCTCGTTGAAGTTGGCGGTGCCGGTCATGTCCACCAGCGGCCGGACCTCGATACCCGGGGTGTCCATGCGGAACAGCAGGAAGGAGATGCCCTGGTGCTTCGGGGCCTCCGGCTCCGTGCGCACCAGGCAGAAGATCCAGTCGGCGAGGTGCGCGGTGGAGGTCCAGATCTTCGAGCCGTTGATCACCCACTCGTCGCCGTCGAGGACGGCGGAGGTGCGCAGGCTCGCCAGATCGCTGCCCGCGCCGGGCTCCGAATACCCCTGGCACCAGATCATCTCGCCGTGGAGCGTCGGCCGGATGAACTCCCGCTTCTGCGCCTCCGTGCCCATTTCCAGCAGCGTGGGCACCAGCATGGAGATGCCCTGGCCGCCGAGTCCCGAGCTGACGTTCGCCCGGGCGAACTCCTCGGCGATGATGCGCGAGGCCAGGATGTCCGGCTTGGCGCCATAGCCGCCGTACTCCTTGGGGATGGTGCGGGCGGCGTAGCCGTGCTCGATCAGGAGCTTCTGCCAGGCCAGCGTCTCGGAGGCGCGCAGCCCCGCCCGGGGTTTCGGCGCCTTGTCCCGATTGGTGTCGATGAAGGTGCGGACTTCCTCGCGGAAAGCCTCGTACTCGGGCCCGTAAGACAGGTCCATTGATTCCCCCTGAATCCCAGTGAATCCCAGATTGCGCGGTCGATGACCGGAGGGGAATTCTACGCCAGTCTGGGGAGCTGTTCCCGCCGTACCAGATGCTTGAGCGCCCGGCCCGTGGAGAAGCGCTCCACCTCGGCGACGATGTAGTCGGTCAGGCGCTGGGTCTCGGCGCCCAGGGAGCCCGCGATGTGCGGCGTGAGGAAGACGTTCGACAGCTCGTACAGGGGCGAGTCGGGTGGCAGCACGTCCGGGTCCGTGGTGTCCAGGATGGCGTACAGCCGGCCCTTCTGGAGCTCCTCGATGAGCGCATCCTGGTCGATGATCCCGCCCCGGGCGGTGTTGATGAGCGTGGCCTGATCGTCCATCAGCTTGAGCTCACGGGCGCCGATCATCTGCACCGTGTCCTTCAGCAGCGGCGCGTGCAGTGTCACCACGTCGGAGCCGGACATCAGCTCCGAGAGCCCCACCTTCATGGCGCCGAGCTCCCGGGCCGCCAGCGGCGTGACGTACGGGTCGTAGAGCAGGATGCGGAGGTCGTAGGGCTTCAGATACTCGATCACCAGCCGGCCGACGTGCGAGGCGCCGACGACGCCGACGGTCTTCCGGTAGTTGCCCACGTCCGGCGCCTCGCGCGTCCAGGGCGCCCGGTTTTCCCGATGCCGGGTATAGAACCGGTTGAGCTGGAACACCCGCTTGTTCGCGAACAGGATGGCGGCAACCGTGTACTCGGCCACCGGCTTGGCGTTGGCCGCCACGGCGTTGGTCACCCGGATGCCGCGGCGCCAGACCACATCGTCCAGAAACCCCTTCACGCTGCCGGCCAGATGCGCCACCAGCTGCAGGCGCGGCATGCGGTCGATGACCTCGGCATTCACCGGCGGACAGCCCCAGCTGGTGACGAGGATCTCGATCCTGGCCAGGTGGTCTTCCATCGACTTGAAGTCCCGGAACGGCTCCTCGCTCACCAGCCGGGTGGCGGCGGCAAGACGCTTGAGATGATCCGGACGGATGAGCTCATCCCGTACCACGGGATGCATCACCATTGCCGTCGTGTGTGCCTTCGCCATGGCCGGAAGAATACCGCATAATCCCGAGCCCACCGCCAGGGAACCTCCCCGAGAGGACCGTCATGAGTCTCGACCGCCGGGCCGCCGACATGCTGCGCACCATGGCCGACATGCAGGAAGCGCACAACCGACACGTCCACCCGGACTGGCGCACCCAGGGCTACGACTACTACCGGGCAATCTGGGTGGAGTGCGCGGAGCTGCTCGACCACTTCGGCTGGAAGTGGTGGAAGCACCAGGATGCCGATCTCGATCAGGTGAAGCTCGAGATCGTGGACATCTGGCACTTCGCCCTCTCCGACCTCCTGCGGGCCGAGGCGCTGACCGACGAGCTGGCCGCGCTGCTGGTCTTCGAGCCGGAGGCGGCGGACGGCGATCCGGCGGCGTTCCGGGCGGCGGTGGAACGGCTGGCGCTCACTACCCTGGCCGAGGAGGCGTTCGTCATGGAGCCGTTCGCGGCGGTGATGCGGGCACTGCCCATGGGGTTCGGTGAGCTGTTCCGACTCTATGTGGGCAAGAATGTGCTGAACAACTTCCGGCAGGACCACGGCTACAAGACGGGCGACTACCACAAGCTCTGGCAGGGCCGGGAGGACAACGAGCACCTGGTGGAGATTCTGGAGAGCCTCTCCTGTGATCCGGAAGACGTGCCGGCGAACCTCTACCGCGCACTCCAGTCGCGCTACCCCGCCTGAGCGATCTGCCGCTCGTAGGCGGCGAGCGTCCCCGCATCGAAGCAGACGAAGCGCACCAGGACCAGGTGTTCGGGCTGATGTGAGCGCACCGTCTCCACGGCGATCCGCGTTGCCGCGTCCAGCGGGTAGCCGAAGATCCCGGTGCTGATCGCCGGAAAGGCGATGCTCTCCAGTTCCGCCGACTCGGCGAGCGTCAGAGCGCGGCGGTAACAGGCGGCGAGCAGTTCGGGTTCTCCGGACGTACCACCCCGCCACCTGGGCCCGACGGTGTGGATCACGTGCCTCGCCGGCAGGTCGTAGCCGCCGGTCAGCTTCGCATCACCCGCGGCGCAGCCGCCCAGCGTACGACACTCCGCCAGCAGTCCCGGCCCCGCCGCCCGATGGATGGCGCCGTCCACGCCACCGCCGCCGAGGAGCGTTTCGTTGGCGGCGTTGACAATGGCGTCCACGCGCTCGCGGGTGATGTCGCCCAGCACGGTCTCCAGTCTCAACGAGCCTGTGGTGGTCATTGTGTGACGTGCTGCCACGGTGCGTGGATTGTCATGTTAATGTCATCGCGCTGTCACCGTGTCATCACGGTTCTGATCTAGTTTTTGCGAAACCTATCATGGGGTTGGAAATGAACTTTAGTTCAGTTCGTGAACCCGGCAAGACACATCTTCGCACGATTTTCATCTCGGACGTTCACCTCGGTACCCGAGGCTGCCAGGCAGAGAAGCTGGCCTCGTTCCTGAAGCTGCACACCTGCGACCGCCTCTATCTGGTCGGCGACATCATCGACGGCTGGCGGATGAAGGCTTCCGGCCTGTACTGGCCGCAGAGCCACATCAACGTCGTCCGCCGGGTGCTGACCATGACCAAGCGCGGCACGGAGGTGGTGTACGTCACCGGCAATCACGACGAGTTCATGCGCGAGCACTCGCCGCTCGAGATCGGCAACCTCAAGGTCCTGGACGAGGCCCATCACGAGACCACGGACGGGCGCCACCTGCTCGTGGTGCACGGAGACCAGTTCGATGTCATCACCCGTTACCACCGCTGGATCGCCTGGCTCGGCGATCTGGGTTATACGATCCTCCTGGAGCTGAACCGGTTTCTGAACGGGATGCGCAGCCGGCTCGGCTACGGCTACTGGTCGCTGTCCGCCTGGCTGAAGCACCGGGTCAAGCAGGCGGTGAACTACATCGGCGACTACGAGGACGCGCTGGTCCATCACTGCAGAAAGCAGGGCTACCAGGGCGTGATCTGCGGCCACATCCACCACGCCGAGATCCGCGACCTGGGGGGTGTGACCTACATGAACTGCGGCGACTGGGTGGAGAGCTGCACCGCCCTGGTGGAGGATGCCCGGGGCGAGTTCAGGATCATCGACTGGGGGCAGGCGCCCGAGTCGTCGGCGACCGTGGTGACCCTGGAGAATGAACGTCTCTCCGCCTGATCCGGCCCTGCGCCACCTGCTCCTGGTCACGGATGCCTGGGCGCCACAGACCAACGGCGTGGTGACCACGCTCCGGACGGTGCTCGAGCATCTGCCCGGGCTCGGCATCGAGACCACGGTCGTTCATCCGTATCTGTTCCGCACCATGCCGCTGCCGGGTTATCCGGAGATCCCGGTGGTGGTCAACCCCTGGCGACTGAAGGCGCTGCTGCGGGAGGCGCGGCCTGACGCCGTGCACATCGCCACGGAAGGGTCGCTCGGCCTGATGGCGCGGCGGCTGCTGGTTCGTGGTGGTCAGGCGTTCACCACCTCGCTGCACACCAAGTTTCCCGAGTATTTCCACGCGCGCCTCGGTACCCCCCTGTCCGCGGGTTATCGCTTCCTGCGCTGGTTCCACAACGCGGCGGCGCTGACGCTGTGCACCACCGCCTCCCATGGCGAGGAGCTCGCGCGGCACGGTCTCGAACGCCTCTTGATCTGGGGGCGCGGGGTGGACACCCGCCGGTTCCGGCCGCTCGAAGGGACCGACCGGCCGAAGGCGAGGCCGCGCCTGCTCTACGTGGGTCGGGTATCGGTGGAGAAGAACATCGAGGCGTTTCTCGAGCTGGATCTGGATGCGGACAAGGTAGTGGTCGGTGACGGACCCGCCCGGGCAGAGCTCGAGCGCCGCTATCCCGACGCGCAGTGGCTAGGATTCCGGAAGGGGGAAGCGCTGGTGCGAGAGTACGCCGCCGCCGACGCGTTCGTGTTTCCTTCCCTCACGGACACCTTCGGGCTGGTGATGCTGGAAGCCAATGCCTGCGGCACGCCGGTTGCCGCCTATCCCGTCACCGGGCCGAAGGACGTGGTGGTGAACGGGGTGAACGGCATGCTCGACGACGATCTCGAGCACGCGGTGCGGCGAGCGCTGCTCGTCAGCCGGGACAGCTGTCGACGCTTCGCGCTGGCCAACGGCTGGCAGGGGATCGCCGAGCGTTTTGTCCTGGCCATGGTCCGCCTCGACGGCACACCACTCATTGCAGCAGCCAAGCCGGAGCCGGACAATGTCGCACCATGGCGGCACGGGATCCCGATGAGCTTCTGACCGACCGGCTGAGCGGCTGGCGGCCGGACGAGACCGGGACGCTCATGTTCGTCCGCCGCGGCGACGAGGTGCTGCTGATCCGCAAGAAGCGGGGCCACGGTGCGGGCAAGATCAACGGCCCGGGCGGCAAGATCGATCCCGGCGAGACGCCTCTCGAGAGCGCCTGTCGGGAAACCCGGGAGGAAACCGGCATCTCGCCGCTGGAGGCGGTGCAGCTGGGCGAGTTCCGGTTCGTGGCCCTGGATGGTCCGCAGTGGCTCGGCCACGTTTTTCTCGCCCGGCACTTCTCGGGCACGCCCAGGGAAACGGACGAGGCGGTGCCGTTCTGGTGCCCGGTGAGCGCGCTGCCGTTCGCCGAGATGTGGGAGGACGACCGTATCTGGCTGCCGCGGCTGCTCGAGGGGGAGCGGCTGTCCGGCGACTTCCTGTTTGACGGCGAGCGGCTTTTGACACACCGTCTCACCCACCACCCCGCGACCTGAGTCAGCGCATGCGCATCGGCATCTCCGTCAGCTCGAGCTACCCGAACGTCGAGGCGAGGACCGGCGCGCGCTGGATGGTGGAGCGTGCCCGGGCTGCGCGGCAGGCCGGCCTCGACTCCCTGTTCGTGGGTGACCATCACGTCACGCCCACGCCCTACTACCAGAACACGGCGATCCTCGGGCGCATGCTGGCAGAGTGGGGCGATAAGCCCGCCGGCGCCCTTTACCTGCTGCCCCTGTGGCACCCCGTGCTGCTGGCGGAGCAGGTGGCGACCCTGGCCGCCATCGCCCAGGGACGCTTCGTGCTGCAGTGCGGGCTCGGCGGCGATCGTCGTCAGGCCGCCGGCATGAGCTCGTCCTTCGAGCACCGGCGGGATCTCTTCGAGCGCTCGCTGGTGCTGCTGCGCCGGCTCTGGGCGGGAGAGGAAGTGTCGAGCGACGACCCGCCCTGGCCGATCGAGCGGGCGCGCATCTCGCCGCTGCCGCCGGAGCCCATCGAGGTCTGGATCGGGTCTCAGGCGCCGGTGGCGATCCGCCGCACGGCGCGCATGGCGGAAGGCTGGCTGGCCTCGCCGGGGCTCACCGAGGACCAGGCAGCGGAAAGCCTCAACCGCTACCGCCAGGCCTGCGCCGAGTTCGACCGCACCCCGACGGCCGTGGCCATCCGCCGGGACGTCTACGTGGGTGCGAGCACCCGGGCGGCACGCCGCGTGGTGCAGCCGTACCTGGATCGGGGTTATCGGGGCTTTTCCGAAGCTGCGCTGGTGTTCGGTTCCGAGGCGGAGGTGGCGGATGCCTTCGGCCGGCTCGAGGCGCTGGGCTACACGGACGTGATCGTCCGCAACCTGTCCGCGGACCAGTCGGAGTCGCTGGAGACCATCGAGCGCCTGGGCCGGGTGCGCGAGCAGGTCGGTCGATGAGGCCGGTCTGCCGATGAGGCACGAGGACTGGCGCGAGGCCTTCAAGCGGCTGCGGGCCATCGCCCAGACCGGCCAGACCTACACGAAGGACCCCTACGATCTGGAGCGCTACCAGGAGCTGGAACGGCTCGCGCTGACGATGCTGGCGCGGCTGCTCGACAGCCCCCTGGAAGCGGTGCAGAGCGTGTTCCTGCCGGAAAAGGGCTACCCGACGCCGAAGATCGACGTGCGCGCCGGCGTCTTCGACGGCGACCGCATCCTGCTGGTGCGCGAGACCGCAGACGGCCGCTGGACCCTGCCCGGCGGCTGGGGCGACGAGCACGAATCCCCAAAACAGAGCATCGAACGGGAGGTCCTCGAGGAGTCCGGATACGAGGTCCGTGCAGCGCGCCTCGTCGCGGTAAAGGATCGCCACCTGCATCCCTACACCCCGAAACGCCTCGAGCGGATCTACAAGCTCTTCTTCCTCTGCGATCTCACCGGCGGCGCACCGTCCACCAGCCTGGAAACCGATGGCGTCGACTTCTTCGCCCTCGACGCGCTGCCGCCACTCAGCGTTGGCCGCACGCTGGCGGCCGACATCGAGCTGCTCGCCCTGCATCGGGCATCGCCCGATCTGGCCTGTTACTTCGACTGAGCCGCACACACCTGTCGTTCCTGTTGTCCGTTGGCGCAGGAGTACGTGCGTTGTTTCGACCAGCCCTCGGGGTGCGGTTTTCCTGGCCTGCTCGCAGCCCCTCCGGGGTGCCCTCGGTTGCCGGAGTTGCCGGCGCTCTGCGCCGTCAATCCGGCGCCCTCGGCTGCGGCTTTGACGGCCTGGAAAACCGCACCCCGAGCGCTGGTCTAAGCGAATTCGACATATTCCGCTCAGCGGACAGTCGGACCGGCGGGTGTGAACGGGCTCAGTCGCCGGTGTGGGCCGGAGCGGGTGGTTCCTCTGTCTGCCGCGTTTCCCGCCACTCGGAGAGCGCCATGAACTCGTCGATGTCGAGGCCGCCGTCGGCGTTGGTGTCCACCGCCTTGAAGCCCTGGACGAGGCGCTTCTGCATGTCGCGTGGCATCTCGCGCCAGCTCACCTTGCCGTCCATGTTGCGGTCCAGGAAGCCGACGAACTGGGTGGTGCGGCTCCGGCGTACGTCGTGGATCGGGTGCTGCGTGGTCTCGCGCACGTAGCTGTAGCTGACGGCGCCGTAGAGCATCTCCTCCCAGCTCTGCAGGCCCCAGCGGACGGTCTGCGTCGGATCCGGGTTGGCCGGATTTTTTGCCGAGTTGTCGTAGACGGTGCGATGGATGAGCCGGCTGCCGGCGGGCAGAACCGGTGGCTCGACGGGGTCGTAGCCTCGCTGCCAGTTGAAGTCGTAGTCGGGGACGGACAGCACGGTCTCGAGACGTCCGTCGGGATAGCGGACCTCGAAGGTGGACGCTCTGCCGCGGTAGTGCGCATGCGGAAACAGGGTGTGAATCACCACGTCGTCGTGGAACTCGTAGTAGGCGGATTCCTCGTGTGCTGCCGCGTTGGGCGGAATGTCGAGCCTCGGGCTGATGACCACCGTGTGGCGCAGGAAGTTCGGCGGCGGTTCCGCGGCGAGGTACAGGCCCATTCGGGAGTGGTCAACCACCGGCATGCCGATGGGCGTGTAGTGCATCTGGAAGGTGAAGTGGCCGCCCGGTGGCAGGTAGACGCCGGTGCCGTCCGGCATGACATAGCTCTCGGCGCCGGGTGCGTAGCCGATGATGTAGTTGTCCATCACGCTGTCCTCGTTCCCGGGTGGCTGCTCGCCCTCCACGGATCCCGCCAGCACGTGGTGCACCACCCGCCGGTCGCCGGGCAGCACCGTGGCCGCACGGATCCAGACACCGTGGTCCAGCGTGTTCTTCACATAGGGGAACCGATAGTCCACGCTGCCGCTGGCCGGCACCTCGAAGCCGGGAATGTCCACCACGATGTCCGGCGGGCCGAGCGGCCACTCGGTGGCGAGCGGGGCGAGCCCGGCGAGGGGGTCCGGACCGTCGCCGCGCGGCGCGCCCGCCTCGATCCAGCGGACGAGCGTGCGGGTCGCCTCAGGGTCCAGGGAGCGGTCTCCCTGCCAGGTGCCGATGTGGGGATCCGCATGCCACGGCGGCATGCGCCGGGTTCGCACGACCTCGCGGATCATGGGGGCGAAGCCACGAACCATGTCGTAGCCGGTCATGGCCCAGGGGGCGATGCCGCCCTCGACGTGGCAGTACGCGCAGTGCTCGCTGAGCATCGGAGCGATGGTGTCGCTGTAGCTGATGGACCTGCCGTCGTCACCATGGTCGGCGGCGATGGAGCAGGCGTTTTCCGTTTCGTCGAGGCCGGAAGGGAGCTCGGCCGAGGGGAGTGCCGCTCCGTCGGAAAGCGCGGTCAGCACCGGTGCCAGGCCCGATTGTGTGCCCCGCCAGAGCACGCGCCAGGTCTTGGTGTCGATGACCAGAGCCTGGCCGGCGTGGGTGAGTCCCAGGGACGGGGTGATGATCTGTGCCGCGTCCTCGAGGATGGGGAGATCGACGGCCCTGCCCGTGCTCTCCTGGAGCATGGCGGCGCGGTTGTCGGTTGCATTGATGAGCCAGAAGCGCACGTCCGGATGACTGCCGGCGAGGCCGCCGAGCCCGGACGGGGCGCCATCCTGCACCGCACAGGCGTTGCTCTGTGCCACGATCACCACCGCCGTGGCGTCGGACTGGTAGTAGAGCTCCTGCGCCCGACCGTGCTGGTCGAGCAGCACGAAGTTGTCGACGCGGGATTCGCCGAAAGTGCGGACGGCGACGGTGCTGAGCAGCAGCAGGACACCGACCACTGGAGCGGACCGGGAGAAGGACATGATCGTCTCCGCCTTCCTGGTCCGTTGACTCTACCCGCTGGGTGGCCGAATGCGAAACGCGCCGTTGGGCGTGCCGGTTTCCGGTAGAGTAGCCGCACCTTGATCGGTGGTGCGCATGAAACCCTTCCGGGACGAAATCGAATCGCTCGAGCAGAACGGCATTACCCGGGTGGCGCTCAAGCGCCTGAACGACCCCAGCGTCATCCCGCTCTGGTTCGGCGAGGGGGATGCGGTGACCCCGTCGTTCATCCGCGACGCGGCCAAGCGGGCGCTCGACGACGGGCAGACGTTCTACTCCCACACACGCGGCCGGCCGGAGCTCCGGGCAGCGCTGAAGCGATATCTGGACGGGCTTTACGGCATCGACGTGGACGAGCGGCGCATCACCGTGCCCGGCTCCGCCATGCTCGGCATCACCATCGCCGCGCAGATGGTGCTCACCACGGGCGATCACGGTCTCATCGTCGGTCCGGCCTGGCCGAACATCGCCGCCGTGTTCCGGGTGACGGGCGCCCGGCTCACCTTCGTGCGGCAGCGGCTGACGGAAAACGGCTGGCAGCTCACGGCGGACGAGATCATCGAGGCGGTGGAGCCGGGGACGAAGGCGATCTTCGTCAACTCGCCCTGCAACCCCACGGGCTGGGTGATGGCGGCGACGGAGCAGGCAAAGCTGCTCGAGTTCGCCCGCCGCGAGCGGATCCTGATCATCGCCGACGAGGTCTACCACCGGACTGTGTTCGACGGCGATCACGCGCCGAGCTTCCTCGCCATCGCCCGCGACGACGATCCTGTGGTGGTGGTCAACGGCTTCTCCAAGGCCTGGGCCATGACCGGCTGGCGGATCGGCTGGGTGGTGACGCCGCTCGCCCACGAGATCCACTGGGCGGCGCTGTCCGAATGCTTCAACACGACCACCAACGTGTTCGCGCAGCTCGGCGCGGTGACAGCACTCGAGCAGGGTGAGGACTTCGTGCGCGGCCAGCAGGCGCAGTTCAAGGGCGGCCGGGCGCTGGTGGATGCCGCGTTCGGCGGCCATCCGCTCATCGACCACACCTCACCGGCCGGCGCGTTCTACGCCTTCCCGCGGGTGCGCGGCTGCACGGACAGCCTGGCGTTCGCCGAGGGCGTGCTCGCCGAGGAAAACGTCGGCATCGCCCCGGGATACACGTTCGGGCCGGGCAACGACGCGCACTTCCGTGTCTGCTTCGCCCAGAGCCACCAGCGGCTCGAGGAAGGTCTCGGGAGGATCGTCCGTTACGTGGAGCGGCACTTCGGCTGACCGCTCAGGACGTCGAGCGGCCGTCCACACCTCCCAGCTCGTGCCACAGCAGGGTGCCGCCTGCCACCACCACGGGGATCAGCAGAAAGTTCAGAAAGGGAATGGCCAGCGCGCCGGTGGCGCAGGCCCCGAAGGCGAGCGCCGCGCCCCGGTTGGCCTTGAGCCGGTCGAGCGTCTCGGCGAAGGGTCGCTGCCGGTTTTCGGTGGGGTAGTCGGCAAACTGCACCGCCAGGGTCCAGGCACCGAACAGGATCCAGATCACCGGCGCGGCGACGTTGACCACCGGAATCAGCGTGACAAGGAAGACCACGATCAGTCGCGGCAGGTAATAGAGCAGCTTCCTCGCTTCCCGGCCGAGGCTCGCGCCGATGTCGGTCCAGATGCTGGTGTCGGAGTCCGGGGCGCTGCCGTACGCGGCACGCTCCAGCGCCAGGGAGAACGCGCCGAGAAAGGGGCTGGCGATGAGCACGGCCAGGAAGGCGAAGAGCCAGGCGCCGAGCAGGATGCCGATCAGGTAGATCAGTGGCGTGAGGATCACGTCCAGCCAGTCGAGCCAGGTCGGCAATCCGCTGATCAGGCGGTCGGATGCGTCCACCAGGTAGCCGAGCGCAAGGTAGAGCCCGGCGGCGCAGACAACCAGGCTGATCAGCATCGGCAGCCAGGTGTAGTGGCGCAGGGACGGGTGCCGCGCCCAGCGCAGACCGGCCGTGAAGGCACGGATGCCGGCCGCGGGATTCAACGGCAGACCGCGTCGATGGCAGCCGCCAGCGTACCCACCATCGTCTCCACGTGCGCCTCCGTGATCGTGAACGGCGGTCCCAGGCAGACCATGTCGCGGAACTCGCCGGTGCCGCCAGCGTAGAAGAACACGCCCTGCTCGAGCGCCCTGCCCACGACCCGCGAGGCGATGCCCTGCGACTCCTCGTAGGGCGTGAGTGTTTCCCTGTCCCGGACGATCTCCACCGCCTGCAGCAGGCCGCGACCCCGGACCTCGGCCACGTGCGGGTGCTGACCGAGGGCGTCCTCGAGGCGGGCGGCCAGCAGCGCACCCATCCGGGCGGCGCGCTCGGTGAGGTTTTCCTCCACCAGGATGGTCAGCACCTCGGCGGCCGCCGCGCAGGCGGCTGGATGGGCGCCGAAGGTGTGGAACATCACGTTCATGCCCGCCGAACGGATGGCGTCGCCGATGGCTGCGCTGGCGAACACGCCGCCGAGCGGCGCATAGCCGCCGGCGAGGCCCTTGCCGCCGACCAGGATGTCGGGCATCACCTCCCAGTGCTGATGGCCGAACGGTTTACCCGTGCGGCCGAAGCCGGTCATCACCTCGTCCATGATCAGCAGCACGCCGTAGCGGTCGCAGATCTCGCGGATACGCGGCCAGTAGTCGTCGGGCGGGACGATGGCGCCGCCGCTGGCGCCGGTGATGGGCTCCGCCAGGAAGGCGGCCACGCGCTGGGCGCCGGCATGGTGAATCGTGTCCTCCAGGGTCTGGGCGTACCAGGCACCCATGTCCGGGTGATCGCGGCCGAGCGGGCAGCGCAGGGGATAGGGCGTAGGCACCACGGGATGGGTGGTGAGAAAGGACTCCAGTCCCCGCTTGCGCGCTGCGTGTCCGGACAGGCTCGCCGTGGCGAGCGTCGTGCCGTGGTAGGAGGGCGAGCGGGCGATCACGAGGCTCCGCTCCGGCTCGCCGCGGGCGACGTGATACTGCAGGGCCAGCTTGACGGCCGACTCCACGGATTCCGAGCCGCCGGAAGTGAGGTGAATGTGGGGCAGCTCGGGCGGCAGCCAGTGGCGCTCCAGCACCTCGACCAGGGCACGGCGCGACGGCGTGATCCACGGCGGCACCACGTAGGTGGTCTCCCGGGTGGCCTCGGCCACCTTCGCCACCACCCGTTCCCGGCCATGGCCGATGTTGGTGACGATGGCGCCACCGGCCGCGTCGAGGATGCGTCGGCCGCCGGCATCGACGAGATGGACATCCTCCGTGGAGACGATCTCGGGCATGTTGGCCGGGATGAAAGGCCAGTGGACGTCGCTCACGTGAGGCTCCCGTCTGGTTGATCAGCGCCCGCCCGCGTTACCGGCACGGGCGCGGTAGGACTCGAGCCGGTCCTGCATGGCCATCACCTCGCTGCTCCCGGCGCCGAGGATCCCCTCGGCGTCGGCGATGGCCTGGGCCTGCGCCTCGGCGGCGTCGGCGTAGCGGCTGACCGCGGCGTAGGCGGCCGCCAGCGTGTCGAGATGTTGCCAGCCGCCACGCATCAGGGCCAGCGGCCGGATCAGCGCCAGTGCCCGCTCGCCATCCCTGAGCCCGGGCGCCTCCGTGGTGGCGAGGACCCAGGCCAGGTTGTTGCGCGCCGTCATGTCGCCGGCGTCGGAGCCGACTTCCAGGCAGGCGATCGCCCGGGACACGTCCAACGGCACCCGGTTGCCGGTCAGGTAGTACTCTCCGAGCAGCGCGTTTGCCTGGGCCTGACCCTGGGCAGCGGCCGCCTTCAGCCAGACCACGGCCTGGTCCGGCGTCCTGTCGAGCAGCAGCAGCGCCAGCCGGAATTCCGCGTCCGGAATACCGGCGCGGGCGGCAGCGCGGAAGTGGCCCGTGGCGGTGAACGGATCCGGTGCCGGATCCTGGAAGTCGGTGTAGGCCGTGCCGAGAAAGAACCGGGCATAGGGATCGCCCGCCGCGGCACGCTCATCGAGCCAGGCGAGCAGGCCCGCGTCCACCACCGTGTTGCGCCGGCGGAGCAGCGGACCCGAGTACTCCGCCCCGGTCGGCAGTCGCATCCGCCCTTCGCGGACGCTGTCGCCGGACCAGACACCACTGATTTCGATCCCGGTCCGGTCACGACGCCTGCCCGGACCGTGAGGCTGATCTGCCACCCAAGTGCCCTCGTGAAAGCTGCCGTCCGCATAACTCTCGCGGCCCTGCCCCTGCCGCCGGCCTTCCACCCACTCGCCCTGATAGCGGCTGCCATCGGGACGCCGGACCTCGCCGAAGCCCTGGCGCTGCCCGCCGATCCAGGTGCCCTCGTAGACGGCCCCGGCGATGCTGACCGAGGTCCCGTAACCCTGCTGGATGCCGGACTGCCACTCGCCCTCGTAGCCGCTGCCGTCAGCGTGGGACAGCGCGCCGAAGCCGTCGGGCACGTCGTCGAACCAGTCGCCGTCGTAGATGCTGCCCTGGCTGTCGGTATAGGTGCCGCGGCCCTGCCGCCGCCCGTCGACCCAGCCACCGTCGTAGAGCGCGCCGCCGGTATCGTGGAAGCGACCCTGGCCGTTCGGCAGATCGTTTTCCCAGCCGCCGTTGTAGAGCCCGTCTTCCGACTGCTCCACACCGTCTCCCTCGCGGGCGCCGGCGACGAAGTCGCCCCGGTAGCGGCTCCCGTCGGCGCGTGTCAGCTCGCCGTGACCGTGCATCAGACCCTGATGCCAGGTGCCGCGGTAACGGTCGCCGTCTGCCCAGGTGCCCGTGCCGATCCCCCCCGGCAGGCCATCCAGAAAAGTGCCCTGGTAGGTGCGGCCGTCCGGCCAGCGGTAGCTGCCCGTGCCGGTGTAGACGAGCTCGTGAGGATAGATCCGGTAGCTGCGGCCCGAAGCCAGGGTGAGGGTGCCCGCATCGGCCGCACCACGGGGTGCGGCGGGTCCGCCGACCGGGTCCGAGGCGCATCCGGTCAGGACGCCAATGAAAACTGCTGCGGCCAGGCGTGGGACGAGTGCTCTGATGGTTTCTCCACCGTAGACGCGAGAGTGGGATCCGGGGGTCCCGTCGCGCGCATGAGAAACCATCTCATCCCAAAACTCAAAGAGTTTGCGGTAGAGTGCTCCGCCAGTTCGGCAGACACGGCAGATCGGCGGGAGGGAGCATGGGCAGCGACACGAACACCGGTACCGCACCGGAAGGCATCGACCTCGAGCCGGTCACTACCTGGCTCTCCGGACGGATCGAAGGGCTCACCCCGCCGCTCGCGTTCACGCTCATCGCCGGTGGTCACTCGAACCTCACCTACCGCTTCGTCGACGGGCGCGGCGAAGCCTTCGTGCTGCGGCGACCACCGCTGGGACACGTGCTCGAGAGCGCCCACGACATGGGGCGTGAGCATCGGATCGTGTCGGCGCTCCGGGGCAGCGAGGTGCCGGTGGCGCCCACCTACGGCTACTGCGAGGACGCTTCGGTCAACGGCGCGCCCTTTTACATCATGGGCTATGTGGACGGCGCCGTGCTGCATGACGCGAACGTCGCCGCCTCGATGCAGGCCTCCGAACGGCACGCGTTGGGACTGGACGTGATCCGGGTGCTGGCGGCGCTGCACAACCTCGATCCGGACGCGGTGGGGCTTGGTGAGCTCGGCCGCAAGGAAGCCTACCTGGAACGGCAGCTCAAACGCTGGAACAAGCAGTGGGAGGCTTCGAAGACCCACGAGATTCCGGAGATGGAAGAGGTCTCGAGGCGGCTGGCCGAACGGATGCCGGCACAGATCGGCACCGGCATCGTCCACGGCGACTACCGGCTCGGCAACATGATCGTCGGCGGCGGCCGGATCCGAGCGGTGCTCGACTGGGAGCTGTGCACGCTGGGCGATCCGCTGGCCGATGTGGGCTACCTGCTCAACTCCTGGGTGGAGCCGGGAGAGTCGGACGCCGCCGCGTCGCCGACCGCCGCTGGCGATTTCCCGTCCCGTGCGGAGCTTTGTGAAAAGTACGAGGCGGCCACCGGGCGGAACCTTGCCGGGATATCCTACTACCGCGCCTTCTCCCACTGGCGTCTGGCCGCCATCGGACAGGGGGTCTACAAGCGCTATCTGGTGGGCGCCATGGGCTCGAATCGCGACATGGACCTGGACACCTACAAGCAGAGCGTCCATCTGCGTGCGCAGGCGGCGCTAGCGCTGCTCGGCGGCTGATCGGGCCTCGCGCGCGGGTGACCCAAGTGTCCCGGGCCTGCGGAAGGGGATGCCTGCGGTGTCACCGGCGCGCTGCTCTCCCCCGGCGGCGGCACCGGCGGCCACGGCGCTGATCACCGCCCGGAACTCAGCGACGAAATCGAGCCCCGTGACGGCAGGCGTAGTCGCCGGATCGACGGTGACCCGCTCCTGGGCGTCCAGGGTCCGGTAGGCGCCGCAGGACTCGCCGGCGTCGCAGAGGAAGTTGTCGTTGTCCATGTCCGATCCGGCGAAGATCCGGTAGCTGCCCGCCGGCAGATCGGTCAGCGTCCAGTGGTACTCGCCGTTGTCCGCGGTGACGACGTCCGCGTTGCCCTCGCTGGAGCCGTCCTCGTTCACCGCGATCACGTAGAAGAGCCCGGCGTCCGCCGCCGGATTCGATCCCGCCACCTGCAGGGTCACCGTCACCGTCACGCTGTTCGTGTCCGGATCGACGGGGACGAACCGGGCCGTAGCATTCCAGGCGCCCTCGGTCAGGCCGCTGCGGTCCACGCGCAGCTCGTAGTCGCCGAGGCGGTCGACAGACGGCGGAACCTCCACATAGATGATGGAGAGCCATGACTGACTGGGGATCGTGTCGGCGATGACGATGTTGCCGCTACCCAGATTGGACAGGCGGACGATCTGGCTCGAGGCGAGCACCCCCAGGTCCACCGACGACAGGGAGGCGCCGAGCACCGGACCGGGATCGGAGCCCGCGCCGCCGTCGAGCTCGAGCGCGGTGAGCACCGCCTTCTGGGCGTTGATCAGACCGTGACCGAACTCGGTGTCGTAGCCCGGCGCGCCCAGGTCGTCCGTCAGCTCGCCGGCGGCGAGCGCCGCGTCGAACTCGGCGGGGGTCAGGCCCGGATGCACGGCCTTCATTAGCGCTGCCACCCCGGCCACGTGCGGTGCGGCCATGGAGGTCCCGTTCAGCGCGCCGTAGCCGAGGGTCGGCGGGCCTGGATTGCTGTCGTCGCCCAGGGTGCTGACCACGCCGTCCGAGAACCCGTCGCCGTTGCGGTCCGTGGCGTTGTAGCCGCCGGGTGCAGCCACGTCGATGCTGCTCCCGAAGTTGGAGTAGGGGGCCAGCGTCCCGTCGATGGTGGTGGCGCTCACCGCGACCACACCGTTGTACGCCGCCGGGTAGCTGGGATTGGCGCTGGACTCGTTGCCGGCGCTGGAGATCACCAGCACGCCGCGGTTGCGGACCTCGGTGAACGTGTCCTGGGCGCTCTGGGCGTAGAACGGGCTGCCGAGGCTCAGGTTGATGATGTCTGCCGATCTGTCCGGCAGCCGGCCGGAATCGTTGTCGAGACCTGCGGCGTAGCGCACCGCCTGCATCACGTCGTAGGTGGTGCCACCGTCCACCCCGAGCGCACGCAGCGGCATGATCCGGGCATGCCAGCTCACGCCGGCAACGCCGTCGCCGTTGTCCGTGCGGGCGGCCACGGTACCGGCGACGTGGGTGCCATGGAAGCTGGACGAGCCGCCATAGGCGAGATCGCCTTCGTCGGTGGGATCGTTGTCGATGCCGCTGAAATCGCGGGCTCGGGAGGGGTCGGCGATGAAGTCGTAGCCGGCGACGAGCTGTCCGAGGAAGTCCGGATGGGTGGGCAGGATGCCCGTGTCCACCACCGCGACCAGGACGTCGTTCAACCCCGAAGGGGCTCCGGTGGTGATGTCCCAGGCGCCGGGCAGGTTGATCTCCCGGAGGTGCCACTGCAGGGGGTAGAGGCCGTCGTCGGGCTCCAGGTTCGAGTGCATGATCACGTTGACCTCGGCGTGCGCCACGGTCGGATCCCGCTGCAGCGTCTTCTGCACGAGCAGCGTTCGGTACTTGGCCCGTTGCGCCGCGGACAACCCGGCGGGCAGGGGCAGGCGCCTGGCGGTGGCGGTGCGGGCCCGGGGCAGGCTGTCAGGCCCGATTCGCGAGCGCAGGAAACGGCCGGCCCGGCCGCGCTCGTCCAGCGCGAATCGCCGTTTGAGCCGGGAGGCATCCGCCGGCTGCCGAGGCGCGACGAGCAGCTCGTCGGCGACGAAGGGATCGGACAGTCGGACCGGGTCGCGGCCCGCCGTGCTCAGGTTCTGGCCGACGCTGAGCACGTAGTTGGAGCCGCCGGCCAGGTTGGTCGGGCCGTCGTAGGGCAGCACCTCGATGAAGTAGTCGCCGGGCCCCGGCGCGTCGATGGACTCCGTGCGGCCGATGCCGACAGAGGCATCCACCATCGCGCCGCCGGCGTCGCGCAGGTGGAGGTCGAGATCCGCCTCGGCGTCGGCGATGCTGAGCACGATGACCTCGTTGCCGGTCAGACGGATCGCGTAGAAATCGGCGGCGTCGCCAGCGTCGAAGAGGTTGCCGTCCGGGTCGCCGGTGCCCGGCAGGTTGACGAAGCCGCCGAGCCGGACGGGATTGGGCACCGGCTGGGCGGTAAAGGTGTCGTTGTTGGCGGTGGGCTGGGAGAAGCGGTCGTTCACGTCACTGTCGACCGCGCTGCTGGAGAGAATCTGCACCGTGCCGGAGAGCTCGGTGCCGCGGACACGGATGTTCTGCAGCACCGTTGCCGCGTCGCCGTCGTCGTCCGTCACCGTCAGGCGCACGTTGTACCCACCCGGTTGGGTAAACGTATGAGCGACCCGGATCCCGGATCCGGCGACGGCGCCATCACCGAAGTCCCAGTCGTAGCGGCTGATGGTGCCATCCGGATCCCGGGAGGCGGAGGCGTCGAAATCGACCGTGAGCGCCGCGTAGCCGTCTGTGGTGGAGGCGCTGATTGCGGCGGTGGGTGCCTGATTGACCGGCGGTGGTGGCGGTGTGGAGCTGCTGCTGGAGCTCCCACCGCCGCCCCCGCACCCGGACAGGGCGATGACGACCAGGAACGCGCCCGCTGGGTTCAGCCGCAGGCTGCGCAGGGAACGCGATATGGATCTTGGCCGGTGCATGGGCCGATAATCCCACAAGCCGGCGGCCTCAGGTGTGAAACGGCCGGGTTTTCAGGCCCTCCAAACGAAAACACCCCGGATTGACCGGGGTGTTTTGCGGGTTGCTCGAGCCGGGTCGGCGCGAACTAGAAGAAAAAAGGCGTGTCAGCAGTGGGCACCGCTGAAAGTAGCTCCTCTTCTGGGGGAAGGACACTTGAAAGGGAGGACTGCATTGGAGCTACGGTCACGCCTAAACTGAATCTGGGGTCCATTATGTACAGTACAAATGTGCTGTCAACACTTATTTTCGTTTTTTGTACAGGTTTTGTTCACCCTGTACGGAAGGCCCCGAATCTCAGGGCTCGGGCGTGGCGATCAGGCCCTCGTCCATGGCCAGCGCTTCCAGTGCCCGCTCCAGATGCGCCCGCGCCTGGGTCGCGTCCGCGTGGATGCCTTCCATCAGCGCATCCGGCCGGTCGTCCAGGCTCAGGCTGTAATCCGCGAAGGCGTTGAGCTGGCTGATGAGCTCCACCAGATGCTGCGGGCAGCCCGTGGGATCGGACAGGGTGCTGGCGGCGATGGCGACCAGCTCCTCGTCCGAGAACCGGCGGGCCACGGCCTTGCCACCCGCCCCGGCGCTCCGGTGGACGCTGGCCACGGCGCTCTCGATGTCGGGCCAGGGAGTGGGCCACTTCAGGGTCGGGATGCCGCGGGCCTCCACGGCGCTCAGGTTGTTGGCGGTACCGAACTGGTAGAGCACGACGATCTGCGCGTCAGGAAAGTAATCCTGAATGATCTCGACGGGATCCAGCGCCAGCACGGGCAGCTGTACGACCACCGCGTCCAGCTGATCCACGCCGAGCTGATCACGCTCGAAGGCTTCCAGATTGGCCCAGCGGGCGGCGATCTGGATACGCAGGTCCTCGCCCTGGCTCTGCTCGAGCACCAGCAGGTTCGGCCCGATCAGGCCGGTACGCGCCGGCTGGCCGGTGACGGCGGGTGCGGCCACCTGGCGCTCGTCGAGCTGCTCGTCGGTGAGCTCCACCAGGGAGCTGATGGGCTGGCCGGCATCGATGAGGCGCTTGATCTTCTTCAGCCGCTCGAGCTGGACGGCGCTGTAGAAACGGGTCTTGCCGGCCCGATGGGCGGGTGAGAGCCCGTAACGCCGCTCCCAGGCCCGCAGACGCTCCACCGCGATGCCGGTGAGCTGGGCCACGGTACCGATCCGGTAGAGGTCGCCGTCGTCTTCGCCGTGCAGGCGGTTGGCGCCGTCGAGGTCCTGCGTTCCGGCACTCACCGGGTGGTTCACCCATGGTTGGGAAAGGGCTATGAACAGTACAAAACCTGTACGTCCCTGTCCAGGACACAGTTCCACAAAAAAGTTGACGCTAGTCGCGAGCCGGGTGGGAGAAAAAGAGGGAGGCGTGGCGACAGCACATTGAGGCACTGTCTTCGCGGCATAGGGAGGAAGGGGAGAGAGACACCGCGCCACGCCTTTTCTTGTTCGGGCCCGTACTGGCGCCCGAAAAGAAGTCGCGCATTCTACGTAAATTCGAAGTCAGGGCAAGCAAGGCCCCGGGGACGGCACGAACTTTTTTGTAACGATTGGTTTCAGCCGGTAACGGCCCGCGCCGGACGGGCCGCAGCGCCTGATTTGGGGTGTAACAGGCCTGAATTGCGGGGTACCTGACAGTAGAATGCCGATGTTTTTACGGCAGACGTGCGGAGGAGCGATGCAGAACAACCTGGGCCTGTTTCTCGCCAAGCGGGCATTCCTGACACCCGACCGGGAAGCCTACGTGGACTCCCACTCGCCGCTCAGGCTGACCTACCGTGAGCTGAACGACCGCGCCAACCGCCTCGCCAACGCCTTCATCGCCGCCGGCGTGCAGAAAGGCGAACGGGTGGGGCTGCTGCTGATGAACAGCGCCGAGTTCATGGAGTCCTACTTCGCGCTGGCGAAGATCGGCGCCGTGGTGGTGCCCCTGAACTGGCGCCTGGTAGCGGACGAGCTCGAGTTCATTCTCAAGGACAGCGAGACGAAGCGCCTCATCTTCGACACCGACTTCGTCGACACCGTGGCCGAGCTCCACAGCCGGGGCGGGAAGACGGACGTGATGCAGTGGCTGCAGGTGGCCGCGGATGGCGACGTCGCCCACTTCGCCGAGTCCTACCAGGCGTTCCGGGACGCGGCGCCGGCCACGGAGCCCGAGGCCCGGGCCGCGGACGACGACATGCTCTACATCATGTACACGTCGGGGACCACGGGCCTGCCGAAAGGCGTGGTGCACACCCACGACACGGCGATCTGGGCCATCCTCACCATCGCCGCGACCACGGACTACCACGAGGGCGACGTCTATCTGGGCGCGCTGCCCATGTTCCACGTCGGCGCCCTCACGCCGCTGGCGGTGAACGTCTATGCGGGCGCCACCAGCGTGGTGATGCGGGCTTTCGACCCGACGCTCGCCTGGGAGCTGATCGAGCGGGAGAAGATCACCACCGGGCTCGCCGTGCCCGCCATGCTCAATTTCATGGTGCAGGTGGGCGATTATCAGAAGCGCTTCGACTACTCGAGCCTGCGCTGGATCATGACCGGCGCAGCACCCGTGCCGGTGTCCCTGACGAAGCTCTATCACGAGCTCGGCATCGGCCTGCTGCAGGTGTACGGCCTCACCGAATCCTGCGGTCCCGCCTGCGTCATGGACTCGGCCAACGCCATGCGCTTCCCGGACTCCACGGGGAAGGCCTTTTTCCACACCGAGGTGAAGGTGGTGAACGACGCGGGGGAGACCTGCGCGCCCGGCGAAGCGGGCGAGGTCTGGGTGAGGGGTAAGCACATCATGCGCGAGTACTGGAACCGCCCGGAGGCTTCCGCGGAAACGCTGGTCGACGGCTGGCTGCGTACCGGCGACGTGGCCACCATGAACGAGGAAGGCTTCGTCGCGATCCAGGACCGGATCAAGGACATGATCATCTCCGGCGGCGAGAATGTGTACCCGGCGGAGATCGAGGGTGTGCTCGCACAGCACCCGGGCGTCGTGGAAGCCGCCGTCATCGGCCAGGAGTCGGCGCGGTGGGGCGAGTCACCACTCGCCATCGTCGTGCGCAAGGACGAGACGCTCACGGCCAAGGACGTGCTGGAGTTCTGCCGCGGCAAGCTCGCCGGCTACAAGCAGCCGAAAGGGGTGGAGTTCGTCGACGCCATCCCGCGCAATCCCAGCGGCAAGATCCTGAAGCGCGTGCTGCGCGAGCAGTTTCCCGGACCGGCAGCGGTGTAGGCGGCAAGCCTCAGCTCGCGACGATCAGTCCGGCGACCAGCACCAGCCCGGCGAAGTGCCAGAGCGGGCGGTGCAGGGACAGGGTCTGCTCCCTGAGCCGGTGGCGGAGGTCCGCGTGGATCTCGCCGCCGACCTCCAGGCGTTCGCAGTGATCGCAGACCAGGCTCTGCCCGGTGCCGAGCGGCAGCACGGGCAGGTGGCAGAGATGCAGGTAGCGGAAGACCTTCATCCCGGTCTGCTCGCGTTCCCCGCAGTGGTGGCAGAGCCAGCGCACGGCAGCGCGTCCGCGGTAGCTCCTGGCGATACCGAAAACGATCATGATGCACCTCCTCGAGCGGCTTGACCGTAGGTCACGGTCGCTCTGCCGGAGGTTCAACCGCGTATGCGGTGCTCAGCTCAGCAGGTTGTGGGTACCGATCAGCATCCAGGTGCCGCCGGCCATGATCAGCGACAGCATCACTGCCGCGGAGCCCATGTCCTTGGCCTGCCCCGCCAGATCGTGGTGCTCGGGGCCCACCCGGTCCACCACCGCCTCGATGGCGGAGTTCAGGAGCTCGACGATGAGCACCAGGAAGCACACGCCCATCAGCACCGCCACCTCGACCCAGGACTTGGCGATCCAGAAGGACACCGGCAGCAGAATCAGGGCGATGACGCATTCCTGGCGGAAGGCAGATTCGTGCCGCCAGGCCGCCTGCAGTCCCTGGATCGAGTAGACGGTGGCTTTCCAGACCCGTGTGAGGCCGGTGTCGCGGGGTTTGATCATTATTTGTGGTCGGGGCACTGGCCGTGATCCACCTGCACGGTGGAGTGCTCGATGCCGAAGTCCTCGGACAGCACGGCCTTGATCCGCTGCATCACCAGCGACAGATCCGCAGGCTCGTCGACGCTGGCGTGCAGGGTCAGCAGGGGGCGTTGCGCGGTCAGCGCCCAGGCGTGCAGGTGATGCACACCCGTGACGCCGGGCACGCGGGCGGTGATGGTCTCTGCGATCGACTCCAGGTTGATCCCGTCCGGCACGCCCTCGAGGAGGATGTGGGTGGCGTCGCTGAGCACGCGCCAGGCGCCGCGGCCGAGGATGGCCGCGATGACCACGGCGAGCAGCGGATCGGCGTACGGCCAGCCGGAGAGCCAGTAGACGATTGCCGCGGTCATGGCCGCCACGGAGCCGAGCAGGTCGCCGAGCACGTGCAGGGCCGCGCTCTCCACCGCGGCGCTGTCGTCACTGCCGTGCAGCCAGCGGTAGGCGATCACGTTGACGATGAAGCCGGCGAACGCCACGGCCAGCGCCGGCAGCGGCAGCATGGCCTGTGGCGACTGCAGCCGTTCCCAGGCCTCGACGAGAATCCACACCACCAGGGCCATCAGCGTCAGCCCGTTGACGAACGCCGCGAGCACTTCCCAGCGGTGGTAGCCGTAGCTCAGCCGCTCGTCGGTGAGGCGCCGCGACAGGCGGACCGCGTACCAGGAAAAGGCCAAGGCGCTCGCATCCAGAAACATGTGGCCGGCATCGGCCAACAGGGTCAGCGAGTTGGCGAGCAGACCGCCGATCACCTCCACGAACATGAAGCCGCCGATCAGCAGGAAGGCGCGTGCCAGCAGGCGTTCGTTCCTCGTGATCGCGTGGTCGTGGTCGTGCCCGTGGTGGTGGGGATGCGCCAAGAAAGCCGTCCGCTCGGGAAAGCTCCGAGTATAACGGCTCCGCCCGTTGGTGCCGACGCGTCAGCGCTCAGCTCGGGTGGTCGGCCGCAGGCGAGTCGGTCGTCTCAGGAGCGTCGATTGCCTCAGGAGCGTCGGCTGCCTCAGGCGAGTCGGCCGCCTCAGTTGAGGCGGGCGCGGATCTCCGCCACCGCGTCGATGCCGGCCGCATCCGTCTCGGCGATCGGCATGATGTTGAACAGCTCGCAGCCCGCGTCGCGATAGCGGGCCAGGAAGTCGGCCACCTCCGCAGCGGTGCCGTAGGGGCTGTATTTCTCGAAGCGCTCGAAGGGCACGTGGTAGAAGTTCTCCATGCCTTTCGCGAGGCGGGCGCGGGCCCGGTCCCGGTTGTCGTCGATGCCGGCCCAGAGCTGCAGGCCGTGCAGGGCGGGAACCGGCCGGCCGAGCGCCGCTGCCCGGGCGTTGACCTGTGCCGTTGCCCGGGCGAACCGCTCCGGCGAGACCCACACCGCCAGCCAGCCGTCGCCGAAGCGTGCGGCCCGCTCGAGGGAAGCGTCCACCCGGCCACCGATGACGATCGGAATCGCCGGATCCGGCGGCGGCATGACGGTTGCCCGCTCGAAGGAGAAGAACTCGCCGTGGAAGTCATAGGGTTCGCCCCCCGCGAGGCCCCGGAGCACCGTCAGGCACTCGTCCGTGCGGCGACCGCGGGTGGCCGGATCCACCCCGCACATGGCGATCTCGTTTCTGTCCTCGCCGCCGACCCCGACGCCGAGAATGAGCTGGCCCGGCGCCGACTCGGCGATGGTGGCGAGCTGCCGGGCCACCACCACTGGATGGCGCAGCGCCAGCAAGTAGACGCCAACCACCACTTTGAGCCGCTCGTCGATGGCGGTGAGGGTGGCGGCGTTGATCAGCCCGTCCATGCCGAGCCCATTGATGAAGCTGACGTGGTCGGCGATGAAGACGTGGTCGATGCCCTGGTCGAGCATGCGGCCGACGAGGGCGCGACGCTCGGCGTGGGGCGCGCGGAGGATGCCCGGGGAGGCAATGGTGCCGATCAGCACGGCAGCCCTGGTCCCGGGAGGCTCACAGCAGCTGCTTCGGGTCGATGCCCAGGCTGATCTTCCCGAGCACCTCGTAGGTGGGCTGGGCAACCATGATGTGCTGTGTGGCCACGTGCACGTCGCGGAAGCACCTCTGCAGCGGGCTGGTCTGGTAGATGGCGGTGCCGCCGGCCGCGTGATAGAGCAGGTCCACGGCTTCCGCCGCCGACCAGGCGTTGTTGCTGGCCGCGAGCCTGAGACCCGCCTTGTGCCGCATCTCGAGTCTGCCGGTGCCCGTGGCGGCCTCCCAGGCGTTGCCGATGGCGTCCCGCGTCAGCGCCCGGGCCGAACCCACCAGGGCCTCCGCCCGGGCCAGATCCTTCTGCGCGCTCGACCGCTCCGCCAGCGAGCGTCGCGACCCGGTAGGCGTTTTCTTCGTGGCCAGCTCGATGAACGCCTCGATGGCCCGCTCGGCGATGCCGACGGCCACCGCCGATACGCCGATGGCGAGCAGGCCCAGCGTCGGGAACCGGTACAGCGGGGCATCCACACGGGCGCGCCGGCCGAGCTCCACCCAGCGGCCTTCCGGAACGAAGACGTCCGTCACCTCGATATCGTGACTGCCGGTGCCGCAGAGTCCGGAGGTGAACCAGGTGTCCTCGTGGATGGTCACCGCTTCGCGGGGAAAGAACATCAGCAGCGACTGCGGGCCGTGCGGCCCCTGCCGGGGGGTCTCACCGTCCATGACCAGGCAGCCGCCGCAGATCCACTGCGACACCTGGGAGCCGCTGCCGAACGGCCAGCGGCCGCTGACCCGCATGCCGCCTTCCACCGGGACCGCCCGGCCGATCGGCGCGGTGACGCCGCTGGTGATGTTGTCCGGGTGATCGCCGTAGAGTGTGCGCGACCAGTCGTCCGGCAGCGAAGCCGCCATCACGCCGGTGGTGGCGCCGATCATCAGCACCCAGCCGACGGCGCCATCGGCACGGGCGGTGGCCGCCAGCGTGTCGAAGAACACCTGGGGATGCACCTCGCCGCCGCCGTAGGTTTCCGGTACCAGCATGCGGAACAGGCCCGCCGCCGCCATCCGCCGGGCGAGGTCCTCGGGCACGCGTCGGGCGCGCTCGATCTCGGGCCCCGTCGCGGCAATCTCGGCGAGGAACGGGGACAGCTCGGGCAGCGGCTGCGGATCAGCCATCGCGGAGCCGCAGCTTCATCAGGTAGGCGGCCTTCCTGCCCTCGTAGTAGCCGGGAATCAGGGCCTCTTCCTGATAGCCGAATTTCTGATAGAACCGCCTGGCGGTGAAGTTGTCGGCGCGCACCTGCAGGGCGATGTGCTCGCAGCCGGCGACGCGTGCGGACTTGTGCAGCCAGCGGATGAGCTGGCTGCCGATATGGCGGCGGCGGATGTTCGGGTGCACGGCGAGCAGCGTCAGCTGCGCCTTCTCGAGATGCTTGCCGAGATCGAAGTCCATCACCGCGAAGCCGCCGACGAACTTCACGCCGCCCACGTCCAGCTCGGCGACCAGCACGGTGGTCTCCGGGGCACGGATCTTCTTTTTGAGGAGCTCGGGCTTCCAGCGCCAGGTGAGCCCGTTCTCGATGTAGTCCCTCGACATGCGCGCCAGCAACCGGGCGTCTTCCGGTTTCGCCAGCCGCAGCGTGCAGGTGCCTATCGCGGTCATGCCGATGTCTCCCTTATCGCGCCAGATTATTCCCTATTCGCAGGCGCCAAGGAAATCTGGACAGGGGCCGGTGCCGAGGTTGACGAAATTGCCCAGCTCCCCCTGCAGATACAGGTTCGGCCCCTGGGGAACGAAAACCGCCGTGACGGCGGGATCACCCGGCCGGTAGAAACGGCCCCCACCGGCGGGCAGCAGGGTTGTGGTGCGGCTGCTGCGACGGAAGCGGAGCCCGTTGCCGGCCACGGTGATCTCGGCCCGCTCGGTGGGGGAGGCGGACCCGGGCCGACGCCCGAATCGGCTGCTCGACGGGTAGTAGGTGCCCGCATACCGGGTCAGGTCCTCGGCAGGCCCCACCGGCGCCGGGTGTGCTGGCAGGTCCGCCAGCAGCGCCGACTCCACCTGGCGCACCATACGCCCGAGCAGGCGAGGATTGTCCGTGTTGATGACCAGCGCGTAACCCCGGCCGTGTTCCGGCAGCACCCCGTAGCGGGCACGGTAGCCGTCCGCGTCACCGCCGTGGCCGAGGATCACGTGACCGTCGCGCACGCGCCCGTAGATGCCGGCGCCGTACCCGACCTCGAGCCCCGCACCCGTGCCGAGGGTGCCGTCCGGGCGGAAGAATCTCTCGATGAGATCCCCCGGCAGGCCGGCGGCGTCCGGCACACGCCCGCCAATCACCAGTGCGGTGAGAAACCGGCTCATGTCCGCCGCCGAGGCGTTCAGCGCACCGAAGGCCGGGTAGGTCATGTGCCAGTAGGGAATCTCGGTGCGGCCGTCCGCCTGGTAGCCGCCGGGCAGGCCGGCCACCGGTAAGAGGGTCGCCGCCGTCATTCCGAGAGGTGCGAACACGCGTTCTGTCAGGTAGTCCTCGAAGGTCAGACCGGTCAGCCGCTCGATCACCGCGGCGGTGAGGCCGGGAGGTGCGTTGCTGTAGCTGTGCTGCAGCCCCGGCGGCCAGCGCACCAGGCGTTCCGGCGCGTAGCGGCGCAGCGCCGTCCACAACGGCTCGGGCGTGCTGCCGTCCCACTCCGCCCGGGAGAGATCGGCAAGGCCGGCGGAGAGCGTCAGCAGGTGGACGAAGCGCACGGGTGTCCGAGCCGCCCAGGGATTGTCGAAGTAGTCGGCGCCGAGCACGGGCCGCACCGGTGAGTCGAGCCGGATCCGGCCGTCCCGGACCAGCGTCAGCGCGGCGAGGCCCGTGAAGGACTTTGTTATGGAGCCCCAGCGGAACGGCGTCTCTGCACGGGCGCGGCCGAGCCCGGTCACCACCACGGGCCGTCCGCCATCGACGATCACCACGGCCATGGCCGGGACCTCTCCTGCCCGGCGCATGCCGTCGAGGGCGAGCAGGAGCGGCTCGACGTCGACGGCTGCCTGATCCTGCGCTGCTTCGCCGCCGGGTGTGAGCAGGCAGCCGGCCAGCAGCACCGTCGGCAGCATCCACCGCGCGCGGGTACTCATGACAACCCGCAGGTTGCGAGCGCGCGCAGCAGATCCTCCGGATCCCGGTAGTCGATGCAGGGGAAGCCCAGGGACGCCGCGCTCGCCGTGTTGGCCGGACTGTCGTCGATCACCAGGATGCGCTCCGGCGGCGCGCCGAGCAGCTCGGCCGCTTTCAGATAGGCCCGCGGATCCGGCTTGGTCAGGCCCAGATCGGCGGAGTAGATGCGCGGCATGAAGGGCGCCAGCACCGCGCCCCAGAGGTTCTCCAGTCCCTCCCGGACCAGATCCGAGTTGTTCGTGAACAGCGCCACCTGAACGTGCGCCTTGAGCCGGACGGCGATGTCCAGCACGCGCTCGTCCGGTCGGAAGGCGCTCACCCAGAGGTGGGTGAACCGCTCCCGGGACAGCCGGTGCCCGAGGGAGCGGACCCCGGCGTCGAACGCCCGTGCGCCCCGGTAGCGACCCTGGTCGCAGGCCTGGGCCCAACCGGAGACGGACAGCCGTTTCTGGACGTCGGTCGCGGTGAGGCCGGTTACTTCCGCCAGCGCCTGCCAGCGGACCTCGGGCTCGTAGTGGAACAGGACACCACCGAGATCGAACAGGACGGCGGTGATGCCGCCGGGCTCAGTCACGGCGGAAGGCCAGCTGCAGCTTGCGGCGCTTGAATCGCCAGCCCTCCGCCGTCTTCACGAACCGGTCTTCGTAGTGACCGACGGCTGCCGGTCCGTTCAGCGGTGCGGGCGCGCCCGTGAGGCTCTCCGGTCCGACATGGCGATACAGCGTCAGATAGGAGATGCCCCGGGCTTCGGTGTCGCTCAGCACGTCGATGAAGACGTTCGTGATGACGTGCCGGGAGCGCAGCTCGTAGGGACGCCGGGCGATGGCGTCGCGGATCGCGGCTCTGCCTTCGAGCACGGTGCCGGTATCGAGCTCCCCGTCCTCGGCGAAGAGGCTGACGAAGGTGTCCTGGTCGCGAAAATCCACGGCACGGGCATAGGCGATGGACAGCGCCTCGCAGGCACGCTGGATCTCGGTCGGGTCGGCGGGTTTCGATTGGGACATGGGCAACGTCGAAAAGGGGCTGGTGAATGGGTTATGTTTCGAGACCGGCCGGTGCGCGTGCGTTCGGCGGGATCGCGGAGATGGTAACCGCTCGCGGTGCCGCGACCCAGTCACGGACCAGAGAAGGACCGAGAGAGGCGGCCGGGAAACAGGACACCAAGCCAGCGGGCGCCCTGCGCGCCCAGTAACACGGGAGAGGCAGATGGAACGTATGAGTCTGGAGTTCAGCGATCGGGTGGCGGTGCTGAAGTTCAATCACCCGCAGGTGATGAACGCGGTGGGCAGCAGGATGCTCGAGGACTTCTTCGAAGCGCTCTCCGAGATCAAAAACCCGGACAATGGCGCCCGCTGCCTGCTGCTCACGGGCGAGGGGCGGGGATTCTGCGCGGGCGCCAACCTCCAGGACGAGGACCGCGGCAGCCGCCGCGGCGGCGCGGGTGACGGCCTGCGCACCAGCTACCACCCCATCCTGCTGCAGCTCCGCGATCTGGAGATGCCCATGGTCACCGCCGTCAACGGCGCCGCCGCGGGTGTGGGCATGAGCTTCGCCATGATGGGCGACGTGGTCTGCGCCTCGAAAGGCGCCTTTTTCCTGCAGGCGTTTGCGCGGATCGGGCTCATTCCCGATGGGGGTTCCACCTGGATGCTGCCGCGCCTGGTGGGCTGGGGCCGGGCCATGGAGCTGTCGCTGCTCGCGGAACGGCTGCCCGCGGAGCAGGCGCAGGAGTGGGGCCTGGTGAACCGGCTGTTCGACGACAACGAGGCGCTGATGGCGGGCGCCATGGACATCGCCCGGAAGCTCGCCAACGGTCCGCGGTCGCTGACGCTCATCCGCAAGGCTTACTGGGCCACCTGGCAGAACGCGTTCGAGCAGCAGCTGGATCTGGAGGCTCAGCTGCAGAATCTGGCCGGGTCCAGCGAAGACTTCGGGGAGGGTGTGAAAGCCTTTCTCGAGAAGCGCGACGCGCAGTTCAAGGGTCGCTAGCAGGTGCGTTGCCCACGGATGGAACCCGCCGGTGGGCGGGAATCCGACGGTGCGGGATTGTGGTAGGTTGACGTTTTCAGGGGAGGTGCAGCAATGAATCTGAAACCGGGTCTGCGATTGAAGAGTGCGGTGTGCGATGCCGAGGTCATGGTGGTGAAGGCCGCCGGCGGTGGGTCGATCACCTGTGGGGGCGTGCCCATGCTGGCACCCGGGGAATCCGCACCGGCGGGTGCAGCGGCAGCGGCGGATCAGACGGCGGGCTGCTCGGTCGGTAAGCGCTACGTCAACGACGATCAGTCCCTGGAGGTGCTGTGCGTGAAGGCCGGGGCCGGCTCGCTCGGTCTGGACGGCACCCCGCTCGTCGTCAAGGAAGCCAAGAAGCTGCCTTCCTCCGACTGAGGCGCCGTCATGAACATCGCAATGCTGCTGCAGATGGCGGCGGATACCTGTCCCGACCGCATCGCGCTCACCAGTCACCACCAGCACTACAGCTACGGGCAGATATTCGAGGCCGCCGCCCGTGCCGCCGACCTCATCCGTGAGAGCGGCTGCCCGTTCGTCTCCGTGCTCGATACCAGCTCGCCGGCAGTGCCCGTCGCGCTTCTGGGCGCCGCCATCTCCGGCGTGCCCTACGTGCCGCTCAACTACCGGTTGACCCACGCCCAGCTCGACGGGCTGGTGAAGCGGATCTCGCCGCCGTTCATGGTGGCGGACGATCATCATCGCGGTAACTACGAGGGTATTCCGGGTGCGACCGTGCTCAGTCAGCCGCAGTTCCTGGGCGCCACGCTCGGCGGCACAAGCTCCGGCGCCGCCTGGCCGGAGGATCCGTCGATGGTGGCCGTGCAGCTCTTCACGAGCGGCACCACGGGGGAACCCAAGGCCGCCATACTCCGGCACGAGCATCTGGTTTCCTACATCATCGGCTCGGTGGAGTTCATGTCCGCCGAGGAGGACGAGGCGACGCTGGTCTCGGTGCCGCCTTACCACATCGCCGGCATCTCCGCGGTGCTGAGCTCCATCTACGCCTGTCGCCGGATCGTTCAGTTGCCGGATTTCGGTGCAGCGGCCTGGCTGGAAGCGGCGGAGCACGAGCGGGTGACCAGCGCCTTCGTGGTGCCCACGATGCTCTCCCGCATCGTCGATCACCTCGACACCATCGAGAAGCTGCCGCACCTCGCCAACCTGCGCGCCATCGCGTACGGCGGCGGCAAGATGCCGGTGCCCGTGATCCAGCGGGCGCTGACGCTGTTCCCCGGTGTGGACTTCACCAACGCCTACGGGCTGACGGAGACCAGCTCCACGATCACGCTGCTCGGACCGGACGATCATCGCCAGGCGCTGGCCGGCAGTGATCCGCAGGCCCGGGCGCGCCTCGGTTCCGTCGGCCGGCCGCTGCCGACGGTGGAGATCGAGGTGCGCGACGACGAAGGCCGTGTGCTCGGCCCCATGGAGGCGGGGGAGATCTACGTACGCGGCCCGCAGGTATCGGGCGAGTACCAGGGGCGCAGCGCCCTGGATGCCGACGGCTGGTTCCCCACCCGCGACGCGGGTTATCTGGACGACGAGGGCTACCTCTTCCTGTCCGGACGCGCGGACGACGTGATCGTCCGCGGTGGCGAGAACATCTCGCCGTCGGAGATCGAGGACGTGCTGCTCACTCACGAGGCCATCGCCGATGCGGCCGCCGTCGCCATTCCGTCCAAGGAGTGGGGCGAAGCCGTGGGGGCGGTGGTGGTGCTGAAACCGGGCCGGGAGGCCACGGTGCACGAGCTGCAGCACCTGGTGAAGTCCCAGCTCCGCTCGTCCAGGGTGCCGGAGCAGATCCTCTTCGACGCGGAGCTGCCCTACAACGAGACGGGCAAGCTGCTGCGCCGGCTGCTGAAGGCCAGGTTCACGGAGTGAGCGCCGCCGCCGGTGGCCCCGCGCCGGCGCCCGCGAGCATGGCGATGCTCATCCGGCAGGCGGAGCTGCCCGATGGCGGACACGCGGACGTCAGGCTGCGCGGCGGGCGCATCGCAGCGTTGGGAAGCCTGTCAGCGGAGGCCGGGGAGCGGGTCGTGGATGCCGGCGGCTGCCTGCTCCTGCCCGGACTGCACGATCATCATCTGCACCTCTACTCACTGGCCGCCGCGGGGGAATCCCTGCACTGCGGACCTCCGGAGATTCGCAGCGCCGAGGATCTCGCCATCGCCCTCGAGCGTCGCTCGAGGGCGGCGACCGGCTGGATCCGGGGTTTCGGCTATCACGAGAGCGTCGCTGGCGAGCTGGACCGGAAGTGGTTGGACGGCGCGGTGCCGGAGCTGCCGGTGCGCATTCAGCACCGTTCCGGACGGCTCTGGGTCTTCAACAGCGCGGGGCTCGAACGGCTTGCCCGTTCCGCGGCGTCGAGAGGTGTGCCGGTACCGCCAGTGGACCCGATTCGCGGCCAACTCTACGACGCGGATGACACCCTGCACGCGGCACTCGGCTCGGAGCCACCGGATCTGCGGGCCGTCAGTTCGGACCTGGCCGCCTGCGGGGTCACGGGCGTGACCGACATGACGCCGGACAACGACCGGCAGACCTTCGATCGCCTGACCCGGGCGCAGGCGCGCGGGGAGTTCTCCCAGCGGCTGCTGATGGCGGGTCGAACGGACCTGGACCGCTCGGCTGCCGGCACGCCGCGAGCGGCCATTGGTCCCGCCAAGTTCCACCTGCACGAATCGGCGCTGCCGCCCTTCGAGCGGCTCTGCCGGTCGGTGGCGGCCTGCCACGAGCGGGAACGGACGGTGGCCTTTCACTGCGTCACCGAGACGGAGCTGGTGTACGCGCTCGCAGCGCTCACGGAAGTGGGCAGCCTGCCCGGCGACCGCATCGAGCATGCCTCCGTCACCCCGGATGCGCTGCTCGCGCAGATCCAGACGCTCGGTCTCACGGTGGTGACCCAGCCCAACTTCGTCGCCGAGCGGGGCGAGGCCTACCTCGCTGATGTGCCGGAGGCGGATCGGCCGTATCTCTACCGGGTGCGCAGCTTCCTCGCTGCAGGCGTGCCGCTGGCTGCAGGGTCCGATGCCCCCTTCGGTCGGCCCGATCCCTGGTTCGCGATGCAGGCGGCGGTGACCCGACAGACGGCGGGCGGCCGGGTGCTCGGTGCCGGGGAGTCGGTGTCCCCGGAACAGGCGCTGGCGCTCTTCACCGGGGAGCCGGACCGGCCGGCGGTGTCGCGCGTCGTCGCGGAGGGGGCGGCGGCCGATCTGGTTCTGCTCGACGGCCCGTGGCGACAGGTGCGGGCCGCGCTCAGCCGCGAGCGGGTGCGGATGACGGTGGCGGCAGGGGTCGTCACCTATGAGCTTTCGATGAGATCTGCGGGCTAGGACTCGACGGCGTCGACCAGCCCCCAGGCGAGCGCCCGGGCGGCGTCGATCTCCTCACCGGTAATGGCCAGGAAGGCCGCACGCTGGCGGCCGATCCGGCGCGGGATGCTCACACAGCCACCGGCGCCGGGAATGAGCCCCATGCTCACCTCCGGCAGGCGGAACCGGGCGTCGGCCCGGGCGACGACGCGACCGGCAAAGGCGGGCAGCTCGATGCCCGCGCCGATGCAGGCGCCGTGCAGCTTGAACGTGTAACGGTCCTGGCGGGGCAGCAGGTAGCGCGCCGGCATGCGCGCCAGCCGGATCCGGTGGGCCGTGGCAGGGTCGGGTGCCAGGCCGAACTCCTTCAGGTCGCCGCCGGCGCAGAACGCGGGGCCGTTGCCGGTGACCTCCACCGCGCCGATGGAGGCGTCGACGGCGACCAGGGTAAAGGCATCGGCCAGCGCGTCGCGCATGGCGGCGGAGAGGGAGTTGCGGGTGTCGGGGCTGTTCAGACGGATCTGCAGCCGGTCGTCGTGACGCTCGAGCAGCACCAGGTCGTCGCGCCCGGACAGGAGCCTGGCCGCCTGGCGTTGCCGCTGCGCGTGGAGCCAGGCGGCGTGTTCCGGCCCGCCCTGGAGCGTGGCGTAAGCGAGAGACTCCACGATCAGGGCGTCCGCCGGCGGTAGGTGCTCGGTGGTTCTCAGCACCTCGACGAGCACCTGGGCCGCCATGGGGTTCGCCCGGATGGCCTGCACGCACCGGTCGAGATGCCTGGAGGTGACAAGAAGATCCACGCCATCGTCCAGCGGGTGGGTTCGCTCGGCATCGTCGCGCACGCCGATCACGATCCGGTTGCGTTCCCGCAGCCGGGCGACGGTGTCGGCAGCTTTGTCAGCAGGGGCTTCGAAGGCGGCGTGCAGGTCGATGATCAGCGGTTCGGGCCCCGTATCTGCCGCGGGATCCGCCATGAGCGCGCCGAGATCCCCGGGGTGCAGGATCTCGTCGCTGGACGGGGGCATCGCGGGCGTCGTCAGGCGGCGAGCGCGCTGACGTGGGCGTGGACGGAGCGGGCGAGCGCGTTCAGGTCGTAGCCTCCCTCCAGGGCAGAGACCACCCTGCCCGCGGCGAACCGCCGGGCCGCGTCCCGGATCAGCCCGGTGACCCAGGCGTAGTCCGCCTCCGTGAGCTCGAGCTCCGCCAGCGGATCGTCGCGGTGCGCATCGAAGCCGGCCGAGACCAGGATCAGGTCCGGCCGGTGGGCATCCAGCGCCGGCAGCCAGTCCCTCTCGAGTGCAGCCCGCCAGTCCCGGCTGCCGGTGCCCGCGGGCAGCGGCGTGTTGACGATGTTCGGCCGGTCCACCTGATGGTAGCGGTGCGGGTAGAACGGATGCTGGAAGGCGGAGCAGACCAGCACCTCCGGCCGGTCCTGGAAGATGTTCACGGTGCCGTTGCCGTGGTGCACGTCGAAGTCGAGCACGGCGACGCGCTCGATGCCGGGTCGGCCGAGCGCCAGGCTCGCGCCGACGGCGACGCTGTTGTAGAAGCAGAAGCCCATGGCCGCGTCGTGCTCCGCATGGTGACCGGGTGGGCGCACGGCACAGAAGGCGGTGTCGGCCTCGCCGTCGAGCACCGCGCTGACCGCGTCCACCACCGCGCCGGTGGCCATGTGTGCCGCCTTCAGGGACGCCGGACACATCGACGTGTCCGGGTCCAGGGGCACGAGGCCGGTTTTCGGGGACAGGGCGGCCAGCGTTTCCAGGTAGCGGCGGTCGTGCACGGTGGCGAGCAGGTCGTCGCTCACCGGGTGGGCGGTGCGCAGCGTGAGATCTGCGAGCAGCCCGGTGTCCGTCAGACAGCGCGTGATGGCGCGCAGACGATCGGGCCGTTCCGCGTGCCCGGGCACCATCTCGTGCTCGAGACACTCCGCGGGGCTGTAGTAGAGCAGGCTAGGATTCCTTCTGCTTCGCCGTGTTGCCGGTCGATAGTAGCTGATGGAACTCCGAGATGGGTACGGGCGGCGACAGCAGGTAGCCCTGGATGTCGACGTCGCCGAGCTCGCGCAGGGTGGCGAGCTGAGCGGGACTTTCCACCCCGACCGCCACCACCCGCAGCTGAAACCGGTCGCCGATGGCGACGATCTCGCTGACCAGGTCACGGCTCGACGGGTGGTCCACGATCCGCCCGACGAGCTGCCGGTCGATCTTCAGGGTGTCCGCCGGACAGCGCAGCAGCCGGTCGAAGTTGATGAGCTCCGTGCCCAGATTGTCGATGGCGAAGCGCACGCCCCAGTCGCGCAGCCGATAGAGCTGGTCGCGGTGCTCGTCCACCAGCAGCAGCATGTTGTCGAGCGAGAGCTCCAGCTCGAGCATGCCGGGATCGAGCCAGCGCTCGCGTTTGAGCCGCTCGATCTGGCGGGTGATGGCCGCCCTGACGAACTGCTGGGTGGACACGTTCACGCACAGATACAGTGGCGAGATCAGGTGCTCGAGCCAGTTGGTGGCCGCCGTGCTCGCCTTCTCCAGCACCCAGTCACCGATCCGGGTGATGAAGCCTTCCTGCTCGGCCACGGGAATGAAGTGGCTGGGCGCCAGCTCGCCCACCTCGAGACCCTGCCAGCGCAGCAGCGCCTCCACGCCGGTGAGTCGTTCCGACGACCACTGCCCCTGCAGCATCAGCGAAAACTCCTCGCGTTCCAGCGCGGAAGGCAGTCGGGCGCCGATGTGATCCGTCGGCCCGCCTTCGGTGCGGTTTCCACCCTGCCCGGCGGCCCGGTTCACGGCCTGCCAGGCGCCCTGCCAGAGCACGTCGAAGTTCCGGTACTCGGCCACGTGATTGCAGCCGATGCTGACGGTCAGGTGGATCTCGCCGCCGGTGTAGGTCAGCGGGGTGCGGGCCGCTGCGCGGATGCCGTCCGCCGTCCGCATCAGGGAGTCGGCGTTCTGACCCGGCAGAATCACGATGAAGCAGCCAGCGTCGTAGAAGCCGATCATGCCGTGGCCGGGGACGGCCAGCTTCAGCCGCGTGGCGAGCGCATCCAGGAGGTCCGTGCGGCTTACCGGGTCCAGATTGGCATAGAGATGCTCGGCGTGGTCCACCTGCACCACGAGCAGCGCCACCGGCAGGCCGCGGTGTGCGATCAGCGCGCCGACGAGCTCCTGATGCCGCGGCAGACGGGTGATCGGCTCCCGGCCGGCGCTGTCCTTGAACCGGGACTTGAGGCGGGCGGTGTTGATGCAGTTGAAGAGGTGCTGGCGAAGACTCTCGTCGTCGTCCGAGACGTCGATCACGAACAGGCTCGGATCCTCCGCCGCCGAGGCGCTGAGCAGGATGCGGGCGATGCCCAGGTCGGGCAGGCTCTCCAGCAGCGTCCGGTCGTCGCTCACCACCGCATCCGGCAAGCTCGACAACGCCTCGAGCATGGGTCCGAGCAGGCCACCCTCGTGGGTGATCCAGCAGTCCCAGCCCAGTCCGTCGGCGAGCGCGGCCACGCGCGCGCGGATGCCCGGATCGGCGATCGAGCCGGTGAGAATCATTCGGTTCCTGCCCCTTGAGGTTTTCAGCGAGTTTCGTTTGGAGACGAAGCTACCGGGATTCCAGGGTGATTAGCTTGTGGTCCTTCACACCTTTGAGAATTGCCCCGATCGGCGTGAGATACGGGCTCTGCCGGGCATCCTCGGCGTTGATGGTGGCGACGCTCACGCGCCGGTCCCGCTCCACCAGATAGGCCAGGGGTGCGAGCACCTCCGTCAGCCGGGGGTGCTCGGGGGGCAGATGGAAGCTGAGGCGGCTGCCCGTGTTCTCGATCACCAGCGCCAGCGTGTCGTCCAGATAGCTCAGGTAGTTCTGCGGCCGACGCTGGGGGAGGTGCGGATCGGAGAGACCCAGTCCGCAGGGTGAAGCCGGGTCCATGGCGTTCATCCAGAAGGTCCGGGGCGGCGTGGATCGCAGAAAGTCTGCCACGGCGGCGGGTGTGGTGAACTGGGGTCCGGAGCAGCCTTCGAAGAAGTAGCCGGCGACGACCTCTCCGGACAGCTCCATCATGGCCAGCGCCCGGAACAGCCGTGCCCAGCGCAGCCGCCCGCCCTCGCGGTTCGCCAGCTCCCGGGTGACGATACCGTAGCGGTCGAGCAGAATCCTGGCGCGGTCCTTGTCCGTTTCCAGTGCGCTGAGGGGATCGGCCTCGGCTTCGGCCGCCGGCAGCAGCCGCCAGTTGCCGGCAAACGTGCGCCGCGCGCCGCGGAACGCACTCCGGCGTGAACGGTTGCCCGTCGCGGGCGCCTGCAGCGGTTTCAGCGCGAAACCCCGTTCGAGTCCCTGTTTGAGCGGCAGCAGGCTGTCGGTGTGGACCTCGCCGCGCCACACGGCACTCCAGAACCGATCGGCGAACGCGTCCAGCGGCGCGTCCTGCCGGTCCGCGAGCTGGTCGAACGTATAGCCGCCGCCCGGATCGGCAAACACCTCAGCGAAGGTTGCCTGTACGGCGTTCTGCTCACGGAGCAGATCCGGATCCTCGGGATAACCCACAGAGATGGTTTCCCGGCCGGTGCCGAACCAGGTGAGCTCGGCGCTCTGCAGAACCTCGTCCAGCCGGCCGGCAGGGAGCGTGTCGAACCGGGCGCGGGGCAGGTCCTCGAGCCATGTCCGCACCGGAGCGCTGTAGCCGCGCAGGCAGAGCAGGGCATCGGTGAGGTGCTCGCCGTCCGCCGCGCCGCCGAACCCCTGCCAGCGGGCGAGCCAGCCGGGCAGCGCGGTGGCCGGCTTCGCCACCACGTCGGGACGCAGGGCGGCGCGCTGAAAGCGCAGCAGGATCTCGTAGTTGTCCGGATCGCACCACCAGGTTTCCTCGGAGCCTTCCATGAGCGCACCCGAGATCCAGGCGTCGCCGTCGGCCAGCAGATCGGCCGGCAGGACGGGCAGCAGGGATTCGATCCGCTCGCGCGTTCCCGGACCGTAGAAGGACAGCATCTCTCTGGCCAGTTGCACCGCGTCCCGCGGGTCTTCCACGGGCACGATGCTGCCGCCAACCGACCCGGTCGGCAGCAGACCCGTGGTGACAAGCGCGTGCACCAGTTCCGGGTGGGTGATCCAGCGCCGCTCGCCGATCTCGACGCGGACCAGTCCCGTCGCCGGACCGGCATACTCGGCGGTGGGGACGAGGATCCGATCCTTCACCCACTCCTGCCAGTCGAGGAGCTCGGTGGGCTGATAGTCCGGATCGGTCCGCTGCCGCTTGGCCTCGAACCGGGAGACGGTCTGTGCCGTGAGCCGTGGCCGCAGCTCGGCGTGCGCCAGCACGTCGTCGATGAGCGATCCGGACAGCGCGCTGCGCCCGCCGACGTCCGGTGAATCGTCCGCGTACATGTAGCGGCTGATCTGGTCGAAGGTGATGTTGGCGGCGAACGGGCTCGGCGCGGCGGTGCTCACGTAGCTCCAGCGCACCAGGCCGTCCGCGAGTTCGTCCAGTCGCGCCGAGAGCGCTTCGAGGTCGAACTCGTCCTCGAGACAGGTGCGCCAGGTTTCCAGGAGCACGGGAAAGTCGGTGTAGGCGCTGACGGTGGTCATGAGCTTCTTCGCCTGCAGCCGGCTCATCCACAGCGGCAGACGCTGATTGAAGCGGGCGCGGGTGAGCAGCAGGGCCCGGCCCGCGCACTCGCGGAAGCGGGCGCCGAAGAAGCCGGAGCTCTCGAGCGCGGCGTGCAGGAGCGACCGGCAGTTGTCCGAGCGGACCAGCGACAGGAGCTCCGCAGGATCCATGGGCGACTTGAGCTGGATGGCTACCGCGTTGTTGTCCGCGTGGATCTCCGGCAGGTAGTCGAGCCGCTGTGCCAGCGCGCCGGACAGGGCCAGGGCCCATGGCCGGTTCAGGCGCCCGCCCCAGAACGTGTGCAGCACCAGCTGGGAGACGGCGTCCGGACCGCGGTAGCCGCCCGGCCCGGAGCGCACGGACTCGAGGAGCAGGTGATGGCGGTGCGGCAGGCCGACTCCCGTGGCGGCCCGCTGCCGTGTCAGGTAGTCGACGAGCTCGTCCGCCGCGGACGGCTCGAAACCGCGGGACTCGGTGAGCTCTCGGACGAGGTCCGTCTCCCGCCGTTCGGAGAGCGCCTCGTCTGCCGACTCCAGGAAGGCGCCGATCCGCTCGGAGAAGTGCACGCTGCGGTTGTAGCTCTCGGAGCGCCAGAACGGGGGCGCGTCGCTGCCGCCGGGTGCGGCCCGCACGAGCACGTCGTCGTGGGTGATGCGCTGCACCTGCCAGCTCTGGGTGCCGAAGGAGAAGGTCTGTCCGACCTTTGCTTCCCAGACGAACTCCTCGTCCAGCTCGCCGATCAGGGCCCCGGACTCGGAGTGGCGCAGCTTGTAATAGCCGCGGTCGGGAATCGTGCCGCCGTTGCCGTAGTAGGCGAACACGGCGCTCTTCAGCGCCGTGACGGTGCCGCGGATGCGGTCGTAGCTGATGCGCGGCTTGAGCTCCCGCACCCGGGAACCGGCGTAGCGACCGGCCAGCATCTCGACGACCAGGTCGAAGCGGGTGCGGGACAGGTCGTGGTAAGGGGCGGAGCGGCGCAGCAGTGCGAACAGGTCGTCGAGCCGCCACTCGTGGTCCGCGGTGCAGGAGATGACGATCTGGGCCAGCACGTCCAGGGCGCCGGTCATGGGGGTGAGCGGCTCGATGTCCCGCTCGGCAAGCGCCCGGGCGAGCACGGCGGCCTCGAGAAAGTCCTGGGCATGAGTGGGGTAGAGGGTGCCGCGGCTCGTCTCGCCCACCCGGTGTCCGGCCCGTCCCACACGCTGCAGGGTGGCCGCCACCGACGGCGGCGACTGCACCAGCACCACCTCGTCCAGGTGGCCGATGTCGATGCCCATCTCCAGCGAGCTGGTGGCGACGATGGCGGACAGCGCCCCGGTCTTCAGCCGCGTTTCCACCTCGGTGCGGATCTCCCGGGCCAGGGAGCCGTGATGGGCGTAAGCCATCTGTCCGGAATTCGGGCTCCGCCCGAGGTGGCCGGGCGAGTCCTCGTTGATCTTCAGGGTGATCTTCTCGGCCAGGCGCCGGGAGTTGGTGAAGAACAGGGTGGCGGTGTTCTCCCGGATCAGCTCGCGGAACGACTCGGCCAGCGGATCCCAGATGGGCCGGCCGTTGGCCGCCGCGTCGTGGACGGTCTCCGGAAAGCGGACGCGGAACGCGATGGCCTTGTCGGTGGGCGCTCGGACGATGCGCACCGGCCTCGGCTGCCCTGACGCCTCCCACCCGCCGATATAGGCGGCCACCGCTTCCAGCGGCTCCACCGTGGCGGACAGCGCCAGCCGCTGGAACTCGCCTGCCAGATCCACCAGCCGCTCGAGAGAGGTCATGAGCTGCACGCCGCGCCGGTTGTCCGCCACGGCATGCACCTCGTCGAGGATCACCGTTTCCACCCGGTCCAGCGCCCGCCTGCCGTTCCTGGTGGTGAGCAGCAGGGCCAGGCTCTCCGGCGTGGTGATGAGGATGTCCGGCGGGTGCTTCAGCATCCGTTGCCGCTCGCCGGGCGCGGTGTCGCCGGAGCGGGTCTGCACCCGCACCTCGGGCAGCGCACCGGCGGCGGCGAGCTCGGCGAGCGGCACGAGCAGGTTGTCGCGGATGTCCGTGTTCAGCGCTTTCAGCGGCGAGACGTAGACCACCCGGGTGTGACCCGGTATCCACTCGCCGCTGGCGAAGCGGTTCAGCGACCAGAGAAAGGCGGTGAGCGTCTTGCCGCTGCCGGTGGGCGCGGTGGCGAGCACGTGCTCGCCGGCGGCGATCAGCGGCCAGCTCTCCGTCTGAACCCGCGTCGGTCCGGCAAAGCGCGCGTCGAACCAGTGCTGGATCGACGGGTGGAACAGGGACTCTGACGCGGGCATGGCGGCGGTCGTGGCGGGATCGTGGTCGAACCCCGTATCCTCGCACATCCGGCGGGCCGTGGGAGGCGGCCGGCGAGCACCAGCTGACAGGGCCTGTCATGAGCCCGGGTATGAGGAGAGGCATGAGTAAAGGCACGAGCGAACCACACGAGCTGCTCGAGGCAGGCAGCCGTATCTGGGTGGCGGGCAGCTCCAACGAGCCCACCACGGTGCTGGAGGGGCTCGCCGGGGCGGAGCTGCCCGAGGACCTCACCTTCATCCAGTTTCCGCTGGCCGGTTTCAATGGCACGGACTTCACCGCTTTCGGACCCACCACGCGCATGGAGACCTTCTTCATGACCCCGGTGCTGGCGAAGGCGGCACCGGAACGGGTGGCCTTCGTGCCCATGCAGATGCGCACCGTGTACGACTATCTGTCGCGACGGGTGGACGTGGCGCTCCTCCAGGCGGCGCGCGACGTGGACGGGCGCCTGGTGCTGGGCCCCAACGTGGATTTCGCCGGGGCGGCGTTGTCGTCGGCGGGCACGGTGATCGTCGAGGTCAACGAGGCCATCACGGCGCCACGGGGTGGTCACGTGCTGGACGAGGCCCGGGTGGACTGCATCGTCCGGTCGAATCGACCGCTGCCCGAGCTCGCGCCGCCCGTCATCGACGAGGCGGCCGCCGCCATCGGCGCCCACGTCGCGGCGCTGATCCGTGACGGTGACTGCATCCAGACGGGCATCGGCTCCATTCCCGCGGCCATCCTCCGCGAGCTCGGCAGCCGCAACGACCTGGGTCTGCACGGCGGGCTTCTGGACGAGGGCGGCATGTCGCTGATCCGTGCCGGCAACGTCACGGGCGCGAGAAAGGCCGTGGACACCGGTCTGCACGTGACCGGCATGGCGCTCGGCAGCCGCGCTCTCTACGACTGGCTCGCCCACACCCCGGAGGTGGTGTTCCGCGGTGCGAACTACACCCACGAGGTGGGCGTCATCCGGGAGCTCGCCAACTTCGTGTCCGTCAACTCGGCGGTGGAGGTGGATCTCTACGGCCAGGTGAACGCCGAGTTCGCGGCAGGCCGGCAGCTCTCCGGAACCGGCGGCTCGGTGGACTTCATGCGTGCCGCCCGGGCGTCCAGAGGCGGGCGCTCCATCATCGCCATGAACGCGACAGCGCGCGGCGGCACCGTATCCCGCATCGTGCCGAAGGTGGAGATGGTCACGGCGCTCAGAACCGATGTGGACCTGGTGGTGACCGAGTACGGCGTCGCGAGCCTCTTCGGGCAGCCGGTGGCCGAGCGGGCAAGAAGGCTCATCGACATCGCCGCGCCTGCCTTCCGGGACGAGCTTCTTGACGCCGCCCCCCGTTGAGCCGTGCGGGCGTTCACAGTTTCGAACCTCCGGCCTTCGCCTCGCGGGTGCCTTGCATAGAATGGAAATCGAAAAGGATTTTCGAACTGGACTGGAACTTACGTCATGGAATACGTCGGCCTCGACCCCGCAGTCGGACTTGAGTGCTCCCACTGCAACCACATCTCCCGCATGCCCTACAGCAGCCTGCTGAACCTGGTCGTGCAGTCGAAGCAGGCCAAGTGCGAGAGCTGCCAGCGGCTCATGCTCCATGACTGGACCACCGTTTCCGTGGTGCAGAACATCATCAGGAAGCGCATGGAGCAGGCCAACGAGCTGAAGTCCAGAAAGGCCCGGACGCTCTCCACCGCCAACTGACGCATCTCTGACCCAGCTGGGTTACCCTCGGCACGGATATCCGGGCCGGATGGGTGGACATGACTCTCGACGTGGTGCGGCTCGCACCCGCAGACGGACCGCCGCTGGCGGCGGGCGGATTCTCCCGGTGGCTCTCCCGCATGAGCCGGGCCCTGAGCTCGGACGGGGCGAGCGATGTGCCCTGCGGTGACTGCACGGCCTGCTGCGAGGGGTCCTACTTCATACACGTCACTCCCGACGATGCCGGGGCACGCCGGCGGATTCCCGCCGCCGTGCTCTTTCCTGCGCCGGGCGCCGGACCGGGCCACCGGGTAATGGGTTACGACGAGCGGGGGCGCTGTCCCATGCTCAGCGGCGGTCGCTGCACGATCTACGCGGACCGCCCCCGTACCTGCCGCACCTACGACTGCCGGATCTTCGCCGCCACCGGGCTGGCGGAGCCGGGACCTGCGAAGGCGGCCATCATGGCGAGAGCCGCCCGCTGGCATTTCGACTACGCGGACGAGTCCGACCGGCAGCGCCACCAGGCCCTGCGCACCGCGGCGTGGTCGGTGGTGGCATCGGCGGACACGCTGGCGGACGTGCTGCCCCGCAACGCCACTCAGCTCGCCATGCTGCTGGTGCGGCACCACACGCTCCTGCTGGCGGCGGACTTCGGCAGGGATGGCGACGAATCGATGGCGCGGCTGCGCAGGGCGCTTTCCGCACACTGAGAACGGGATGCGTGCCGGTTCAGTTGCTGGCGGTTTCCAGGCCGAGCGAAACCAGCAGGAAGGCGTACTCCTCCGCCACCTCCATGAGCGCGTCGAAGCGTCCGGACTGACCGCGATGCCCGGCGCCCATGTTGGTTTTCAGCAGCAGCCAGTGATCGTCCGTCTTCAGGTGACGGAGCTTCGCCACGTACTTCGCAGGCTCCCAGTAGGTGACGCGCGGATCGTTGAGACCGGCCGTCACCAGTATGGGCGGGTAGTCGCGCCGGGTCAGGTTGTCATAGGGGCAGTAGGAGCGGATGAGCTCGAAGGCGCTCGGATCCTCGATGGGATTTCCCCACTCGGGCCACTCGATGGGCGTCAGCGGCAGCTCGGGGTCCAGCATGGTATTGAGCACGTCCATGAAGGGCACGTGGGCGGCCACCGCGCCGTAGAGCTCCGCGGCCTGGTTGACCACCGCGCCCATGAGCTCGCCGCCGGCACTGCCCCCCGAGATGGTGATCCGGCCGGTACCGGTGTAACCGGCTTCGATCAGGTGGCGGCTGACGTCCACGAAATCGTTGAAGGTGTTGGTGCGCCTGTCGCGCTTGCCGTCCTCGTACCACTCGTATCCCAGGTCGTCCCCGCCGCGGATGTGGGCAATGGCGTAGATGAAGCCCCGGTCGAGCAGCGACAGGCGGCTGGCGGAAAACTCCGGCTCCATGCGGATACCGTAGGCGCCGTAACCGTACAGATGCAGCGGGGTATCTGCTCCGGGTATCACGTCCTTCCTGCGCACGAGGCTGACGGGGACGTGAACGCCGTCCCGGGCCTCGACCATCAGCCGCTCGGTGGTGTAGGCGCCGGGGTCGTAACCGCTCGGGATCTTCTGGACCTTGCGCGTGGTGAGCGTCCGCTCGGTCAGGTTGAAGTCGTAAATCGTCACCGGCGTGACCATGGACTGGTAGAACAGCCGCAGATCCTCCACGTCGTATTCCGCGTTGGTGCCGAATCCCACGTCGTGGACCGGCTCCGGAAACTCGACGTAGTAGGACTCGTCGAGCCCGGTATCCGGGTCGGGGAAGACCCGGATCTGATCGAGCCCGTCCACCCGTTCCGAGATCACGAGCCAGTGCTTGAGGCAGAGCATGCCGGTGAGGTAGTGGGTTCGGGATCCCTCGATCAGCGTCTGCCAGTGCTCGGGCTCCGGGTGATCATCCGGAGTCACCGCCAGGCGGAAGTTCTTGTGCTCGTCGTTGGTGAGCACGTAGAAGCGCCCTTCGCGATGATCCAGGTGGTACTCCACGCCGGCGCGGCGCGTCGCCACCAGCCTCGGCGCGGCGGCAGGATCGTCGGCCGGGATCAGACGCACTTCGCTCGTGACGTGGTCACCGGTGCTGATGAGGATCCACGCGTCGGACTGGGTGTCGCCGATGCCGACGAAGAACGCGTCGTCCTGCTCTTCATAGATGATCCGATCCCGGGTGAGCGGCGTGCCGAGGCGGTGCAGCCGCACCTGGTAAGGACGCCAGTTGTCACTGAGCTGCAGGTAGTAGAAGTGCGCCCCGTCCGCCGACCAGATGGGCGCGCCCTGGGAGTTCACGATGGGCTCGTCGACATCGCTGCCGTCAACGAGATCGGTGATGGAGATCCGGTAGCGCTCGCTGCCGTCCGTGTCTGCGCTCCAGGCGAGATAGCGTCCGTCGGGGCTCACCGACAGACCGCCCAGGGCGAAGTATTCGCGACCTTCCGCCAGCGCCGGCTCGTCCAGGATCACTGCCCAGGTCTCGGGCGCCGTCACCGGCGCGCGCTCCCAGGTCCGGTACTGGGCGCCCGGCTCGAAGCGCCAGCGGTAGAAGTAGGCGCCCCGGCGGTAGGGCACCGACTCGTCCTCCTCCGGCTGGCGGGATTTCAGCTCCTCGAACAGCGTGTCCACCAGGGTACGGTAGGGCGCCATCTCCGCGTCGAAGTAGTCGTTCTCGGCACGCAGATAGTCGAGGATGTCCGGGTCGGTGACGTCCGGATAGCGTGGATCCCTCAGCCAGTGGTAGGGGTCTTCCAGGGTCACGCCGTGGACCACCCGGGAGGTGGGCCGGCGATCGGCGACGGGGGGCATCCGCCTCGGAGAGATCATGGATGGTCCGGACACTGCACGTGAAGTCGCCGGATGCTGGTCGAATGACCCGGAAAACGCAAACGATTACCATCCGACGGCCAGTGTACTGCGCCACCCTGTTTGGCGCAGCACACTAAAACGGGAGCGGGTATGAAGCAGAGAAGACTGGGCCGCAGCGGGCTGTACGTGTCGGAGGTCGGCATCGGCTGCAACAACTTCGGCGGTCGCATCGACGCGGCGGCCACCCAGGCGGTGGTGGATGCGGCGCTGGAAGCGGGCATCAACTTCTTCGACACCGCGGATGTCTACGGCGAGCGGCAGTCCGAGGTGCTGCTCGGCAGGGCGCTCGGCGCGCGGCGGCAGGACGTGATCGTCGCCACCAAGTTCGGCATGCCCACCGGCCGCACACCCCAGGACAGGGGCGGCTCGCGTCGCTACATCGTGCGCGCCGTGGAGGCGAGCCTGACGCGGCTCGGTACTGACTATATCGACCTCTACCAGATGCACGCACCCGATGCGGACACCCCCATCGAGGAGACCCTGTCGGCTCTGGACGACCTGATCCGGGCCGGCAAGGTCCGCTACGTGGGCAACTCCAATTTCAGCGGCTGGCAGATCCTGGATGCGGACTGGACCGCCAAGAGCCGCGGCTTCGAGCCGTTCGTCACCGCCCAGAACCACTACAGCCTGCTCGAGCGCGCGGTCACCCACGAGGTGCTCCCGGCCTGCCGGCGCTGCGGTCTGGGGCAGCTTCCCTACTTCCCGCTGGCCAGCGGCATGCTCACTGGCAAGTACCATCGCGGGGAGCCGGCCCCGCAGGGCACCAGGCTCGCCCGGATGGCACAGCTCGCGGACCGGGCCATGACGGACCAGAACTTCGATGCCGTGGAACGGCTCGCCGCTTTCGCCGCCGATCGGGGACGCGACCTGCTCTGCCTGGCGTTCAGCTGGCTGCTGAGCCAGGACGTGATCTCGAGCGTCATCGCCGGCGCCACCAGCGCCGAGCAGGTGCGGGCCAACGCCGCCGCCGCGGACGGCTGGCGGCTGACGGACGGCGAGATGACCGAGGTGGCGGCGCTGCTCAAGGGCGAGGTGGCCTGACGGACATGTGCGGACGCTTCAACGTCACCTCGGACCCGCTCACCGTGCTGCTGATGGAGCTGGTGGGTCTGCCGCATCCGGGTCCGGACAACGTCAACGCGGCACCCACCGAGACCATCCCGGTGCTGCGACTCGGCGAGTCGGGCGAGCCGGAGATCGTGCCCATGCGCTGGTGGCTGACGCCGTACTGGTCGAAAGGACCGAGCACGAAGTACAGCATGTTCAACGCCAAGTCGGAGACCGCGGCCCGCTCGCCGGCCTTCCGGGAACCGTTCCGGAAGCGGCGCTGCGTTGTGCCCGTGAGCGGCTTCTACGAGTGGGCGCGGCAGAACAACCAGAAGCTGCCCTACTACATCCGCCCGCACGACGAAGCCGGCCTGCTGCTCGGCGGGCTCTGGGACAGGTGGCGTAATCCGGATTCGGGCGACGTGCTCGAGAGCTTCACCGTGCTCACCGTGCCTGCCGCGCCGGAAATGGCCTTCATCCACAACCGTCAGCCCCTGATGCTGTCGGTGGACGACGCCCGGACCTGGATGGATCCGGCGAGCGCGGACATCGACAGTCTGATTTCCTCCGAGCTGCCGGTAGCCATGGACGCCGTGCCCGTATCCAGCTACGTGAACAATGCCCGGCACAAGGATGACCGCTGCGTGGAGCCCATCGGCGCGCCGGTGCCGCTGGACGGTCACCGGGAAACAGGGCAGCCGACGGCGTCCGGTCGGAGCAGCCCGCCGTGATCGTCCGGCCGGGTCACTGGCTGGGCCGGGGCAGCCTGCTCGTCGAGGGCTTCAGCCTGGGCAGGACCATCGAGTGTGATGCGCGGCTGGAGAAGGATGAAGGCGGGCTGACCGTGAGCGCGGAGCTCAAGTATCAGGACGGCGGGCGGCGCACGCTGGGCGTGCGCATCGCCGCCAATGAGGTGGGCACCTACACGCTGCGTCTGCAGTCCGGTGGCGAGGTCTTCCACGGCAGCGCGAAGCTCGAGAGTGCGCCCAATCTGGGGCTGCTCTGGAACGACTCGGAGACCGTCTTCCTCACGTTCGCGCTCTTTCCCGTGCAGACGGGTTACGGCTGCCGTGGCTTTCTCCGCGACGGTGACACCACCTACACCTGGGAGCTCGCCTTCTCGCTCAAGCAGGACGTGGTCAAGGGCGACAACGTGGTCTCCCTCAACCGGCGCGGGCCGCGCCGCAAGTAGCCTCTCGCCTCAGCCGGCGAGATCCAGCCAGGCGAGCTCGGCGGGGCTCAACTCGATGTCGAGCGCCGCCAGGGAGCTGCGCGTCTCGGCGATCTGCCGGGGGCCGATGAGCGGAAAGCAGGGGAAGGGCTGGTTCACCACCCAGGCGAGCGCGATCTGGATGAGGCTCACGCCCCGGGACTCGGCGAGCTCCGCCGCCCGCCGGCGGCGCTCGAAGTTCTCCTCCGAGAACCAGGTGCCGGCCAGCTCGGCCATGGTGGGCTGCACCGCGGTGATCGCCGGGTTTTCCCGTCCGGTTGCGGCCATGACCGTCTCCGCCCAGGGTGTGAAGAAGCCCCGCGCCTGGCTGGACCAGGGCATGAGGGCCATGCCGGTGGACTGCAGATAGGCGCGGAACGCCGCCGACCTCGCCGTCTCCACCCCGGGCCAGAGCGGGCGGATCATCTCTGCCAGAGAGAGGTTGTTGGACACGGCGCTCATGGGGCGGCGGGCTGCGGACGCCGCGTAGTCGTTCGCGGCCTTGATCCGCTCGAGCGTCCAGTTGGAGCCCCCCCAGGCCCGGATCCGGCCCCGGTCGATCTCCGCGTTGACCGCATCCACGAACTCCCCCACCGGCACGTCGGTGTTATCACGGTGGAGGAAGTAGACGTCCACGCAGTCCGTCTGCAGCCTTGTCAGGCTCTCGTCGAGCTGCGGGGAGACGAACTCGGGACGGTTGTGGGGCGTGTGCGCGCCTTTGCCGATGATGACGATATCCTCGCGGATGCCGCGCTGCCGGTGCCAGTGGCCGAGCAGGGTCTCCATGCTGCCGCCGCCGTAGATATGGGCGGTGTCGAAGGCGTTGCCGCCCAGGGTCAGGTAGTTGTCCCAGAGCACGGCAGCGTGGCTCATGGAGGGTTGGTTGTCGCAGCCCATCACCAGCCGGGAGAGGGGCCTGTCGAGCCCGGCAATCGTGCCTGCCCGCGCGGGCTCCGGCGGACGAACGGTACGGCCGGGCAGCGGGCCGCGATGCGTCGCCGGACGCTCCGACTCGTAAGTGAGGCCGATGGCCCGGCGCCAGTCGTCGAGCACCCGGGCATTGCCCAGGCTGTCGGCGCGCCTCATGCGCTCCGACTCCCGGGCGCCGGCCTGGATGCGGTCCGCCACGTGATCGATCTCGAGCTGGTAGAGCGGGGCCGCCTGGCCGCGGACGAGCTCCGGCTCGGCGCCGTCGCGATGGACCTCGAACTGCCAGTGGCCGTCTGCGTCGGCGCACTTCCAGGGATTGGGCAGGTGGATGCGGCCCGACTCGCCGAAGACCGTGAGCGTGTTGGCGAGTACCACGGTGATGCCGGTCGCGACGTGCGCTGTCATGTCGTTATCGAAAGTGAGCAGGCCGGCCGCCCAGTGATCCACCCCGCTTGGACCCAGATGACCGCCCGCCGCAACCCGGACGGGCTCGGCACCGGCGAGCAGACGGGCGGCGGATACCGGGTAGCAGCCCACGTCCAGGATGCCGCCGCCACCGAGCGCGTTCGCGAAGAGCCGCGAGTCCGTGTTCACCGGCACCCGGAAACCGAAGCTGGCTTCCAGGTGCCGGACCGGACCGATGGCACCATCCCGGACCAGGCGGAGCAGCGCATCGGTCTGCGGGTGGCAGCGGTACATGAACGCTTCCATCAGGAACCGGTCCGACTGCTCGGCCGCATCCACCATGGCCATGACCTCGGCATGATTGAGGCCGAGCGGCTTCTCGCAGAGCACGTGCTTGCCCGCCTCCAGCGCGCGGATCGTCCAGTCGGCGTGCTGCGGGTGCGGCGTGGCCACATACACCGCGTCGACCTCAGGGTCCGCCAGCAGCGCGTCGTAACCGGTGTGGGCACGCACGCCGCCGTGGTCCCGGGCGAATGCCTCGGCCCGCGCCGCGTCGCGGCTCGCCACCGCGACCAGCATGCTCGTCGACGACCGGGCCGCAGCCCGGGCAAACGTGCGGGCAATGGCGCCCGTGGCGAGTATGCCCCAGCGCAGCGTCATGTCGGCTCCCTTCGGCTGTGTGTGGTGAGGTGCGGTGATATCACAAGTCGCATCTCCTCGCCGAGGGCCGCGAGCGCGGTCTCGACGGCGAGCGCCGGATCCAGGATGAAGCGCAGCAGGGCATGGTTCGCGAGATCGAAGAGCACGTCGCCGAGCGTGGGAAGGTGCACGTCCTCGGCGAGCTCGCCGCGATTCCGGGCGAGCATCAGGAGGCGCTTCTGGAGGTCCCGGACCCGCTCGTCGACGAGTCGCAGGACCGGGCTCGCGCCGCCCGACTGCTGCAGGGCGCCGAGGGTGGCGATCCGCCAGAGCGCCCTGTCGCCCTCGGCAACGATGGCAAAGCTCAGGGTGTTGAGCGCCTCCAGCGCCTCCGGCAGGTCGCCTGCCCAGTTGGAGAGCAGGGTTTCGTACCGGTGGGTCAGGTGCTCCGACCGCTCAGCGAGCAGCGTGCGCACGATCTCGCCCTTGGTGGGAAAGTGGTTGTAGAGCGTCTGGTAGCTCAGCCCCGCCTCCCGGGCCACGTCGCGCATGGTGGTCAGCGCGTAGCCCCGGGTTCGGATCAGGCGTTCCGCGGCAGCGAGGATCTGGCGGCGTGCCTCGAGCTTCCTGCGGGCCCGCAGGGGCAATCCGTACTCGGCGGTGGCCATGAATGTTGACCCGATCAAACCCAATGCGGAGAGAGTGTCGACAGTGGGCAGTCGGACTGTCAATGTCCAAAATTGACAAAATGACTGAAATCGTTAATCTGGTCAGTCATGCGACAGAGCGAGCTTGCACAGATCGAGACCTGGTTGGACGCCTTCCTCTGGCCGGAGGAGGATGCCCGGCAGCGGGTCAAGCGGGAACGCATCCTGGCAGCGGCCACGGACCGTTTCGTGCAGCTCGGTTACCGGAAGACCAGCATCGAGGACGTGGCCGGCCGCGCCGGGGTGGCGAAGGGTACGATCTACCTCTACTACCGCAACAAGGCCGAGCTGCTCTTTCACGCCGCGGCCTTGGAGAAGCGGACCTACCTGACCCTGTTCGGGCCGCTGCTCGATCCCAGCATCCCGCCGGTGGAGCGTCTTGCGGCGCTGATCGAGGCGGGCCTGGCGCGCATGTCCGAGATGCCGCTCCTCGCCCGGCTGTCGAGCGGCGACGGCGAGCTGGCGCTGGCACTGTCGGAGGTGGACGCCTCCGTGCTCGAGCGGGTCAACACCTGGCAGGCGGGCTTTCTCGTGGACCTGCTTCGCGCGGCCACCAGCGGCGACCTGCCCGAGGAGACGCTCGAGGCCCGGGCCCGGGTACTGGTGGACCTGATCGCCGCGGTGGTTGCCGGTGCCCGGACCGCGTCCCGCGGAATGCCTGTCCGGTCGTACACCCGGGTGGTGGCGGATATCCTGGTCTACGGTGTCACCCGACCGGCACAGACGGACCGGACCGAGCTGCTGGCGGCGCTGGAAACCGTCTCGGCGGCGCCGTTTCCGAACGTGGCCGGATCCTGAAAGGAGACATAGTGAGCACCCGAACCCGCCTTCTCGCGCTGCTGCTCAGCCTGTGCCTGGCGATGCCGGTCGCGGCAGGTATCGCCTCCGAAGCAGCCGACAGCGTCGGGGCGGCCTCCGGGGCGGCGATGACGGCGGAAGCGCTGGTGGCCGGGGCGCTGGATCTGGTGCGCGGACGGACGTCCTACTCCGAGATCACCATGGTCATCCACCGCCCGGAGTGGGAGCGGACCTCCTCGCTGGTGTCCTGGACCCGCGGCCGCGAGGATGCGCTCATCCGCTTCACGGCCCCCGCCCGGGACGCGGGCAATGCGACCCTCAAGCAGGGCGACAAGATGTGGACCTACACGCCGAAGCTGAATCGCACCATCCGACTGCCCTACAGCCTGATGTCCCAGTCCTGGGCCGGATCCGACTTCTCCTACAACGATCTGTCCCGCACCGACGACCTGCTGCGCTACTACGACCTGACCATCGACGACGTGACCGAGCAGGACGGCCACAGCGTCTACACCGTGCGCGCCGTCCCCCACGACGACGCGCCGGTGGTCTGGGGGCAGGAAGCCTGGGTTCTGCGTGACGATTACGTGCTGCTCTCGCAGACGTTCTTCGATCAGTCTCTGGAGCCGCTGAAGCGGCTGGAGACGCTGGAGATCGGCGAGCTGGGCGGCCGGGTCATGCCGATCCGCATGCGCATGAGCAAGCTCGACGAGCCGGAGAACTACACCGAGGTGATCTACGACACCGCGGAGTTCGACATCGCCATCGAGGACCGCACGTTCACCGTCTTCTCGCTGCAGTCCGGGGGCCGGCGGTGAGCGAGGCCGTTGCCGGTCGGGACCTGTCCGCAGCCGGCGGCGGGCACGGCCTGCTGACGGTCAGGATCGGCTGGCGAAACCTGTGGCGCAACCGGCGCCGGACCTGGCTCACCACCGGCGGCATCGCCTTCGCGGTCTGGCTGGTGGTGTCGTTCATGGCGCTGCAGGTCGGGCAGTACGACGTGATGGAGGAAAACGCCACCGCCCTCATGACCGGGCACGTGCAGGTCCAGAACGGCCGCTACCTGGAGGACAGCCGGTTCGAGGAGACCATTCCGGACGCGTCTGCGGCGCTCGCGCGGATAAAGGCCACGCCGGGCGTCGTGGCCGTCGCGCCCCGGGTCGAGGCCTTCGCGCTGGTGTCCGTGAACGAGCGCTCCTTCGGCGCTCAGGTGCTCGGCGTCGACATCGCGGCCGAGCAGGCAACGGTCCGGTTCGTGCGCATGCTGGCCGCCGGCCGGACGCTCGAAGGTCCTGAGGAGGCCGTGCTCGGCACGGTGCTCGCCAGGAACCTGGGTGCCGCCCTCGGTGACGAGGTGGTGGTGCTGGGGTCGGGTAAGGAAGGCGGTGTGGCCGCGCTGGTGTTCACCGTGGTGGGCCTGCTCGAGACGGGCATGGCGGAGCTCGACCGGGCGCTCATGCTGGCGCCTCTCGACGAGGTGCAGGCGGGATTCGGTCTGGACGACGAGGTCCACACCTTCGCCATCCGGGTGAACGACCTGGACCGCTCGCCGGACGTGGTGCGTGAGCTTCGCCAGGTGCTGCCGGAGACGCTCACGGTGCGCAACTGGGACAGGGTGCTGCCGGAGCTCAAGCAGGGCATCGAGGTCGACCGCATCGGCGGTCGCATCATGTACGGCATCATCATGGCGCTGGTGGTCTTCAGCGCCGTCAACAGCTTCATCATGACCGTGTTCGAGCGCACCCGGGAATTCGGCATGCTGCTCGCCATCGGTCTGCGGCCCGCGCGCATCATGCTCATGCTCCAGTGGGAAGCGCTGTTCGTCTGTCTGCTCGGCATCGCCATCGGCCTCACCCTGGCCATCGGCCTCACCCTCTGGCTCATGGAGGTGGGCATCTACCTGGGCGAGGCCATGCAGGACTATGCCCGGCAGTTCTACATGCCCGATCGCATGTACCCGGCGCTGTCCTGGGAAGCGCTCACCGTCGCCCCGCTCGTCATGCTCGCAGGCACCCAGCTCGCCGCGCTGCTGCCGTCGCTGCGCATCCGCCGGCTGAAGGCCGTGGAAGCATTGCGGGCCGAGTGATGACTACCACCACCCTGACAGCACAGGAGACGACACGCCCGCGTGGGCCCGGTGGAGCGGGTATCGTCCGTATCGCCTGGCGCAACCTCTGGCGCAATCGGCGGCGGACGTGGCTCACCTCCGGTGGCGTCGCCTTCGCCGTGCTGCTGCTCGTCTTCGCCATGTCCATGCAGAGCGGCACTTTCGAGATCATGGTGGACAATGGCGCCCGCCTCGGACTCGGTCACGTGCAGATCCAGCATCCGGCCTATCTGGACGATCCGCGCATGGAGTACACGCTCGCCGACGGCGACGCGCTCCTGGCGCTGGCCGAAGAGACCGAGGACGTGATCATGGCGGCTGGGCGGGTTCAGGGGTTCGCGCTGGTGAGCTTTGGGGAGCGGAGCTTCGGCGCGCAGGTGGTGGGTGTGGATGCACAGCGGGAGAAGCGCTGGTCGTCCATGCCTGCCATGGTGTCCGGCGGCCGCTATCTCGAGGGGCCGGGAGAAGCCTTCGTCGGATCGGTGCTGGCCAGGAACCTCGGTCTCGTCGCCGGCGACGAGATCGTGCTGCTCGGTACCGCGCGGGATGGCGGCGTGGCCGCGGCGGTGGCCGAGGTGGTCGGGCTCTTCACCAGTGGTCAGCCCGAGCTGGACCGGTCACTCCTGCAGATCCCCATCGACGATTTCCGCGCCGCCTGGATGCTCGAGCCACAGGAGGTGCACAGCCTGGTGATCCTGGCCGGATCGGTGGCGGAGAGCATCGGGGTGGCTTCGCGCCTCGAGGCGCACAGCGACGGCAGCTGGCGGGCGCTCAACTGGCGGCAGCTCATGCCGGAAGCGGTGCAGACCATCGATCTCAAGTTCTTCGGCACCGTGCTCATCTTCAGTCTGGTTGCCATCATCGTCACCTTCAGCATCGTCAACACCTTCATGATGACCGTGTTCGAGCGGACACCGGAGTTCGGCATGCTGATGGCCATCGGCATGCGCCCGGGCCGCATCATGGCGCAGCTGGCACTGGAAGCGATGTTCCTGGCAGTGCTGGGTGCTGCCATCGGGATCACGCTCTCCCTCATGGTGCTGCTGCCGCTGGCGGAGCTCGGCATGCCGCTGCCGGCGGATGCCACGGAGATCCTGCAGGCGTATCACATTCCCGATCGCATGTACCCGAGCTACGCCACCGGGGCAGCCATCGCGTCGGTGATCATCATGATTCTCGGCACGCAGCTCGCGGCGCTGGTACCCGCCCTGCGGATCCGCGGGATGCGTCCGGTCAACGCGCTGCGGGCGCACGCCTGAAGGAGACGACGCCGTGCCGCTGAAACTGCTCGCCCAGCTGTCGACCCGCAACCTGCTCAGGCACCGGCGCCGCAACCTCATGATGCTGCTGGCGATCGTGGTGGCGGTCGCCGGGGTGATCCTCACCAACGCGCTCATCCGCGGCATGCAGTACGACATGCGCGAAGCGGCCGTGGCCAACCTGACCGGTCACATCAAGGTGCTGGCGCCCGGATACCTGGACGACCCGAACATCGAGAAGAGCTTCACCCTGGCGCCGGACTGGCAGCCGGATGTGCCGGCGGGAGAAGTTGCCGGCTGGGCGGCGCGGATCCGCATCCCCGCGGTGATCATGAGCGAGCGGGAAACCCGGGGAATCCAGTTCGTGGGGGTGGATCCGGCACGGGAGGACATTTCCTTTCTCGGCGAGGTCACTATCACCGGCGAGGGTCTCGAGAGCTCGGAAGACGGCCGGGTGCTGGTCGGCGCCGAGCTCGCGCGTCAGCTCGAAACCGAGGTCGGCCGCCGCCTGGTGATCATCACCCAGGGACTCGACGGCAGGAACCGGGAAGCGGGCTTCCGCATCGCCGGGCTCTACGATGCGGAAGGCACCGCGCTCGAGAAGCAGTTCGTGTTCACCGGGGTCGGCGCCCTGCAGAAGATGGTGGATGCACAGGTGGTGACCGAGGTGTCCGTGAAGCTCGAGGACGAAGCGCTGGTTGCGGACGAGGCGCTCGAGCTCGATGTGAAGTCCCGCCTCGCCAGCTTCTTCTCGACGCTGGACGTGATGGACTGGCAGGAGCTGGAGCCGCAGGCGGCGGCCATGTTCGTCTATGTGGACAGCGCGATCCTGATCTGGTTTCTGGTCATCATGGGCGCGCTGATCTTCGGGCTCGTGAATACGCTTGTCACGGCGGTGATGGAACGCATCCGCGAGTTCGGCATGCTGCGGGCGGTGGGCATGAAGCCTTCCGCCGTGGTGATGCAGGTGGTGCTGGAGTCCACGATCGTGATGCTGACGGGGGTGTCCATCGGCATTGCCGTCGGCTGGCTGCTGTGCACCGCCTGGCTGGGGGACGGCATCGATCTCAGCCGCTGGGCGGAAGGCATCGAGATGGCCGGCATGCGCAGCCGGCTGACGCCCCGGCTCATGGGCCAGGACGTGGTCCTGGTCACCGTCCTCTCCCTGGCGTTCGGCGTGATCGCCGCCCTCTATCCCGCCTGGCGGGCCGTCAAGCTCAAACCCCTGGAGGCCATAAGAAGATGAGCGATCTGGTCGTGCGCTGTGAGTCCATCTCCCGAACCTATCAGGACGACTCGGTGCCCGTGCGGGCGCTGGTGGACGTGGATTTCCAGGTGTCCCGGGGGGAGTTCGTGAGCCTGGCGGGGCCGTCCGGCTCGGGCAAGTCCACGCTCCTGAACATCATCGGCGGCCTGGATCGACCCGACGAGGGCACCGTGGAGGTGGATGGCGTGTCGCTCAACGGGCTGTCCGAGAGTGAGCTGTCGGACATGCGGCTCAACAAGCTCGGCTTCGTCTTCCAGGCATACAACCTGATCCCCGTGCTCTCCGCCCGGGAGAACGTGGAGTTCATCATGCAGCTCCAGGGCGTGCCCCCTGCCGAGCGGCGGGATCGCGCGGAAGCCATGCTCAGGGAGCTCGGGCTCGAAGGGATGGCCGACCGCCGCCCGGGCGAGATGTCGGGAGGACAACAGCAGCGGGTGGCGGTTGCCCGCGCCATCGTCACCCACCCGGTGCTGCTGCTGGCCGACGAGCCGAGCGCCAATCTCGACTCCCGGACCACGGAGGATCTGCTGAAGCTGCTGCGCAGGCTCAACGAGGAGCACGGCGTCACCATCGTCACCGCCACCCACGACCCGCTGGTGATGAGTTATGCCCGTCGCCAGGTGCGCCTCAGGGACGGACAGATCATCGAGGACAGCGCCCGCGAAGCGGCATGAAATCACCGGTCGTCGTCGTTCTGTGCCTGTTCCTCGGCGCGCCGGCGTCGGCGCTCGAGCTCGACGTCCGCGGTAAGCTGTTCGGTGTCGGCACGGCGTTGCCGGAGGAGAGCCTGCAGCGTCAGGTCTCGGGCACGCCGGCCTACGACTACACGGTCGACCTCCGGCTCATGTTCAAACAGGATGCCGGACGCTTCTCCTTCGGGGCTCACTACGACCTGATCGCGAACGGCGGCGACTCCTACGCCTACCTGACCAATCCGGGCGTCACCCTGGACCAGTCCGCCACCAGCGACCGTTTCCGGTTGATGGATCTCACCTGGAACGTCGACAGCGGCGACCGGCACCAGATCGTTCAGCGCCTGGACCGGCTGGCCCTGCAGTACCGCGGTGCCACCTGGGGATTCGTGCTCGGCCGCGAGGCGGTGAGCTGGGGGAGCGGTATCGTCTTTCAGCCCATGGACCTGATCAGCCCGTTCGCGCCCACCACTGTGGACACGGACTTCAAGAACGGCGATGACATGCTGGTGGTGGACAAGCTGTTCGCCGACGGCAGCGACCTGCAGTTCCTTGCGGTCGCGCGGCGGGATCTCGAGAACGATGTGACGACAGACGTGGCGAGCGGCGCCCTTAAATGGCGGAAGTTCTTGGGTGGTGTGGAGTTCGAGCTGTTCGGCGCCCGCCACTACGAGGATCAGGTCTATGGCGGGTCGCTGCGGATACCCATCGGCGGTGCGCTGCTGCGCTCGGACCTGGTGGCGACGAAGCTGGATGCCGGCGGTGAGTGGTATGTGTCCGGCGTGCTCAACGCGGACGTCAGCTTCGACCTGGGCGGGCGCACCACCTACGTCTTTGCCGAGTACTACCACAACGATTTCGGGGTGAGCTCGCTCCCCGAATCCGTGCTGCTGCTGCCGGAACCGCTCACCGAGCGGCTTGCCCGCGGCGAGGTGTTCACGCTCATGCGCGACTACCTGGCGGCGGGCGGCTCGATCCAGTGGCACCCGCTGTGGACCCAGTCGCTGACCGTGATCGGCAACCTCAACGACGGCAGCGGCCTCGTGCAGAGCGCGGTCAGCTACGTCCCGAGCGACCAGGCGACGCTGGAAGGCGGATTCACCTGGTCCATCGGCGATCCCGGCGAGGAGTACGGCGGGATTCCGCTGCTCGGCGACGGCGCCACCACGGGCGGCGCCTTCCAGACCTATCTGCGCTGGGTCTACTACTTCTGAGTGTCAGCCCGCGGCGGTGGGATCAGACGATCTCCGCCTCGCCCTGGGTATCCGCCGCCTCCACGTTGGCCTTCCGCGCCGCGACCAGCTTCGGCACCACCGCGTCGAGCTCGGAGAGCGACCACACACCGCTGGCCTTCTTGAACTGCCTGATCACCTTGGGCTGCTGCATGATGGCCACGCCGCCGTAGCCGGTGTGGAAGATCTCCGAGGTGATGCCGGCCGCCTCGTCGGTGGCCAGCCAGGCGACGATGGGCGCGATGTGCTGGGGGCCGCTCTGGGCGAGCTCGTCCTCCCCCACGGTCTCGCCGCGGCCTTCCCGGAGCGGGATGGTCATGCGTGTCAGCGCGCCGGGGGAGATGGTGTTGACCGTGCAGCCGTACTTGGCGAGCTCCAGCGCCAGCACCCGGGAGAAGCCGGCGATGCCGGCCTTCGCCGCCCCGTAGTTGGCCTGGCCGAAGTTGCCGTACAGGCCGGAGACGCTGGAGAAGTTGATGATCCGGCAGCCGGTGCGGTTGTGCTCGCGGATGTAGCGGGCGAACGGCCGCGAGCAGCAGTAGTGGCCCTTCAGGTGCACGGCGATCACCGCGTCCCAGTCTACCTCCTCCATGTTGAAGATCGTTTTGTCACGGAGAATGCCGGCGTTGTTCACCAGGATGTCCATGCCGCCGAACGCCTCGAGGGCGGTGTCGAGCAGGCTCTGGCCACCCGCCACCTCGGCAATGGATTCGGTGTGGGAAACGGCCTCGCCGCCCGCCGCGCGGATTTCCGCCACCACGTCGTCCGCCACCTTACCGGTGCCCGAGCCGTCCGTGTTGCCGCCCAGGTCGTTGACCACCACCCGGGCGCCTTCGCTCGCCATCAGGAGCGCGATCTCCCGGCCGATGCCGCGACCCGCGCCGGTGATCACCGCCACCTTGTCGTCCAGTCTTCCCATGCTTCCCCCTTCTTCCGCTGCTTGCCGCTGCGGATGTTTTCACGATGAATTTCCGATAGTAATACAGCCTCAGCGGGTGCAGGAGTGGTGAGGTGGACGACAGGGCCTACGGTGCGCAGACCGTCCGGCTGCTCGAGGAGGTGTTCGACCGCGGCGTGCGCCGTGCGGTGGTGCTCGTTCGGCACTCAGCGCGGGAGTACGCGCCCGACCGTCACGACCTCCTGAACCCGCTCACCGAGGAGGGCCGGTTGTGGGCACGCCGGCTCGGCGAGGCGCTGCCCAAGCACCTCACCGTGCGCGCCTACGCGAGCCCGCCGCACCGCTGCATGGAGACGGCGGAGCTGGTGCTGGCTGGGCACGAAGCCGGTGGCGGCGCGGTGACGCGGCATCGTCCGCTGGAGGCGCTCGGGGTCTTCTACGCGCTGGACCAGATGAAAATGTGGCAGGGGATGCGCTCGCAAGGGATGATTCCCTATCTCGCCGGCTGGTTCGAAGGTCGGGTGCCGGCGGACGCGCTGATGCCTGCACAGGTGGCGAGCCGGCTGCTGCTCTCGGTGCTGACCGAGAAGCTGCGCTCACCGGTGGCGGAAGATCAGCTCGATGTCTGCGTGTCGCACGACATGACCCTGCACCTGATGCGGAGCACCCTGCTCGGTGTGCCCCCGACCGCGTCGGACGTGGCCTATCTGGACGGCCTGGCACTCTTCGAGACGGAGGGCGAGCTCAGGCTCCGGGGATTGAACGGGGAGGAGGTGACGGTCGCGGCTGGAGACACCTGAAGCGGTGACGGCTGGGGGTCAGCCGCTGCTGGTGAGCCGTTGCACGGTCTGTTTCCATGGGGCCGGGGACACCCGTGAGATCGTCACCGCGCTGCAGGCGTTGACGGCGGCGAACCGGTGCAGCGCGTCGGCGACCGAGCGGATCATGTCCTCGTTCGCGGCGGCGGGCGCATCCGCGTCCGGGTACTCGAAATGCAGGTGCTTCACCTCGAACCTGCCGGAGCGGCGGTGTGCCTTGCAGTCCGCCCGTCCCACGAGCCGGTCGCGATAGACCACGGGGAGGCAGAACTAGCCGTAACGGCGATCTTCCTCCTTCAGGTAACACTCGATCTGATAGTCGAAGTCGAACACGGACTGCACCCGGTCACGGTGGATCACCAGGTTGTCGAACGGCGACAGCAGGAGGGCCCTGGCGGATGCCGCCGGTGCCCGGCGCTCCAGAACGTCCGGGTTCGCGTAGGCCACGGTGCCGCCGGGCAGCCGGAACGGCAGCAGAGCGCCGGCCTCGACCTCGTCGGCGAGCACGGTCTTCAGCGCGCCGCGGATCGCCTGTCCCCGGCGCAGGTGGGTGACGTTCTTGGGCGTGGCGAAACCGTGTGCCCGCAGCATGTTGGAGAGCAGATGAGAGGCCATCTCGCGGTCCGTGGGGGTGCGGGTGTCTGTGCCTTCGGGCAGCACCCGCTCCCGGAGGTCGTAGGTCTTCTGGAATCCCTGACGCCCGGTCACCATCAGCTCCCCTTCCATGAACAGCTGCTCGAGCGCCTGCTTGGCGGGCTTCCAGTTCCACCAGCCGGTCGTGCCGGCGGGCGGGGTCTCGAAGTCTCTCGCCATGAGCGGTCCCTCCGCCGCGATCCTGGCCAGAACCTCCCGCATCAGCTTCCGATCCCGGCTGCGGATCCAGTGCTCCCTGCCGGTGCGGCAGGCGTGCATGCGCGGCAGGGCGTAGCGGTAGTCGCGCATGGGCAGGTAGGCGGCGGCGTGATACCAGTACTCGAAGATCGAGCGATCCGCGAGCAGCCGGTCGAGGTGACCGGGCTCGTAGTTGGGCACGCGGCTGGCCAGCACATGATCGTGCGCGCGGGTGACCACGGAGATCGTATCGATCTGGACGTAGCCGATGTGCTCGATGGCACGCAGGGTGGCGGCCCTGCCGCGACCGAACGGCGCCTGCCGCAGCAGTCCCTGGGCGTCGAGCGCGAGCCGCCGCAGCTTGGCGGCGTCCACCCGGGGCAGGCTGGCGGTTGCCGAGGATCGGGCCATTCGTGATACTCGAAACAGGAATCCGGTGTGCGGCCGACCAGCCTACGCGGGAATCGCGCGGGAATACAGAAGCGGACCGGCGTGGATTCCGGCAAGGGCTCGGGGTTCGGACAGCGGGCGTGAGAGCAGGCGTGGAATCAGGTGTAAGAGCAGGTGTGAGAGCGGGCAATGGAGCGTGAGTTCTGGCTGGAACGCTGGGAAAAGAATCAGCTCGGCTGGCACCTGAGCGACACCAACCCGCTGCTTGCCCGTTACTGGAGCTCGCTGGACGTCACCCGAGGGGCCGCGGTGTTCGTGCCGCTGTGCGGCAAGAGCCTGGACATGCGCTACCTGGAGTCGATCGGTCACGCCGTGATCGGGGTGGAGCTGTCCGAGACCGCCATTCGTGCCTACTTCGAAGAGCGCGGCGAGGTCCCGGAGCGCACCGAGCTCTTCTACCTGACCCGATTCGAGGGGCCGCAGACCACGCTCTACTGCGGCGACTTCTTCGACGTCCAGTCCCCGGACATTCTCGGCATCCGCGCGGTGTACGACCGCGGCGCGCTCATCGCGCTGCCCCCGTCGGTTCGTGAAAAGTACGTGGATCACATGCTGCGCATCGTCCCGGAGCACGCCCACATCCTGCTGGTCGGCCTCGAGTACGAGCAGAGCCGGATCGGCGGCCCCCCCCACTCCGTGACCGAGGCGGAGATCGTCTCGCTCTACTCGCCCCGCTGCCGGGTCGAGTGTCTCGGCAAGGTCACCTCCACGGAGCTGCCGCCGCGATTCGCGGAGGTGGGCATCGAATCGGCGACGGAGACGGTGTACCACATCGTCAAGGAGCATTGAGCCTGCTGGGTGACGAGGCCACCCGGCTCGTCGAGGCGGGTGGGCTGACCTTCGCCTGTCAGGTTCACGGCGATTCGCACGGCCCGTCCATCTTCCTGATCCGCGGTCTCGGCACCCAGCTCATCGAGTGGAGTCCCGTGCTCGTCGACGCGCTTGTTGCCGGCGGCCTCCGGGTGGTCGCGTTCGACAACCGCGATGCGGGGAGATCGAGCCGGCTGGATCACGATTACCCGCTGTCGGACATGGCCGACGACGTGGTGGCGCTGGCGGACGCCCTCGGGATCGACCGCTTCCACGTGCTCGGCATCTCCCTGGGCGGCATGGTTGCCCAGCTCGTTGCCGTGCGGCATCCCGAGCGTGTGCTGTGCCTGTGCTCAGTCATGTCCACCACCGGCAATCCGGACCTGCCGCGTTCGTCCGCGGCGGTACGGGGACGGCTGACGGCGTCCGCGGCCAGCCGCGAGGGCCGGATCCGGCTGGACGCGGAAAACCGCGCGATCTGGGGATCTCCCGGCTACCCGGAGTCCGAAGCCGATCGGCTGCGGGCAGCGCGCGTCACCTACGACCGCTGCCACTATCCGGAAGGGGTGGCGCGGCAGATGGGTGCGGTGCTCGCAGACGGCAGCCGGGTAGCGCGCCTCGCGGGCATCCGGGCACGGACGCTGGTCATTCACGGCGCCGACGACGTGCTGATTCTCCCGGACCACGGTGCGGACACCGCACGCGCGATTCCCGGCGCCGAGTTCCAGCTCGTCCCGGGTATGGGGCACAACATCCCGGATGCCCTGGCGCCGGATCTCGCCCGCCGGGTGCTCGACTTCCTGCACGGTTGAATCCCGACCGGGGCTCGAGGGGCGCCGTGGCGTAGAATGTCGGCACCATGACGGAGCCCGCACATCAGGCAGCGCCGAAGGAGTCCCTGAGGGACCGGATTCGGATCATCATCTTCGAGACCAGCTCGCCGGCGGGCAAGGCCTTCGACGTGGGTCTCATCCTCTGCATCCTGACCAGCGTGCTGGCGGTGCTGCTGGACTCCGTCGCGTCGCTGCACGATCGCTACGGCATGTTCTTCTACACGGTGGAGTGGTTCTTCACCGTGCTCTTCACGCTCGAGTACGCCGTGCGTCTGTGGTGCATTCAGCACCCGTTGCGCTACGCGAAGAGCTTCTACGGGGTGGTGGACCTGCTCGGCATCCTGCCTACGTACGTGAGCCTGTTCGTGGCCGATACCCAGTACCTGCTGGTGATCCGGATCCTGCGCGTGCTGCGCGTTTTCCGGGTGCTGCGCATGGTCCGCTACGTGGGTGAGGCGGAGCTGCTCACCCAGGCGCTGATCGCGTCCCGGCGGAAGATCACGGTGTTCATCTCCTCGGTGTTCGCGCTGGTGGTGATCTTCGGCTCCCTCATGTATCTGATCGAGGGCGACGAGCACGGCTTCACGAGCATTCCGCGCAGCATCTACTGGGCGGTGATCACGCTCACCACGGTGGGTTACGGCGACCTGACCCCCCACACGCCGCTGGGCCAGGCGGTCGCCACCGTGGTCATGATCATGGGTTACGGCATCATCGCCGTGCCCACCGGCATCGTGACGCTGGAGCTGAACGAGGCGCACCGACGCACACAGCAGCGCGCGGCCAACACGCGTACCTGCCCGAGCTGCGCCCTGGAGGGCCATCTCCGCGAGGCGACGTTCTGCTGGCGCTGCGGCAGCCACCTCTACGTTCGTGATCGCGGCGATGCGGGCGCGGCCGGCGAAACCAGTCCGCAGCGGGAGCTCGGCGAGGGGCTCTGAGGAGCCCCGTTTGGGAATCCTTCCGGGGATCGCGCAGAATAGGCGACTTTCAGACACGGGGGTCGCCCATGAGCCTGAACTCGTTCAACACCCGGAAAACACTCACCGTCGGAGATCGCTCCTACACCTACTTCAGCGTGCCGGAGGTGGCCTCGGCCGGACTCAGCGAGGTGGAAAAGCTGCCTGTGTCGCTGAAGATTCTCCTGGAGAACCTGCTCAGGTTCGAGGACGACATCTCGGTGCGCAGGGAGGACATCCGCGCCCTGGCCGGCTGGACGGCAGGGAAGGCCGATGAATCGGATCTGGCCGAAGAGATCGCCTTCCGGCCGGCGCGGGTGCTCATGCAGGACTTCACCGGCGTGCCGGCGGTGGCCGATCTGGCCGCGATGCGCAGCGTGGTGAAGGACGCCGGGCTGGATCCGGCCATCATCAACCCGCTGTCGCCGGTAGACCTGGTCATCGATCACTCGGTGATGGTGGATGCCTTCGGCACCCCGAAGGCATTCGAGGAGAACGTGGCGCTGGAGATGGCCCGCAACGGTGAGCGATACCGCTTCCTGCGCTGGGGCCAGCAGGCATTCGACAACTTCCGGGTGGTGCCGCCGGGCACCGGCATCTGTCATCAGGTGAACCTCGAGTATCTGGCCCGTGCCGTCTGGACGAAGGCGGAAGGCGGGGAGACGTTCGCGTTCCCCGACACCCTGGTGGGCACGGACAGTCACACCACCATGATCAACGGTCTGGGTGTGCTCGGCTGGGGGGTGGGCGGCATCGAGGCGGAGGCGGCCATGCTCGGTCAGCCGATCTCGATGCTCATTCCCGACGTGGTGGGATTCCGGCTCAGCGGGGCGCTGCGCGAGGGCATCACGGCCACGGACCTGGTGCTCACCGTGGTGGAGATGCTTCGCAGGAAGGGCGTGGTGGGCAAGTTCGTGGAGTTCTTCGGTGACGGGCTCGATCACCTGCCGCTGGCCGACCGGGCCACCATCGCCAACATGGCCCCCGAGTACGGGGCCACCTGCGGTTTCTTCCCCATCGACGGCGAAACTCTCCGCTATCTGAAGCTCACCAACCGGGACGAGGCGACGGTGGCGCTGGTGGAGGCCTACGCCCGGGCACAGGGCATGTGGCGTGAGCCGGGTGCCGCCACGGCGATCTACACGGACACCCTGGAGCTCGACCTGGCCGACGTGGTGCCGAGCCTGGCAGGCCCGAAGCGGCCTCAGGACCGGGTGGCCATGGCGGACATGCGGCGGGCGTTCGACGAGGCGCTGGAGCTGCAGGGGCGTGCCGGTTCGGCGGGGGCACGCGTTCCCGTGCCGGGCACGGACTACGATCTCGGACACGGCGACGTGGTGCTGGCGGCCATCACCTCCTGCACCAACACCTCCAATCCGGCCGTCATGCTCGGCGCCGGCCTGCTGGCCCGCAAGGCGCTGACCCGGGGGCTCACCGTGGCGCCCTGGGTGAAGACCTCGCTGGCGCCCGGCTCCAAGGTGGTCACGGACTATCTGGAGAAGACGGGCCTGCAGGACGACCTGGATGCGCTGGGCTTCAATCTGGTGGGTTACGGCTGCACCACCTGCATCGGCAACTCGGGACCGCTGCCCGAACACATCTCCGCCGCCATCAGCGCCGGCAATCTCGTGGTGGCCTCGGTGCTGTCCGGCAATCGCAACTTCGAAGGCCGGGTGCATCAGGAGATCCGCACCAACTGGCTGGCGTCGCCGCCACTGGTGGTGGCCTACGCCATAGCCGGAACCACCCGCATCGACCTGACCAGCGAGCCCATCGGCGCGGACGGCGACGGCAAGCCGGTGTACCTCTCGGACATCTGGCCGTCCAACGCCGAGATCGCCGCGGTGGTCCGGGAGGTCTCCGCCGAGATGTTCCGCCACCAGTATGCGGACGTGTTCACCGGGCCGCCCGCCTGGCGCGCCATCGACGTGAGCACGAGCGGCACCTACGGCTGGGAGAATTCCACCTACATCAAGCAGCCGCCGTTCTTTGCGGTGGGTGGAGATCTGGACCAGGCGCCGGCGGTAACCGGTGCGCGGATCCTGGCGCTGCTGGGGGATTCCGTCACCACGGACCACATCTCTCCCGCCGGCGCGATTCAGGCAGACAGCCCCGCCGGCCACTATCTGCAGCAGGCCGGCGTCACCGAGCAGGATTTCAACTCCTACGGCGCGCGCCGGGGCAATCACGAGGTGATGGTGCGCGGCACGTTCGCCAACACGCGCATCCGAAACGAGATGGTGCCCGGCGTGGAGGGCGGCTACACGCGCCACGTGCCGAGCGGGGAAACCGTGTCGATCTACGACGCGGCGATGCGCTATCAGGGAGAGGGCACGCCACTGGTGGTGATCGGCGGCACGGAGTACGGCACCGGCTCCTCCCGGGACTGGGCGGCCAAGGGCACGCGCCTGCTGGGGGTCAAGGCGGTGCTGGTGGAGAGCTTCGAGCGCATTCACCGCTCCAACCTGATCGGCATGGGCGTGCTGCCCGTGCAGTTCAAACCCGGGGAGTCGAGAAAGACGCTCGAGCTCACCGGCGACGAGATCGTCGACATCGACTTTCCGCCCGGGGTGAGCGCGATCTCCCCGCGCCAGGACCTCGCGCTCACCATCACCCGGACCGACGGCACACGAACCACGACGCGGGTCATGAGCCGTCTCGACACGGAGAACGAGATCGCCTACTTCACCAGTGGCGGCATCCTGCAGTACGTGCTGAACAACCTGGTCCGGGCGGCAGGCTGACGTGAACGCTTCGGAGCCGCTGGCGTTCCCGGGCGGCGTGCTCTGCGACATGGACGGCCTGCTGCTCGACTCGGAGCGGCTGGCGCGGGACGCGTTCGTGCGCGCCTGCGGGGATCTCGGCTGGCCGGCGGACCTCGCCGCCTACCATCTGTGCATCGGCAGCACCTACCGCCAGACGGAGGAGATCCTGCGCCGCGCCTACGGCCCCGAATTCCCTTATGAGGCTATTGATGAGCGCTGGTCTTCTCACTACCATGCGCGCCTCGCGGAAGGTCCGGTCCCGGTGAAACCCGGGGCGGTGGCGCTTCTCGAGTGTCTCGCGGCCCGCGGGGTGCCGGTGGTGCTGGTAACGTCCACACGCCGACCCACGGCCGAGCAGAAGCTGGCAGCCACCGGGCTGCTCGCCTTCTTCGAGCGGCTGGTGTGCGGCGGCGAGACGGCTCGGGGGAAGCCCCATCCGGACCCCTACCTCGCTGCCGCCGGCGCGCTGTCGCTGGCTCCGGCAAGGTGCTGGGCGGTGGAAGACTCCGCCAACGGGGTACGGTCCGCTCACGGTGCGGGATGCACCGTGTTTCAGGTACCGGATCTGGTCGCCCCCACGACCGAAATCCGCGAGCTGGGTCACCGGATAGTGGCCACGCTGGACGACGTACGCGGCGCTCTCGAAAAGAGCGGCGCTCTTGAAAAGAGCGGCGCACCGGAACAGCGGGGCACGCCTTAGACGGCGTTGCTCGGCAAGCGAAGACTCGCAGGCGGCGAGCCGTTCAGCGGGCCTTCAGCAACTTCTGCGTATGTTCGGTGTCAGTGAAAGTGTTAGCTGGCGCACGTTTTGCCCGCGAACGCTGGTGTGTAATCGGCGAACGGGAAGGGCAACGAAGCCCCGGCGATCCTGACGGATTAACAGGCGGCCCGGATGGCCGACGGATAAAAGTAGTACTCCCTGCCGAGGAGATAAGAAAAAGTGATCAATCGCAGCGAATCCCAGCTCATCGCTCGGGAGCAACTCAATCAGGTTCTGAAATCCTCCCGCCCGGCCGCACCTCGCATGCCGGCCGAGAACCGCAATCCGGTTCGCACCGAGATGCCCAGGCGCAAGTCGCGGGCCTCCTGACCGCTGCCGGCGGCTGGCCCATCCGGGCGAGCCGGCATCAGAAGTAGAGCGTGGAGAGCACCCAGGTCAGGGTGCCCCACATCAGGAGCGTCAGCGGCACGCCCACCTTCACGAACTCGGAGAAGGTGTAGCTGCCCGCACTCATCACCAGGAGATTGGTGTTGTACGCCATGGGCGTGGCATAGCTCATGTTGGCGCCGAACAGCACGGCCAGCACGAACGGCTCCACCGGCAGGTTGAGCTGGGTGGCGATGCCGACGGCGATGGGCGTGCCGATCACGGCCGCCGCGTTGTTGGAGACGATGTTGGTCAGCACCGCGAGCAGCATCATCAGCGCCGACAGAATGACGGTCGGTGAGGCGTCCGATGTCCAGGACAGGAACAGGGCGGTCACGTACTCGATGGCGCCTGTCACCACCAGGCCGTGGCCGAGCGCCAGGCTCGCTACCACCACGAAGTAGACGGACGGGCTGACCGCGCGGAGCGCGGACACGAGATCGAGGCAGCGGGTGAGCAGCAGGATCGCCGCACCCGATACCGCGCTCACCGCGATGGGCATCACCCCGAGGGCCGCCAGGGCGATGGCGCCTGCCAGCACCGCCAGCGCCAGCGGCGCCTTCTCCGATTTCGGCAGGTCCATGCTGGCGTCCAGCACCAGGAAGTCCGTGCTCTGCTTGAGCTGGCCGATCTGCTCCCGGGAACCCTGCACCAGCAGGATGTCCGCAGGCTGCAGGATCACGTCCTGAATCTCCTCCTTGGCGTGCCAGATGTCCTTACCGGCCCGGTGCAGGGCGAGCACGGCGAGCTGGTAGCGGTCGAGAAATCGGGTGAACTTGAGATTGGTGCGGTCCAGTGTCGAGCCCTGCACCACGGCGATCTCCGCCAGCATCTGGTTCTCGGACGACAGCGGGTGATCCTCGTCGACCCGTTGATCGGCGGAGTAGAGGCTTCCCCCCAGCGCCTTCTCGTAGGCCTTGAGCTGGCTGGGGGTGTCGTTCACCCGCAGCCGGTCGCCGACCTTCAGCACCACGTCCGGCAGGGGCAGGATGAAGTTGTCGCCGCGACGGATGCGGGTGACCTTCATGTCGCCGCTGGTGGCGGCGATCGCCTCGGACAGCTTCCGGTCCGCGAAGGGCGATCCCTCGTCGATCTGCAGGCGTGCCTCGAATACCCGGGGAGACGGGTTCTCCAGCGTGATCGTTCTCGGCGGCAGCAGCCGGGGCGCCACCAGCCAGAGATAGACGATGGCCACCGCGCCGGCGATGGCGGCGGGCAGCGCGAAGTCGAACATGCCGATGGTGCCGTGCCCCAGATCTTCGGCCACGCTCACCACCAGCAGGTTCGTGGAGGTACCGACGGTGGTGGCCATGCCGCCGACCAGGGTCGCGAATCCCATGGGCATGAGCACGCCCGCCGGCGAGCTCGAGGTGCGCAGGCAGACGCTGATGAGAATGGGCAGCAGCAGCACCACGATCGGGGTGTTGTTGACGAAGGCGGAGAGAACGGCGCCCACGGTGAGGGTCGCCAGGAAGGACAGGAACGGCGCCCGGCCCCAGGCACGGCTGAGTATCCGGCCGACGGGTTCCAGCGCACCGGTGAGCACGAGCCCCTGGCCCAGCACCATGAGGGCGCAGACGGCGATCAGCGCCTCGTGGCCGAAGCCGGCGAAGAAGTCCGATGGACGCACGCCAGGGTAGGGCGCCAGCGCGAATCCCGCGGCGAGCACGGCGATCAGCGCCAGGCTCGTCAGCTCCAGCGGGATGCGATCCCGGGTGAAAAGATAGAGCGCAAGGACGGTGAGCGCCATCATGGCGATGGCGTGCGGGTCTGGCGTCGGGATCACGGAAGGTCCGGCGGTGGTCTCTGAGCGCTATGGTAGTGGAAAGGCGGGAGCCTCAGAAGCCACGACGATCGTCGTACGCGGACACCGGGTCCACCCAGACTTTTCCCTGGCGCACGCTCTAGAACACCAGCGCCACCACCTCGTCGAAACGGCTCACGAAGTGGATCGTGATCCCCCGTCGGATGTGCTCCGGAACCTCCTCGTACTCGCGCCGGTTGCCCTCGGGCAGGATGACGTGAGTGATCTTCTGCCGCTTGGCGGCGAGCAGCTTCTCGCGCACGCCGCCGATGGGGTAGACCTGGCCGGACAGGGTCAGCTCGCCGGTCATGGCGAACTGCTTCTTCGGCGCTCTGCCCTGCGCCAGCGAGAGCAGCGCGGTGGCCATGGTGATGCCGGCGCTGGGACCGTCCTTGGGTGTGGCGCCCGCGGGAACGTGCAGGTGGATGGCCGCCTCGTCGAAGTAGCCTTCCGGTACGCCAAGATCGCGGCCGTTGGCCAGCAGATGGCTGTAGGCGATGTTGGCGGATTCCTTCATCACCCCGCCGAGCTGCCCGGTGAGCTTCAGTGATGCCCGTCGTGCGTGCACCCGCGTGGCCTCCACCGGGAGGGTGGCGCCGCCCAGAGCTGTCCAGGCGAGGCCGGTGACGATGCCCACGCCGTGCTCACGGGCTTCCTTCTCGTAGAGCGGACGGCCGAGGTAGGCCGCCACGTCCTCCTTCGTGACTCTGACCGGTTTCTTCGCGCCTTTGAGAATCTTCACCACCGCCTTGCGGACGATGGCGGCCAGGGACTTCTCCAGCCGGCGCACGCCCGCCTCGCGGGAATAGCCCTCGATGATGGCGGTCAGCGCCGGGCCGTCGATGTTGAGGTCGCCGCGTTTGTTGAGCCCGGCGCGCACGAGCTGCCGCGGCAGCAGGTGCCGGCGGGCGATGGCGCGCTTCTCGCTGTCCAGATAGCCGGAGAGGTGAATCACCTCCATGCGGTCCAGCAGCGGTCCGGGAATGGAGTCGAGCTGATTGGCGGTGCACACGAACAGCACGCGTGACAGGTCCACGTCCACGTCCAGATAGTGATCGTGAAAGCTGGCGTTCTGCTCCGGGTCCAGCACCTCCAGCAGCGCGCTGGCCGGATCGCCCTGGAACGAGGCACCGATCTTGTCCACCTCGTCGAGCATGATCACCGGGTTGGCGACGCCGGTGTCCTTCAGCGCCTGGATGAGCTTGCCGGGCATAGCGCCGATGTAGGTCCGGCGGTGACCCTTGATCTCCGCCTCGTCGCGCATGCCGCCCACGGAAAAGCGGTAGAAGCGGCGTCCGAGCGCCTCGGCGATGGAGCGTCCGAGCGACGTCTTGCCCACGCCCGGAGGGCCGACGAAGAGGATGATGGAGCCGGCCACCTCACCCTTCATGATGCCGAGCGCCAGGAACTCGAGAATGCGTTCCTTCACGTCCGCCAGACCCTCGTGGTGACGATCCAGCACCTTGACCGCCTGGGCGAGATCCCGGGTGTCCTCGCTGTAGCGTCCCCAGGGCACGCTGGTGAGCCAGTCCAGGTAGTTGCGCGTGACGCCGAACTCGGGCGATCCCTGCTCCAGGGTGGACAGCTTCTTCAGTTCCTCGTCTATGCGTTTGCGCGCGGAAGCCGGCACGTTCAGGTCCCGCAGACGGGCCTCGAACTCCTCGATCTCGGCGGTCTTGTCGTCTTTCGATATGCCGAGCTCCTTCTGGATGTACTTGAGCTGCTGGCGGAGGATGACCTCCCGCTGATGTGACTGGATCTCGGACTCCACGTGCTCGCGGATGTCCTTCTGGGCGCGGGCGATCTCCAGCTCCTTGTGCAGGAGCTCCACCACCTTTTCCAGCCGCCGCTGGAGATTCACCGTTTCCAGCACTTCCTGCAGCTCCGGCCGGGATGCGGAGGTGAGGCTGGCGGCGAAATCGGCCAGCACCGAGGGCTCGTTCGGATTGGAACGGGCGAGAAAGATCTTCAGCTCCTCGCCGTAGAGCGGGTTTAAGGGGATGAGCTCCTTGATGATGTTGATGATGGCGACGGCGTAGGCCTTCTGGGCGTCACCGTCGTCGTCCTGCAGCCGTTCCGGAAAGTACTGAGCGGCAACCGAGAGCGGGGGCTTGTCCGTGACCCAGCGGCGGACACGGAAACGCTGCAGGCCTTCGAGCAGGATCTGCAGCTGGCCGTCTTCCCGGTGTACGCGGTGCACCTTGCACAGGGTGCCCATGTCGTAGAGTTCGTCCGTTGCCGGCACGCCGGCGCCGCCGTGGCGGCCATCCTCGCGCGGCCGCATGGCGATGAGCCCGAGCACGTCCTGTTCGCGCTTCTGCACTTCCTTCAGGGTGGGCAGCCACGTTGCGGCATCGACGACGAGGGGAATCGCCTGGCCGGGGAAGAACGGCCGATCGTGCGGCAGGACGTGGATGATGCCGGGGTGGGCCTCGCTCGGCAGCAGTATCTGACCGCTCCCATCAACGGGTTCGATCACCTCTCCCTGCTGGTCAATGTCCATGTGCAGAACCTCGTATTCCGTCCTCGGTATGTGAGGGCGGAATACGGGATTTCAAACGCCGTCCGGGGGACGGCGGTGGGCGGCTTACTGGATGGAGGTTTCGGAGCTGCCGGGCGAGCGCTCGACCAGGGCCACCTGATGGGACAGGTTGATGTAGTCGACGAGGATCTCGCCGGACTCCGTCAGCAGCGGATCGTCGGCGGGATCGGGCTCTTCGTCCTGTTCCGCCTTGCGCAGCTCGTCCAGGGCTTCCAGGCTTTCCACCGGTGGCTCGCCCTTGGCCTTGCGCAGACCGTTCTCCAGGCCGAGCAGCCAGGCGTCGTCCTCGGTTTTCTCCTTGGCCCGCACGCTCTCCCTGAGGGACAGCTCCCGACGCTGGCTGTTCTCGTGCGCCTTCAGGGCCAGCGCCCGCAGGTAGTTGAAGTCCGGATCGTCCGACGTGCGCTTGTCGTGCAGGCTCTTCAGCTCCGGCAGCAGCGTCTGGATCTGCGTGGTCTGCGGGTAGACGGCCGGCTGGATCACATCCCAGGGCATCGCATCGTCGAGCGCGCTCTCGCCGATCAGCTCCGCATCCAGGGTTTCCGGAAAGGCGATGTCCGGCAGCACGCCCTGGTGCTGGGTGGACTGGCCGGAGACCCGGTAGAACTTCGCGGCCGTGATCTTCAGCTGGCCGCGATTGAGCGGCACCAGGGTCTGCACTGTGCCCTTACCGAAGGTCTGGCTGCCGATGATGATGCCGCGGCCGTAGTCCTGGATGGCACCGGCGAAGATCTCCGAGGCCGAGGCGGACAGCCGATCCACGAGCACGGCCATGGGACCTTCCCAGGCGACGGAGTCGTCCGTGTCCGCATAGACGTTGGCGCGGCGGTTGGCCGCCTTCACCTGCACCGTGGGCCCGGACTTGATGAACAGCCCCGTCAGGCTGTCGGCTTCCTGCAGGGAGCCGCCGCCGTTGTTGCGCAGATCGATCACCAGCCCGTCGATACCGCCGTCTTCGGCCTTCAGCTCGTCGATCAGTCGGCGGACGTCGCGGGTCGTGCTCTTGTACTCCGGATCGCCCTGCTGCACGGCCTTGAAGTCCACATAGAACGTCGGCACGGTGACGATGCCGATGCGCTTCGTCTGGCCGTTGCGGGTCAGCTCCAGCACCTGCTTGTGGGCGGCCTGTTCCTCCAGCTTCACGGTATTGCGGACGATGGAGATGATCCTGTGGTCCTCAGACGACTTGGGAATGACCTCGAGGCGCACCGTGGATCCCTTCGGCCCCCGGATCAGCTCGACCACGTCGTCCAGACGCCAGCCCACCACGTCGATGAGCGGACCGTTCTCGCCCTGACCGACGCTGACGATACGGTCGGCGGGGCCGATGAGGCCGGACTTGTCCGCCGGTCCTGCGGGCACCAGCTCCACCACTGACGTGTACTCGTCTTCGCTGCGCAGCACGGCGCCGATGCCTTCCAGGGACAGCGACATGTTGATGTTGAAGTTCTGCGACGTCCGCGGCGAGAAGTACTGGGTGTGCGGGTCGTAGGTGCTGGCGAACGCGTTCACGTAGAGCTGGAAGGCGTCCTCGCTCTTGGTCTGCCTGCTCTGCTTCAGACGGTTTGCGTAGCGCTTGGTGAGCAGCGTCTGGATCTCTGTCATGTCCTTGCCGTTCAGCTTCATGCTGAGCGCTGCGGCCTTCAGACGCTTGCGCCAGATGTCGTCGAGCTCGGCAACGTCCGCAGGCCAGGTGGCATTTTCCCGGTCGATGTCGATGCTCTCGTCGACCTCGAAGTCCATGTCCGCAATGCCCGCATTGAGCTCCTCGAGCAGGAACTCGAGCCGTTCCAGCAGGCGCTTCTGATAGAGGTTGAAGATGTCGAAGGCCGGGTCCAGATTGCCGCGCACCAGCGCGTCGTCGAGCTGATAGCGGTATTTCTCGAGCGATTTCACGTCGCTGTCGAGAAAGTAGACCTTCGAGCCGTCGAGCATAGCGAGATACTTCTCGAAGATCTCACTGGACTCCTGGTCGTCGAGCGGCTTGTCCAGATAGTGGTTGTGGCGGAGCTGATCGACGATGCCCAGCGCCGTTCGCGGGTGAACGTCCAGTGGTGACAGGACGACCAGCTCTTCCCGCGCCGCATCCAGGGGATCGGACATGGTGGAGATCGCCACCTGCGGCTGAGCGGTGGCGGACGCCTCGGCGGCCGGCTCCGCCGCCAGCGGTCCGGCGAGCAGAACGACGGAAACCATCGCCAGTGCCGCTGCCAGGGCCGCGAAAGGCTTCCGCCTCATGAGCATCGGGGTTCCCCGTTGCGTGTCTTTTTTCTCGCTGTGCATCTCGGTATGCATGTGTCCTGTCGCTTAATGGTGATGAAGCGCGGTAAGATGCCGCCCGGTATCCAGCATGCGGGTCGACATTCGGGCCGGTCTTCAGGCCCTGTCTCGATGGACCGTCCTCTGTAGGTCTTTGACCAGAGGTTATAAACCAGAATTCATGAACCAGTTTATAAACCAGAGGTCGCTGACGGTCCTGCCGGCCGGCCTGGCCGGATGTGTCGCCGGTTGCGACGACGGCAGCTGGGCGCGGGCGCTCGATCTTTAGCGCTTGTTCCCAGCGCTTATGATGCCCGACAGCCTGATAGGTTCCCCCAGTAACCTGTCCAGCGAGACTAGCCAAATCCCAAAATGGGTCATATGAACGGAATGTAACCCGGTGTTCGACCAATGGGCAACCGGATCAAGGAGACTGTATGACGCTTTCTGAGCCCGCAATCCGCGGCTTTCGCACCACGCTCCGAGGGGCTTTCACTCCGGCGCTCCGCGCAGGGTTGCTCCTCCTTGCGGCCGGCTTTTCAGGGTCGGTGACGGCCGCCGAAGCGCAGCCCGCGGAGTTCGACACCGACGCCAAGAAGGCCAGCTACAGCATCGGCTACAGCATGGCCCAGAACATCCGCCGCGAGTTCGGCAAGGACATCGACGTGGCGGCGTTCCAGGCCGGCATCCAGGATCAGCTCACGGGTTCGGCGAGCCGCGTATCCGATGAGGATGCGAACGCCGCCTTCCAGTCGCTGGTTGCCGCGCGGCAGGCAGCCGCCGAGGTCGTCGCCCAGGAGACGCTCGTCGAGGGGCAGGCGTTTCTGGCGGAGAACGGCAAGCGCAAGGGCGTGATCACGCTGCCCTCCGGGTTGCAGTACGAGGTCATCGTCGGGGTGGAGGGTCCCAAGCCCGCGGCGGACGATCAGGTGACGACCCACTACCGGGGCACGCTGATCGACGGCACCCAGTTCGACAGCTCCTACGATCGCGGCCAGCCGGCGACCTTTCCTCTGAACGGCGTCATCTCGGGATGGACGGAAGCGCTGCAGCTCATGTCGCCCGGCGCCAAGTGGCGGCTGTACATTCCGCCTGAGCTCGCCTACGGCGACCGGGCCCAGGGGCCGATTCCGGCCAACTCGACGCTGATCTTCGACGTGGAGCTGATCTCGATCAACTGAGTTGCGGGTCCGGTCTCAGGCGTCCGGGTCGATCACGATACCGAGCGTGTCCAGGATCTGAAGCCCCTGGGGGAGCCCCATGCGGACCCCGTCCAGGGTGACCTCCCGCGGATCCAGGCTGTTGAAGCTGGTGCCCCTGAGGTCTGCGCCGGACAGATCGAGACCGCGGCCGGACAACCCGTTCAGATCCGATCCTGAAAGGTTGGCGTCCGCCAGGCAGCAGTTGTGGGCGATCAGGTCGATCATCCGGTTTTCCGTCAGCGAGCAGTCCTTCAGGTAGGTGTTGGAGAGGTCGCCGAAAGCGAAGTTGCAGCCGTGCATGCGGAAGCTCGCCAGGGTGCTCGCGCCGCGGATGGGCAGCGAGAAGTCACAGCCGGAGAAATCCGCACCCTGGAGCTGACAGTGGCTGAGCTCGAGGTCGTAGGCAGACGCGCCGGCGAACACCGCTGTGGTCAGGTCGCAGCGTTCGAACCGCGCCTCGCGCAGCGTCGCGTAGGAGAAGTCGGCACCGGCACCCTCGCCGTCCGGCGGGAAGGCCCGGCAGCGCAGGAAGGTCGCCCCGGTCAGGTCCGCATGCCGGAAGCGGGTGCCGGCGAGCTCGCAGCCGTGGAACTCGGCGCCTGCGAGATCGGCTCCCGCAAAGTCCCGCCCGCTCAGATCCTCGTCGTGAAATACCCGGCCCATTGGACTACTTTACAGCGATACTCAAGCACAGGTGCCTCAATCCCATGGTCGACTCGCTGCTCGGCAACAGGAAGGGCAAAGGCCCACGCTCGGGGATGGGTGCGCGGCTCGTCCGTTCGGTGGTCCTCGGCAGCGTCGCAGTGGCGTTCGCCATCTACTGGCTGGCGCAGAGCTACGGGGTGGACTGGCGTGAGCTGCTCGACTACCTGAAGGCCAGCATCGCCTTTGTGCTCTTCTTCGGCCTGGCCGGCGTGCTGGCCGGTCTGGTGATCTGGATGATCGGCCGCTTCCGGGGCCGATAGCGACCGGCGCCGGCCGGATTTCAGTGATCGGTGAGCGAGGCGAAGAACCGCTCGGTGCGCGGCTGGTAGTAGTTGTCGTAGTCGAGCGAGAAGGCGATGGTTTCGGCGCGCCCCAGAATCCGATCCCGGGAGACGAAGCCGATGAAGCGTGAATCCTGGCTGTCGTCCCGATTGTCGCCCAGCATCAGGTAACTGCCTGCCGGCACCGTCACCGGCCCGAACGAGCTTCTGCTCGAGGCGTAGCGGGTCTCGTGAAGCATGATCATCCGGTCGCTGCCGAGAATCGACTCGTGGAAGAACCGGTACCGGAAGGGGTCGCGAACCGCAGCAGGCGGCAGCTCCGCCGCCTCGACGTCGGTGTAGGCGGCCTGCTCACCGTTGATGGTGAGCACGTTGTTTTCCATGGCCACCACATCGCCGGGAATACCGACGATCCGCTTCACCAGCAGCCGCTCGTCCTCCGGAGACGGGAAGGTCACCACGTCGCCGCGCTCGGGCTCGTGCCAGCGGGCGAGCCGGGTCAGGGTGAAGGGAATCCGCAGATCATAGGCGAGCTTGTCCACCACGATCCGATCGCCCACCAGGATGGTCGGCAGCATTGAGCCGGAAGGCACCTGGTTCCAGTCCGCGATGGCGGATCTGAACACCAGCATGATGGCGATGAACAGCACGAAGGCGCGCCAGTCCCGCCAGATCGTGCGCATACGGTCAGTCATCTTTCGGCCGGTTCGATTCGAACTGCGACTGCTGCTCCGCGGTCGCTTCCTTCTGGTAGCGGGCCTTCCAGGTGTCGTAGGGCATGCCGTAGACCACTTCCCGGGCCTCGTCGTAGTCCATGGGCAATCCCGCCTCCTCGGCGGCGGCCCGATACCACTTGGACAGGCAGTTGCGGCAGAACCCGGCCAGATTCATCAGGTCGATGTTCTGCACGTCCTTGCGCTCATCCAGATGCGCGACCAGCCGCCGGAACACGGCTGCCTCGATGTGATTTCGCTGCTCCTCGTTCATTGTCGTTCGACGATCACGTTTTTCTGCATGGCGAGCCATAGTACCCCTCGACGGGGACGACGCAAGGTCGCACCGGAGTGTTCCCCTCTGCGGCCGAACTTTCCGGCCTCGCAACCGGTGTGCTTCAATGATCCGCCGCACAAGAGATCCCTGGTGTGCCCGAGTTTCTGCTGAGCCCTGAAGTCTGGGTGGCGTTTCTGACGCTGACGGCACTGGAGATCGTGCTCGGCATCGACAACATCATTTTCATCTCCATCGTCACCGGCCGGCTGCCTCCCGAGCAGCAGGCCCGTGGCCGGTTTCTCGGGCTGTCACTGGCCATGGTGCTGCGGATCGGCCTGCTGCTGTCCCTGTCCTGGATGATGGGTCTCACGGACGATCTCTTCGCCGTCTTCGACATGGGCATTTCCGGCCGCGACCTGATCCTGCTGCTGGGTGGCGCATTCCTCATGGCAAAGGCCACGCGCGAAGTGCACAACTCGCTGGAAGGCGAGGCCCACGGAGAGAGTCACAGCGCCAGGGCAAGCTTTCTCGGGGTGCTGCTGCAGGTCGCCGTGATCGACATCGTCTTCTCGCTGGACTCGGTGATCACCGCCGTGGGGCTGGTGGACGACGTGGAGATCATGGTCGCGGCGGTGATGGTCGCGGTGATCGTCATGATGCTCGCCGCCGGCACCATCAGCCGATTCGTGGAGGAGCATCCCACGGTCAAGATGCTGGCGCTCGCGTTCCTGATCCTGATCGGCTTCACGCTGATGGGGGAGGGGCTCGACCTGCACACGCCCAAGGGTTACATCTACTTCGCCATGGCGTTCTCGTTCGGCGTGGAGATGCTCAACATCCGGGCCAAGAAGAAACGCACCGATCATGTGCAACTGCGCAAGGCGCAGCTGGCGGACATCATCGAAGGCGCTCAAGCGTTGGATCCGAATTCCGATCGGCGTCGCTGACGCATCGTGGCGACACGGGAGGTCGTGCCGCGGACGGCGTGCTAGCGGGGCTTGTCTCTCAGGAACACCCAGTTGTCGCCGCGCGACTGGGCTTCGCAGAAGTAGTAGCCGGCGACGTCGAAGTCCTGCAACGCCTTCAGGGTGGAAACACGGTGGTCGATCAGGTAGCGGGCCATGAGCCCGCGGGCCTTCTTCGCGTAGAACGACAGGAACTTGTAGCGGCCGTTCTTCAGGTCCTTGAAGACGGGGGTGATCACCCGCGCGTTCAGAGCTGCGGTGTCGACGGCTTCCCAGTACTCGTTGGAGGCGAGGTTGACCACGATGGGCTGGCGCTGCTCGGCGACCGCGTCGTTCAGCGCCTTCGTGAGCTTCGCACCCCAGAACGCATAGAGATCCTCGCCGCGCGGGTTGCCGAGCCGGGTGCCCATCTCCAGGCGGTAAGGCTGAATGAGGTCGAGCGGCTTCAGCAGCCCGTAGAGGCCGGAGAGGATGCGCAGATGCTTCTGGGCCCAGGTCCAGTCGCGATCGGTGAGCGTGCGGGCATCGAGCCCCTGGTAAACGTCTCCGGAGAACGCCAGCGCCGCCTGTCGGGCGTTGTCGGTCGTGAACGGTGTCTGCCAATCACCGTAGCGCTGGTAGTTCAGGTCCGCGAGCTTGGCGGACAATCCCATGAGCTTCGCGATGTCCTTCGGCGATCTCGCGCGCAGCACGTCGATGAGCTGTTTTGATTCCTTCAGAAAAGCTGGCAGGCTATGTTTCGCCGTTGTGGCGTCGCTCGTGAAGTCGAGCCTCTTGGCGGGCGAAATGACAGCCAACATTCAGCGGTACTCTTGCTCACGGAAATGGGAAGGCCGGGTAGTTTAACGAATTCTGCCGGGAAGAGAATGGAGATAGTCGCGCACAGCGATACCGGCAGGGTACGCCGGAACAACGAGGACGCTTACGCCTTCGATCCGGAAGCGGGTGTGGCCGTGCTCGCGGACGGCATGGGCGGGCTCGAGGCGGGCGAGATCGCCAGCCGCATCGCGGTGGAAACGATTCTCGTCGGCCTCAGGGAGGCGAAGCGCCTGTCGGACGCCACCGTCGTCGCGGTGATCGCTGAAGCGAACCGTGCCGTGCTCGAGAAGTCCATCGAAAAGGGCGTGGAGATGGGAACCACGGTGGTGACGTTTCTGCTCACGCAGCAGGGACAGTGTCTGATCGGACATGTCGGTGACTCGCGCGCCTATCGGGTGCGGGCGGGCATCCTGCGCCGTCTGACGCGGGATCACAGCATGGTTCAGCAGATGATCGACGAGGGGCTCATGAACGAAGCGGAGGCGGAAACCTCACCGAACCGCAACGTGATCACCCGGGCGCTCGGTCTGGCCGGACAGGTGGACGTGGACGTCCGTTCCTGGGTGCACACCCCTGGAGATCTGTATCTGCTGTGCAGCGACGGCCTCACGGACATGGTCACCGAGGTGGAGATCCAGTCCATCCTGGCAGACGCCCCGGCGGACGAGGCCGGTCTCGCGTCGGTGGCCACCGCCCTGGTCGACCGGGCCAACGATGCCGGCGGCCACGACAACGTCTCCGTGCTGCTGATCCGTCCGCGCTGATTCCACCCGGCGCGTGCCGGTCTGCCGGTATGCCGGTAGAATAGCCGTTTCCGTGGAAACGTACGGGCCTCACGTGAGCGTCGAAGACAGCATTCACCACAAACTTGCCGAGCGGTTCGACCTCGCGCACCTGCAGGTGGTGAACGAGAGCGGTGGCCACAACGTGCCCGCAGGCTCCGAGACGCACTTCAAGGTCGTGCTGGTGAGCGACGCGTTCGAGGGCCTGCGCCTGCTGGCCCGGCACCGGGCGGTGAACGACGCGCTGGCCGCAGAGCTGGCGGGCGGTGTGCACGCCCTGGCGATCCACACCTACACACCGGCGGAGTGGCGGCAACGGTTCGGCACCGCGCCGCTGTCGCCACCCTGTCTGGGTGGGAAGCATTCGGAAGGCAAGACCCGGGAGACCGCGTCGTGAGCCAGGTGATGACCTTCCACCGGTTCGCGCCGCTCGCCGGGCTCGAGGCGCTGCGCGCCGATCTCGAGAACCGTGCCGGGCAGATGGCGCTGAAGGGAACCATCCTGCTGGCCGAAGAGGGGATCAACGGCACCCTGGCCGGCGACCGGCAGGCCCTGGAGGCGTTTGCCGACGTGCTGCGGGCCGTCGACGGCTTCGAGGCCATGCCCTTCAAGTTCTCTCACGCGAACGCGGGCAATCCGGTCTTCTATCGGCTGAAGGTCCGCATCAAGGCGGAGATCGTCGCCCTGGGACAACCCGGCGTGAACCCGGCCAAGCGTACCGGGACACACGTGGACGCCGCCGCCTGGAACGCCCTGCTGGACGATCCGGAGGTGCTGCTGATCGATACCCGCAACCATTACGAGGTCGGCATCGGCACGTTCCCCGGTGCGGTGGATCCCGGGACGCGCTCCTTCAAGCAGTTTCCGGACTACGTCGCCTCCCTCGACCCGGCGTCGCACCGCAAGGTGGCCATGTTCTGCACCGGCGGCATCCGCTGCGAGAAGGCATCGGCCTTCATGCTCGAGCAGGGCTTCGAGGCGGTCTACCAGCTCGACGGGGGGATCCTCAGATACCTGGAGACGGTAGCGGCAGGGGAAAACCGCTGGCAGGGCGAGTGCTTCGTGTTCGACCAGCGGGTTTCCGTGGACGACGCGCTCGGCGAGGGCGTCTACCGGCAGTGCTTCGCCTGTCGCCAGCCCCTGACCCCGGAAGACGCCGATTCCCCGGCCTACGTGCCGGGTGTCAGCTGCCCGCACTGCATCGACAGCCTCAGCGATGAGCAGCGCGCCTCGTTCGAGGAACGCCAGCGGCAGGTCCGGCTGGCCGAAGCCCGGGGAGAGCTGCACGTGGGTAAGCGGATGCCCGGCGGTCGGCTGGTTGACGCCGCCGCGCGCACCGATCAGGGGGCCAGCAGCGGCTCCAGATAGTCCCAGAGCGTTTCCAGCAGCAGCGGCTGTGCTTCCGCGGTGGGGTGGATGCCGTCCGACTGCATCAGGCCCGGCTCCAGCGCCACCTTCTCGAGGAAGAACGGCACCAGCGGCACACCGGTCTCCTCGGCGACCGTGGCAAAGACCTCATGGAAGGCACGCGTGTACCTCGGTCCGTAGTTCGGCGGGATCTGCATGCCCACCAGCAGAACCTCCCGGTCGTCCGAGAGGGAGAGCTCCACCATCTGCCGGAGGTTGTCCCTGACCGTCTCGGTGGGGTAGCCGCGCAGACCGTCGTTGCCGCCGAGCTCGATGATCACCACCTCGGGGTCGTGGGTTTCCAACGCCTTGGGCAGCCGCGCCAGACCGCCGGCCGTGGTTTCGCCGCTGATGCTGCCGTTCACGACCTCGTAGGGGTACTCCGAACGACCGAGCGTCTCGGCGAGCAGGCTGACCCAGCCCTGCTCGGTTTGAATACCGTATGCGGCGCTGATACTGTCGCCCATCACCAGAATCCTGGGATTCTCACGCGTTGCTGACGCGACGCCAGGCAAGGTTAGCGCCAGCCCGAGGCAGAGAGACAGGACGACCGTCATGACAACCCTGACCGCCACTGTCAGCGAGGAAGTATTCGAGCCCATGAGTTCGTCGGTGATAGAGACGCGCGGTATCGCCAAGGTCGTGCCTACTGCGGAAGGCGAGCTGGTGATATTGGAAGGGATCGATCTCGAAATCAACGCGGGAGAAACCGTCGCCATCGTCGGCGCGTCGGGATCCGGCAAGACCACGCTGCTCGGCATTCTGGCGGGACTCGACGTGCCGTCTTCGGGCCGCGTGTGGCTGTGCGGCGCGGAGCTCACCGCTCTCGACGAAGAGCAGCGGGCGCGGGTTCGCGGCGAGCAGATCGGCTTCGTGTTCCAGACGTTCCAGCTGCTGGGCAGCCTGACGGCGCTGGAAAACGTCATGCTGCCCGCGGAGCTGCGCGGCGAGCCGAGCGCCGAGCACGACGCCCGGGTGCTGCTCGACAAGGTCGGCCTGGCCGAGCGGCTCGACCACTATCCACGACAGCTCTCCGGCGGCGAGCAGCAGCGCGTGGCCATCGCCCGCGCCTTTGCCTCGCGGCCCAATGTGCTCTTCGCCGACGAGCCCACCGGCAACCTGGACACCCGCACAGGTGCACGCATCATCGATCTGCTGTTCGAGCTCAACGCCGAGTTCGACACCACTCTGGTGCTGGTGACCCACGACGACCGTCTGGCACGGCGTTGTCAGCGGATCGTCGAGATCAGCGGCGGCAGGCTCACCGGCGCGGCGGCAGCGTGAAGGCCGCGTTCATCCTGAGGCTCGCCTGGCGCGACTGGCGTGGCGGCGAGCTCGGCCTGCTGGTGCTGGCGCTCATGGTGGCCGTGGGCACGGTCACCTCCATCAGCCTGTTCGTCGACCGGCTGCACCAGGCGCTGCTCAAGGAGTCGGCCAATTTCCTGGCGGCCGACCGCTACATCGGCAGCTCTCAGGAGATTCCGGACACCTTCCGGCAGGCCGCGGCCGCGAACGGGCTCGACATCGCAGACACGTTGTCCTTTCCTTCCATGGTGTTCACCGCCGACGATCGCAACGAGCTGGTCAGCGTCAAGGCGGTGAGCCCCGGCTACCCGCTGCGGGGCTGGCTCGAGGTCACCGACGAACCGTTCACCCGGGGGAGGCGGACCTCCGAGCTGCCCGCCGTGGGCGAGGTGTGGCTGGATGCCCGGTTGTTTCCTTCGCTCGGGATAACGATCGGTGACGAGATCGAGGTGGGGCTGGCGAAGCTCACCGTCACCCGGGTGCTCACCACCGAGCCGGATCGGGGCGGGAGCATGTACGACCTCGGTCCCAGGCTGCTGATGCGCATGGAGGACGTGCCGGCCACGGAGGTGGTGCAGCCCGGCAGCCGACTCTCCTACCGGCTGCTGCTGCGTGGCGAGGACGGGAACCTGGAGGCGCTGAAGGCAGCGCTCGAACTGGACGACGATCCCAACTACTGGTGGCGCAGCATCCGCGAGTCGAGCCCCACCATCGGCTCGGCGCTGGAGCGGGCGGAGAGCTTCCTGCTGCTCGGCGGTCTGCTCGGCGTGCTGCTGGCCGGGGTGGCTGTCGCCCTGTCGGCGCACCGCTATGCCCGCCGGCACTACGATCACGTGGGCGTGCTGAAGACCCTGGGCGCCACCCCGAATCAGGTGCTGGGCGCTTACCTGGGGCTGCTCGCCACGGTGGGCCTGGCGGCCGTGGCGCTGGGGCTGCTGGTCGGAGCCGGCCTGCACCTGGCCATCGTCTCCGTGCTCGGCAGCCTGATTCCGATCGCCCTGCCCATGCCGAGCGTGCGGCCCTTTCTGCTCGGTGGGGTCACCGGTCTCATCTGCGCGCTGGCGTTCGCGCTGCCACCGCTCCTGCACCTGAAGAGCATCTCGCCGATGCGGGTGATCCGCCGCGACGTCGGCGCGCCACCGCCCTCGCAGATTGCGAGCTACGGTGCCGCGGCCGTTGGCGGCCTGGGGCTGCTGATCTGGTACAGCGGCAGCCTGATGCTCACGCTCTGGACCCTGCTCGGCACGCTGGGCGCGCTGCTGCTGTTCGGGGTGCTGGCCACGGTACTGCTGAAAGGCGGGCGCGTCGTCGGCATGCAGGCCGGCAGCGGTCTCCGGCTGGCGCTGGCCGGGCTGCAGCGGCGGCGCAAGGAGAACATCGCCCAGATCCTGATCTTCGGGCTCGCCATCATGCTGCTGCTGATCCTGATGCTGCTGCGCACGGCGCTGCTCACCGAGTGGCGCAGTCAGGTGCCGGAGGACGCCCCCAATCACTTCGTGCTCAACATTGCCCCCGGCGACGTGGAAGAGATGGGCGCCATGATCGATGCGGTGAGCACCGAGCAGGGCGGGCTCTTCCCCATGATCCGCGGCCGCATCACGGCGGTGAACGACATCGACGCCGAAACCTGGGAAAAGACCCACCGCTCGGAGCTCGGTGACGGTCCGAACCTGCGCTCCGGGCGCAACCTCACCTGGGCGGCCGAGATGCCCGGAGACAACACCCTGGTGGCGGGGGAGTGGTGGGAACCGGGTGATTCGAGGGCCATGGTGTCGCTCGAGGACGACTACGCCCGCGACCTCGGTCTCTCCATCGGCGACCGGCTCACCTTCGACATCGGCGGCGAGCGCCTCGACGTGGAGGTGACCAACCTGCGCCGGCTCGACTGGGAGAGCATGCGGCCGAATTTCTTCATCATCTTCTCACCGGGCGCGCTGGAGGAATTTCCGGCGACCTACATGACCAGCTTCTACCTGGAACCGCAGCACAAACGCTTTCTCAACGACCTGCTGTCGCGGTTTCCCACCGTCACTGTCATCGAGGTGGATGCGATCATCGCCCAGGTGCAGAGCATCATCGCCCGGGTGACCCAGGCCGTGGAGCTGGTGCTCGGGCTGGTGCTCGCTTCCGGCTGCCTGGTGCTGGTGGCGAGCATTCACGCGAGCCGCGATGCGCGCATGAGCGAGCACGCCCTGATCCGCACCCTGGGCGGCACCCGGCGGCTCATCGCCGGCTCGCTCGCGGCCGAGTTCACGGCGCTGGGGCTGTTTGCCGGCATCGTCGCCGTGGTTGGGGCGGAGGTGACGGTGCTGATCCTGCAGACCCAGGTGTTCGGACTCGGCATGTCGCTGCATCCCTGGCTCTGGCTGGTGGGCCCGGTGGCGGGCGCGCTGCTCATCCTTGCGGTAGGCATCGTCGGCACCCGCACGCTCGTGTCCGCACCCCCCATCACGGTGCTGCGCGGGTTAAACTGAGCGCCGGTTTCAGCCTCGAGTCTCCGCATCCATGAAGTCTCCCGATCGGGCCCGCTACGAGCAGAACAAGCTGCAGAAGAAGCTGCGTCGGCTCACGGGCAGCGCCATCGTCGACTACGGCATGATCGAGTCGGGCGACACCGTCATGGTGTGCGTCTCCGGCGGCAAGGATTCCTTCACGCTGCTCGACATCCTCATGAATCTCCGGCAGAACGCGCCGGTCGACTTCCGGCTCGTTGCCGTGAACCTGGATCAGAAGCAGCCGGGTTTCCCCGAGGACGTGCTGCCCGCCTACTTCGAGCGCATCGGGGTCGAGTACCACATCCTCGAGGAGGACACCTACTCCGTGGTCAAGCGGCTGACGCCGGAAGGGAAGACCACCTGCCCGGTCTGCTCCCGCCTGCGCCGCGGCATTCTCTACTCCTTCGCCCGCCGGATCGGCGCCAGCAAGATCGCGCTCGGCCACCACCTGGACGACGTGGTGGAGACCCTGTTCCTGAACCTCTTCTACGGCGGCCGGCTGAAAGCCATGCCGCCCAAACTCAGGAGCGACGACGGCAGCAACATGGTGATCCGGCCGCTCTACTACTGCCGGGAGCGCGATATCGCCCGCTGGGCAGCGATGCGTGAATACCCGATCATTCCCTGCAACCTGTGCGGCTCCCAGGAGAACCTGCAGCGGCAGGTGATCAAGGAGATGCTCACCACCTGGGACCGGACCGATCCCGGCCGCGTCGAGAACATCGCCCGGAGCCTTCAGCACGTGGTGCCTTCGCATCTGGGGGATACGGATCTGTTCGACTTCGTGGGCCTGAAGGTGGATGCGTCTTCGGGCTTGTCGCTGCTCGATATCACCCACGACGCGACGGCCGTCGGCAGCTAGCACCTTCAATTCTTGCGGATTACGGATATCTGAGATCTTGATGTTCTGCTGATCACGGCATCGTCAGGCGCGCGTATGTATCGCTGGGTACGCTAGGCCGAAGCTTCGCTTCGGCCCCCGTCCATGGGCGCTCAGGCGGCGGCCATCCCTGGCCGCCGACTGACCCAGCGACACACACCCGCGCCTGACGCTGCCTGCATCCTCATGACGCAAGGTTTCGGGATTCCGCATGCACGGGGATCGATGGTGCTGCTGCCGCGCGGTGTGCGGGTGGTGGAGCCTCCCACGCGAACCATCGTCGAGCCGAGCGATATCCACCACCGGTGACGCAGTCTGTGGCCCCTCGCTGCACGGCTGCGAAGTCGATCAGCGTCACCGACTGCAGCCGCGTCGATCGACATTCACGCTCGGGAAGTGCGGGTTCGTGGGCCGCACACACCACTGCCGAGTCGATCGGCACTGACACCTGGATGATCCAGAAGCGTCCGGGGGCGGGTGGGGGTTGCCGGGTCAGTCAGCGGCCAGGGATGGCCGCTGCCTGAGCGCCCATGGATGGGGGCTGAAGCGAAGCATCAGCCAAGCGTACCCGGCAACCCCCACCCGCCGCCGGGCGCATCGTGAACAAACAGAATGCCAGAGCCGATCGAAACATGAGTAGTCCGACGCC